>NZ_FNTA01000004.1:690833-1381666 GCF_900105055.1 Amycolatopsis lurida
CTCGGCCGTCGTCGTCCCGGTCACCTGGTCAGCCTACGAGGCGCTCCGGGCGGAGGAGCCGGTCCACCCGGAGCGCCGTTTCGACGTCAGCCGCGTCGTGCCAGGTCGTCGGCGTGCTCACGCAGGAGCGCGGCGACCCGCGGCCAGCCGACGTTGATCCGCCGGGCCCAGCCGCGATGCCGCTGCGCGAGCTCCCCCGAGTCGCCGTCCTGGACGGTCAGACCGGTGGCGAAGCCTTCCCGGAGATATCCGCCGTCGGCGACGTCCAGGACGTCCCGGACCGGCTCCGGCGGCCATCCGCCGTCGGGAACGGGGGAACCGCTCGCCAGCAGGGTGCCGATCGCCCGGTCGCCGAACTCGGCCCGGCCGCGTTCGGCGAACTCCGCGCGGGCGCGCGAAACCCAGGCCTTGAGCGCGGCACCGTCGAGACCGGACTCGGTGGCGCCCGGCATGGTGCGCGTCTCGAAGATCGTCAGCCACGCGTCGACCAGTTCCACACTCGGGGCGCCGTCGTCAACGGGCTGGATCCGGGTGCAGAGATCGACGAACGCGCCGGGGTCCTCGGCGAGGATCCGCTGGAGGCTCCGCGGTTTCCGGTGGTGTTTGAGCGCCGCGTGGAACCGCAGTTCCAGCCGCGCGACCGCGACGTCCGAAGCGCCTGCCTCGGCCAGGTGGTCCAGCAGCGGCCCCACGTTCGCGACGGCCTTGCGGTCGGGTGCCTCGACGCCGTCGGCGGACGCCTGGAGCAGCACGTCCTCGACCAGAGCAAGGGGCAAGGACGGCGGTTCGGCCGCGCGCACGGCCAGTGCGAGTGCCTTGACCGCGGCCCACGGCCGGCGCCGCGCGAGTTGGGTGACGAAGAACGATTCCCGTCCTTCGGGGAGCGGCCACGGGCCGACGTGCGTCCAGTAGCCCTCGAGGACCGCGTCGTCGGCGGCTTCGAAGAGCGACGGCGCGTGGTCCACCGGAACGGCGAGGAGGTAGTCGACCAGCCTGTCCTGCTCCTTGAGCTGCGTCGCGACCCCATGCCGCCACTCGTCGCCCTGTGACCGCGCCATCTCGCCCGCCCAGCCTGCCGCCCAGTCCTCGCGCCCGAGTTCCGCGAGCGCGTCTTCCTGGAGGTCGTCCCCGGCGACCTGGGCCGCGACCACTCCGACCAGCCTGGGCAGAGCGCTTTCGGCGGCGAGGGCGCTCAGCCCGGCGGCACCGTGTTCGCGCAGGACACCCCCGACCGCGTCCCGGCGAAGACGCCCGATCTCGGCGTCACGCGCGTCCGGGTCGAGGGAGTCGCCGCCGTCCAGGTACGGAGCCCGGCCGAACAACAGGCCGTGCCGCCCCGGGTTGACCGCGGGCTCGACCATCTCGGCGCAGGATTCCAGCCACTGCAGCAATTCCTCCGGCAGCGTCCAGCTCGCGCCGTCGTGATGACGATGCTCGGCGATCACTCCGGTGAGCAGACCCCACAGGCGGAGACGTTCGTCCGCCGAGAGCCGTTCGGCGTCCAGCCTCGTGAAGGCCTCCACGACGCGATCCCACTGCGCGGTGTTCAGCTCGGGCAGCCGTTCGAAGAACTCGCACCACCGGTGAGGCCGTTCCGCGAGGGCCGACAGCGCCGAGGCGACCAGCTCGTCTTCGAATTCCGGCCCGTCGACGACGGCGACCGGCGGCGCCGGGACCGTCCATTCGAGACGGACCTGGGGCCGCTTCGGAGTGGCGAGCAGGTGTCCGCGCGGACCGCGCAGGAGGGCGAGGGCCAGCCGCCAGCCCGCTTCCGGCGACCGGCGGCCGATCGCCTTGACCAGCTCCGTCCGCTGACCGGCGGGCAGGTCGAGATACGGGTACCACGGCTGCACCAGGGTGATCAGGGATTCGAGCGGCTGGTCACCCGTCTCCCGGCCGGGCCGCGTCAGCTCGGCCAGCAGCGAGACGACCATCGGCAACGCGTCGTCGGACCGGCTGACCGTTTCCAGCGCCGCGATCAACCCGTCGGAGGTACCGCTCAGCGGTGACGGGTCGCTGGTCAGCGCGTGATCGACGGCCCCGAGGAACTCGTGAGGAGCGGCTTCCGCGAGCAAGGGCAGCACGTCGGCGAGCGACCGCCAGAGCACGCCGTCCGCGTCGTCGTTGGCTTGACCGAGCACTTCGCGGACGAAACGGGTGGCATGGTCGGCGCACGCGACCCCGCCCGACAGCGTCGTGTCCCCTTCGGAGGCCAGGAGCGCCGCGCTCCGCGCCAGCCCGTGGCGCAGTTCCACCGACCACTTCCGCCCAGGTTCCCGTTCCGTGAGCACCTTGACGGCTTCCTCGTGCCAGCGCCGCAGATCCTGCGCGCCGAGCCTGCCGTGGAGGAGCGCCCAGGCATCGTGCGGATCCGCCAGCCGCACGGTGTCACCCGACCGGGCGAGCAGGGGGTCGTCGCCTGCCTCGGACCTGGCGAAGAAGCGCGTGAGCTCGTCGATCTCGCGTCCGGCGATCGCGGCGATCTCGTCCAGATCGTGCCTCGATCCCGCCGACCACCGGCCGATCAGCAGGAGCGGCGCGGCGAGATCGCGCTCCAGCGGGTTCACCCATTTCGGGAGGTCGTCGGCGACGGCCAGTTTCCGGCGCAGGGCGCCGAGACTCAGCCGTGCGATGTCCGCGTAGGCCGTCGCGTCGGCGGGCGGGACTCCGGCCGCGGCGAACTCCTCGGCCGCCTCGTCACGCGGAATCCCGGGCAGCTCCAACAGATCGGCACCGTCCCGGTCCGGCGTTCTCCGCACCACGACGACATGCCCGCCACCGGTGTCCTCCCCCACCTCGACGCCGTCCACCACCGCGACGAAAGGTCCCTCCAGATCGCGGCAATGACGCCAGCCCTGCTCACTGGACACGCGGACCGCGCGGAGACCCGGCCGCTGGGCCGCCACCGCGGTCGCGACGAACGCCGCGGCCTCGGTCCGGCTGACGGCGTAGACGGGCAGGACCGACGGTGCGGCGTCCAGCCAACCGCAGAGCCGGTCCGTTTCGCGGGCCCGGCCGAGTACCGGGAGGGCCTCGGGCAGCACGGGAAGCGTCTCGTTCCGCCAGGATTCGAGCCACTCCCCCAGGTCTTCGAGGCCCTGCACGACACCGATGCCCAGCTCCGGGGCGATCCGGATCAGTTCGATGACCAGCCCCGCGGTGTCCTGTTCCGCCGTGCGTCCGCCGAGCCGCCGGTACCGCAGGCGGGCGAAGCCGGCGATTTCGGACGGCAGTTCGCTTTCCCCGGGCATGACGGCGTCGTCGACGAGGACCGGGACGATCTTCTTCCCGAGCCGCAGTGCTTCGGCGATCTCCTCCTGGGCCCCGTCGTCCAGCCCCTCGGCGCCGATCGGCACCACCAGGACGGACGCGGAGCCGCCGGACCGGACGACCCGGTCCCTTCCGAACACGTGACCGAGACTCCGGCCGAGACCGTCACCTTCCCGGGCGGTGATGAAGATTCCTGCCATGATGCGAAATCCTTTCCAGCGAGCACAGTTGCTGAGGTGTACGGGCCGTGGTTTCACTCGGCTTCACGGCGGGCGCGGGCGAGCACCTCCTCGACGCTGAGCGGGCTGGCCGGATGGTGGGTGAGGCACAGCGGGGTGGTCACCCGCTGGAAGCCGAACGCCTCCCCCGACACGTAGAACTGGGCGCGTTCCAGTCGCGAGATGTCGTCGACGGGACTGCCCTTGGCCCTGGCGAGTTCGTTGGCGGCGGCGATCTGGGCCGGACTGTTGAGCCTGCCGAAGAACTGCGTCATCGCGTTGCCGACGACCTGGTTGTGCAGTCCCTTGGGCGCCTGGGTGGCGAACAGCAGGCCCAAGCCGTATTTCCGGGCCTGCGAGGCGAGCACGATGGTGCTGCGGGTGCTCGCGGTGAGCGTCCCCGACGCGGCGAGCATCTGCGCCTCGTCCATGACGAAGAGCGCGCCGAGTGGCCGGTCGCCCGCCGGATTCCGTTTGGCCCAGGCGAAAAGTTCCATCTGGAGCTGGTTGACGAAGTTCTGCCGCTGTTTCTCCGAAGGCAGCCCGACGAAACTGATGACCGAAACCCTCGCTCGCTTGCCTTCCCCGGGAGCGAGCAGGAGCGCCGGGTCGACGGGCTCGCCACCGCCCGCCAACAGGGGGTCGTTGACCATGGAGGCCTTCAGCAGTTCGGCCAGCTCGGCCGCCCGCTTCCGCCCGTCGTTCAAGGTGCTCACCCCGTCGGGCAGGTCTTCGAGCACCTCGATGAGTTCGGGCAGGCTCCGTGACCCGGTACGGGCGTGGTGCACCACGGCCTGCCGCAGCACCGCGAGCCCGACGGTGGTCTTCGCCGTGCCGCCGGTGAGCTTCACCTGGGGAGCGAGCGTCGCCACCGCGACCTCGACGGCCGCGTTGAACTCGTCCTCGTCGTCGAGGACACCGGCGAAATCGGGCAACGGCTGGAACGCGAGCGGCCGCCCTCCCGCCCGTCCCGGCGTCCACACGACGACGTCGGTCTCGGCCAGATACCGCTTGGCGAGCTCGGCGTCGTCAGCTCCCCACGCCTCGGGCGGCTCCGGCCAGGCGTCCCCGAGCCGGGCGAGGTCGTTGTTCGGATCCAGCACGATCGCCGAAACACCCTGCAGCGCGCATTCCTCCACGATCCGCCGCAGCAGTACCGTCTTCCCGGAGCCCGAACCCGCGAACACCGCGGCGTGCTTGCGCAAGGCCGCCAGTTCGATCCTGACCGGTTTCCCGCTGCCGCTCACGGCGCCCAGGGTGATCTCCCCCTCGACGGCCGGGGCGTGCGCCTCACCGGATCCGGGGGCGGCTCGGGGAAGGGGCTCGGGCAGGACTTCCGCCAGGAGTTCCGACCGTCCGGCGGGGCGCCGGTCGACGAGCCACTCGTGGAGTTCCCGGCTGCCCTCGGCGAACATCTTGTCCAGCGCCCAGAACGTGCGGATGTCCGCATCGGACAGTTCGCGTGCCCGGCCACCGTCCTTCTTGAACGCCTTGAGTTCCGCTTGGGTCTTGACCCCTCGCGACCAAGCCAGATTGCGGATCACGACCAGGTGCCGGTTCTCGGCTCCCTTGCGCACTCCGGCCGCCGAACGCGCCTTGCGGAACCGATGCAGCACGGCGACGGGATTCGGCGCCGCGATGGCGCGGAACGCCCAGTGCTCCTCCAGATCGGAGGCCTCGTCCACCGTGCGGGTGAGCCAGGCGTGCAGTTCGTTCCGGTCGCTCTTGGCCCCGTAAACCCATTCCAGGTTGTCGTCGCCGACCTCGGTGATCCATCCCCGGAGTGCCGCGGCCAGCAGGCGGGGCATCACCTTGTCCTCGACCTTCGGATCCAGCAGAGCCGATGGGTCGGCCTCCGATCGAAGCTCCTCGAACCGTTTGTCCAGTTCCACGAACCGATCGGCGGCCATCGCCGGACGCGGCGGCGTGGCCGACCGCCCGCCGCCTTCGTCGAACGTGGTCAGCTCGGTGATCCGGCCGGCCCGGACGCAGGCGTCGATATGCGCGCCGATCCGCTTCAGCACGTCTCGCGGGGACATCTCCTCCCACTCCCCGTCGAACGCGGACGGCGACACCGGCCAGGTGGGGTGCGGCGGCACGAAGTTCATCGCCTCGTAAGCGACTCCGAGTCGCTTCTCCACCAAAGCCCTGCCGACTTCGGCGTCCCTCACCCTGCCGAGGATCAGGGCTTCCCGGAAGCGATCCGGAACGGTGTCGGTGGCCTTCTCCTTGAGCAGTTCCCACGTGCCGGGGAGGCAGGCGAGCACCGTCATGGTCCGTTTCGTCGCCTCCCGCAACCCCATCAGCCCGTCCGCGATCTGCGCGACGAGCAAGTCCTGTTCGTCGCTGTCCCGCACTTTCTGGAAGCTCACCGCGGAACGAGCCACCAGGGTGTCGAGCTGGTCGACGGCGATCACGATCGGGCCGGTGAGCGCGAGCAACCGCGTGATGTTCCTGACCTGGGTCTTCGCGGACTTGGGGTCCGAGCGGATCCCCCATTTGCGGCGGTCCCCGGCTTTCGACTCCGGGAACACGCCGAGGTAGTCGTCCCCGACGTAGTTCTTGCTCGGATCCTCGCTCGCGTAGAGCACCAGAGCCCGTGCCGTGTCGGCGCATTCCCTGGCGACGTCCCGATCGAAGGCGCGCAGGCCCTCGACGAACGTGTCCACGTCACCCCTCGACAGACCACGCCCGTCCAGGATCTTCTTCGTGACGTTCGCGTCGATGCTCGCGCGGAGACAGACTCGACGGAGAAAGCTGGTGAGCTGCGGTACGCCGGAGCCGTCGAGCCGCGAAAGGCCCCGGCGCATCGCCTCCGCGGTGTTCTCCCAGAACGCGTCGCCCGCCGTGAGGTCGTTGAGGAAGAAGTAACCGCGGGCGCCATGGGCCTGTTTGCGGACCAGACCGAGCAGGTGGGTCTTGCCCACGCCTTTCTTCCCTTGGAGGACCAGCCCGATCGGGCTCGGGCCGTCGCTGGCGACGGCCTCCTTGATCCCCGCGCTGACCTCCGTCAGGACGCCGGTGTGCAGGCCGTCGACGTGGTACGGCGAATCACGCCACACGTGATCGGGTGTGTCGGCCCAGTCGAAGCGCAGCGCCGCGAGCGCGCTCAGCTCGTCCATCACGGCGCCTCGATCGAGATCAGATGGTTGTCCTCACCGCCGACGCGGACCGCCGCCGCGTGGTCGGCGGCGGTGAGCGCCTTGCGATTCGATTCCGGCACGAGGTCCGCCTGTCCCGACCGGCTGAGTTCCTTCAGCACCGAGTCTACGTCCACAGTGGACGCTTCGCCGAGCATCGGCCGCAGTTCCACCAGCGCGACCCAGTCCCGGGGCGAACGGGCGAGTTTGCGATAGGCGATCCGGATCCGGCTCTCGATCTCCTCCGCCGTCAGGTCGACGTCGGGCATGAAGAGGTCGGCGAGCCGGAGCTTCTCCCTCCGGAGGTGTCTGCCGAGCCCGCCGAGCACGACATACAGGGCGCTGCCCAGGCTGCTCCGGGGCCTCGGCGCCTCTTCCTGGCTCAATTCCTCCTCGCACCAGGCCCAGCCACGCTCGGTCAGCTCGTGGAAGTAGGGACGCCCGCGCTTCTCGCTGGCCACCAGGTCGAGGCCGTTGAGCTGACGGCGTTCCTCACCGTCGAGGGCGAAGCCGACGATCTCACGCAGCTCCGGGTTCGACACCTCGCGGGCGACCACCATCAGCGCCAGCATCGCCGCGGTCTGCTTCTGTCCCAATCGATCCGTCATCCGTGATCCTTCCGTACCTGGTTGCTATTGATCGAGGAATCCGCTGAATCCCTGGCGCGTCACCCTGGCCTCCGAGGTCCGCACGGCCCATTCGATCGCCATGCGGGTGTCGGACGGCGCGAGCACGCGGCGTTCCGGATTCGTTTCGGTCGTCCGGGTCCGCGTCACCGACATGAGTTCCTGGGCGAGGTCCTGTACCCGCTCCCGGTCCCCCGCGCCGATCGCGATCTGCAGCTCGGCGACGATCTCGTCCACCAGTCCCCACATCAGCGGGCGCAGCCGGGCGTGCGAGGCCTGCCGGAGCACGCCCGCGACGTCGAGCTCACCCGGGTCGACGAGTGCCGTCGTTCCCGTGAGCTGGTCCACCAGGCTCCTGGCGATCTCCATCGGCCCGCGGGACGGGCCGAACTGGAGATGCCGCAGATTGCCGACGTAACCCGGCAGGGTGTTCGGCTTGGTCTCCTCGGTGAGCACCGGGACGACGCGGCGATCCTGGCCGAGCGTCCGGTGCAGGAACAGTTCGACCTCGGCCGACTGCCACCGGCTCACCTCCCGGTCGACGATCAGGCACAGATGTTTCGCGTCGTCCTCGGTCTTTTCGAGCATCGACCGTTCGCCGGAAAACGACAGAACCGGCCGGATACCGAGCTCCACCAGGTACTTCATGAGTTCCTCGGCGAGCCGCATGGTCGGCCTGGTCGTGCTGACCCGGACGTCGTGGGCGAAGGTGCGCTTTTCCGCGCGGACCCCGGCGACATAGGCGTCCCGGTTCTCCGCGAGCAGATCCGTCCGGTCGAAGTCGTGCGCGACGACCGCGGCGACCGTTTCCAGCGCGAAACTGATCTGGTCGGCGGTCGGGCTGAGCTCCGTCATCACCGGGAGTTGCTCGCCGAAGGTCCAGAAGGAGACATACGGCAACGTCAGATGCCGGGACATCACGTCGGGAGAGACATCGCGGTCGAGCCAGCTGCGGAACAGGTCCTTGGTCTCTTCGAGACAGATGCGGCGCCACTCCTCCGAGCGGGCGTATTCCTCGCGGGCGTCGAATCTGGACAGCACCGGGAGGACGGTCAGCTGAGGCCGGTCGTAGGGCATGCGGTCGCGGGCGGCGTTGGCCCGGTCGGCGATCTCGACCGCGCCCTTCATGCTCTGCACGTTCGCCGTGAAGAGGACGACGAGCCGGTCGGGAAGATGGGCGGTGCAGATGCCGCCGATATCGGAGATCCCGGTGCGGCTGTCGATGAGGACGTAGTCGTAGGCGGCCGTCCACTGTTCCCGGCACAGTTCGAGGTAGTCGCCGAAACCCTGTTCGTACAAGGCTTCCCAGTCGAGATCCTGCACTCGCCGGACGTAGGCGTCGTCCGCCCGGCCGGCGGTGATGACGTCGAGTCTCACCTTCCCGGTCAGCCGCGTCGTATGCGCGCCGGGACGGAGCCTGCCCTCGCGGAAGTCGTCGATCAGGTCCACGACGCCACCCGACGGGGGCGCGCTCATCATCGGCCGGAAGTAGGTGTCCAGACCGGGCGCTTCGAGGTCCCAGTCCAGGCACAACACCCGATTTCCCCAGCGTGCCAGGAGCACGGCGATGTTGGCCAGGGTGAAGCTCCGCCCGACACCGCCCTTGTAGGAGTAGAAGGTGACCACGGTTCCCGGCATGGGTCAGAACCTCGGCAGCTTCGACGGCCTGGGCGGGCCGGGTGGTGGCGGCGTTTCGACCGGCCACTCGGGAGACCACGGTGGCGCCTGCTCGATGACCTCCACCAGGTCCTCCACCATCAGCGCCAGCTCACGATCGAAGTCGAGGTACTCGGGGGTGTTCTGGTACTGCGGATGCGGCTTGTTCCAGTCCCGGAAACTGTGCATACGACGTTCGTGGGCGTAGCCGGGAAAGTTCTCCGAGTCACTGAAGATGACCGGATAGATCAACCTTCCGGGCTTCGCCGAGCCGCTACCGGCGACGATTTCCTCGCGTTTCGCCATCGTGTGCCATTCGGCGAGACACCACTCGTCGCGAAAGTACTTCGGGGAGCAGACCGGGATCAGGATCCGAGCGCGCTGTAACGCGTCACGAACCACTTGCGGCCACTTTCCTCCCACCGGGACGCCGTCCTCCAGAAATATCTTGACGTCGTAGTCGACATTGTCGTCCAGAATTCTCTGCAACCGAGGATGGAAGTGATTCCGTACCCAGTCCGGGGCGTCGCCACCGCCGCGGCGATAGCTGATGAACACGTCGTACTCGTACACGAGCGCCATCGCCCCTTCGCACCCCGATCCGTTTGACAGCCCCGATCGTAGGGGTCCACGACGCCTTCGAAAAAGGTACAAAAACACGACAAAAACTGGACACGGCAGCGCGCGCGAGCCCGAAAACGACAGAAAGATGACAAGCGGGCGACAATGGGTGCGCCACGACCTCGGGATCGTCAAGAATGCGACGCACCCGGCGGGCCGGGTTCCCTTCGTCCGACAGGAGTTCCGATGACCGACAACGAGCCGCCGCACGTGTTCGTCACTTACGCACATGATTCACCGGAACACAAAGAGCGGGTCCGCCTCTTCGCGGAATTCCTGCACGGCCGGATCGGTCTCGAAGTACACCTTGACCAATGGGACGACGGCGAGCGCCGCGACTGGTCGTTGTGGGCGTTGGACCACCTCGACACGGCGGATTTCGTGGTCGTCATCGCTTCGCCGGAGTACAAACGCCGTGCCGAGGGAAGGGCGGCGTTCGACGAAGGCCGCGGATCCCAGTTCGAGGCGGCGCGGATCCGCGACAGGATGACCAGGAATCTCGGCGGCGAGATCAAACGGATCCTCCCGGTCGTGTTCACCGGGCAGTCCGTCGACGACATCCCGAACTTCCTCAACCCGCACTCCACCACGAGGTACCCGATCGAGGTGCTCAGCGAGGAAGGTGTGGAGGATCTGCTGACCGCGATCACCGGCAGGGCCCGGCACCAGCGGCCCGAACGCGGCCGATGGCGTGGCGGCGCGACGAGCGGGACCGGACCGGGCCGGACGTCGCTGGCGACCGGCCTGGAATGGCGCGCGTGCAGCAGCGGCATCCGCACGGAGGGCGCGCGGATCAACGACGTGCAGTACTCGGACAGCATCGTCCTGCGCGCGGCCGAGCGGCTCGCCTTCGTCGAAGTGAGCCTGGGAATGGCCTACCGGAGGCTGACCGCGGTGGCCGGTGTCCTCGACGACGCGGCCGAACCCTTCCAGGTCGGGCACTTCCGCGTACTCCTCGACGGGAGGCCGTCACCCGAAGTCAAGGTGGCGCTGGGGAAACCGGCGGAGATCGTTCTCGACGTCACCGGTGTCCTGACGGTCCGGCTGGAATTCCACCGTCCGGGTACGACGGAGAGCAAGTGGCTCCCGGAACTGGCGTGGGGCGACCCCGCCGTGGAGTAGCCGGTGAGGACGGTTCGCCCGGCTCCTAAGAGAAGTCCTCGTCCTTCACCAGTTCGCGGAGCTTCACCAACGCCCGGTGCTGTTTGACCCGCACGTTCCCCGGAGTCAGCCCGAGCGCGGCGGCGGTCTCGGTGGCGGACAGGCCGACGACGATCCGCAGGGTGAGCACCTCCCGCTGCAGCTTCGGGAGCCGGGCGACGAACCTGCCCAGCCGGGTGCCGAGGTCGACGCCGAGCACGTGGCTTTCCGGCTCGTCGCGGACCGATCCGGCCTCCGGCAGTTCGGGCACGGGGTCGGATCGGTCGCGGGACACCACGCGGAAGGCGTCGGCCACCTTGTTGGCCGCGATAGCCCGCACGAGGTAGACGAAGGAGCCGCCTCGATCTTCGTACGCCGGCAGCAGTTTGAAGACCGCGAGGCAGGCTTCCTGCGCGACGTCGTCGGCCGATAGATAGGAGAGGTCGCGGCCGCCCATCCGCGCGCGGCAATAGCGCACCAGCATCGGCTTCACGACCGCCAGCAGCGCGTCCACCGCGTCCGGGTCCCCGGTCTTCGCCGCGGCGACGAGCGGATCGAGCGTCTCTTTGGTCAGGCGGCCCGACGGGCGCGGCAGGGTCGCGAGCGCGCGGTAGCCCTGGAGTTCGCCGTCGATCGGGCGGGTGTCGAGGGTCGGCATCGGTTCACCCCATCACTTTCGCGGTGGCGTCGAGCCGCCGGACCTGCGCGAGAAAGGCGTTCATCCGCCATCGCAGGCTGTGCGCCTTCGCCGTGTCACCGAAGAGCTTCTTCTTGTGGAGGATCGCGGCCAGCTCACCGACCGTGCGCCCGTCCGCCTCGGAGATCTCGAGGGAGATGCCCTGCCGGACGCCGTCGAACTCCGGGGATCGGGCGATCATCGGATTGCCGTCGTCCGCCACGGACCAGCCCCTTCCCGCGATCTTCTTCGTGAAGACCTGGCGCAACTGCTGTCCGCTCAGTGCCGTTTCCACGCGGCGCGGCCGGAACCCGTGTCTCTTGAGGGCGGCGTAACCCAGGTACAGCACGGCGATCACGAGGAGGATCAGGCCGACGGCCGCGCCGTTCCCCTCGGTGGTGGTGTCAGTGGCGATTCCCATGCTCTCTCCCGGGCGTTCACGGTCCGAATGCCCGATAATCGAGGAGCGCGGTGACGTCGTTGCGGAACGGCGTTTGTTGTCCTCGTTTTGTCCGTTGCCCGAATTCGCGAAGCGGGCAGATCAAGGACAGGTTTCCCGGCTGCGCCGTCATCGGTAGCGAAATCGTTCCCGGGATCGATCCCTGCGCTGGCGAACCGGCACGATCACTGGGAGCGAGCGCTGATGATGGATCGTTTCGATGTCTTGTTGTGTTTCACCGCGGCGGATTCTGACGGCGTCGCGCGGATGGGCGAGGTCGAAGCGGCTCTTCGCGACGCTGGGCTCCGCGTCGTCCGGGATACGGTCGTCGACGGGATCACCCGCGAAATCGCCGACGCGCTCGCGAATTCACGGGTCGTGCTCGTCCATTACTCGCGGGCCGGCCGTGTGCATGTCCTCGATCCGGACATCGGCGGCGAGCACGGGGATCCGCGAGATCCGACGGCTCTTGTCGAACTCGTCCTGCGCAAGGTGGACGGTGCCCGTCGTCCGCGCGGCGGCGGGAACCGGATGATCGGACGGTACCGGGAGCTCTCGGCGATCCATCATGGCCTGCGTGCCCGGCCGGTCCTGATGGTGCGCGGGCTGCCGGGTGTGGGCAAGACCGCGCTGGTCGAACGGTACGCCGACCTCTTCCAGGACGCCTACGACGGCGGTGTGCTGCGGCTGGGCCCCTTCGGGCATCACGCGCCCGACGAGGTCTTGTCCCAGTTCCACCTCGCGTTGGCCCGCGCGGCCGGGGATCGGCTGGGCACCGACCTGGCGGGAATGGATTCCGACCGGCTGCGCGCCCACGTCGCCGAGCGGATCGGGGCCGCCGGCCGCCGTGCTCTCGTCCTCATCGACGACGTACCGGCGGGGCTCCCGCCGGACGTCCTGGACCGGTTGCTGCTCCCCGCACCCGAGGTGTCCACGGTGCTCACCTGCCGGACAGGGCAGTCGCCGTGGGACGTCGAGACGCTGGACCTCGCCGGGTTGTCACCGGCCGAAGGCCTCAGGCTGTCCGGCGAGCACCGCGCACCGGCCGACGACGCGGAGCGCCAAGCGGTTCTCCGGCTCATCGAGCACTGCGACGGGCATCCGATCACGGTGCGCGCCAGCGCTTCCCCGGGTGCCGATCGCTCCGCCTCCCGCCCGGACACCGCGCCGCCGGCGATCCGTGTCCTGCTCGCCGACCGCGGGCCGATCGCCGCCGGGATCGTCCGGCTGGGCGGGCTGCTGGCGCCGGTCCCCTTTCCGCTCGGCATCGCCCGTGACGTTCTCGACGCCGGGCCTAGTTTCACGGAAGCCGTCGACGAAGTGCTGGCCTGGGGCCTGGCCTCCTTTGTGGACGGTGGACTGCGAATGCAACCACTCGTGGCCGAGGTCGCCAAAGCCGGGCTCGATCCGGGACCGATGCCGGAGTCCGCGGCGAAATCCTTGCTGCGCCTGCTTTCCGACGACCGCGCCGGATACCGGGACTTCCTTCTCCAGCACGCCCGTTCCCTCGCCGAGCATACGTCCGCGGCGGGTCGGATCCGGCTGCTGCGCCCGATCGCGGCCGCGCACGAACGGCACCTGGACTTCTTCGCGGCGGGCGAGATCCACGCGATGATCCTGGCCACCGAAGGAGCGACGAGCACGGACTTCGTGACGGCGGCACGGGTGGAGATCGCCTGCGGGCTGTATCCGGAGGCCGCGCGGCACGCCCGGCGCGCGCTGCTGTCGGCGGGCGACGACGACGAGCGTTACGCGGCCGGCTTGGTCGCCGCGCAGGCGTTCGACTGCCAGGGCGACTACGACGCGGGCGAGCGGATGTTCTGGCACAGGTCCCTCGTCCGGGGTGGAACCCGGTTGCCCGCGGTCGTGGCGAGCGCACAGGCGACGCGCCTCAGGGGCCGCCCCAGGGAGGCCATCACGTCTCTCACCGCGATCCTGCCGGAGCTCCATGCCTTGCCGAACGGGCCACTGCGCGAAGGACTCCTGCCGTCGGCACTGCTGGAGTACACGCGCGCCCTGCTGCTCGACGGCCGGCCACGACCGGCACGCGATGTCGCGGCGCAGGTGATCGCTGCCTTCCACGCCGCCGGCCGGACGCGGCACTTCCGGTGCACCGAAGCCGAGTTGCTGTGGGCGGAGGCGACGATCACCCTCGATCTGCGAGACCTTCACGCCGGCCGCACCGCGCTGCGTGAGCTCGCGGACAGGTATGGGCGACGTTACGGGCCGGAGAGCGCGCCGGCCTTGACCGCCACGGCCATGGCCGATCGTGCGCTGCTGATCCCGGCACGGCCGGAGCAGGCCTTGCGGGCACTGAGCGCGACAGAGCGAACGGTCGTCCGCGTTCTCGGCGGTGACCACCGGCTGCGCTACCGGATCAGGCACGGCATCGCCCTGGCGCACGGGCAGATGCGCGAGTTCGGCCGCCAAGCCGAACTCCTCGAGGAGATCCTCCAGCCGCAGATCCGGCTGCTGGGCATGACCCATCCGGAAACCCTGGAGACCAGGCTCGACCTCGGTCTCGCGCTGGCCTTCAGCGGGCGCGACCGGGAGAGGCGCGCCGTGGAGCTGGTCGAAGGCGCCGCGGACGACATCGTCGCGACGCTCGGGAGCGCGACCGATCTGGCCGAGAAGGCGGTCGCGGCGCAACGGGTGCTGCGGCACAAGACCGTCGCGGCGTGGCCGGCCGGGTGGTCGTGATCCTGTGGTGAGGCAAGGTGCCGTGGCGCGGAAACCGCACCCAGCGGGATTCATGCCTCGCTCGACGGCCTCCAGCGCACCCCGTAGGCGAAACCCGGTGTCAGATGCCGGAACTTGACGTGGATCTCGCCGGAAGCGTCCGGCGTCAACGGGAATCCGCGTGCCGCCTCGTCACTCGCGTCGTCTTGGAAGACCCGTTCGAGCTGTACGACCTCCATCGGGATCGGCAGGGCGAACCGGACGTGTAGATCGAACAGGTCGACCGGATGCCGGGGAACGCAGACGAAATGCGGATGCCGGAATTCCGCCCGGAACCGCATGGCGATTTCGTGCCTGCTCGACCGTTTGAGCGGACGCGGCAGCCGTAACGCCAGCCCGACCCGATCGGTGGACTCCATCCTCCGGCCGGTCAGCCGTCCACCGTGGAACACGTCCACACGCAGATCGTCGCTGCCGATGGCTTCGCCGCGATAGACCGAGTCGGTCAGCGTCAGTGCGAGATCCAGTTCGGAGATGTCGTCGGCGTCCGCGACGATCCGGCGGGATTCCAGTACCTCCGGAACCGGCTGGTCGAGCGCCACCGCGACGCGCAGCTCCTCCGTGTGCCACCTTCTGCTGGGCTCGGGCACGTCACCGTCGTCGGATTCGCTTGTGGACGCCACGGCGACCTCGGCGAGCCGATCGATGCCTTCGTCGATCCGGCGGCGGGCCGTCCGGTCGTCGCGTTGCAGATGCCTGGCCAGCCAGCGCACCCGATCCTGATAGAAGGGGTGCACCGCCTCCGGGTGCAGTCCGAGCGCGGCCAGCACCGCGGTGCTCAGGTCCTCGGGCAGCGAACGCGCCCACCCGGACAGGCTCTCGCGCAGCGTCCGCCGGATCGCCGCGTTCCCGTCACCCCCGGACGCGCCGCAGACCGCGCGCAACGCGGGGCCCGCGCGTTCGGCGAGCTGAGGTGCCGCAATTCCCCTGCCCCGCCGAAGCAGCTTCAATTCGACGGCCAGGTCCGCAGCGCTGACGGTCACCAGTCCTCCCCTAGTGGTTCAAGCACGATCGTCAATAGTCGTCAGCCCGGCGGCCCGTGTCCAGCCGATCGCGGTCGTGTATCGCCGATCGTTATTTTGGGTTTTCCTTTCCCGCCCATACGGGAAACAGGAAACTCCTTGTCGCTCACGGACCGGCGACGCATTCTTGGTGAGCCGCCCCAATTAGCGGCGAATAACACTCCAACCAGCGGTTTTCCCGTGTTGTCGAGTGCTGCCCGGACGCGCACACCGAAGGAGTCGGAATGAAGGTCATGTGCTCGTTTTCACTGCTCTTACGGCTGGCTTTCTGGCTGTGGGTGGTCGCGCTCGTCATGGGGCTGGTGCTCGGCAGCGCACCGGGAACCGCGCCCGCGAACCCGGTCTCGCCCGTGGTCGCCACAGACGGAAAGGAGGTGGACTGACAATGCAGACCCACGCCATCGACCTGATTCTTGCCCTGCTCGGTCTCGTGTTCGGCTGAGCGGACACGGTGATCGACGACATGAGATGCCCCTGCGTCCGTCGGCCGGACCCGCGGATCCGGCCGACGGACGGCGGCCGCTGCCGAAACACCGTCCACACGGCCATACTGATCCTCCGACGAGGGTGGGGGCCGATGAACGAGCGAGCCACATTCGGAGCGGAGCTGAGACGCCGCCGCAAAGCGGCAGGCCTTTCGCTCACCGAACTCGCCGCCCGCACCCACTACAGCAAGGGTTACCTCAGCAAAGTCGAGACCGGGCTTTCCGCGCCGAACGCGGCGCTCGCCGCTTTGTGCGAAACCGAACTCGGCGCCGAAGGAGAACTGAAACCGCTACTGCCCGGTGAACCCGCGCGGCGCAGGACGCGGCCGGACGTCCGGCCTTCCGGTCTGCCACCGGCGACCTCGTCGTTCACCGGCCGGGCAGACGAGTTGCGGGCCATCCGCGCGGCGCTCGAAGCCGATGGCGGTGTCTGCGTCGTGTCCGGCATGGGCGGCGTCGGCAAGACGGAACTCGCGGTGCGGTGCGCGCACCGGCTGGAATCCGGCTTCGCCGACGGCTGCCTGTTCATCGACCTGCGCGACGAATCCGGCGAGCCCGCCGCGGTGCACGACAGATTGCTGCGGGTGCTGGGTGTTCCCGCGGATCGTGTCCCCGCCGACCCCGCCGATCGCGCGGCGCTGTACCGGTCCCGTCTTCGCGGCCGCAGCCTGCTGCTGGTGCTCGACAACGCGGTCAGCGCGGCCCAGGTGCGCCCGCTGCTTCCCGCCGAGCCGAAATGCCGGGTGCTGATCACCAGCAGGTCCAGGCTGAGCGCGCTCGACGACGCCGTGCACGTCTCGCTGGCCATGCTGCCGCTCGACGCGGCGGTCGAACTTTTCACCACGGTCACCGGCGTTCCCGCCGGAACGGCCGTCACCCGGGTGGTCCAGCGGTGCGCCCGACTCCCTCTCGCGATCCGGATCGCCGCGGCGCGGCTTCGCGCGCATCCGGCGTGGGACGTCACCGAACTCGACCGGCGCCTGGCGGACGAAACGACCCGCCTCGGCGAACTGGACGACGGCGAACGCTCGCTCGCCGCCGCGTTCCGGTTGTCCGTCCATCAGCTGAGCGCCGCCGAGTCGAGACTTTTCGGCCTGCTCACCGTCCATCCCGGCACCGACGTCGACATCCATACCGCGAGCGCGCTGAGCTCGCTTTCGTTCCGGGAGACCGACCGTCTGCTGGACCGTTTGCACGAAGCGCATTTACTCACCCAGCCAGAGGCCGGCCGCTACGGATTCCACGACCTGCTTCGGGCATTCGCGACCGAATTCGTATCAACCGACGCAGAGGACGGAATGAAAGCATTCAGCAGACTGGCCGCTTTCGCGGTACGGACCGCCGCTCAGGCCGACAAGGAACTCACGCCGCACCGCTTCGTCCCGGAAATCGACTTCGCCCCGGGGCTCCCGGAACCGGCCCGGTTGGACGACGGCGAGATGGCGATGGCCTGGTTCCGCACCGAATGGCCAGGTCTGGTCGCCCTGTGCCGGGCCGCGCGGGACCGCGGCGAGCACGAGCGATGCTGGCAGCTCGCCTTCTTCCTGCGTGACTACTTCTTCGTGGCCAAACTCTGGGATCCCTGGATGGAAACCCATCGGTGGGCGCGCGCGTCCGCGGCGGTGATCGGGGACCTGTGGGCGCTCGCCACCACCACGGCCAACCTCGGGGTCGCGCACGTCGATCGCGGCGACCTGGACGAGGCTTCGGCGTGCTACGGCGAAGCGCTCGCGCTGTTCCGGCGGATCGGCGACGGGCACGGGGAAACCACCACGCTCGCGCACAGCGGCTGGGCCGAGCACTACCGGGGCGACCACGAAGGCGCCTTGCGGGACCTCCGGCAGGCGCACGCGTCCTACGTCCGTGGCGGCAACCGCCGCAACGCCGCGATCACCGAACGCGGGATCGCGCTGGTGCTGACCGCGCTCGGGCAGGCCGCCGAAGCCGCCGCGCTCGCCAACCGGACCTTGGCCGTCTTCGACGAACTGCGCCTGGACCTCGACGCCGCGATGGCCCTCAACTGCCTGGGCTGGGCCTGGTACAACGCGGAGCGCCACGACCTCGCCGCCCCGGCCTATCGTGCCGCCGCGGACCGGGCCGAGGCCTGCGGGAGCCGGTATGAGACCGCGCGCGCCTACGTCGGTCTCGGCAATGTCGCGGCCGCCGAAGGCTCCGCCCAGATGGCGGCGGAGCTGTGGAATCGAGCCGACGAGATCCACCCCGATCTCGATCGGGTGATGGTCGGCGAAGCCCGGGCACGGAGGGTGTGACACGGGGCCGGTATCGCTCACCCGGCGTGCCGAACCACAAGGCTGCTACGGTTGACCCGTCGCGGTTCAGACACCAGCCGCCGGATCCCTTCTTTTCCGGGTCCGGCCTGTCCACCGGGCAGCGGCCGGACCCCGTACCGGCAAGGAGTCAACTTGACCGATTACCGCGCTCCCGCTTCCGATCCGCCTCGGTCGGCTCGGAGATTCGTGTCGTCTCTCGACATTTCGATCACCGCTTCCGCCGGTGACACGGTGGTCGCCGTCGCCGGCGAGATCGATCTCGGCGTCTCGGACGACCTGCGGCGGGCACTGGACGAGGAGCTCCGGTTCAAGCCGTCGGCGCTGATCGCGGATCTGTCCGCGGTGACCTTCTGTGATTCGTCCGGCTTCACCGTGCTGGTCCAGGTCAGGGCGAAGGCCGAAGAAGCCGGCGTCCCGTTCATCATGGTCACCCAGGAGCGGGCCCTGTTGCGCCCGATGGCGCTGCTCGGCCTCGACGCCGTCTTCATCGTGCACCCGACCATCGACTCCGCGCGGGACATGCTCACTCGCTGACCGGCTGTCATGATGGACGGTTGTGACGGGTGACAAGGATCCGGGTTTCCGTATCGGCGGACGCCCACTGGCGGAACGGCTGACCGAAGTCCTGCCGTCGCTCGCGAAGACGGTGCTCGCCGAGATCGTCTCCCGGATCCCCGAGTACGGTCTGCTGCCCGCCGAGGAACTCAGCGGCGACATCACGCACGTGATCGAGCAGAACCTGCGTTCGTTCATCGACACTCTGCGCACCGGGTCCACGCCGACGCGGGAGGAACTCGACTTTCTCCGCGAGTCGGCGGCCCGGCGTGCGGAGGAGGGCATCCCGCTCGACATCGTGCTCACCGCGTATCACATCGGTATCCAGGTGGTCTGGGCGTCGCTGACGCCGGACGCGCGCCCGGAGGAGGTCACCGACGTCCTGGCCGTCAACGCGCTGACCTTGCGTTACCTGGAGGTGGTCACGCCCGTGGTCGGCGCCGGATACCTCGACGAGCGGCAGACGATGTTCGACGACGAGCGGTCCGCACGGCACACCCTGCTGTCCGCGCTGCTCGACGGCGAACCCGCGGAGGTCATGGCGGGGCAGGCCGGACTGCGGATGCCCCCGTGCTACCTCGTGCTCGCGGTGTCGGTCGGGGCGCATCCGGACGAGGAGGCCGACGGGGTCGACCCGCTGGTCGCCGGGCGGCGGAAGCTCCGGCGGCTGCGGGTCGAACTGGAACGCCAGATCCGGGGCACCGTCCTGACCTCGCTCACTCCTGAAGGGGGCGTCGCCCTCTTGCCGCACGAAACGGCGGCCTGCGACTTGACGGCTCGTGACTGGGCGTGGCTGACGCGCGTCCTCGCCGACGTCACCCGTACGGCGGGTGCGGACGTCATCGCCGGTGTGGCCGCCGCCGAACCGTCCGGGGTGCCGGCCGCGGCGGGGCTGGCACAGGACGTGCTCGCGGTCGCCATCGGATCCGGACGGTCCGCCGGGCTGTACCGGCTCGACGACGTCCTGCTCGAATACCAATTTTCCCGTCCCGGACCCGCCCTCGACCGGCTGGCCTCCAGGCTGGCGCCGCTCGACGGCAACGAGGAACTCCTGCAGACGCTGGAGACCTTCCTCCGCCGGGGAGGGCGGCGGCAAACCGCCGCCGCCTTGCACGTCCACCCCAACACGGTCGATTACCGGCTGCGCCGGATCGCCGACCTCACCGGACTGGATCCCACCCGGCTCGAACACGTCGCCCTGGTGAGCGCGGCGCTCGCCGCCCGCGCGACCATCGGCCGAACCCGCTCGTGACCTCGTCACAAGGTGTGGAGGCCGCCGCCCTCGCAGAGGTCGAGCATCCGGCGGGCGGACCGGCATTCACCGGGGAAGACGAAGAGGCGTGTGTGGCTGTCCTCGGCCAGTAATTGCGCCCGTTCGAGCACCCGGATCCCCGTCGCGCCGAAGAACTCGAGTTCGGACAGGTTGAGAATGAGCGTGGTGCCGCTGCTGTGAAGCCGCTGGGCGAGCATGTCCCACAGCGGCGGAGCGGTCCCGAGATCGATCTCGCCGTTCGCCTTGACGACGGCGGTCCCCTTGGTCGGCCTGCTCACCTGCAGCCGGAGACGTCCCCGAGGTTCGGAGGCCACTGGGGAGGCGCGCTTCTTGTCAAGCGCGCGGGGCGTCGACAGGGAAGTCATGTAGTGAAATACCCAGGCACGCGGTCCGGTGAAACCGATCGCTTGAAGACCGCCTGAAGCGGGTATCACCAGCGCGTCGGAGGTGATGTCCCATGTCCGCTGCACCAAGCGGCCCCGGGCCGGTCGTGACCGGCTTCGACGGGTCGCCCGAGGCCCGCCGCGCCGTCCGCTGGGCGGTCGCCGAGGCGAAGACCCGCGGCCTCGGCCTGGTCCTCGCGTACTGCACCCATGACCGGCTTCCCCCACCCGGCTCGGACCCCGTCGCGACCCCGCTGAACGAAGCGGTTCCCCAGGCCGCGGACGACGCGGCGGAAGTGGAACCTGTTCGACGGCAACTCGCTTCGATGGCCGAAGCCCTCCAGCGCTCCGACCCTGACCTCCACGTCCGCACGGTCGTCCGCGGCGGCACGCCGGAGGAGGTCCTGACCTCGGTCGCCGACGAGGTGGACGCGGCGATGATCGTGCTGGGCGAATCCCACACCGGACTGTTCGCCAGGACGGTCCTCGGCTCGACCGAATCCGGCGTGACCAAGACCGCCGGACGTCCCGTCGTGGTCGTACGCGGGGACGAGCCTCCGCCGGGCGCACCGGTGATCCTCGGCACCGACGGCACTGAGCAGAGCGCGCAGGCGGCGGGGTTCGCGTTCGACTTCGCAGCCCGTCACGGGCTCACCGTGCACGCGGTCCACGTCGCGCGGATGCCGATCTGGGGGCCGGCGAGCGAGCCCCTGCTCGGTGGCCCGGTACTGGATCCGGCCCCCGGCCTCCCCCAGGAGGTCGCCGACGAACTCGTCGCCCGCCAGCTCGAACCGTGGCGCGAGCGCTATCCGGATGTCCCCGTGGAGACGGTGCACGGGGTGGGACCCGCCGCGCAGGCGCTGACCGTGCAGTCCAGCGAGGCCGCCCTGCTGGTGCTCGGCCGGAGTGATCACGGCGATCTCCGGCGCCTGCTGCTGGGCTCGGTCAGTGACGACGCGTTGCACCACGCGCACTGCCCGGTGGCGGTGGTCCGCGCTCAGCCGATCGGCTGAGCACCGAGCGTCACGAAGAGGTCAGTTCTCCGAGTGTCCTCTGGGAAACTCGCAGTTCAGCGGCCAGCAGGAGGCCGCCCGTACGAGCCTGCGCGAGCGCGTAGCCGACCTCGGAGACCTTGTCCCAGGCCTCGCCGGGCGTGTCACCCGCGCCCACCTGGCCGGCTAGCAGGCCCTCTTCGAGCTGTTTCTGCAGACCCGGCAGGACGTTGACGAGGTCGTCGGCGAGCCGCTGCAAGGCCCCGATGGTGCGGCAGAGGTCGGCGGGCGAGGCGGGCTCGTCGTCCCGCAGCCTGGTGTACAGATGACGAACGACCGACCCGGCCTGCGCGGCCAGCAGGTACGGCGGCTCCTCCGAGTTCGGTCTCATGCCCTGAAATACCCCGTCCGCGACCTGCGAAAACACGTTTGTGCCGAGAGGACCGGGGGTATCTGCGGTTGTGAACAAGGACGTACTCACCTTCGGGGTCGAGGAAGAGTTCTTCGTGGTGGACCGGACCGGTCACCTTTTCCCGGCAGGCGACGCCGTCGTCGACGCCGCGGACGAAGAAGAGGGCGAACTCCAGCGAGAACTCACCCGCTCCCAGGCAGAATCGGCCACCGGCATCTGCACGACCCGGGACGAGGCCGAACGGCAGTTGTCGGCGCTGCGGGCGGAACTGGCCAAGGCCGCCGCCCGGCGGGGCTGCCTCCTGCTGCCCAGCGGCAGCGCGCCGCTCGCGGAGACGGCCTTGCCCGCCATCACCCCGAATCCGCGCTACGAACGGATGTCCGAACATTTCGGGGCGACCGCCAGGACTTCGCACACCTGCGGCTGTCACGTCCACATCGCCGTCCCCGACCGCGAAACCGGGATCCGGGTGATCAACCATGTCCGGCCCTTCCTGCCCGCGCTGCTGACCGTGACCGCCAATTCGGCGATCTGCGACGGGTACGACACCGGGTACGCCAGCTGGCGCTACCAGCAATGGAACCGCTGGCCTTCGGCCGGTTCACCGCCGCTGTTCACCTCGCTGGACCACTACGAAAGCATCGTCGACGCCTGGCTCCGGGCGGGCGCCATCCTCGATCGCGCGATGGTCTATTGGGACGTGCGGCTTTCCGAGAAGCAGCCGACCGTGGAGTTCCGGCTCGGCGACGTCGCGGCCACCGCCGGTGAAGCGGCCCTGTTCGGGGTGCTGATCCGCGGGCTGGTCGGCACGATCCTCGCGACGGAGGAGCACCCGCAGAGCCTGTCCAACGAGGTCCTGCGGGCGCAGATCTGGCGCGCGTCACGGGAAGGCCTCTCCGGCCGCTGCCCGCATTTCCGCACCGGTGACCTCGCTCCGGCGAGCGACGTGCTCGACGACGTCGTCACCTTCGCGGCCGGTGCCCTCGAAGAGACGGGTGACCTCGATTTCGTCCGCGACGGCTGCGCCCGGCTCGCCGCCGAGGGCAGTGGGGCGGACCGGCAACGGGCCCGGTTCGAGAAGCGGGGACGCCCGGAAGACGTCGTGGACCTCCTCGCCGTCCAGCCGTAACTCGCGTGATCAGAGCCGTAACTCGCGTGCTTGGAGGCGTAACTCGTGAGTTGCGCCTCTGATCACGTGAGTTACGCCTTCAAGCACGCGAGTTACGGCCCGGCGCACGGGTGTTCAGCTCCGGCGGGCGGCGCAAGGGGCCCCAGTCCGAGTCGTGCTGGGCATTGTCGCGCAATAGTTCGCGAGCTTCGCCGAGAACAGCGGTGGAGATCCTCGCGACGGGTTCGGGGTCGGTCAGCAGCGGCTCGTTGTCCGGGCCGGAGCCCACGATCCGGCCCGCCAGCACCCAGGGTTTGGTCTCGCGACGGCGTTCGTGCCGGAGGTGACAGTAGTCGTAAAGCCGCCTGGCCAGCCAAAGTTCGAGCGGCTGGTCGCGCCACCATGGTTCGGGATCGAGGGGGTTCACCGAAAGGCCCGGCAGTTCCGCGCCGGTGAGTTCGTCCCGGCTCGTGCCGGGGCGGTGTTCGGGGGTCGGCGCCCAGCGGATGTACAGACCGTCCCGCCGCCGGACCAGCGCGGCCAGTTCCCCCAATGACTCCAGCTGCTGCATCGAACGCTCCCCGACGACGGATGGACACGGTGACCGGCGCGCCGGCGTCCCTGCTCCGCCGGGGCTGCCCACGCCGGTCCACCTCACGGCCGGTGGACGTACAACCTCGCTGCACCGGCCGTTGCCTTCCGGTTACCCGCTCTTCACGCGCCTACACCCCTTTCACGAGCGCTCGGTCCACGAGATGCGCGATCTCCTCCAGCGCCAGCTTCGCTTCCGGGATCGAGGCCAGCATCCACGCGTGGATCATGCCCTCGTACTCGTGGTAGCTCAGCGGTACGCCTTGCTCGGTGCACAGCGTGTGGAGGCGGCGGGCGTCGGAAAGGAGGACGTCCTTCGTTCCGATGTAGACAGTGAGCGCCCCGAGCCCCGAAAGGTCCCCGGACAGCGGGCTGAGCCTGGGATCGGTACGCGGCAGCTGTCCGCTGTAGAGCCTGGCGGCCTCGTTGAGTCCGGTGAGCGCGAGGTACGGGTCGCGCTCGTCCAGCGCGGGTTGCGCCGGATGGCTCATCGTCAGGTCGAGCCACGGCGACAACAGGACGGTCTCCTTGGGCACCGGCCGTCCTTCGTCCCGCAACGCCTTGGTGAGCGCCAGCGCGATCCCCGCGCCGGCGGAATCCCCCATCACGATCTGCTCCTCCGGGTCGGCACCCGTGGAGAACTCGTCGTAGGCGCGGCGGACGAACGCGGTGGTCTCCGGGCACTGGTGATCCGGGGCCAATGGGTAGATCGGCACGGTGACCGAGCAGCCGGTGCGGTCGATCAGCCGTCCGAAGAACCGCCAGTGGTCGTGCTGGATCTGGTGCACGTAGGCACCGCCGTGGAAGTACAGCACCTTCTTGCCGTTCCCGCCGCCAGGTGGCTCGATGAGATAGCAGGGGCGTCCGTCCACTTCGGACCGGCGAACGTCGAACCGGCGCCTGATCGAGCGGATCGGCCCCCGATCCCCCTTGGCCTGGCTGCTTTCGATGCTCCGGCGGAATCGGTCGAGCTCGGCGTAGGTGCGCTTCCGGCCGGTGAGGCGCAGCCACGCGAGCAGCGCCTTCGCCGGAAGACTCGTCTTAGACCAGGTCACGGGGAACCGTCCGATGCCAGTTGCGGGAGAACGTCCTTCGCTCCCCTTCGTATGCGTCGAGCTGTGCGTCGATCACGAATTCGGTGGGAGTGCAGGAAACCCGGGTGCGGGTCTCGGACCGCGCTTCCCAGTCACCGCGGGCGAAGGTCATCGACCAGGACGTCTCCGCCACCGGGGAGCAGAAGTCGTCGGCCACCCACGAGTAGGTCTCGAAGACGTTCCTGGTGACGTCGAGATCGATGTCGTCGAACCGGACCTTGCCCTCGTTCTTGACGATGTCGAGCGAGGACCGGTAGTCGATCAGGTCACGCGAGACCGTCCAGCGCTGCTCACCGGGCTCGATCTGGGTCGCGGGCAACGGCTCCGCGCCTTCGGGTTCGCCGAACGGCCGCGCCGGGACCTCGTCGGCCTCCGCCATCGGCCGGACCGGCAGCGTGAGCGCGCTCTGTCCGGTGTGGACGGTCACCATCGCCGGTTCCGGCGGCGGCCACGCCAGCGGCCAGTACGACGACGAGAGCGACAGCCGGATGCGGTGCCCGGCGGGGAACACCTGCGCGACGGCGTTGAGCTCGACGCGCACCCGATACCGTTTGCCCGGTTCCAGCGGCTCCGGGTCTTCGTGCCCGTCCCGGTGGGTCAGGTTCAGCAGCCCGTAGGTCACGCGCGTGGCCCTGCCGTCCGGGGCGACGTCCGACAGCCGGACGGCGACCTGCGCCACCGGTTTGTTCGCGGAGACCTCCAGCTCCACCACCGGCGAACCGAGGATCTCACACGGCTCGGTGAGTTCGTCGGTGTCGAAGACGAGCGAGCCGCCGTCCTCCTCTCGCTGGTCGTACGGCAGGTCGGGCGGGGCACTGTAGGAAGCCCACTTCCCGGCGAACTGCCCGACGGACAGCGGCGACTCCACCGACAGGTTCTCCTCCGGGACGTCCTCACCCGGCCGGGCGATCCGGTGCCGAGCGAGCCGGTGCTCGGACGGGTGCACATGCGGCGAAGGCCAGGACGGCTCACCCACCCAGCGGCCGGGGCGGTCCTCATACGAGGTCGACGGCGGCACGCTGTCCTGCATCCAGGTCTGGAGCATCGGCCCGTCCATGACACCGTTCTCGACGTCCTTCAGCCAGTGATCCCACCAGCGGACCAGTTCCTGCAGGTAGCCGATGGCGGGGCCGGGCCGTCCGAGATGCGGGTACTTGTGGGACCACGGCCCGATCAGCCCGCGCCGCGGCACGTCGAGATTCGCCAGCAGCCGTGAGACCGCGTTCGAGTATCCGTCCGCCCAGCCGCTGGAGGCGAGGACCGGTACCTGGACATCGCTGTAGTTCTCGCAGACCGACGCGTGCCGCCAGTAGTCGTCCCGGCGCTGGTGGCTCAGCCATTCACCGGCCCAGAGGCTGCAGTTCTCCAGCCGTTCGTGCCACAGCTCCCGCCACCGTTCACCCGCGAGCGCGGGGTCGGGCGGCAACGTGGCGTAGGCGAACATCGTGGAGGCTTCGGCGACGTTGTCCGAGAGCAGGCAACCGCCCATGTAGTGCATGTCGTCGGAGTAGCGATCGTCGGTGAACGACGAGATCGCGATCGCGGTCAGGCTCGGCGGTTTGCGCGCCGCCACCTGCAACGCGGCGAACCCGCCCCACGAGATCCCCATCATGCCGGTCCGGCCGGAGCACCACGGCTGTGCGGCGATCCACTCCAGGACTTCCTCCGCGTCGAGCTGCTCCCGTTCGAGGTACTCGTCGGTGAGCACGCCCTCCGACTCCCCCGAACCACGGATGTCGACGCGGACACAGGCATAGCCGTGCCCCGCGAGGTACGGGTGGTGCACGGAGTCCCGCACCGAGGTCAGGTCGCGGTGGCGATACGGGATGTACTCCAGGATCGCGGGGACCGGCTCACCGTCCGAAGCGACCGGCCGCCAGATCCGGGCCGACAGCCGGACGCCGTCGGAGACCGGGATCCAGACGTGGTCCTCCTCGGTGATCTCGTACGGCAGCGAGGCCACCGTCCGCATGGGCTATCCCTCCTCGAAGTCGAACCGCAGCGCCTCCACGCACCGGCGGTATTTGCTCTCCATCTCCCGTTCGGTCTGCGCCGCGACGAAGATGTGCGCGAGCTCGTAGCTGTAACTGTCCTGTTCGGGCAGGTCGGAGAGCCGGATACCCTTCTCGGCCACCGTCTCGATTTTCACCCCGGGGATTTCCGCCTCCAGGTCCGCGATCTCGCCGCGGGTGGGCACCCGGGTGACCAGCCCGTCGCGGAAGCGGCGGTAGTACCACTTGCCCGCGATCCGGTAGTCGCCCCGGTTCCGCCGGGTCCGGGGATCCTGACCGAGGCCCAGCTGGACCATGATCTGGTGGTTCGCCACCCCGTCGACGTATTCGAACAGCTCCGCGTGGGACTGCGAGTGCCGAGGGTTGATCTCCAGCAGGCAGGCCTGCCCGGATTCGGGGTGGCAGAAGAACTCGATGCTGAACGTGGCGTTGTCGAAGCCGATCTGCTCCATCACGCGGACGGAGATCTCCTTCATCCGCTCGACGGCGTCCTCCGGCAGCTGGGACGGGTACTGATGCCGGAGGAACGAGGTGGTATCGGGGTAGTTGATCGAATCGAGCACACCGTAGACCGTGACCTGTCCTTTGTAGACATAGCCTTCGGTCGCGGCCTGCACGCCGTTGAGCTCGCCTTCCGCGAGGCACGCGGCTCCCCCGGCGGCGGCCACCTCGGCCGGGAGGTCGACCGTGGCGAGGACGCGCTCGAAGGGCTTGCCGACCCTGTCCACACCCGCCCGGATCTCGGCGACGGCCTTGGCGAACTCGTCCTCGTCGCCGACGTGGAAGGCCAGCTCCGACGAGAACGACTTCACCGGCTTGAGCCACATGGGGTAGTCGACGCCCTCCGGCGGCCGGGGATCGTCCTCGTCCAGGTCGACGATGCCGAACGCCGGCACCTCGTCGATCACCTTCGACTGTTCGAGCCTGCTCCAGTACTTGTGCTCGCATTTCAGCACGGCCTCGAGCGAAACACCGGGAAGACCGTACTTCTCGCACAGCATGGCCACCATCGTCGAAGACGGGAAGTCCCAGTAGCTGACGATCGCGTCGATCGAGCCGTCGAAGGCGTCCAGCTGCGCCTCGGCCTTCTCCACGAGTTCCACGATCGGGATCTCGCCGTGCTGGAGTTCCTCGGGCGACAGCAAGGCGTGGAAGCGATACCGGTCGGCGCCGGGAATTCGTCTCAACACCTCCTCATTGCTGTCGTCGAGACCGATGACGAAGATGTTCTTTTCCTCTGGGGACGTGGAGGATGTGGTCATAGGCCAGTGCTACCCGCTCCGAAGTTCCGGAAAACCCTGGTTTGCCCCTGTCGCCGCCCGGGAATCCGGCCGTCATGACGGAGTTGCCCGGAACGCGTTCACTGTGGCTCGACACCGCTCCCGCTCCCGACCGCACGGGAACGCCGTTGCCGTCGGAGGTCGACGTCGCCGTGCTCGGCGGCGGTATCGCCGGGCTCACGACGGCGTACCGGCTGGCGAGGGCCGGGCGTTCGGTCCTGGTGCTGGAAGCCGGCCGCCTCGCGGCAGGAGTTTCCGGCCACACCACGGCGAAGATCAGCACCCAGCACGGGCTCAAGTACGCCACGCTGGCCAAGACCAAGGGTTCCGAAGCCGCCGCGATGTACGCGTACACGCAGGCGGCCGCGTTGGACTGGATCGCCGCGGCCACGGCCGAACTCGGCGTCGACTGCGGTTTCACCCGCGCCGACAGTTTCGTCTACACGACCCATCCCGGGACGGTCGAAAGCCTCGAACGGGAGGCGGAAGCGGCCGCCGAGGCCGGGCTCCCGGCCTCCTACGTCACCGAGGTCGACCTCGACGTGCCCGCCCTCGGCGCGGTGAAGTTCGCCTCACAAGCGCACTTCCACCCGCGCCGCTGGCTGCTCGCGCTGGCGGACGAGATCGAACGCGCGGGCGGGACGATCGTCGAAGGTGTGCGTGCGGAAGGCGTCGACGAACTCGGCGGCGTCAAGGTGCGCACCAGCTCCGGCGAAGTACGGGCGGGCGAGGTCGTGGTGACGACCCACTACCCCGTTTTCGACCGCGGACTGTTCTTCGCCCGGCTCGACCCGGTGCGCGACCTGGTGGTCGCCGGGCCGGTCGAAGGCAACCGCCCACCGGAGGGGATGTACCTCGACGCCGACACCCACCATTCCGTGCGGAGCTACCTCATGGACGGCGTCCCGTACGCGGTCGTCGGCGGCGAGCATTACCGGGTCGGCGACTCCGTCGACGTCGAAAGCCGTTACGAACGGCTGGCGAGCTGGGCGGGCGAGCACGCGGCCGTGCATCGCGTCACCCACCGGTGGTCCGCCCATGATCTGTCTACTTTGGACTCTGTACCGTACGTGGGGCGTTATCACCCGGCGAGCCGCCACCTCTGGGTCGCCACCGGCTTCGGCCAGTGGGGCATGACCGGCGGCACGGCGGCCGGGCTGTTGCTCGCGGATCTCCTCACCGGACGCGACAACCCGTCCGCGGGTCTCTACGACCCGAACCGCTTCGACCTCCGGTCCGCGATCTCGACCGTCGAGAACAACGCCACCGTGGCGAAGTTCCTGGTCGGCGACCATCTCAGCGCGTTGCGCAAACCCGCATCCGTGGAAGAGCTCCTGCCCGGTGAGGCGAAGGTGACCCGTGATGGCGGCGAACTCGTCGCCGCCTACCGCGATCCGGGCGGCGAACTGCACGCTGTCGGGGCCCACTGCACGCATCTGGGCTGTCTCGTCGCGTTCAACAACGCGGAGAAGACCTGGGACTGCCCTTGCCACGGTTCGCGGTTCGGTCTGGACGGGTCGGTGATCCAGGGGCCGGCCGTCCGCGCGCTGCCGAAGAAACGGGAGCGGTGATGACCGGCATCGGTATCGAAGAGGAGTTCCTGCTGGTCGACCCCCGGACCGGGGTGAGCTGTCCTCGGGCGGAGGCGGTGCTCGAACGGCACCGGATCTGCTGTCCGCTGCCGGACGGTGCCGCGGTCCACCGCGAACTGCGGCCGACCCAGATCGAGGCCGCCACCGGGGTCTGCGAAACGGCCGACGAGCTGTACGAACACCTGACCGCCGGGCGCCGCACGCTCGCCGAAGCGGCCGCGGGCGAGGATTGCGCCGTCATCGCCGCCGGCACTCCCCCACGTCGTTCACCCGAGCGCGACTACGGCTCCGACGACCGGTTCGGCAAGGTCGACGCGCTGTACGCAGGCGTGGTCAAGGCGTATGAGGCCTGCGGATGTCACGTGCACGTCGGGGTACCCGACCGCGAGACCGCGGTCGCCGTCGTCAACCACCTGGGTGAATGGCTGCCCACCTTGCTGGCGCTGTCGGGCAACTCGCCCTTCGAGGGCGGTCGCGACACCGGTTACGAGAGCTGGCGGATGGTCGAGCAAAGCCGTTTCCCCGGCTCGGGCGTCGCACCGTACTTCGCCGACGCGGCCGCCTACGAGGAGCAGGTCGGACGGCTGGTGGACTGCGGTGTCCTCGTGGACGAGAACCAGACCTTCTGGCTCGCGAGGCCGTCCGCTCGGTGGCCCACCGTCGAGGTCCGCGCCGCCGACACCGCGTCCACCGTGGACGAAGCCGTCCTCCAGGGCCTGCTGACCCGCGCGCTGGTGTGCACCGCCCTCACCGAGCTGGACCGCGGCGTGGAGGCCACGCCGCTGGATCCGCAAATCGCCGCCGCCGCGGTGTGGTCGGCCGCGCGTCACGGTCTTTCGGGGCCGGCCGTCGACCCGGTGGCGGGCAAACCGGTCCCGGTGGGCGATCGGGTCGCCGCGCTGCTGGCGCATGCCAAGCAGGCGCTGGAGGAGACCGGTGACGCGGACCTCGTCCGCACCCTTCTCGGGCAGCTGGAACGGGAGGGTACCGGAGCCGAACGGCAGCGCCGGGCCGCCGCCGACGGCGAGGTCGCGGTCTTGCGGATGCTGACCGAAGAGACGGTTCCGCACGCCTAGACCGGGTACTCCCGGGATATGACGACGATCGACCGTGAGGTGGCCGCGAGGCTGCCCGAGATCCGCGGCCCGCTCTCGGCCGCCGTGGTGGACACCCTGGCAGGCGGACGCCGTGACGACTTCGACCTCGAAACGGCGGCCGGCGCCGACCCGTTCGGTGAAGACCTGCAGGTGGCGCTGCACGTCTGCTACGAGCTGCACTACCAGGGCTTCGACGGCGTCGACTCCGCGTGGGAATGGGACCCCCGGCTGCTGGGCTTCCGGTCCGTTCTGGAGCAGACGTTCCTCGACGGCATCCGAGCAGCCGTACCCGGTGGGGACGACGTCGGCGGGTTGCTGGACGAGTTGCTCGTCGAACCGGTCGACGGCAGCGGCGTTTCGCACTTCCTGCGGGACGAGGGCGAATGGTGGCATGTCGAGGAGTACTTCGCGCACCGGTCGATCTACCATCTCAAAGAGGCCGACCCCCACGCCTGGGTGATCCCGCGGCTCCGGGGCAGGGCCAAGGCGGCGCTGGTCGCGGTGGAGTTCGACGAGTTCGGCGGCGGGCGAGCCGAGCAGGCGCATTCCCGCCTGTTCGCGGATCTGCTGAGCGCGGCCGGCCTGTCGTCCGGATACCTCGCCTACCTAGATCACGTCCCCGCGTGCACGCTCGCGACGGTGAACATGATGTCGCTGTTCGGCCTGCACCGGCGCCTGCGCGGCGCGCTCGTCGGGCACTTCGCCGCCGCCGAGATCACCACCGCGCCCGCCGCCCGGCGTATGGACCAGGCGCTAGAACGTCTCGGCGGGGCCGCCGAATGCCGGTACTTCTACACCGAGCACATCGAGGCCGACGCGGTGCACGAACAGGTGCTGCGGCACGACGTCGTCGGCGACCTGCTCGACCGTGAGCCGGAGCTGGCGGCGGACATCGCACTCGGAGTCCAAGCCACCGAACTCCTGGAGGGCCGGCTGACCGAGCACCTGCTGGGCGCCTGGTCAGCCGGGGAAAGCTCACTCCTGAGGCCGCTGCACCCCTTGCCGTGAACGGCGGCGGTGGCTGGTGTCGCAGAACGGGTAGCGCTTGCTGCGGCGGCAGGCGCACAGGGCGACCACGAAGCGATCCGAGGTCACCGTCTCGCCGTCTTCGGTGACGATCTCGACCGGCCCCTCCACCAGGAGGGGCCCGCCGGGTTCGATCCGGACCCTGGTCTCACGGCCGGTCGGCACGGATCACCACCAGTTCCTCGTGGCGCTGCTCGGCGCCGATCAGGCCCGCCGCTTCGAGGAAGGCGGCCCGTGCCCGCATGACGGGGCCGAAGGGGATCGACCGGGTGGCGACCACCGAAGGCGTCATTCCGGCCGCCCGCAGTTGCTCCAGCGACTTACCGGGGTCGGCGACCGCGGAGTGGACGATCATCAGGTAGCCGCCCGGCGCCACCAGGGACGCCGCCCCGGCGCACACCTGGTCGAGCACGATCCGGCCGTCCGGCCCGGCGTCCCACGCCCGGGCGGCCCCGGCCGCGGGCACCGGGGACGGCACGTACGGCGGGTTCGCCAGCACCACGTCGAACGGACCACCGCGCGCCGCTTCGGCCAGGCCGCCCAGAAGCGGCCGGACCGGAAACCCGCGCAGCCGCGAATTGACCCAGACCGCGGCCAGCGCGCGCCGGGAGATGTCCACCGCGGTCACCGACCCGGCGCCGTGCGCCGCGGCCGCCAGCGCGAGTGCACCGGTGCCGGTGCAGAGGTCGAGAACTCTCGCCCCGGCGGGCATTCCTGACGTGCTCAACGCGCTCGCCAGCATCCAGGTGTCGTGTTGCGGGCGGTACACCCCCGGCGGTCGCAGCAGCCGGGGCCGCGCCGGGGCGAGTGGAATCGCTGCTGCATTGGAGATCGCGGTCATGTCCCCTCCGGGTTCGCCGATGTTGCTCCCGGCTACCCCGGTCGTGCGGTGCCAAACGTCCACAATGGCCGGCGCTCCGAGGGTTGGAGGCGGCTGGAAGGGGGTAGCCGCAGGGACAAGCGACCGAAGGAGCCCCCGATGGAGAAGAAGGCCGACCCCGGCGAGAAACGGGACGAGGAAGAGCGCGAAGAGGTTCGCGGGGAGCAGGGCACTTCGTCCGGCGACCCCCACGACGACACCGACCCGCAGTCCGGCTGAGCCGGTACGCGGAACTCCTCCCCCGGCTCGCCCGGCCGGGGGAGTTTCATGGCGTCTTCACGGGGTATCCGACGGGCTCGCGGCGAGACGGAGGCGTTTCCGATGAACCTGCGTACGACAGGCTTTCTTCTGCGACCGGTGGTGCTGATCGTCGCACTGGTCCATCTCGTCTTGGGTGTGCTCGGCTTCTTCTTCCTCCCCGAAGCGAACCAGGCGGGCGAGAACACCCTGTGGATCTTCAGCGCGACCGGCATGTTGGACGTCATCCGCACCGTGCTCGGTGTGCTCGGTCTGGTCGCGGTGATCAAACCGTCCGCGATCCCGGCCTACTGCTGGATGGCTTTCGTGGCGTTCGCCGGGTTGACCGCGTTCGGGGTGCTTTCGGCGGGGACGGACCTGTCCGGTGACGCGGTCAATCTCAACTGGGCCGACAACACCCTCCACGCGCTGAGCTCGCTCGCGGCACTCCTGGTGGGTATCGCGGCCACTCGTGTTTCCCGGCGAAAGCAAAGTAAGACAAGGGAAAACGTTTAGTCCGTTCACAACGGGCAACTTGGCGGATATGACGAAAAAGGTCCCGCTCCGGATCCTCCTGTGGCACGTTCACGGGTCCTGGACCGAATCCTTCGTGCAGGGCGGCCATCGCTACCACTTGCCGCTGCTCGCCGAGGGCGGGCCTTGGGGACGCGGGCTCAGCGGCCGTGACTGGCCCTCCGCCGAGGAGGTCCCGGTCGACGATCTGAAAGAGCTCGACGTCGACGTCGTCGTCCTCCAGCGGCCCGAGGAGATCCAGCTGGCGGCGCGGTGGCTGCGCCGCCGCCCCGGCAAGGAAGTGCCCGCCGTCTACGTCGAGCACAACACGCCGCGGGAACACGCGGCCACCACCCGGCACCCGCTGGCCGACCGGGACGACATTCCGCTGGTCCACGTCACTCATTTCAACGAACTGATGTGGGACTCCGGGAACGCGCCCACGGTGGTCGTCCCGCACGGGATCCCCGATCCGGGTGAGCGCTACACCGGGGAACTCCCCCACGGCGCCGCCTTGATCAACGAACCCGCGAGGCGTGGGCGGATCACCGGGACCGACCTGCTGCCCGCTTTCGCCGAGATCGCGCCGGTCGACGTGTACGGGATCGGCAGCGAAGACCTCGAAGGCCGTCACCCCGCGGTGCGTCCCGGCGGCGACCTGCGCAGCCGGGAACTGCACGCCGAGGTCGCCCGGCGCCGTGTCTACCTGCACACCGCCCGATGGACGTCGCTGGGGCTCTCGCTGCTCGAAGCGATGCACCTCGGCATGCCGGTCGTCGCACTGGCGACCACCGAAGCCGTTCTCGCGGTCCCGCCCGACGCAGGTGCCGTCTCGACGGACATCGAGGTACTGGCGCGGGCTTACCGCGAATTGATCCATGAACCCGATTTCGCCGTACTGGCGGGGAAATCCGCACGCGAGTTCGCGTTGAGCCATTACGGGCTCGACACGTTCCTCGACCGCTGGGACGCCCTGCTGACCGAGGTGACCGCTTGACCACGCCGATCGCGGCGGGAAGGAGTCCGATGAGGATCGCGATGGTTTCCGAACACGCCAGCCCGCTCGCCGCACTCGGCGGAGCCGACGCCGGGGGCCAGAACGTCCACGTCGCCGAGCTTTCCGCCGCGCTGAGCAGGCAGGGCCACGACGTCACCGTCTACACGCGCCGCGAGAACCGGCGCGTCGCCGCGGCGGTCGAAACGCCGGACGGCTACCGCGTCGTCCACGTCCCGGCGGGGCCGGCGAGGAAGCTGCCGAAGGACGAATTGCTGCCGCATATGGGAGAGTTCGGCCGGATACTGCGCTCGCGCTGGGCCAAGGACCGGCCGGACGTCGTCCACGCGCATTTCTGGATGTCCGGCCTGGCTTCGATCCTCGCGGCGAAGGATCTCGGCATCCCGGTGACCCAGACCTTTCACGCGCTGGGAGTGGTGAAACGGCGCTATCAGGGCAAAAAGGACACAAGCCCGCCCGAACGGATCCGGCTCGAGCGGATGATCGCCAAACAGGCCGACCGGGTGATCGCGACCTGCTCGGACGAGGTCTTCGAACTCGTGCGGATGGGCCTGCCGCGCTCCCGCGCGTCCGTCGTCCCTTGTGGAGTGGCCTTGACCGAGTTCACCCCGGATGGTGGGTGTGCTCCCCGCACGGCTCGCCAGCGGATCGTCAGTGTCGGCAGGCTGGTGCCGCGCAAGGGTTTCGACCTCGCCATCGCCGCGCTGCCCTCGGTTCCGGACGCGGAACTGGTCATCGCGGGCGGCCCGGACGCGGGCCCGCTCGACGAGGCTCCGGAAGTGCGGCGGCTCCGGAAGATCGCCGACCAGGCCGGCGTCGCCGACCGCGTACACCTGGCGGGACTGGTGTCCCGCGAGAACATGCCCGCGCTTCTGCGCTCCGCGGACGCGGTGGTCTGCACGCCTTGGTACGAACCGTTCGGCATCGTGCCGCTGGAGGCGATGGCGTGCGGCGTCCCGGTCGTGGCGACCGCCGTCGGCGGGCTGACCGACACCGTCGTCGACGGCGTCACGGGCCTGCTGGTCCCGCCGCGCAACCCGAAGGACCTGGCGGGAGCACTGCGGCGGCTCCTCAGTGATGCCTCGGCACGCGAGTCCTTCGGGATCGCCGGGACCGACCGGGTGCGGGCGCGCTACTCGTGGGACCGGGTGGCCGCGGACACCTTGCGTACTTATGGGCGGGTTTTGAGCGGGGAGACGGAAGTGGCGACTGCCGCTTCGCCTTCCTGACCCTTCAGGCGGCTTTCGCGGTGCGCTGAGCCGGTTTCGTCCGCGCCCCTGTCCACCCGTCGATGTTGCGAAAGTGGCTTTCACAACCTTGAAGGTTGCGAAAGTGGCTTTCGCAACACCGACCTACCCACCCCACCGACGTTGCGAAGCGCCTTTCGCATCACCCCACGTACCGTCGCGCCAACGACTTCCGCTGCGACTCCTCCAGCAGCACCAGCCCGCGCTCCACTCCCGCCGGGACCACCGCACGCTCTCGCAGCACCCAGGGGATCCCCCGCATCGCTTCCGCCACCGCCGCGAACGTGGCCCGGTCGAACGGCGCCGAACGCAGCACCGTGACCATCCGGCGCGCGATGCTGCCGGGTGGACGGCGCAGCCACAACGTCCACAGGGTGTTGCGGATGCCGAGCTGACGACGCCGCCGCGGATCGCGGACGGCCGAGGGGGCATGGTGGATCACCATCTCCTCGTCCCAGCACATCCACCAGCCCTTGGCCGCGAGGTCGAGGGCGAACAGCTCCTCCTCTCCGCCGAGCCACATCCGGTCGGAGAAGCCGCCGACCTCGTGGAACGCGCGGACGCGGACGGCCGACAGACCCGCCATGACACCCAGCAGCGCCGGGCCGGGCAGCCAGTCCGGGCCTGGGACCGGTGAGTGCCGCAGCTCCGGGGTGATCGGGTCCTCGGTCAGAGCCGGCTCCACCAGGCATCGCCCGGTCACCACACCCAGCCCGGGATGGGCGTCGAGCTGCTCGACGGCTCGCCGCAGGGACCCCGGCTGCCACCGGGTGTCGTCGTCGCAGAAAGCCACATACGGCGTCTCCACCGCACGGACGGCGAGATTGCGTGCGACGGCGCCGAGGTTCCGGGACGAGCGGATCACCCGGATCGACGGGAACCGTTCCTCGACGGCGTCCGCCGTACCGTCGCGGGAAGCGTTGTCCACCACCACGATCGGCGCCGCGTCGGGCAGCGCGATCATCGAGCCGAGGGTTTCCAGCAGCTGCCCGCGCCGGTTGTGCGTGATCACCACGACCGTGATCCGGTCCGTCACTTCATCCTCCATGGGCGTGTTCCAGAACGCGGATGCGGCGCTCCACCGAGGCGGGCAGCCGTTGCCGGTCGGCGAGCGCGCGGGGCAGCCGCCGGAGCACCCCGGCGAGCGCGCCGAGCACATGTGGTTCGCGGGGTACCCTGACCAGCGCCCGGAATCCTTCGGCGAGACAACGGCGTACGGGCCGCCTCATCACCGTGATCAGCATCCGGTTGCGGAGTTCGGCGCGCTCACGCCACGACGGCGACGGCCGCACCGGCGACGGATGGTGGTGCGCCCGCACGTCCTCGGCGTAGCAGAGCCACCAGCCGCGTGCAGCCAGGTCGTAGGACAGCAGCCGCTCCTCGGCACCGAAATGCAGCAGGGGGTGGAAACCCGCCGCCTGCAGATAGGCGGACCGCCGGACGACCGCGGAGCAGGCGAGGAACCCGAGCACCGCGGGCCCGGGAAGCCCGTCGGGCTTGCCGAGGGGGCTGGCGGCCATCAGCGAGACGACCGGATCCTCCCGTTCTTCCTCCCCCACCAGGGTTTTCGCGGCGACCAGGCCGACGTCGCCGTGCGTGTCGAGGATGCGCTCGGCCTCGGCGAGCGCGTCCTCCGCCCACCAGGAATCGTCGTCGCTGAAGGCGACATAGGGCGTCCGCGCCACCGCGACCCCGAGATTCCTCGCGGACACACCGATGTTGCGGGGCAGCCGGACGACGCGCACCCCCGGGAACGCGGCGGCCATGGCCGCCGTGCCGTCGGACGAGCCGTTGTCCACCACCACGATCGGCGGTGGCGGCCGCAGCGCGGTGAGCCGTCGCAATGTCCGTTCCAGTTCCGGTGCCCGATCGCGGGTGGCGATCACCACCGTCGTCGCGGTCGCGCTCATCGCACCGGCCTGGTCTTGAGCGCCTTCACCATGTCCCGCATCAGCCCGTCGTCGCCGGGCAGCGCGCGCAGCGCGGCCATCGCCCGGCCCTGTACCGAGGAACACCAGCGCCACCAGGAGTCGAGCACGTCCCGGTTGGCCGCTTCCTCGGCGGGCACGAGAGCGGGCCAGCCGAGCGCGTCGGCCTGTGCGGTGACCTTGCCGCCGCCCTCGACCGGGTCGATGGCCAAGGCGGGCACACCTGCCTGCAGACTCAGGACCAGCCCGTGCAGCCGCGTCGTGACCACGACGTCCAGATGCGACAGGATCGACGTGAACTGGTCCGGTGTCTCACAGCGTTCCCAATCCGACGCCGCCAGCCGCGTGTCGAGCGGCACCCGGGCGCAGTCGACCCCGGCGATCCAGTCCTTCACCGAGGCGTGCACCGCCGCGTGGTGGCCCAAGTCGCCGTACTCCTGTTGTCCCGGCGCCAGGATCACCCCCGTCACCAGTACCGTGTCGGTCGGCACGCCCAGGGAAAGGTCCGGCGAGCCGAGTCCGCCCTGGTCCCGGGCGAAGATTTCGTCGAAGCCCGTGACCGTGTCGTCCTCCGGATCGATCACCGAGACCCCGACGGCGATCCGGTGGCAGTGGGCGAACCGCCGATGCACCTCGCGTACCTGCCTGCCGTGCGCGGGCCCGCAGACGAACACCACGTGGCTGTACCGCGCCGGATCCACCTCTTCGTAGTTCACGTCGCCCGGCCGATAGACCGGGCTCCACGCCAGGTCGTGCGGAAGCCCCATGGTAGATAACGCCTCGTCGACCCTGCGCATGCTGAGAACGTCTCCTGCCGTCGCTTCGCCGTGCCGGAAGCTCGCCCAGCCGATCACCAATGCACGCATATCCGAGGCTTACCCCTCATCTCCTGATTCACACGGTTTTTCCGCCCCTTACCGCGGGTAGCCAGTCGCCATGAACAGAGTGCTGGTGACCGGGGGCGCGGGTTTCGTCGGTTCGCATCTGTGCGAACGTCTGCTGGACGCGGGCACGGAGGTCGTCGCGGCCGACAATTTCGCCACGGCCGTCACGGCCAACGTGGCGCATCTGCTCGAGCGGCCGGGGTTCCGGCTTCTCGCCCGCGACGTCACCGGGCCGATGAGTGCGCCCGGCCCGTTCGACGTCGTCTTCCACCTCGCGTCCGCCGCCTCGCCCCGTGACTACTTCCGCCTGCCGCTCGAGACGCTGCGCGCGGGCTCGCACGGCACAGAGCGAGCGCTGGACATCGCCGAACGCGACGACGCCCGCTTCGTCCTCGCTTCGACGAGCGAGGTCTACGGCGATCCGCAGGAGCACCCGCAGCGCGAGGAATACTGGGGGAACGTGAACCCGATCGGACCGCGCAGCGTCTACGACGAGGCCAAGCGGTACGCCGAAGCGCTCACGTCGGCCATGCGCCGGGAACGGGCCGTGAACACCGGCATAGCCCGGATCTTCAACACCTACGGCCCGCGCATGCGCCCCGACGACGGCCGCATGATCCCGACGTTCATCGGACAGGCGCTGGCGGGCGAGCCGCTCACCGTGACCGGCACCGGCGACCAGACCCGTTCCCTCTGCTACGTCGACGACACGGTCGGCGGGCTGATCGCGCTGGCCGGCTCCGACGTGCCCGGCCCGGTGAATCTGGGCAATCCGCACGAACTCACCGTGCTGCGGATCGCGGAGGAGGTCCTGGCCGTCACCGGCAGCGCGTCGCGGATCGAGCACGTCGAAGCGGCGGTCGACGATCCGGCCCGCCGCTGCCCGGACATCTCCCGTGCCCGCCGGGAGCTCGGCTGGGAGCCGGAAGTCCCGCTGACGGAAGGACTTCCGCGCACCGTCGCCTGGTTCGCGCGGCGGCGGTCCGGCCCCCACCCGGCCGTCGGTGCGTGAACCCGTAACTCACGTGCTTAGAGGCGGAACACGCGTGCTTGAAGCCGGACCGGCTCTGATCACGTGAGTTACGGCTTCAATCACGTGAGTCACGGGTCTGGACACGCGAATGACGAATCGGAGCCCGGCCCTGAATCCCCGGAGAGACGCTTCGCTCAGTAGCGACGTCCTGGGCTTTTGCGCCGCGTCGTTTATCGCCGACTGCACCGGGTAGCGCTACGGGAGTAAGCGCGGGTCACGGCCCGCATCCCCGACCGGAGAGGTGGCCCGGTGCGCATACTCGGTGTCAACGCCGTTTTCCACGACCCGGCCGCGGCCCTCGTGGTCGATGGTGAGATCGTGGCCGCGGCGGAGGAAGAACGGTTCAGCCGTCGCAAGCACGGCAAGCGGCCGGTGCCGTTCTCCGCTTGGGAACAGCCGGCCGAAGCCGCCGCATGGTGCTTGGCGGAGGCGGGAATCTCCGCGCAGGATCTCGACGTCGTCGGCTATTCGTACGATCCGGCGCTCGTCGAGCCGGGCCTGGCGGGGCATGACGGGAAGAACGAATGCCTCCGCACCGACTTCGCCCGGCGGGCTCCCGCGTTCCTCAAGGCGGCCTTGCCCGGGCTGGATCCCGCGACCGTCCGGTTCGTCCGGCACCACGTCGCGCACGCCGCCTCGGCCGCGCTCGCCGCGCCGTTCGACGACTGCGCGGTACTGGTGGCCGACGGCCGCGGCGAGAGCACGTCCTATCTCGCGGGCGAGTACCGCGACGGCAAGTTCGAAGAGCTCGCCGAGCAACGGCTCCCCCATTCCCTCGGGCTGATGTACGAGGATCTGACCGAGCACCTCGGATTCGCCCGGTCCAGCGACGAGTACAAGGTGATGGCGCTGGCCTCCTATGGGAAGCCCCGCTTCCTCGACCGGATCGCGGAGAGCGTGCACACCAACGGAATGGGGTTCCGTACCGACGAGATCGACTGGGCCTCGTTCGCGCCCGCCGTCGAACCGGGGCAGGAACCCGGGCAGATCCACGCCGATCTGACCGCGAGCGTGCAGCGCTGCCTGGAGGACGTGCTCCTCGAACTCGCGGCCAAGGTCCACGAGCACACCGGACACACCGACCTCGCGATGGCGGGCGGGATCGCGCTCAACTGCGTCGCCAACACCCGGCTCCACGCCGAGGGTCCGTTCGACCGGATCTGGGTTCAGCCCGCCGCCGGTGACGCCGGCACCGCGCTCGGCGCGGCGCTGCAACTCGCCGCCGACTTCGGTGAACGCGGGAGCCCGATGACCGGTGCGGACCTGGGCCGCGGCTTCACGGACGACCAGCTGGAGAACGCGCTCAAGACCGCTAACGTGCGCTACGAGCGCCCGGACGACGTCGCGGAGGCCGTCGCCGAAGCGCTGGCCGATAACCGGATCGTGGCCTGGTTCCAGGGCCGATCCGAATTCGGCCCGCGCGCGCTCGGGCACCGGTCGCTGCTCGCGCATCCCGGGCACGAGGCCAATCTGGAACGGCTGAACGACGTGAAGGGCCGCGAACAGTTCCGCCCGGTCGCCCCGATGGTGCTCGAGGAACGCGCGGGTGACATCTTCTCCCGCGGCCCGCTTCCCAGCCCGTACATGCTCTTCGTACACGACGTCGCGCCGGAGTGGAGGGATCGCATCCCGGCCGTCACGCATGTCGACGGCACCGCCCGCGTGCAGACCGTCGACGCCGCCGTCGAACCGCTCGTGGCGAGAATGCTCGGCGCGTTCGAACGGCGTACCGGACTGCCCGCCGTGGTCAACACCAGCCTCAACACCGCGGGCAGGCCGATGGTCGATTCCCCGCGCGACGCGCTGGAGTGCTTCGGTTCGGCCCCCATCGACCTGCTCGCCCTCGGACCTTTCGTGGTCCGCCGTCCCTGACCTTGGAGGTGTGTCGTGATCGAAGAACACTTCGCAGCGTTGAGCGAGGCCGCCGGGAAGTCCGCTTCGTGGTCGCCGAAGCTCCGTGACTGGGGTGACCGGCTGGCCACCGTGCTGTCCTCGGGCGGACGGCTGCTCGCGTGCGGCAACGGCGGGAGCGCCGCCGAAGCCCAGCACCTCACCGGCGAACTGGTGGGCCGGTTCCGCAACGACCGGCAGCCGTTCTCGGCGATCGCCCTGCACGCGGACACCTCCGCCGTGACGGCCATCGTCAACGACTACGGCGAGCACGAGGTCTTCGCCCGCCAGGTGCGCGCGCACGGCCGGCCCGGCGACATCCTCGTCTGCCTTTCGACCAGTGGAGGGAGCCAGAACGTCGTCGCGGCCGCGAAGGCCGCGCACGAGCTCGGCGTCACCACCTGGGCGTTCACCGGCCCCTCCCCCAACCCGCTGGCTGCGCTGTGCGACGACGCGATCCCGGTGGAGGCGCCGTCGACGGCGACCGTGCAGGAGGTCCATCTCGCGCTGGTGCACGCCCTGTGCACCGCGTTCGACGACGCGCTGGGGGTGCCCACGTGAGGCCGCTGGTCGTACTGGGCGACGCCTTGCTGGACGTCGACGTCGACGGCACGTCGGACCGGCTCTGCCCGGACGCGCCGGTCCCCGTGGTCGACCTCGCCCGCGAGTGGCGGCGGCCGGGCGGCGCCGGGCTGGCCGCGTTGCTCGCGGCCCGGTCCACTGCCGAGGTCGTCCTGGTCGCCCCGCTGGGGGGCGACCAGGCAGGCCGCACCCTGGCTGGGCTTCTGGAGCGCGAGGTCCGGGTGGTGCCGATGCCGTTGTGCGGCACCACCGTCACCAAGACGCGTGTTCGCGCCGCCGGGCAATCGCTGGTCCGCCTCGACAGCGGGGACGGGAGGGCGGAGCACTCGCCGCTCACCGCCGGCGTCCGTGAAGCGCTGCGTTCGGCGGGCGCGATCCTCGTCGCCGACTACGGCCGCGGCGTGACCGGCCATCCGGAGGTCCGCGAGCTGCTCGCCGAACTGGCGGGCACCATCCCGGTCGTCTGGGATCCGCATCCCCGCGGAGCCGAGCCGGTCGCGGGAATCCGGCTCGCCACCCCGAATCTCGCCGAAGCCGAGCAGCTCACCGAATCCCGCGCCGACGCCGAAGACCTCGCGAAGCAGGTGCACTCGCGCTGGAAGGCCGACGCGGTCTGCGTGACCACGGGTTCGCAAGGCGCGGTGCTGACCGAGGGCGGCTCGTGCACCACGTTCCGGCCGCCGTCGGGCGTCGTCGCCAAGGACACCTGCGGTGCGGGCGACCGCTTCGCGTCCGCGGTCACCGCCGCGCTGCTCGACGGGGCGTCCACCGCCGACGCGGTGGCCACCGGGGTCGAGACGGCGGCGCGGTTCGTCGCCACGGGCGGCGCCGCCACGCTGTCCACTGTGGACAACGAACCGCGGCCGGAGACGGCGCACCGCGGCGCTTCGGCGTTCGACGTGGCCGCACGGGTCCGCGCGGGAGGCGGCAGGCTCGTCGCCACCGGCGGCTGTTTCGACCTGCTGCACCCCGGGCACGCGAGTCTGCTGCGGCAGGCTCGCGCCTTGGGCGACGCCCTCGTCGTCTGCCTCAATTCCGACGCCTCCGTGCGCGGCCTGAAGGGCCCGGGACGGCCGATCGTGACCGCCCGGGACCGCGCCAGGCTGCTCACCGAACTCTCTTCGGTCGACGCCGTCGTGGTGTTCGACGAACCCGATCCCGCCGCGGTACTCGACCGCCTCCGCCCGGACGTTTGGGTCAAGGGCGGCGACTACGCGGACACGGAACTCCCCGAAAGTGCCGTCGTGCGCAGGCACGGCGGCGAGATCGTCCTGATCCCGACCATCCGCGGCTATTCCACCACCCGGCTGGTGGCCGCGGCGGAAGGAGCATGATGCGCCCTCTCGGCAACGTCCTGATCACCGGCGGCGCCTCCGGACTCGGTGCCGCGACCGTGGAAGCCGTCCGCGAAGCGGGTGGCACACCCCTCGTCATCGACCGCGCCGAACCCGCGTCCGACGTCGCCTTCGTCCAGGCCGACCTGGCCGATTCCGCCGCGGCCGCGAGCGCCGTGGACGAACTCGCCGAACGGGCGGGCGGGATCGACGGCGTCTTCACCGCGGCGGGAACCGACGCGTGCGGCGCGCTCGACGAAGTGTCCACAGAGGACTGGGAACGCGTCGTGCGGGTCAATCTTCTTGGCACCGCCGCGGTCGTCCGCGCGGCGCTACCCCATCTGCGGCTGAGCCACGGCACGGTGGTGACCTGCGCGTCGACGCTGGGGCTGCGGGTGGCCGGGGACGCGAGCGCCTACTGCGCCTCGAAATTCGGCGTCGTCGGCTTCACCAGGGCACTCGCCATGGAACTGGCGGGCCGGGTCGGGGTGACCCTGCTGATCCCCGGCGGCATGCACACGGCGTTCTTCGACGACCGGGCCGAGCAGTACAAGCCGCCGCCGGACGCGAAACTCAACCAGCCCGAGCACGTCGCGGCTTCGGTGGTGTTCGCGCTGTCCCAGCCGCCCGGCTGCGAGGTCCGCGAACTCGTGGTGTGCGCTTCGGAAGAGGGGTCCTGGCCGTGACCGGTGGCATCCTCGTGCTGCGCGCCCTCGGCCTGGGAGATCTGCTCACCGCGATTCCCGCTCTGCGGGCGCTGCGCCGCGCCTTCGACGGCGAGCGCCTGGTGCTCGCCGCGCCCGAGAAGCTGCGCGACATCGTCGAACTGATCGACGCGGTGGACGAGCTGCTCCCGACGGCCGGACTGGGCGAACTGTCCTGGCCCGGCGAGCCGCCGCGGCTGGCGGTGAACCTGCATGGCCGCGGCCCGGAGAGCATCCACGACCTGCTCGCCCAGGACCCGCTCGAACTGATCACGCACCGGCATCCGGACTTCCCCGGCGTCGACGGACCGGACTGGCCCGCCGAAGCGCACGAAGTCGACCGCTGGTGCCGTCTGCTCGAGGCCGCCCGCATCCCGGCCGACCGCACCGATCTCGCGCTGCCGCCGCCGCCCGGTCCCAGCCCGGCGGCGGGCGCGGTGGTGATCCATCCCGGTGCCGCGTTCGCCGCCCGGCGCTGGCCGCCGGACCGGTACGCGCGGGTGGCGCGGGCGCTCTCCGGAAGTCACCGGGTGGTCGTCACGGGAAACGCGGCGGAAGCACCGCTCGCCCGCGAGATCGCCGAAGCGGCCGGGCTGCCGGCCGAGTCGGTGCTCGCCGGCGACGGGCTCGCCGAACTGGCCGCGACCGTGGCTGAAGCGCGGCTGGTCATCTGCGGCGACACCGGTGTCGGTCACCTCGCCACCGCATACGGGACGCCGTCGGTCCTGCTCTTCGGGCCGACCCCGCCGCGGCTGTGGGGCCCGCCTCCCGAGGCCCGGCAGCACACCGTCCTCTGGGTGGGCGACGTGGGCGATCCGCACGGCGAAGCCCCGGATCCGGGGCTGCTGCTGTTACGCGAGGAGCGCGTCCTCTCCGCGGCCGAAGGCCTGCTGGCCGCGGGGGCTTCCCGTGGGTGAGCGGGTGGGAGTGATCGGCGCCGGCTACGTCGGTCTCACGAGCGCCGCGTGCTTCACGCAGCTGGGGCATCAAGTGGTCTGCGTCGACAACGACCAGTCCAAAGTGGACGACTTGGTGCGCGGCGAGGTGACGATCGTCGAACCGGGGCTCACGGAACTCGTCCGGGACGGGCTGGGCAGCGGGCGGCTCCGGTTCACCACCGAGCCGCCTGAGCTGTCCGATGTGGACTTCGTGCTGCTCTGCCTGCCCACTCCGGAAGGGAAGGACGGCGCCGCCGACGTCCGGGTGCTGGAAGAGGTCGTGGCCACGCTCCCCGGCCTGCTGCGGCCCGGCTGTGCCGTCGTCACCAAGTCCACCGTGCCGGTCGGCACCGGGACCCGCCTGGCGGAGCTGCTCGGGCGGCCGGATCTGCCCGTGGTGAGCAATCCCGAGTTCCTCCGCGAGGGGCACGCCGTCGAAGACTTCCTGCGGCCCGACCGGATCGTCCTCGGCTCGGTGCCGGAGAACCGGGCGGCCGCCGAACGGGTTGCCGCGTTGTACGGCGAGACGAACGCGCCGGTGTGGTTCACCGATCCGGCCAGCGCCGAGCTCGCGAAATACGCCAGCAACGCCTTCCTGGCGCTGAAAGTGTCCTATGTGAACGTCCTCGCCGAACTCTGCGAGCACTACGGCGCCGACATCCGTGACGTCGGGCGGCTCATGGGGCTCGATTCGCGGATCGGCCCCGCCTTCCTCGTGCCCGGCCCCGGCTGGGGCGGCTCGTGCCTGCCCAAGGACACCGCCGCGCTGCTGCGGACCGCCGAAAACGCGGGCGTCGACTTCGGCATCCTGCGTGACGCCATGAAGGCCAACGCGCGCCAGCGGGCGGCCGTCGTGCGGAAGATCCGCCTCGCGATCACCGGGGTTTCGGACGGCTCGCTCTCGGGCACTCGTATCGGGCTGCTCGGACTGGCGTTCAAGGCGGGGACCGGGGATCTGCGTGAGTCTCCCGCGCTCGCGGTCGCGCGGGAGCTCGCCAGGAGCGGCGCGGTGCTGACCGCGTACGACCCCGGCGTCGAGGCCGTCGAGCCGGACATCGTCCAGGTCGTCGACGACCCGTACCTGGTCGCGAAGGACGCGGCGGCGCTGGTGGTGCTCACCGAGTGGCCCGAGTTCCGCGAGCTCGACTGGGAACGGCTCGCCGCCGCCACCGAGCGCGCCGTCGTCGTCGACGCCAGGAATCTCCTGGATCCGGCGGCCGTCGGCGAAGCGGGCTTCACCCATATGGGGCTCGGTACGGACCCGAACAGGAGGACAGGATGACCCAGCCGTTGAAGGCCCTCGCACTGGTGTGCTCGCTCAAACCGTCCCCCGTGCCGTCGAGCAGCGCGCTGATCGCCCAGCAGCTGCTCGACGAACTGGCCGGGCACGGCGCCACCGGTGAACTCGTGCGCGTCGTCGACCACGACGTCAAACCCGGCGTGGAAGGTGACATGGGCGACGGCGACGCCTGGCCGGGGATCCGCCGGAAGATCGCCGCGGCCGACATCCTGCTGCTCTCGACCCCGACCTGGGTCGGCCACATGTCCAGTGTGGCCCAGCGCGTCCTGGAGCGGCTCGACGCCGAACTGTCCGAAACGGACGACGAGGGCAGGCCCGCGATGTTCGGCAAGGTCGGCGTCACCGCCGTCGTCGGCAACGAGGACGGGGCGCACAAGATCACCGCCGACCTGTTCCAGGCCCTCAACGACGTCGGTTTCACCGTGCCCGCCCAAGGTGGGACCTATTGGAACGGCGAGGCGATGAAGGGCGGCGACTACAACGATCTCGACGAAACACCCGAAGCGGTCGCTTCGACCAACGCGACCCTCGCGCGCAACGCCGTCCACTTGGCGAACCTGTTGCGGGAGAAGCAGTACCCCGCCGCCTGACACCAGGTGTGAACGACGCCACAGCCGGGTACCCCGGTTCCATGATCGTCAAGACGCTGGCGTTCGGTGCTTGCCTCCTGCTCGCCGGCTGTACCGGAGCGAGCGGGCAAGAGCCGGTGAAAGAGGCCGCCGCGCGGTTCCTCGGAGCGCTCGCGTCGGGCGATCACCGCTCGGCGTGTGCGCTGCTGGCACCCCGGGCACAGGAATCCTGGGCCCCGGAGAGCTGCGAACGGGGCCTCGCGGGTGCGAACGTCCCGGACGGAACGCCCGAAACGGTCTCGGTCTGGAGTGAAGAAGCCCAGGTGAGGACCGCCCGCGACACGCTCTTCCTGCACGAATCCTCCACCGGCTGGGTGATCACGGGTGCGGGCTGCCGCCACCGGAACGAACAGGTCTACGACTGTGCGGTGGGTGGACCGTGAAAGCGCGCCCGGTGTTCACCGTCTATCTCGTCTTCGTCGTGGCCGTCCTCGGCTATTGCGTCCTACTCGGCCTGCTCCACCGGTGAAGGAGGCCGATGATGCGGCGCTTTCTTCGTGACAACGCCCTCTCGCTGGCGTTCGGGCTGCTGTTCCTGCTGAGTCTCGCGGGACAGGCGTTCGCGGGCCTCGCTGACTACAACGACCGGCGGCTCAGCCATGCCGCCGAATCGATCGGCCTGCTCGACTACCTGACATCCGCGGATTTCGCCGTCGACGTCGCCGAGAACTGGCAATCGGAGTACCTGCAGTTCTTCCTGTACGTGTTCGCGACCGTGTGGCTGTTGCAGCGCGGTTCCCCGGAATCGAAACCGAGGGGCCGGGCAGGCCTGGAGACGGACAAGGAGCAGCAGATCGGCCGGCATTCGACGGCCGACTCCCCGAAATGGGCGAGAGCGGGCGGCTGGCGTACGGGAATCTTCTCCATGTCACTCGGATTGGTGATGCTGGGGCTGTTCCTGCTGTCCTGGCTGGCCCAGTCCGTAGCCGGGATGAGCGCCTACAACGCCGAGCAGCTCACCGAATTCGGTGATCCGGAGTCGTGGTCCGGCTATCTGGCGTCGGCGGATTTCTGGAACCGCACACTCCAGAACTGGCAGTCGGAATTCCTCGCCATCGGCTCGATGGCGGTGTTCAGTGTGTACCTGCGCCAGCGCGGCTCCCCGGAATCCAAACCCGTGGGCGCGCCGCATCACGTCACCGACGAATCCGGGTGATTGAACCGCGGGGAACGGGTATCCGTGCGGCGTCGGACTGACGACCACGGACAGGAGTGTCCATGACCACCACCACGAAACACGACCTCGTCTCGGTGATCACCGAGGACCACCGCGCCTTCGAACGGATCTTCAAGGAACTCGAGTCCGGCAAGGGCGGTGACCGGCACCGGAAGGACCTCGCGGACCACGTGATCGCCGAACTCGTGCGGCATTCGGTCGCCGAAGAACAGCACATGTACCCCGCCGCGCGGAAGCACCTCCCCGACGGCGACAAAGTCGCCGACCACGAGATCGAGGAGCACGCCGAAGCCGAACGGGTGATGAGCGACCTCATCGGCCTGGAACCGACGGACAAGCGCTTCGACCAGCTGGTCGGCAAGCTGATCGAGGACGTCCGGCACCACATCGAAGAGGAGGAAACCGACCTGCTGCCGAAGCTGCAGGCCGCCTGCTCGCCGGAAGACCTGCGGGAGCTGGGGGAAAAGGTGTTGCGGGCCAAGAAGATCGCCCCGACGCGGCCGCATCCCGCCGCCCCGGACCGGCCGCCGGCGAACCGGATCCTGGCGCCGGGGACAGCGTTCATCGACAAGATCCGGGACGCGCTGACAGACCGCGCCACCTGAGCCTTCTTCCGTGAAGGCCTCCTTCCCTACACTCAAGGTAGGGAAGGAGGCCTTCACGGCTTTGCCGCTCAGCCTCGGCCCGGCCCGGCGCCGACGTTGTGAAAGCCACTTTCGCAACACCCGCCGCCGTCCCTATTCCAGCCAGGAGGTCTTCGCGGGAGCCTCAAAGCGAAGCGTGCACATCCCGCACGGAAGACTCGGGCAGCTCCCCCGTGAGCGCGAAGTCCACCCGCCGCGCCACCGAAACGGCCTGGTCCGCGAACCGTTCGTAGAACCGCGCCAGCAGCGCCACCGAGATGGCGGGCGCGACGCCGTGCGGCCAGTCCGGCTCGGTGACCAGCGTCATCAGTTCCTCGTACAGCGCGTCGACACGCTGATCGGACCGGGCGAGCGAGTGGAAGACCTCCGCGGTCGGTCCCTCGATCGCCGCGCCGAGGTCTTCCGCCATCGAGCAGACGAGCCCGGCCATCTCGCCGAACCGGCCGGCGAGCGCGCCGGGGACGGCGAATTCCGGCGCTCGCGCGGCCTGGTCGGCGATGTGCTTGGCGAGGTCGCCCATCCGCTCCAGCCGGTCGGCGCAGTACACCGCCGCGAGCACGGTCCGCAGGTCGCGCGCGACCGGCGCCTGCAGGGCGAGCAGCTTCTGCGCGGTCTGCTCGCACGTCGTCCGTGCCGCGTTCAGTTTCGCCTCGACCGCCGCGAGTTCGGCGGCGGCTTCGGTGTCCCGGTCGAGGAAGACCCGGTTCGCGAGCCGCAGTTCCTCGCAGGCCATCCCGCACATGCTCGACAGGAGCTCACCGAGGACGCTCAGCTCCCCATGGAATCGATCCCTCATGTCAGCACTTTCGCGGGTTCGAGAACGTACGTCGCATACGCCGCACGGATCACCGGCTGGGCGACGTTGCGCACGGGGACGCCGCCCGGGCTGACACCTTGCTCGCTGCCATAGTGCGCGTGCCCGTGCACGGCGAGCGCCACCTGGGCGTCGTCGATCGGCTCGCACAGCAGGTACGACCCCAGGAACGGGTGGATTTCGGGCGGTTCGCCGTGCAGGGTGCCGGGGATCGGCGAGTAGTGCGTCAACGCGACGGTCACGTCGGGCTGCTCGTGTTCGAGCCCCTCCAGCGCGGTGCGCAGGCGCTTGGCGGTCGCCATCGTGTGATCGACGAAGTCCTTCATCTCGCGTTCGCCGAACCGGCTCGCGCATTTGCCCGCGAACCCGCCGCCGAACCCCTTCACCCCGGCGACACCCAGCTTCCCGCCGTCCAGTTCCAGGGTGGTGGCCGAACCCTCCAGGACGGTGATCCCGCTTTCCTCCAGCAGCCCGCTGACCGCTTCCGCCTCGTCCGAGTGGTAGTCGTGGTTGCCGAGCACCGCCACCACGGGGACGTCGAGCCCGGCGAACTCGTCGGCCACGACCCTCGCCTCTTCGACGCTGCCGTGCCGGGTGAGGTCGCCCGCGAGCAGCAGCACCTCGGCGTGTTCGGCGATGTTGTCCAATGCCGGCCGCAGCAGGCCCCGGTTGTCCTCCCCGAGGTGGACGTCCCCGACCGCGGCGACCCGGATCACCGGATCTCCTCGGCGTGCGACGGCTCGCGGACGTCGGCCAGCCGGACGTCGTTGTGCACCAGCTCGGCCGCGATGTGGTCGCAGACGACCGCCTCGATGTCGGCCTTGCGATTCGCGCAGGGGACCTCGCCGCTGAGCCGCACCTGGTCGCCGCGCACGGTGACGTGCACGCCGAGTTCGGCGGTCCTCGGATCCTCCGCCAGCGCCTTGGTGAGCCTGGCGACCAGGTACTGTGGCGCTTCCTCGGGCATCGGAAGCTCCTTTCCGTCGATGATGGACAGTGCCGCGAGCAGGGTCAGGAACGACCAGGCGTACGGCGATTCGGCGGTCTCCTCGGCCACGCGGTGCCAGTCGACCTGCTCGCGGAGGTCACGGGCGATCCGCAGCAGCGGCCCGAAATCGCAGCGGTGCGGGCTGAGCACGAGCATCTTGTCGACGAGCAGGTCGGTCCCGTTGAGCACCGGGGCGGCGGTCGCCCCCACCCGCATCAGCGACGCGCGGTCGAGCATCTCGTCGGTGACCGGCCGATGATTCGGCCGGAAGATGAGGTCCACGAGACAGTCGCCGTCGTAGACCTTGGTGAGCCAGTCCTCCGGTGGATGCACCCGTCTCAGCCCTGCGGCCACCAGCGCGTCCGCCGCCGTCTCGATGTCCTCGTGCTTGAGGAAGAGGTCGACGTCGTGGTCCGACGGCGGGCCGCCCCGCGCGTACACGGCGAGACCGCCCGCGACGGCGAACCGCACCGAAGTTTGGTCCAAAGTGGACACCACTTTGGTCAGCGTGTGCAGCAGTTCCTTCTCGTTCACGGTCGCTCCCCCACTCCGGTGGCCAGTTCATGACCCCGGCCGACGTCTGCTTTCAGCGGTTCGGTCGGGAACCCCTCGCCTTCCCGCAACCCCTTGAGGAACGCCTCGATCGCGTCCTCCGACGAGTATCGTGGCGTCCAGCCCAGCTCTTGCCTGGCGCGCGTGCAGTCCATCACCGGGAGATGCAGGACCGCGTCGAAGAGCCCCGGCGTGGCCGGAATCAGGTGCAGCGACCAGGCCGCGGCGAGCGCGTTCCGGATGAAAGTGGCCGGGACCTTCACCGGCCTGGCGCCGAAGATCCGCGCCAGCGCGCGGGTGTCGAGCACCGGGTCGGCGGCGATGTTGAAGGCGCCCTTGACGTCCTGGAGCGCGCAACGGCGGTAAGCGTCGGCCACGTCTTCGGTGTGCGCGGTCTGGATCCTCAGTTGCGGGATGTCCGGAAGAATCGGGACGAGCGACGGCCGCAGCAGCTTGCCCGGTACGAGCGGCCCGCCGAAAAGACGGCGCTGTTCGGGCGCCGCGGCCTTCTGGAAGAGGAATCCCGGGCGGACCCGGACCACCCGCATCCGTGGATGCCTGCGGTCGAACGCCTCCAGAACCCGCTCCACATAAGCCTTTTCCCGGGTGTACGCCGCGTTGGGCGAGCCGTGCGTCGGCCAGTCCTCGGCCACCGGGTGATCGTCGTCCCTCGGCGAGTACGCCCCGATCGAGGACGCGTACACCAGCGACGGCACCCGCATCGCCTGCGCGGTTTCGAAAACCCGGATGGAACCCAGCACATTGGCCCGCCAGGTGACCTCGGGCCGGTGTGTGGGCTGGAAGAGCCAGGCCAGATGGATCACCACGTCGGCGCCGTCGAACACGGCCCGGAGATCGTCGCGGGCGACATCGGCGGTGACGAACTCGGTCTTCGGGCTCTCCCAGCGGCTGGGGCGCCTCGCCAGTCCGACGATCGAGCCGACCTCGGGGTCCGCACCCAGCGCGCGCACCACCGCCGTCCCGACGTTACCGGTGGCGCCGGTGACCACGATCCGCTTGCCACTGCTGCTCATGAGTACGGTTACCCGCCGTCGCCCCGGCTTAATCGGCGCGGATCCGCTGGACGAGGCGGCGAGCGGGCAACGCCATCGCCCCCAGTCCGATCGAGGTGGCGATCTCGTCGGTGGGCGTGACGAGCAGGTGGTCGATCTCGTCGAGCAGCCTGCCGCACCGATCCAGTTCGTCCGCGTCGCCCGAACGGACGACCTCGGCGAGCGCTTCGAGCAGGTCACCGATCACCCCGCGCGCGTACTCGCCGGGATGCCTGAATGGCTGCTCGCTCCGGGCAGCCTCGTTCACGGCGTCGATCAGCTGGGCGAGCGGCTGCCACAGGGAGATGAGGTTCGACAAAGGTTCCTCGTGGATCTCACGCCGTCCGCGGAGATTCAGGTACCGGCCCTCCCGGGTCCAGCCGATCGCCTCTTCCGCCTCCGCGGCCAGGCTGCGGACGTCCTGCAGACGGCCGTCCAGTGCGTCGGTCGCCTCGCCACCGCGGACCACTTCCGCGGTCTCGTCGAGGAGGTCGGCGATCGCCCCGGCCAGCCGGGAGGTCGCCGCCCGCAGGCGTTCGCCGTGCAGCGGCGGCAGGATCACCGCGTTGAGCACCGCGCCGATCGCCGCGCCCAGCGCGGTCTCCAGCAGCCGGTCGGCGAGCAGGACGGGTTCGGTCGCGTTGCCGTAGGAGATCAGCAGCATGCCGGTGATCCCGACCCAGACCCCGGAATCGCCGAACCCCCGCCATGAGCCGATGAGCAATCCGACGAAGATGACCAGCCCGAGTGCCACCGTCACCGACGGGATGAGCTGACCGGCGCCCGCCGCGAGCAACACTCCCACGCTCACCGCGCCGACCTGCTGCGCCCAGCCGCACAGCGAGCGGTAAACGGTGGCCTGTACCAGGAACACCGCGGCGTACGGCGCGAGGAAGGGCTGCGGGAGCCGCAGCACCGACGTCGCGACGATCCACGCGATCACCGCCGCGGCCGTGGCCTTCGTGGTCTGGATGAGACTCCGGCGTTCCTCTCCCGGAACGCGGAACGCCCGGGCGGCCCAGGCGAACGGCGCCGTCCAGCGCATCACGGTCCCGGGGGTGCCAGGTGGACGACCTTCGTCTGGGTCATCTCGTCGAGCAGTTCGGGTCCATAGCCGTAACCGCTGCCGCTGGCACCCCGCGGCTGAGCGGCCCCCCCGGGCGCGCCGCCGAAGACGTTGTTGATCTTCACGGTCCCGACCGGGAGTTCGCGCCATGCCCGCTGCGCGTGCGCCATCGAGGAGGTCAGCACCGTGGCGGCGAGACCGTACTCGCCCTCGGCCGCCCGGCCGAGCGCCTGCTCGAAGTCCGCGACCACGCTCACCGGCGCGACCGGGCCGAACGTCTCCTCGCGGAGAATCCGCATCCCAGAGGTACATCCGGTGAGGACGGTCGCCGGGTAGAAGGCGCCGGGGCCGTCCGGCAGGACACCGCCGACGAGCGGATCGGCGCCCTGCGCGATCGCTTCCGCGACCTGGGCGTGCACCCCCTCGCGGTGGCGCCGGTCGACGAGCGGGGCCAGTCGGCGCCTGCCGGCTTCGGCGACCAGTGCGGTGAGGAAGGCATCCGCGACGTCCTGGTGCACCAGGATCCGTTCGACCGAGACACAGATCTGGCCGGAGTTGGCGAAGGCTCCGGTCGCCGCCTGCTCGGCCGCCCAGACCGGATCCACCCCGGCGTCGACGATGAGCGGATCGTTGCCGCCGTTCTCCAGCAACGCCTTGGCGCCGGTCCGCGCCGCGCTCGCCGCGATCGAACGACCCGCGACGGTACTGCCGACATGAGCGATGATGTCGACGTCCCGGTGGGCCGCGAGTTCGGCACCGACGCTCCCGTCGCCCTGCACGGTCTGCAGTACTCCCTCGGGAAGCGCCTCCGACAGCACGTTCCCCAGCCACGCGCCGGTGTGCGGGCAGCGTTCGCTCGGCTTGTGCACCACTGTGTTGCCCGTGACGACCGCGGCCCCCAGCAGCCCGCAGGCCACGGCGACGGGGTCGTTCCACGGCGTCAGCGCCACGACCACGCCCCGCGGTTCGGGCACCATCAGGTCGGTCGCCGACGGATCGCCCAGCAGGGACCGGCCGCGGTGCACCGGGCCCAGTTCGGCGTACTGCTCCAAGGTCCCGGCCCCGGCAAGGACACCTTCCTCGGCCTCGTCACGGGGCTTGCCGGTCTCGCTCTCGATGAGGACGGCGAGTTCACCCGCGCGCTCCCGGAGCGACCTGGCCGCGTCCTTCAGCGCGATCCCGCGTTCGGCCGCCGGCGTGGCGGCCCAGCCCGGTGCCCGCCGTTTCGCCGTGGCGATCGCCGTTTCGACGCCGTCGGGGGTCGCCGCCTTGACGCTGCCGACGAGCCTGTCGTCGGCGGGGTCGCGGATCTCCAGCACGACAGGCCGGTCCACCGTCGTCATTCGCACCTCCTCGAAGTTTCCCTGCGCGCCGGTTACCCGCTGTCGTTTTGCCGAAACAGTGCCGGGGTAGCCGCGAGGGAAGACCACCACCACGAAGGGGCGACACCAGTGGCACAGCATCGAGAAGACGCGAAAGACGAACAACTGGGCGGAAGTCGTGTGGATCCCGGACAATCGGCGCTGACCACGCAGCAGGGTGTTCGCGTCGACCACACGAACGACTCCCTGACCGCGGGAGTCCGGGGCCCGACACTGCTGGAGGACTTCCACGCCCGCGAGAAGATCACGCATTTCGACCACGAGCGGATCCCCGAACGGGTCGTGCACGCGCGCGGCGCGGGCGCCTACGGCTTCTTCGAGGCCTACGACGACGCGCTGGCCGACTACACGGTCGCGGAATTCCTCACCAGCGGCGAAAAGATCCCCGTGTTCGTGCGGTTCTCCACCGTCGCCGGTTCGCGCGGCTCGGCCGACACGGTCCGCGACGTCCGCGGCTTCGCGACGAAGTTCTACACCCGTCAGGGCAATTACGACCTCGTCGGCAACAACATGCCGGTGTTCTTCATCCAGGACGGCATCAAGTTCCCCGACTTCGTGCACGCGGTCAAACCCGAACCGCGCAACGAGATCCCGCAGGCCCAGTCGGCGCACGACACCTTCTGGGACTTCGTTTCGCTGCAACCGGAAAGCCTGCACATGGTGCTCTGGCTGATGTCCGATCGCGCGCTGCCGCGCAGCTACCGGATGATGCAGGGCTTCGGTGTCCACACGTTCCGGCTCGTGAACGCCGACGGCGAGGGCACCTTCGTGAAGTTCCACTGGAAACCCGTACTCGGCACGCATTCCCTGGTGTGGGACGAATGCCAGAAGATCGCCGGCAAGGACCCCGACTTCAACCGGCGCGACCTGTGGGACGCCATCGAGGCCGGGCAGTATCCGGAATGGGAGCTGGGCGTTCAGCTGGTGGCCGAGGACTCCGAGCACGACTTCGACTTCGATCTGCTGGACCCCACGAAGATCATCCCCGAGGAGCAGGTGCCGGTTCGGGCGGTCGGGCGGATGGTACTGGACCGCAACCCCGAGGACTTCTTCGCCGAGACCGAGCAGATCGCCTTCCACACCGCCAACGTGGTACCCGGCATCGACTTCACCAACGACCCGCTGCTGCAGGCACGGAACTTCTCGTACCTCGACACGCAGCTGATCCGGCTCGGCGGCCCCAACTTCTCCCAGCTCCCGGTGAACCGGCCGATCGCGCCGGTGCACACGAACCAGCGCGACGGGCACGGACAGCAGAACATCCACCAAGGACGGACGAGCTACTTCCCGAACTCGCTCGGCGGCGGCTGCCCGGCGATCGCCGATTCCGGCGTCTTCCGGCATTACACCGAAGCCGTGGCGGGCCACAAGATCCGGGAACGCAGCGAAAGCTTCAAAGACTTCTACAGTCAGGCGACGCTGTTCTGGAACAGCATGTCCCAGGTCGAACGCGAGCACATCGTCGCCGCGTTCCGGTTCGAACTGGGCAAGGTCGAGGACCGGGAGGTCCGGGCGCGGACCGTCGTCGAGCTCAACAACGTCGACCACGACCTCGCGGCCCGGGTGGCCGAGGGTATCGGGGTGACCGTGCCCGCCGCTCCCGCCACACCCCATCACGACCGCACGTCCCCCGCGCTTTCCCAGCTCAACCAGCCCTCGGTCGCCCCGACCGGCCGGAAGGTCGCGGTGCTCGCCGCCGACGGGGTGGACACGATCGGCGTCCGCCGCCTGGTCGAGGCGCTGACCGAGCAGGGCGCGATCGCCGAGGTCCTCGCGCCGACCGAGGCCGAGCTCCGGCCGGGGGGTGAAGGGGACCCGCTGCGGCCGGACAGGCAGCTCAACACCATGGCTTCCGTTCTCTACGACGCCGTCGCCGTCCCATGTGGCCCTAGCGCGATCACCGTCCTCGAACGCGACGGGTACGCCGTGCATTTCGTCGCCGAGGCGTACAAGCACGGCAAACCGGTGGCCGCCTTCGGTTCGGGTCTGGACCTGCTGCGCCGGGCCGGCGTGACCGCGAACCTGGCCGACGGCAGCGAAACCTTGATCGACCAGGGCGTGGTGACCACCACGGCGGCCGAGGCGACCCTGCCCGACGGCTTCTTCGCCGCGTTCCTCGCGCAGCTGGGCGAGCATCGCACCTGGACCAGGAAGACCGACGCGATCCCGGCCTGACCGGAGTTTGCGGCGGTGCCTCCCGGGTACCGGAAGAGGGTGAGCGACCTCGACTACACGATCGTGATTCCGACGACCGGCCGGGAGAACCTCCATACGCTCCTGGCCGGGATCGAAGCCGCCGGGGAACCCCGGCCCGCGCGGATCGTCGTCGCCGACGACCGGCCCGGTGGTGACGAACTGCGGCTTCCCCCGTCCAGTACGGAAATCGAAGTGGTCCGCTCCGGCGGACGCGGTCCCGCCGCCGCCCGTAACGCGGGCTGGCGGCGAGCCCGGACCGAGTGGATCGCCTTCCTCGACGACGACGTGGTGATCGGCTCGGACTGGCCGCGGAAACTCGCCGAAGACCTCCTCCCCCTCGGGCCGGAGACCGCGGCGTCGCAGGCACGGCTCGTCGTACCGCTGCCGCCGGACCGCCGCCCGACCGACGACGAACGAGGAACGGCCGGGCTGGAGACGGCCAAGTGGATCACGGCCGACATGGCTTACCGCCGGTCCGTGCTCACCGAGGTCGGCGGTTTCGACGAACGTTTCCCCCGCGCCTACCGGGAGGATTCCGATCTGGCCTTGCAGGTCGCCAAGGCGGGTTACCTCATCGCACGGGGTGACCGCGTCACCGTCCATCCGCCCAAACGGTCGGGTCCGCTGGCCAGCCTCCGCGCCCAGCGGGGCAACGCCGACGACGCGCTCATGCGGCACAAGCACGGGGTTCTCTGGCGACAGCAGACCGGGGCCGGACACGGACGGCTCGAACGGCACGCGCTGGCCACCGTCAGCGCGGCGGGCGCCGCGGCGTTGTTCGCCCTGGGGCGCCGTAAGGCCGCCACCGCGGCGGCCGGGGTGTGGGCGGGGCTGACCGCCGAGTTCGCCGCACGCCGGATCGCCCCGGGACCGCTCACTCCGGGCGAGGTGGCGCGGATGCTGCTGACCAGCGTCCTCATCCCGCCCGCGGCCTGCTATCACCGGCTGCGCGGGGAACTCCGGCACCGGCTGGCCCGGCGGCCGCAGGCCTTGCTGTTCGACCGTGACGACACCCTCATCGTCGACGTGCCCTACCTCGACGATCCCGACGGCGTCCGGCCCGTGCCCGGTGCCAAAGAACTCCTGCACGGCCTCCGGGCGGCGGGGATCAGGATCGGCGTGGTCAGCAACCAGTCCGGGGTGGCGAAAGGCCTGATCACCCCGGATCGGCTGGCCGCCGTGAACGCCCGCGTCGAACAGGTCCTCGGCCCGTTCGGCACCTGGCAGGTCTGCGTGCACGACGACGGTGACGGCTGCCCGTGCCGCAAACCCGCGCCGGGACTCGTGCGCCAGGCCGCGGAAGCGCTCGGAGTGGACGTCCGCCGGTGCGTGGTCATCGGCGACACCGGCGCCGACGTCGACGCCGCCCTCGCTGCCGGAGCCCGCGGGATCCTCATCCCGACGGCACGGACCCGGCCGGAGGAGATCGACCGCGCCCGTCGTCGGGCGACCGTCGCACGGGACCTCGCCGAAGCCGTGCATCTGGCCGTCGCGGGCAGCCGATGAACGTGCTGGTCGCGAGGATGGACAACCTCGGCGACGTCCTGCTCGCCGGCCCCTGTGTCCGCGCGGTCGCGGCCGGAGCGGACCGGGTGGTCCTGCTGACCGGGCCCCGGGGCCGCGCCGCGGGCGAACTGCTGCCCGGCGTGGACGAGGTCATCAGCTGGTGCGCACCGTGGATCGACCCCGAACCGCCACCGGTCACCCAGGAGGACACCGACGCGTTCGTCCGGCGCTTGCGCGAGTTCTCCTTCGACTCGGCCTTGATCTTGACGTCGTTCCACCAGTCCCCGCTCCCGCTGGCGCTGCTGCTGCGGATGGCGGGCGTGCCGTGGATCGGCGCGGTGTGCGAGGACTACCCCGGGTCGCTGCTGAATCTGCGGCATCACGTTCCCGGTGATCCGCCGGAGCCGGTCCGGATGCTCTCCCTTGCCGAGGAAGCGGGATTCTCGTTGCCGCCCGGCGACGACGGCGGTCTCGCCGTCCGCTGGCCCCTGCCGCCGGTGGAGGACCTGGTCGGCGACGAGGACTACGTGGTCGTCCATCCCGCCGCGTCGGTCCCGGCCAGGCAACCGTCCGCCGGACGGTCGGCTGCGATCGTGCGGGCGTTGCAGGCCGCCGGACGCCGGGTCGTCGTGACAGGCTCGCCGTCGGAAAGCGCTTTGACCAGGCAGGTCGCCGGAACCGCCCTCGATCTGGGTGGCCGGACGGGACTGTCCGAACTGGCGGCCGTGCTCGCGGCGGCGGACGTCGTGGTGGCGCCCAATACCGGCCCCGCCCACCTCGCGGCCGCCGTCGGGACGCCGGTCGTCTCGCTGTTCGCCCCTGTCGTGCCGGCGTCGCGGTGGGCACCGTACGGTGTGCCGTCCGAAGTTCTCGGCGACCAGCACGCGGCGTGCAAGGACAGCCGGGCCCGGGTCTGCCCCGTGCCCGGCCATCCGTGCCTGGACCGCCTCGCGCCCGACGCGGTCGTCGACGCCGTGGCGCGCCTCAGCCGGGTGTCGTCTCGCCGCCCAGCGCGGCGATGACCTCGCCGCTGTAGTACGACGAAAGCCGGTTGGACGCCAAGAAGACGTACGACGGCGCGAGGTCGTCGGGATGCGCCGCCCGCTCGAACGGCACCTGAAGACCGAACTTCTCCACCTTCTCGGGCGGGAAGGTCGACGGGATCAGCGGTGTCCACACCGGACCAGGCGCGACACAGTTGATCCTGACGCCGCGATCGGCCAGTGCCTGCGCCATCGCGTACGTCCAGGCGTGCACGGCACCCTTGGTCGCGGAGTAGTCGATGAGCGATTTGTTGCCGCGCAAGCCGTTCACCGAGCCGGTGTTGATGATGACCGAGCCCTCACCCAGATGGGGCAAGGCGGCGTTGGTCACCCGGAAGAAGCTGTGGATGTTCACGTCGAAGGTATGCGTCCACTGCTCGTCGGTGAGCTCCTCCGGGGACTCGACCGGCCACTGCGTGGCGACGTTGTTGACCAGGATGTCCAGGCCACCCAGGTCCTTCACAGTCCGGTCCACGATCTCCCGGCACTGCGCCGCCTCGGCGAGGTCGCCCGGCAGGAGGAGACACTCGCGCCCTTCAGCGCGTACGCGTTCCTCGGTGTACTTCGCGTCTTCGTGCTCGTTGAGGTAGGCGATCGCCACGTCGGCGCCTTCCTTCGCGAAGGCGATGGCGACCGCGCGGCCGATCCCGGAGTCACCGCCGGTGATCAGCGCGCGCTTGCCTGCCAGCAGCTCGCGGCCCTCGTAATCCTCCATGGAGTCACGAGGCGGCGGGTCCATCTTCGATGTCACGCCCGGTGGTTCCTGCTGCTGCGGCGGCCGTAACTTGTCTGCCATCGGTTCCCTCCCGTCGGGTGCTTTCGCCGACGGTTACCCGGCTGACCGCCTTCTCGAACATGCCCGGTCCCGGCCTCGGCATGGTCACCGGCCGACCACCCAGGCCGAGCGTTGCGAAAGCCACTTTCGCAACCTTCAACGTTGCGAAAGTGGCTTTCGCATCCCGCAGGGCCAAGCGCGGTTTCGCGTGACTGGACGGACGACACTCGTGATTGGACGGACGACACGCGTGTCCAGACGGACGACACGCGGCGGAGCCCGGCCCCGCGTCGTGTCGTCCCTCCAGTCACGCGTGTCGTCCATCGGATCACGCGTGTCGTCCGTCCAATCACACGTGTCGTCCGTCCAGGCACGGCGCGACCGCGGGCAGGAAGGCTCAGTGCACCCGCCGGTCCTCCGCCGTCCCCCGGTACCGGATCGTCCACAGGCTGCGGCGGATGTACGTCCGCTGCAACCACCGGTCCCGCCCGTTGTGCCGCGCGAAGAACTGCGACCGCGCGTGCAGGCCCTTCCGGTTGTTGATCAGCAGCGCCGTCCCCGGCTCCAGCTTGACCTGGTGCGCGACCTCGCGGCAGACCCGCTGCAGCTCCTCCAGCGCCTGTTCCGCCTCGACGGTCTCCCCCACCACACCGTTGGCCGAGATCGCCACTTCCGGGGACTCCGCCGGCCCGGAGATGACCGGCACGAGGTCGGAGAGCACGTCGGCGCCCTTGGCCACGTCACGCACATAGCTGCCGGGCGCGTTGAGCCGGAAAAGCGGGCGACGGAGGACGTCGAGCACCTCAGGATCCAGCGCGGCCGAGATGTCCCTGCCGTCGGCGTAGTAGGTGACGGCTTCCTTGTTCCCGTCCTGGCGGACGCAGTTCAGCACCAGGAAGTCCGGATTGGACACGTCGTAGCGGCCGACCTCGTCGTGCACGATGTCGTTGTGGAAGTTCAAGAACACGTGCGAGCTCTGATTCGTCTGGCTCCGCGCCCCCGCCGACACCGGGACGACGTCGTGCACGAGCCGCCCGCTCTTCTCCGTGGTGAACCCGACGGGCTCGCCGAGCAGCTGACTCAGTCCCAAAAGGACGGCTTCGGCGACGAACGTCTTCTTGTCCTTGCTGGGCTCCCCGTCGATCGGTGTCTCGGGGAGCTCCGCGTCCACCGGCAGGTTGCGCACGAGCGCGACGCCGGGGGTGTCGACATGTCTGCCGAAGTCCAGGATCGTCTGCAACTGGTCGATCGGCAGCTTCGAGAACGCGACCCGGAGCATCGCCAGCGAGCGGTCGATGTCGTCGACGGGGTTCGGGAAGGTCCGCAGCTCACTCCCGATGGTGTCCCGGACTTCGTCGTCGAGGACGACCTCGACGAAGGTGCTGACTAGGGTTTCCTGCTTGCTGGTCATGGTGTCCTATCCACTTTCCGCCGCCGCTGGACCGGCGGTCTCGTCTTGAACTTGGCGATGAGACTGAGTGCGGGGGCGGTCGCGATCGTCGACACGAGCGTCATGATCACGAGCATCGCGAACACCGCCGGGCTGATCACCTTCAACTGGAGGCCGACGTTGAGCACCACCAGTTCCGTCAGCCCCCGGCAGTTCATGAGCGCCCCGAGCGACAGTGATTCGCGCCAGCCGACCCCGGTCAGCCGGGCCGCCGTGGTGCTGCCCACCCATTTCCCGAACACCGCGACCGCCGTGATCACCGCGGTCCACAGCCACAGCGATCCGGAGCCGAGCAGGCTGAACTCGGTGTGCAGACCGGTGTAGGCGAAGAACAGCGGCAGCAGCAACGTCAGGGTCACGCTGCCGAGCTTCCCGGCGGCGCGGGTGACGACCGGATCGTTCCTCGGCGCGATCACCCCGAAGAGGAAGGCGCCGAAGATCGCGTGGATGCCGATCTCGTTGGTCGCCAGCGCCGACAGCATGATCCCGCCGAGCAGGATCGCGAGCACCGCCGACTCCGGCACCCGGGCGAGCGCCTTCGCCAGCAGTGGCCGCACGACGTAGAGCATGACCACGACGAACACCAGGGTCAGCCCGACGGTGAGGAAGACCTCGGACGGCGTCCCGCCCTGGCTGACGGCGACCACGACGGCCAGCAGGCACCACGCGGCGACGTCGTCGACGGCGGCACAGGTCAACGCCAGCGCCCCCAGCGGCGTCTTCGACAGGCCGCGGTCGGTCAGGATCCGCGCCAGCACCGGGAACGCCGTCACGCTCATGGAGACCGCGATGAACAGTCCGAAAGCGAGGAAGCCGACGTCACCGCCGAAGGTCGGGTACATGCCGAGCGCGAGCACGATGCCGCAGATCATCGGCAACGCGATGCTGACCTGGCTGACCGTCACGGCGGTGAAGCCGCGCTCGCGCACCGCGCCGAGATCGATCTCCGAACCGACCAGGTACATGAAGAAGATCAGGCCCAGCTGCGAAAGGATGTTGATCGCCGTGACCACCCCGCCGGGGAACAGCCAGCCGAACGCGCCGGGCCAGACGAGCCCGAACAGCGACGGCCCCAGCAGGATGCCGGCGACGATCTCGCCGATCACCGCGGGCTGGCCGAGCCGCCGGGCCAGGACGCCCGCGAGGTAGCAGGCGCCCAGGATCACCGGCAGCGCGACCAGCAGGCGCGCGTAGGTGTCGGGCCCGCCGCCGGCGGCCTTGGCGCCCGTGCTCGCGACAGGTGTGTAGGCCGACCCCAGGCCGAGCACCACGACGACGACCACCGCCGGAACCGCGACCAACGCCGTCCCGACGACGATCCGGCGCAGCGTGGTGCGCCGCTCCCGGTCCCGCACAGCCGAATCCATCGAGTTTCTCTCCCTAACCGGCACGCAGTTCCAGCGTGCAGCATTTGACACTGCCGCCCGCCTTGAGCAATTCGGACAGGTCGGCACCGATCGGTTCGAAGCCGTGTTCCCGCAGCTGCGCGGTCAGCTCGGTGGCCGCCTGTGGCAGTACGACGTGCTTGCCGTCGGAGACGGCGTTGAGCCCGAACACGGCGGCGTCGCTCTCGGAGGCCAGGATCGCGTCGGGATACAGCTCCTTCAGCAGCAGAAGGCTTTCCTCGGAGAACGCGCCCGGGTAGTACATGACCGTGTCCTCGTCGAGGACCGCGAGCGCCGTGTCTAGGTGGTAGTACCGTGGGTCGATCAGCGTCAACCTGGTCACCGGACGGCCGAAGAACTCGCGCGATTCGTTGTGCGCCTCCGGGTTCGTGCGGAACCCGGTCCCGGCGAGGATCGTCTTCCCGGCGACGAGATAGTCGCCCTCCCCCTCGTTGACCCACTGCGCCTGCCGCACGTAGCGATATCCGTTGCCCCGGAACCACTTGAGATACGCGTCGGACTCGCCCGCCCGCTGCACGTGGTGGAAGCGCGCCACGAGTACCTGCCCGTCGACCACGGTGGCGCCGTTGGCCGCGAACACCATGTCGGGCAGGCCGGGGAGTGGTTCGAGCAGCTCGACACGATGCCCCAGGTCGACGTACAGGTCGCGCAGCCATTCCCACTGCGCGATGGCCAGCTCGGTGTCCGTCGGTTTCTTCGGGTCCATCCAGGGATTGATCGAGTACTCGACGTCGAAATACGTCGGCCTGACCATCAGGTAGTGCCGTTGGGTGGCAGTCCGTGACACGCTTCCTCCACGCGGTTTTGGGCGTCCTCCGCCACCGGGCCCTGGGTAAGGGCCCGGTTTCGTCGTATCCTTTGCTATTTCTGGGTTTCGGAGAGTTTGACCTCGATCTTCCCGGCGAGATCGTTCGCGTTGCGCATGGCTTCGTCGAAGGACGCGCCCAGCGCGCCGATACCGCCGAAGATGTTGTTGCCGAGCGGTGGGCGCTTGATCAGGTCACCCGGCTTGGCGAAGATCTTGAGGTAGTACAAGGAGTTCGATTCGTTCACCGCGGGCGGGACGTCGATCGAGGCGATCACGCCGCCCGGGCAGATCAGGCACATCGCGGCGGTGTGCAGCCCGGTCGGGCTGAAGTGCCCGACGTCCGGCCGCACGCCGCGGGAGACGTCCATGAGTCCCTTGATCGGGTCGTAGCCGGCCGAAAGCCGCGCCATGTGGTCGAGTCCTCCACCGCCGGGCCGCACGGCGATCTCCAGCAGGAACGGTTTGCCCCGGTGGAAGCGGACCTCGGCGTGCAGCGCGCCGCGGGTCAGCCCCTGCGCCCGTACTCCGGCGGCGACCACCGAGTGCACTTCGGCCACCTGCTCGGTGGTGAGCGACGTGGGCGCGTGGTGCACGTCGTCGTCGAAGGTCTCGCCCTCGGAAGTGACCCTGTCCACAATGGACCCGAGGTAGACCTCGTCGTCCCAGGCGACCGCTTCGATGAGGTGCTCATGACCGTCCAGAAAGGACTCGACGAGCAGGCCGTGCGGGCCGAGATCCAGCCCTTCGGCCTCCATGTTGTACCAGGACATCCCGTCGATGCCTTCGCGCGCCTGCGCGTAGCGCTCTCGCATCTTCTCTTCGTCGTCGACCCGGAAGACGAAATTGCTGGCCGCGCCGAGGGTCGGTTTGAGGATCACCGGATAGCCGAAGTCTTCGGCCGCTTGAAGGGCCGAATCGAGATCTTCGACGAACCGGTAGTCCGGATGCGCGGCCCCGCCTTTCTCGTGCGCCTGCCGCATGATCAGCTTGTTCCGGCTGGTCCGCGCCGCGTCGACGCCGATACCGGGCAGGCCGAGTGCTTCGGCCACCGCGGCGACCAGGACCACGCCGGACTCGGAAAAGGTGAGCACACCGTCGAAGGACTCCTCCGCGTGCCACGCCTTCGCGTGCCGGATCAGGTCGTCGATGTGGTTGCTGCCGGCGATCCGGTACCGCTCGGACGGCCAGAGATCCTCGGTCCCGATCCCGTTGAGCACGTACAGCACCCCGCCGAAGTCCTCGATCTGCTGATACCGGGGCAGGTAGTAGTAGGAGTTCTGGCTGGCTTCCAGCGCGAGCAGTTTCACGACACACCTCGCAGGGCAGGACGGATCGGGTGGGCACCGCCCGCTCGCACGAGCGGCCGGTCGAGCGGTTCGAGTCCGGTCGTGACCGGGTCGGCGCCGGTCAGGCGCGCGGCCAGGGACCGGGCGATCAGCGGGGCGAACTTGAACGACGAGCCGCCGCACGCCGCGTAGGTCAGCACCCGGTCGCCGAGGACGGCGAGCATTGGGCCGAGGGTGGAGCGCCGGGCCAGGTAGTGACAGTCCCGGGTGTCGACCAGCCAGTCCCGGCGGAACCCCGGGATCAGCGTGGCGAACGTGTCGATCAGGTGTTCCCGCCACCACGAGGGCACCGTGGCGCCACCGATCTCGTCGACGACGCGGCACGCGCTCGCGGCGCTGAGCTTCAACGGCGTCCCGGCGACGGGCGGTACCAGCCACGCGCCCCCGTCGGAGCCGAGCGACGTGATCGCCGGGGTCGCGGCCCACGCGGCGGCGTCGGCGGGCGGCACGTCGCAATAGAGCATCGTCTGCCGGTGCAGCACGAGTTCCCTGGACAGCGCGGGCGCCAGCAGTTCCCGGGACCACGGGCCCGCCGCCACCAGGACGGCGTCACCGCGAAGTGTCTCCCCGTCGGCCAGCCGGACCTCGGCCCGGTCGGCGTCGATCCCGGTCACCTTGCGATGCGGATGAAGTTCCGCGTTCGCGTGCCATCGCAGCCGTGTGGCGCACGCGGTCAGCACACGATCGGCGAGCAGCACCCCGGCATGCGACTCGAAGATCGCACCCGTCCCCGGGACGAACCCGGCGTGCGGGAATTCGGCCGCGAGCTCGTCCGCGCCGAGCACCTCGGCCTTCGATCCGGCCGCCGTCAGCAGCTCACGCGCGGCCGCCGCCTCGGGCGCCGGAAGCGCGGTGAGCGCGCCGACCTGTTCGTAGAACGACGTGGCCAGCCGGTGTTCGAGCTCGATCCACGCGTGATGCGCGCCGACCGCGGCCGCCGTGGTGGCCGGGTCGCCGGCCTGCGACGCGCGCAGCACACGGTGCCGGTCGAACGAGGTCGCGCCGGAGAACGGGATGTCCGCCTGGTCGGCGAGCACCACTTCGTGCCCGGCCGACAAGCACTCCAGCGCGGTCAACAGGGCGATGACACCACCGCCCGCGAACACGACTCGCATGGTCTTCCCCCTCCGGGCGAGACTTCGTTCGGGCACCACGAGGTACCCGGATGCCACCGCTGGGTGGTGGCATCCGGGCCTTGCCCCCGTCGGGCAAGGATTTCAGGAGGCGCGCGGGGTCACGAACGTGTCGTTGATGACGTAGCCGTCGAGGCCGTACGTCTCCCCGTACTCGATGAGATCGCTGGTGCGGTTGAGGAAACCGCGACCGTTGTTGTTCAGCGACGTGTTGCACAGCACGCTGAACCCGGTCTGCTCACGGAACGCCTCGAGCAGGTCGGTGATGCCGGCGTTGCGCTCCCGCGTCACCGTCTGGGTGCGCGCGGTGCCGTCGACATGCGTGATGGCCTTCAACTCGTCGGAGGTGACGTGGTTGAAGTACAGCATGTACGGATCCTGCACCGAGCCGACGAACCACTGGGGAGCGTCGGATTCCAGCGCGATCGGCGCGATCGGGCGGTAGTCCTCGCGGCGCTTGATCTTGTTGAGCCGCACCGTGGTGTCCACGGTGAACGGCGCGGCCAGGATCGACCGGTTGCCCAGCGCCCGCGGGCCCATCTCGTACCGGCCGCGCGCCCAGCCGATGATGTTGCCGTCCTTGAGGTACTTCGCGACCTCACTCGCCACGAGCGGCCGCGTCTCGTACTTGGCGGGATCCGGGACGACGTCCTCGACGAAGTTCTCCCCCGCGTAGACGTCCCATTCGATGGTCGCCTGCCCGGTGTAGAACCATTGCGCGTCGATGGCCGTGCCCAGCGCGGAACCACTGTCGTTGGGGCACGGCGGCACGAACACCGACGAGAACAGGCCGCTCTCCCGCCACAAGCGGTTCCAGTCGCAGTTCAGCCCGCAGCCGCCGGAGATCAGCAGCGGCAGGCCTTCGGTCAGGTTCTTCTCGGCGTAGTCGTAGAACCGGTTGAAGATCGCCTGCGAGTGCTTCGCCGCGGCGTTGCGGTATTCCTGCGACCAGACACCGGCGTTGTACAGATGGGACCAGGACATCTCCTCTTTGGACAGACCGAGGATGATGCCGTCACGGTCGAGGATGAAGTCGATGGTCTTCTGCTCGTCCGGCGTGAGCGGGCCCGGTTCGGCGAACCCGGTCAGCGCCATCTGCTTGCCGGCGTCGTTGAACCGGAACTTCCCCTTGCCCAGCGGGAAACCCGGGTCGGCCAGCGCGAAGAGATACGCGTACTTCGCGCCGGGGTCGGTCAGGACGTGCTGCAGGTGCGTGGCCTCGCCGCGCTCGTCGATCCGGTAGAAGTCACCGATGTTCCCTTCCCACACCAGGGAGTAGTACGCCTGGCCGGGCGCCGCGGGGGCCATTCCGAGGGAGGTGTAGATATGCGAGCGCTCGTGGGTCGAGGAGAAGTACCGCACTTCCTTGCCGAAGAACTTGCCGGCCTCGTCGGAGATCGCGCCTTCGCCGACACCGAAGTATCCGGTGCGGGACGGCGGTTCCACCGAGAACTCCCCCTTGACCCAGCCGCCGAGCGCGACCACGTCGGGCTGCTTGTCGAGCATGCCCGCCGCGCGCGCCATCAGCTCGCCGGTGATCCGGTCGTAGCGCGGGTAGTTGTCCTTTTCCGACTCCAGCGCGAACAGCAGCTTGCCGTCCTCGATCGCCACGATCCCGCCATCGTGACCCTCTTTCATCGACAGAATCAGCATTGTGTCACCGAATTTCGCTCGCCTTCATTCGTCGACTCATTCAAGCCGCGCGGCCCGTTGACCGGAAGCGCCGCGCGGGGAGAACAATCAACCTTCGGACGAGCCACCCGGCAGGGTGCGCACCGCCTCGTGGCGCAGCGATTCGAACGCGTTCTTGCGCGTCCTGCGGCCCGCCATCGAGACCGCGGCGGCGAACGGGCCCGGTTCGCGCTGCCGTTCGGCGGCGAACGCGCTGACCAACCGGGACACCGCGTAGCGCCCGGCGACGTTGGCGCGCTGGAGAAGTCCGGCGTCCACCACGGATTCGAGGAGTTCGTCGGCGGTCTCGATCATGATGCCCATCGCGGCGGCGACGCCGATCGACGTCGTCCAGCCCGCCCCGCTCTGCCCGAAGTGCTGGACGGCCTCCCGTTCGGTGGGCGAGAGATGGTCGTACGCCGCGGAAAACCGGTCCCGCACGTTGACGTCACCGACGCAGAGGCTGCCCATGAGCCGTTCGCGATCGGCGAGCTGGCCCGCGGTGTACGCGATCGCCCATTCCGGGCGCGCGGCGATCTTGCGGCCGACGATGTTGACCGCCAGCGGAAGATCCCCGCACAGTTCGGCGATCGTGTCGGTGGCGTCGTGCTCCGCCCGCACCCGGCCCGGTCCGGCGATCCGGCCGATCAAGGCCAGCGATTCCTTGCGCGAGAACGTATCGAGCTCGATACGGTTCGTGTCCTCCAAACCGAGCAGCCGGGCGCGGCTGGTGACCACGACCTGGCTGTGCGGTGCCTGGCCGAGCAGCGGCCGCACCTGTCCCTCGTCCCGGACGCCCGTCAGGAGCACGAACAACCTGCGTTCCGCCAGCAGGGACCGGTACAGCCCGATCCGCTGCATCGGATCGTCGGGCACCAGATGGGCGGGCACGCCGAGCGCGCGCAGGAACCCGCGCACGATCCCGTTGGCCGACCGGCCGCCGGAGCCACTGTCGCCCAGGTCGGCGTAGAGCTGCCCGTCCGGGAAGTCCGCCGCCACCTCTTCCGCCAGCCGCAAGGCGAAAGCCGTCTTGCCCACGCCGATCGGGCCGCTGACGAGCAACGGCACCTTGACCGGCCCGCTCGCCCCGATCATCTCGGCGGCGTCGGCCAGATCCCTTTCCCTGCCGACGAAAATCCTCGATCCCATGGGCAGCTGGGCCGGACGGGCGAGGCGGATGACGCCGGATGCCGTCGCGTGCGCGCCGTCCGGCGGAGTGTCGGCCGCACGGTCTTCCCGTGTCTCGGCGCCGGCCCCCGGCTGTCCGGCGACACTGCGCCAACGCCGTTCCCACACCGCACGGTCTCCACCGCACGCGGAGACGAACGCCAACGTCACGGCGAGCGTCGGCAAACGATGGCCGCTCGCCGCGCTGGACAGCACGGAAGGTGCGAACAGTGCGGTCCTGGCGAGTTCCCGGTAACTCGGGTTTCCCGCCCGGTTCCTCAAAACGCGCAGATCGTGAGCGAATGCGGCGATCGGACCAGTGGAGCCGTCCAACGGTCGCTCGGGTCTGCCCATGCCCTCTCCCTCCCCTGGATGGGGTAACGCAATCGCGCTGCGTGACCGCCATCCTTGTGGCCTTCCTGGCCACAACCCTAAAGGACCAATGAAGGATGCAGCAGATACAAATAGGTGACTCAATGTACAAAGTCCAATAGTTGGACGTGGAAATTCACCCCCTTGGTGGCACCGGATAGGGTTCGCCCATGTCTGACCCCCTGCCCCCGCTCGCCGAACTCCGGCGGGCCGCCGAAGTGTTCAACGGCTTCGCGAATGTGGACGCCTCTTGGCTTCGACTGCTCAAGGAAACGCACTCCGCGATCGACCTGTCACAGCCCGCGCATCGGACAATTCTTCTTCGCTGGCTGAACTCGTGGGGATGCCGTATCCGGTACCCGCGGGACGGCGAACCAGCCCCCTTCGACGACGGCGTCCGGGCCTGGTGGGAGACCTGGGGCACCACGCTCCCGTCGGCCGACCTGGCCGGCCTGTCGGACGCGGAGATCGACACCGCCGCGAAGGCCTACGCGGATCTCTCGGGTGTCGTCGTCTCAGCGGGACGGACCAGGCGTACGCTGGGCCCGACCGCCGCGGCCAAGGCGTTGTATGCGTTGCGGCCCAACACGATCATGCCGTGGGACGCCGCCATCGCGGCCGCCCTCCACGGCGCCCGTGACGACGCCGCGTTCGGCGCGCACCTGCGCCTCGGCCGCGCGTGGGCCGCCGCGGTGATCGCCGAGGCAGGGGACGGCGGGGCGGAGATCCCCGCACTGATGGGCAGACCCGTGTCGCTGGCGAAGATCCTCGACGAATACCTCTACGTCGCCTTCACCATGGGCGCCACGGGTGACTGGGGAACAGACAGCGGAGAATGGTGGAAAAATGGTAACCGGGGATGACGTCAGACGGATCGTTTCGGACCTGCCTCGTGCCTATGAGGCACTGGTCCGTGACCGGGCGAAGTTCCGCGTGGGGCGAATCGTCTTTCTTTCGCTCTCGCCCGACGAAACCGTGATGGGATTCGGCTATCCCAAAGAGGAGCGGGAAGCGCTCGTGGCGGGCGAGCCGGAGAAGTTCATGATGCCGATTCCCTCCGATATGCGCTATCAGTGGGTCCGCGTCCGGCTGTCCGCGATCGATTACGAAGAGTTACGCGAACTGATCGTCGACTCGTGGCGAATGTGCGTGCCGAAGAAGGTTTGGACCGAATACCTGGAAAAGAACCCGAGCTGAACTGCTCCTTTCGGCGTGCGCCGTTCGGCCCCCTCGCTTACCCTTTTCGGTCCCGTGAATTCGCTTTTCGGACCATCCAAGAGGGTAGAAATCCGGTGCCGCCCCGGCCCGGGCCGTGACTGGAGTCGTAACTCGCGTGCTTGAAGCCGTGACTCGCGTGTCTGGAGGCGTAAGACGACCGGGTGCGCGAGTTACGCCTCCAATCACGTGTGTTACGGCTCCAAGCACGCGTGTTCGGTCCTCGCTACGGCCGCCGCAAGTCGAGCCGGGCGCACCCCGAACGCGCGTGAAGGCCCCCTTCCCTAGGCTCAGCCGAGGGAAGGGGGCCTTCACGCGCAAACGAAGCTACTCGGCCACCTCTTCGATGGCGGAGGTTCCACGGGAGCCGGGATTCCCGTACCGCTCCCACACCTCGTTCAGCCGGATCCGCCCGTCCGGCAGGAACTCCGGCGTGTTCGTGCTGTGCCCCGCGATCACCTGCCCGCTGGCCAGCACCATCGTGTAGGCCATGTCGATCGTCCCGTCCTCGCCGCACTTCCCGGTCAGCGAGCCGAGCCGCACCCCGCCGCCGGTCAGCTCGGCCCACACCAGGTCGTCCTTCTGCCGGTACAGGGTGACCGGCGCGTTCGGATCCGTGCTGACCTTGCGGAACCGTTTCCCGTCGTAGTTGATCATTCGTTCTGCTCCGTCCGAGTCGGGAACCAGAGGTCGTCCGAGGTGAGATCCGCGAGGTCGTACTTCCCGAGCGCGCTGGCGAGCAGCCGCAGTTCGAGTTCCAGGCACCGCACCAGCCGCACAAGCCCTTCGTCCGCGTCCTCGTCGACGGCGAGCAGCGCCGCCCGGCCGAGGCCGACCGCGGAAGCGCCCATCGCCAGGCACTTCAGCGCACGGGCCCCTTCCCAAATCCGCCCCGACACCAGCAGCGACGCGTCATGTTTGCCGACCCGGCGCAGGCATTCCACCAGCGGCAATCCCACCTGGTCGAGGAAGACCGACGGCGCCCAGCCGGTGCCGCCCTCGGCACCGTCCACGGTGACGGCGTCCGCCCCCGCCGCCCACGCGACCCGCGCGGCCTCGCCGACGTCGCGGCCGGGGTGCAGTTTCACCCAGGCGCGGGCCCGCGGGTAGTTGTTGCGCATCAGGTGGATCTGCTGGCGCAGGATCTCCCCGGTGAAGGTGCCGGGGCTGCTGGACCGCAGCACCATGGCCTGGTCCCTGCCGAATGCTTCGTCCACTGTGTACTGTTCGGCGACCTCGCCGGCGGCCGTGCGCGAGAGCACGGTCATCCCCCCGAGTCCCGGTTTGGCACCCTGCCCCACCTTGAGCTCGAACGCCAGCCGCCCGGTCTCCAGCAGCTTCGTCGCGGACGGATCGCTGTAGACGAGGTTCCACACCTCCGCGTCGGCGTCCTCGGTGCTCTGCTGCACGACGACACCGCCCAGCCCGTCCGGCACGGCGCCGGCGTACGCGCGGATCCGGCCGAGCAGGCCGTCTTCGGCGCTTTCGCCCATCCGGCCGTACCCGTGCATGGGGACGACGTTCTCGCCGATCACCATCGGCATCCCGAGCCTGCCCGCCTGCTCGCTCGCGGCGATCCCGAGCCCACTGCCCGCCACCTGCGTGGACCCGAACGCGCACAGGAACACCGGCGACGGCGCGGTGAACCCGCCGAGGACGGTCGACAGCGCGACGTCGCCGTACACCGGTTCACGCGCGAGGTCGAACATCTTCTCCAGACGCCGCGGGACGAACACCGGCGGCACGATCCGCGCGCGGTCGAGTTCGTCCGGCGGAGTGCCGGCGTCCGCGCCGAACAGCGACCGGCCGTATCCCGCGACGTCGGGGAAGATCGCCGCGCTGCCTTCCCTCGCCCTGGCCCGGATCGCGTCCTCCGGGAGCTGCCGCGCGGTGATCACGGCGTCGCGATCCCGGGCAGCTTCGGGTACGCGTTGGCCTGCCAGATCGCGTCCAGCCCGGCGATGTACCGCGTCATCCGCTCCAACCCCATCCCGAAGCCCGCGCTCGGCGGCAGCCCTTCGCGCGCGAGGTCGAGGTACCAGGCGTACTTCGCCGGGTTCTCCCCCGTCTCCCGCATCCGCTCGATCAGCCGCCGGTACTCGTGCGTGCGCTCACCGCCACTGCACAGCTCCCCGAACCCGTCCGAGGCGATGAGGTCGAAGTTCCGCAGCACTCCCGGTTCGGTGCTGGACTCGCCGTCGGTGAACCCGCGCGAGCCCTTGGGATAGTCGACGATGAAGAACGGCCGGTTCGTCTGCTCCGAGATGATCCGCTCGCCCTGCCAGTCGATCTCCGCGTCGGCGCTCTGCCCGTGCCGAAGACCTTGCAGCCGCGACACCGCCTCGCGATGCGTCATCCGCTCGAAGTCCTCTTCCAGCAGCGCCGTGAACGCCGCCTGGTCCCGGCCCAGCGTGGCGAGGTCTACTTTGGACTCTCGCAGGGTGTGGGAGACCACGTGCCGTAACAGCCCCTGCGCGATATCGAGGACCTCCTCGCGACTGGCACGGGCGACCTCGACGTCGATCTGGGTGAACTCGACCAGATGCCGTCCGGTGGTCGAGGTCTCCAGCGGCTCCAGCCGCACGTTCGGGGCGACGTAGAAGATCTTGTCGAACGCGAGCAGCGAAGCCTGCTTGTACAGGATGACGCTGGTCATCATCTTGTACTTGTGCCCGTAGTAGTCGACATCGACCTGCTTGGCCCCGCGGCATCCCGGGTCGGTGACCGGCCCGATCAGCGGCGGCTGCAGTTCCACGAACCCGTTCATGCCGAGGTACTCGCGGGTGCCCGTGGTGATGCTGTTCTGGATGCGCAACGCCGCCTGCGTCACCGGTGACGTCAGATGCTCGCGGGTGCCCGGCGGCAGCGCCGCCTCCGATGGTCCGGTCATGTCCTACTCCCCTGTGTCAGTCGGTTCACGGGCTCGATTCCCGGCAGCCCGTACTTCTCGTCGAACGACCGCTCGACGTACCGGAGCGCGTCCAGCAGATCGCCCGAGGTCATCCGCCGTTCCGCGGGCAGGTCGACGAGGTCGCCCAGTGGCATCGCGCCGATCCGCTGCCACTCCAGGCGTCCGCCGGCGTCCAGCCGTCCGCGGGCGCGGCCCGCGTTGTCCGGGTGCAGGCAGAACGGGACGTCCAGCTGCCCCCGCGCGAACGCGGTGACCAGTGCCCGGCCGAGATCGGTGTCGAGCGAAAGAACGTTGTCCACCAACGCTTTCGCCTGAGCGTGGATCCCGGTGTCACCGAGCCTGCCGATCCGGGACACCCCCCGCGCGGACTCGGCGGCGTGTTCCAGCGCGGTCACGTTCTCCGCCACGGTCGGCAGCCGGTGCGCTTCGGCGGTGGTCTTGACGATCAGCCTGCTCGCCCCGGTGCGGGCGGCCAGCCGCGCGGACTCCGCGATCAGCTCCAGCGCACCGCCCGGTGTCCTCGGGTGGACGCCCATGTAGCCGTAGATCACCACATGCGTCCGCGCGTGCGGCACGTATTCCCCGATCAGCGCGTGCAGCGCGGCGACGGCCTCCTCGTCCTGCCCGGCGTGGGTCTGCTGCGCGTAGCTGAAGGACAGGCAGCGAATCCCGTGCCGCCAGAAGAACATCCCCTCCAGCACGCTCAGCGCGACCAGCAGCGCCGGCGGGCACAGCTGGCCCATCATGCAGCCGCCGAAGGTCTCCAGGTGCGGTTCCAGGTCGGGACCGCGGGCCTCGGCGAGCGTTTCGCACGAACGCCGCCAGTTGTCGACGGCCGCCGAGAGCGGCATCCGGCTGTACGGCAGGCAGTACGACACCGGGCCGCCCTCGGTCGCGTGCAGCCCGAAGTCCAGCAGCGCCCGGACGATCCGGCGGGGATCCGCTGAACCGTGCCGGATCTGCACGGGGAAGTCCCCGGTCAGCACGCCGTCGAGCAACGCCGTCGTCGTCGCGGGATCGTGGTCGACGAGCGGGTAACCGTTGAGATCGGCACCGGCCGCCAGTGCCGCGCGCGCCGCCTCGTGGTCGCCGACCCTGGTGTAGCTGTCGATCGTGATCGTCCCGACCGTCGCGGCCCGCGCCGCCCTGGTCGCCAGCAGTCCCCGGGTCATCCGCCCCGGATCCGCGAAACCCATCCGGGGCTGGACGACCAGCTCTCCCCTGGCGTGGTGGCGCGCGACCACCTCGCCGAACGAATGTCCCCGCCGCGGGGTGAGCACGCTCATCCCGCGCCCAGCGGGACGCCGGGGGCGCGCACGGACAGGGTGCGGAGGAACGTCCGAAAGGGCGTCAGTCCGCCGGAGTCCTCGAACACCGCGTCGAAGCCGGCCTCCAGCAGCCGCGCCGCGTTGCTGCCACCCGTGACGTCGAGCTTCCCGCCGATGACGACCGGCATCGTGACCAGCTCCGTCCGCGCGCGGAAGGTCTCCATCAATCGGACTCCGTCCTGGCGGCCGTGCCCGTTGAGGCTGCTGATCACCAGCAGGTCCGGCCGCCGGGTGACGCATTCGCGCACGATGGTCGCGTCCGGGACGCAGGCACCGAGGTTGGTGACCCGGCAGCCCAGTTCCTCTAGCAACAGCTCCAGGTACACCAGGTTCCAGGTGTGCGCGTCGGACGAGAGCCCGGTGACGAGCACGTCGAGACCGGCGGCCGGGAGCGTGGACTGGACGGCTTCGATGGTCATGGTGCGGCGCTCTCCCTCTCTCCTCGGTCCGGCCGCACGTCGATCTCGATCAGCGCGACCGCCTCTTCGGCCAGGCGCGACGCCTCCGCCGGGCTGTCCGCGGTCACCATCAGGTCGCCGACGCGGTCCCACGAACTGCGCAGCCCGTCGAACCGGTCGCCCGCCGAGACACTGACGTCGCACATGAAGACGCCTTCGGCCTGCGACGCCTTCTCCACGCCGCGCACGTCCTCGATCAGGCCGGGCTCGATCGAGAGGAACCGGACCGCGGCGCCGCCTTCGGCCTTGCGCGGCAACAGGTCCACGACCGGTTCGTCCTTCATCACCGAGAAGTAGGCGCGGTTCAGCTCCACCGGATAGGCGCGTTGGATCAGCTCGATGATGCCGTCGCCCGCGAACCGACCGGCGCATTCGACCAGGTAAGGGACGCCGTCCGAGACGATCCACTCACAGTGGACGATCCCGGTGCGGAACCCGGCCGCCGAGGTGAGCCGCCGGGTCTCCTCGGTCAGCGTCGCGGTCAGCTCGTCCGGGATGTCGGCGGGGACGATATGCGCGAGCTCGATCGGACGCGGGCCGGGGAACAGCCGCTTGCCGGTGACGTTGGCGAACAACGGCTCGCCGTCCCTCAGCAGCATCTCGACGCTGTACTCGTCGCCCTCGACGAAGCTCTCGGCCAGCATCTTCAGTTCCATCGCGCGGTCCGGGACGAAGATCCCCTCGTCCTGCACGACGCAGTTCGTCCACGCCTGCTCGGCCTCGGCCGGGTCGGTGAGCACCTGCGTCCCCACCGACGCCTGCCGGTTCGCCGGCTTCAGCACGGTCTTCCCCGGATGCCGCGCCATGAACTCGCGGACCTGCGCCGGGCTTTCGACGCGCGCCGACGCCGGGTTCGCGATCCCCGCCGCCCGGCTGACCAGGCGCAGCACCGCCTTGTCCCGCAGGATCTGCGCCGCACCGACCCCCGCGCCCGGCAGGCCGTAGCGTTCCGCGAGCCGGGCCGCGAACGGGGTCGCGTACTCCGTCAGCGGCACGACGGCGGCCGGGTCGAGATCGTGGTGGACGTGGAAGAACTCGTCCGCCTTGCCGGGCAGGTGGAACTCCCACTCGATGAGTTCGCGCACCAGCGCCGAACCGGCCACCGTCTTGCGCGCGTCGCGTTTGCGGATGACGTCGGGTTCTTCGACGAAGATGACCGATCCGTCCGGCTGGAAGTCCTTGATGGACGAACCCAGCGCGGCGGCCACGAACCCGACCAGCACCACCGGCCGCGTCATGACTGCTCCTCGACGTAATACCAGTTCTCGGGGTTGATCAAGCCGTACGGGTTGATCGGCGAGAACCCGCGCAGGTTGCCCGCGACCTCGAAGAGCCGCCGCGGGAACGTCGGCATGAAGATCACCGGCGCCTGCTCGGCGATGTACTCCTGGTACTCGTACAGCGCTTCGAGCGAGTCGGTGGTGACGGTCTTCGCGATCAGCTCGTCCGCCTTGGCGTCGCGCCAGTTGCTGAAGTTGCAGGCGGCACCGCTCTGGAAGAGGTTCTCCCCGGTCGGATAGTTGTAGACCCAGCCGCCGCCCCAGCACGACAACTGCCACATCCGCTTCTCGCCGGGGCCGTCCTCCGCCACCAGGACCGACCCCATCACCTCTTCGAGGCGGATTTCGATGCCGGCCTTGGCCGCGTCGTCCCGGAACTGCGCCATGAGCCTCGCCAGCGACGGCCGCCCTTCCCAGTAGCGCAGGGAGAAGCTCAGCTCCGTGCCCGCCGGGATGCCCTCGCCCGCTTCACCGGGACCGGTGCCGGGACGCACGCACACCGCGGGCGAAGCGCTGACGTCCCACCCGTTGTCGGAGAGCAACTGCCGTGCCTTCTCCAGGTCGAACGGCCAGAACCCGCCGCGTTCGGCGATCTTCGGCGACACCAGGTCGCTCTTGGGCAGCACCGGGATCGACCCGGTCTGGCTCCAGCCGTAACCCTGGTAGACCTCGCGCGCCCCGTACTCCTGGTCGAAACAGCTCTGCAGCGCCTGCCGGACGTACGGCTGCCTGATCATGTTCCCGGCGACGGTCGGGTTGCTGAAGTTGACCGCCATGAAGTTGATGTTGAACAGGATCTGCGGTTCCAGCTGGAAACCGTCGCCGAGCGGGTTGGGGCCGCCCTTCGTCGGGTCGCCGTCGGGCTGGACGCCCATCCCCGGCGGCAGGAAGCCGACCTGGACATCGCCGGACTGCAGGAGTTCGTACTGCTGCTCGTCCGAGGTCGTCGACACCTGGCGCAGTTCGTCGAGATGCGCCGGGTTCGGCCCGCTGTAGTGCTCGTTCGGGACGAAGGTGACGACGCCTTCCTCGGTGTAGCTCTTGAGCCGCCATGGACCGTTCACGACACTCCACACCGGACTGTCGGCCCAGCGCGTGCGGTGCGAGTTGTCCTCTTCGACGACGTCGCCGTTCTCCGCCATCAAGAACTCGTAGACCGCTTCGGCCTGATCGATGTCGTGCGTCGCGTCGGCCGGGCCGTCCGCGGTGCGGTCCCACGCCTTCGGCATCGGCGTGATCATGGTGAGCTGGTTCAGCAGCACCCAGTTCTTCGAGTACGCCTTGTCGAAGGTGAAACTCACGGTGTCGTCGGCGACCTTCCCGAACGAAACCAGGTTGTCCGGGAAGTAGCCCTCGGAGTAGGCGCCGAACCTCGGCCCCTTCACCTTCAGCATGTTCATCCAGAAGATGACGTTGTCCGCGCAGACCGTCTCGCCGTTGGACCACTTCCACGGTTTGATCCGGACCGTGCAGGTGCGGCCGGTCTCGTCCCACACCGGCTCTTCGCCGACGCTGAGGTCCCAGTCGATCTCCGGCGCGCCGTCCCGGCCCAGCCAGTAGAGCGGCCGGTACATCAGCATCTGGAACTCGTAGAGGCTCCGCACGCCGAAGCGCTCGCCCGGGGTGAAGGGGAAGATCACCGCGGGCGGGAACCCGGGAAGGCAGGCCCAGGTGGCGACGCCACCCTTGATCGGCTTGTCCGTCATGACTTTTCGTTTCCTCCGCATGTCGGCCGCGCTCAGGCGGCGGTCGCCTCGAGAACCTCGGCCGGCCGCTTCTCCTGCGCCGACAGCGGTTTCGCCAAGCTGAAGTAGGTGCCGATCACGATCGCGCCCTGCAGGATCGCCAGCCCCCAGAAGGCATAGGGCACCGCCGTCGCGTCCGCCAGTGAGGACAACGCGACCGTCGCACCGACGCCGAGCCCGAGACCGACGGCCTGAGTGCCGCCGAAGATCCGGCCGACGCGATCTTCCGGGCTGGCCCGCATCAGCAGCGTGCGCGCGGCGATCCGGCCCTGCGCGAAGCAGAACCCGGCGAACGGGATCGCCGCCATCAGCGCGATGTAGTGCAGCGGCTGGATCGCGAGGCAGATCAGGTTCCCGAGCGTGCCGAGCACCGCGAGATGGATCCCCTTGAACCGCTTGCTGACCTTGCCGTACGCGGCGGCGCCGACGATGAACCCGACCCCGGCCAGCGCGTCGACCACGCCGATCATCCACGCGCCCTGGTTGAAGGTCTGCAGGATCAAGGTCGTCAGAATGACGTTGGCGACCATCAGGCCGATGTTGCCGTTGGCGTACAGCAGCGCGAGCCGCTTGATCGGCTGCCGCACGGGGACCTCGACCGGCGCCGACGGGTCGGTGGCCGTGATCTCCTCGACCACCGGGGCCTTGGCGGGTTTGCGGCCGATCGCGTAGACCAGCACGGCCGAGAGGACGAAGCTCAGCGAGTTGAACACGAACAGCGGCGTCGCGCCGAACCAGATCACCAGGAAGCCCGCGAGCGAAGACGCCAGCAGCATTCCGGAGTTGCTCGCCATTTCGAAGTGGGAGTTGAACTTCCCGAGCCGCTCGTCCCGGATCCGTTCCTTGATCAGGCCGTTGCTGGCGGGCATGAACAACGCCGCGGTGCAGGCGAGCATGAAGTTGGCTATGTAGGAACCGAGGTTCGCCGGGCCGCCGATCCACAGCCACACCGGCAGCGCGAACGCGGTCATCGCGCTCACGAGGTCCGCCGCCACGCACAGCATCCGGCGATCGACCTTGTCGACCAGCTTGCCGAACATGACCGCGAGCGCGACCTGTGGGATGGACACCGCGATGAACAGCCAGCCGACCGCCAGGGTGGTCTGTTCGGCGTGGAAGACCAGGATCGCGGCGGCGGTGATCTGGAACGCGTTGCCCGCCGTGGTGATGAATCCCGCCGGAACCAGCAGGCGTTCGGCGAGCCGGGAACTCCGGGCCGCGTCGGCGGAAAGGGTGCTGTCGAGTGACATGGGGTCTCAGACCTCGCTCGTCGGGGGGAATTCCAGTGATGGCACGGGGAAAGCCGTGGTGTGCGTGACGTCGAAGGCGGCCGCGGTGATCCGGGGTTCGAATCCGCCCGCTTCGGCGGCTCGCTCGGCGAGGTCGATCAGGATCGGCGAGGCACAGCCGATCAACGCCCGCAGTTCGAGGAAGAGGTCACCGAGCCGCGCGCGGAGCATCTCCTGGTCGAGATTGCCCTTGAGCGTGCGTTCCGTCGCCGCGCGCAGGCGCTCGACGTGCTGCACCACCAGATCGGCGGCGCGGCTGAGGCTGAAGTCCTCGAGCTCGTAGTTCAAGGCGAACCGGGAGACCATCGCCGCGGCGCGTTCCGTGGCTTCGGTCGACACCGGGAGCGAGCCGTTCTCGCCACCGACCTCGGCGGTGAGTTTCGCCAGGGTCTCGGCGAGTTCGTTCCACGGCGTGACCAGCCGCTCCCCCGCGACCTTCTCCAGCGCGGCGCGGGAGAAGTTGGTGCGCGCGAACTCGGGGGCGGTGAGGTTGAGGTGGAACCGCGCGATGTCGCGAGGCACCTCGGCCGCCAGTTCACGGGCCCAGACCACGTGCCCCTTGCTGGTGGAGAACTTCTCGTTCTCCAGTTCGTAGAACTCGTTGACCAGCAAGGTGTCCGGCAGGACGTAGCGGCCTTCGAGGGCCATCAGCTCCGCGACGTGGACGACGCCCCAGGTGAACAGCGGATCGAACCCCATGAACACCACGACCCGCGCGTCGTTCTCCGCGAGCCAGGCGTCGTCGGCGGCGGCCTTCGGCTTCCCGTTGCGCCGCAACGCGTACTCGGTGCAGTACATCGAGGCGGGCATCCCCTCGACCCAGGCGTTCAGCCGTTGCCCGGGGGTCTGGAGGAACGGCGCCGGCAGGCCCCATTTCACCGGGTACGTGATCGCGAAGTCGGGCAACGGCCCGGCGAGCAGTTCCCGCATCAGCCCGAGCACGTGCGGCCGCCACGCGGGACCGCGCTCTTCGTAGTAGGCGAGGAGTTGTTCGCGGTACTCCGAGACCGGGAAGACCATGATCTCGGTTTCGCGGTAGGTCACCTCGTCGGCCGGGTCGAGCACCGAGTACGGCTCGATGAGCGCGTCGAAATCGATCGGATGCCCGCAACCCTCGCAGAACCCGCCGCGGCTGTCGGCGAGGCACGTCGGGCAGCCACCGCCGACGAAACCCTCGACCAGGAACTCGCCCGTGCTCTCGCTGTAGGGCAGCCGCACCTTGCGCAGGCGGAGCTTGCCCTTGTCGTACAGGCGTTTGACGTAGTCGTAGACCAGCGCCTTGTAGCCGTCGTCGGTCGGCGAGAAACCGTCGACCTCGACGCCCATCGCCTTGAAGGTGCGCTGGATGTTCTCGGTCGACTGCTCGACCAGTTCGGGCGGTGTCAGCCCGACTCTGGCCGCGCTGGTGACGAGGTAGGTCTGGCTGTCGTCGGTGCAGGAGGCGAACACGGCCTCGCGGCCGGCCGCGCGCAGGTATCGCCGGTGCACGTCGGCACCGAGGTACGGGCCGGCGATATGCCCGATGTGCAGATCCCCGTTGGACGTCGGCGGGCCGCCGATGATCACCACCGGTCGCTTGTCGGTCATGCTCACGCGTCCGCCTCGTGCCGGGCGGCGAACTTCACCGTCATGTCGGAGTCCCACCAGATCGCGTACATCTCGAAGTCCTCCGCACCGTCGTTGAGGATGCGGTGCTCGGTGCCGGGTTTGTGGAATTCGATGTCGCCGGGCCGGAAGGCGCGGCGCTCTCCCCCGGACTCGACGACCGCTTCGCCGTTGACGGCGATGAAGATCTCGTACTCGTGGTGGGAATGCGCACCCGTCGCGCCGTGCGCCGGCACCGTCACCCAGGCGCCTTCGAACGGCGCGTTCAGTGCCGCCCACGGCAGGAGCCGCTGGCCGTAGGCGCCGTTCTCGAAGACCATCTTTTCCCGCTCAAGCGGACGGATCTCCATGACGTTCTCTTCCTTCTCGTGGGTCAGCGGGTGGCGACGATGGGGGCGGTTTCCGAAGTCGGCTGCGGTGGCACCGAAGGGTTCTCTCCGCGGTGGGCGAGGATGTCCTGCAGGATGTCGTTGGCCCGCGGGGCGAGGACGCTCAGCAGCGAGTCCGCGATGCCGTGCGTGGCCTCGTTGACACCTTGGAGGTACACGGCCGCGGTGGCGGGCTGGTCGATCTCCAACCGGTAGTCGCGGGTCACCTTGATCTCGGACAGGCCGATCGACTTCGCGATCTCCTGGACCATCCTCGGCATCTCCGGGGAGAAACCGGTGCCGAGCAGGACGAGATCGGTGCGCAGTTCCTGCGTCTCGCCGGTGCGCCGATCGGTCAGCTCCAGCACGATCTCGTCGCCCTCGTCACGGGCGTCGGTGATGTCGTTCATCGTGATCATCTTGAGCCGGGACCGGCCCGAGAGACGGTCCAGGTAGATCGAGCGGTAGAGCGCGTCCATCGTGCCCGGCGCCAGCCCGGAGTAGTTCGTGTGGTGCATCTCCTTGAGCATCTGCTCGCGCGCTTCCGGCCGCGCCTCGAAGAACTTGTCCACATGGGACGGGAAGAACAGCTCGTTGTTGAACTTGCTGCTCTCGTAGTAGTTCAGCCCGATCGAACGCATCACCATCGTCGGCTTGCATTCGGGAAGATCGTTCTGCACCGAGCCGAACAGTTCCGCCGCGCTCTGCCCGGCGCCGATCACCGCGACGCGGTATGGAAGGTCCTTGCGCAGCTTGGCGATCCTCGGCAGATACTGCGTGCTGTGGATGACGCGATCCTGGTTCACCGTCCGGAGCAGGTCGGGGATCCGCGCGTCGCGCCCGGCGCCGACCACCAGGTACCGGCTGCGGATGACCTCGCCGTCGGCGACGCGGGTGTCCCAGCCGGTGAGGGTGCCGTCCGTCCACACAGGAGTGATCTCGCGGCATTCCCGGCCACGCTGCAGATCCACCAGGGACAGCGAGTCCGCCGTCCACTTGAGATAGTCGGCGAGTTCCACCCGATACGGGACGAAACTGCCCATGTTCACGAATTCGTTGAGCCGGTTCGTCGCATGCAGGTAGTTCAGGAACGAGAAGCGGCTACGCGGGTTGCGCAGGGTCACCAGGTCCTTGAGGAACGAGACCTGCGACAGAGCCTCCGGCAGGAGCATTCCCCGCTGCCAGGAGACCTCTTCGTCCCGTTCGAGCAGGACCGATTCGCGGGCCAGGCCGGGCGCGAGCTCTTCCAGTGCCACTGCGAGCGCCAGGTTGGACGGTCCTGCTCCGACTGCGAGCAGCTCGACATCACGGTTCGCCATTTGTTTGCTCCGCCATCGTTGAGAGTGCTGGGAAGGTGTGGTGCGGTGCCGTGCGCGGTCAGGCGCCGACGGCCACCGAGGGCAACAGGGGGTGCGCGGTCAGCCGGACTTGGGCCATGGCCTTGTCCAGCACCGCTTCGCAGTCTTCGGGATCGGCGCCCGCGCAGATCACGTACGCGTGCCGCGAGATGAACTCCGCCGGCGGCAGCCGCAGGCGCCCGCCCGGCTCGACGAGCACGTCCGCGGCGAGGATCCCGTTGTCCCGCAAGGTATCCGGAACGGACACGGACTCGACGACACAGTCCTGTTTCGGGTAGCCGAACCGCACGCCGACCCACCGGGGCTCGGCCTCGTGCGGGATATGGGGACGCATGCCGAGTGCGACGTCGACCGCGGCCGCGCCCGGGTCGACCCCGGTCGCGAACTTGGCGAGCAACGGGATCAGGTCGCCGCCGAGCCTGCCGTTGATCTCCACGATCACCGGCCCCCGTTCGGTGAGCTTGAGCTCGGTGTGGGTGATGCCGTACCGGAAGTCGATCGCGCTGTGCGCGCGGGCCAGCGTCGAACGCAGGACCGGGTCGGCGAGCAGTTCGTCCGCGGAGCTGACCAGGTGGCCGAGCTCCTCGAAGTACGGATGCATGCCGACCGTCTTGTGTGCCACGAACATCGGTGTGTACTCGCCGTCGACGACGGCACCGTCCACACTGATCTCCGGACCGCTCAGGTACTCCTCGACCAGCGCCCCGCCCTTGTAAGCGGGAGAGCCGCCGAAGCTGGCGTCCTCCGCGGTCCGGAACGCCTTCCGCACCGCCTCGGCGTCCTCCGCGAGGCTGACGCCGATACTGGCCCCGCCTCCGCGCGGCTTGACCACGACCGGATACCCGATCCGTTCGGCCACGCGGACGGCCTGGTCGTCGTCGTGCACGAACCCGAAATCGGGCTGCGCGACGCCGGCCGCGGTGAGCGTCCGGCGGCTGAACCACTTGTCACGGCAGCCTTCGATCGCGGAGATCCCGGCACCCGGCACCCCGAGTTCGTCCGCGACATGCGCCGCCGCCACGATCAGCGCCTCGTCCCAGGACACCACGCCGAGCACCGGCGTGGTCGCGTTCAGCGCCCGGGCCGCGGCCAGCACGGCGTCCTGGTCCTGTGTGTCCAGCACCGTGGCGCCGGTGATGTAGCGCTCCTGCCAGGTCGGTTCGGTCCCGTTGAACAGCCACAAGGGATGCCGGTGCCCGGCCGACGCCAACAGGTACTCCCGGTACGGCCGCATCCCGCAGCCGATCACCAGGACAACACCCTCCGCTGAGCTCATTCCCTCTCCCCACCAGCCCGTCGCTCCGTCGCGGGCTACTACATCCCGGGGGCGGGTTGACCGGAACCCTTGATTCGGGAAGAACAATCAACGCGGGCGTGGCTTCAGAGGGTGGTTTCGTAAGTGGCGGCGAGGCGCTCCAGCGGCTCGTTTACCGGGCCCGGCGTCCTCGCGGGTCAGCAGGCCGGCCTTGACCAGCCGCTACGACCGGTCGGCAAAGATGTCGGACGCGATCCCCCTCTTCGGAACCGGCGAGCACCTGGCGCCGAACGCCTCGACCGCGGCGTTGATCGGGCAGCCGGAACGGGCGGGTTCCGCCCTCCGTGAGCCACCCGATTGCAAGACCGCGGATCCGAGAGGCGTGCTCGACGCCCGGTCCCAGCCCGCCTGATGACGAGTGGCGTCCGTCCAGACACGCGTGTCGTCCGCCTGATCACGCGTGTCGTCCGTTCGATCACGAGACATCGCCGGTACTGGACTTCCTGAGTGGCAAGGACCGTCAGAACGACCCGAATCACTCACGACCGGCCGAAAGCCCCTAGGACAGAATGATGTTCACCATCCACGAGATGCCGAACCTGTCGATGCAGGCACCGAATTCGTCGCCCCACATCTGCTTTTCGAGCGGAACCGAAACGGTGCCGTCGGCGGAGAGCTTCTCCCAGTATCCGCGCAATTCCTCGCCGTCGTCGCCACTGAGGCTGATCGACACGTTGGTGCCCGGATTGTGCTCCATTCCCGGCGGCGTGTCCGACGCCATGATCGTGTAGCCGCTCGGGGAATCGAGTTGGCTGTGCATGATCTGGTCCTCCGCCGGCGTTCCGGCCATACCGGACTCGCCGAACGTATTCAGCGTCAGTTCCCCGCCGAACACCGACTTGTAGAACTCCATGGCCTGCCGGGCATCACCGGCGAAGCTGAGGTAAGGATTGAGACGGGAAGCCATTGGAACGCTCCTTCTGGTCGGGTCACGAGCATCCTGACAGACGCCTCCCGGCGCGACAACGGCTGGACTACCGCCGGGTGAATTCCTTCGCGCACCAAAAATTCAACCCCGTTCACCGAATGCGGTGAGCGATTTTCCGAACGTCGCTCAGGGTCCCCGTATGCCCGAGTTCCGGATCCACCCCGCGACGGCCGACCGGTTCGGTGACGTCGCGACGAACGGGAACAAGCGCGCCTGCTGGTGTCTCGCCTACCGCGCGAAGCCCTCGGACTACAGCCGATTGCGCGGCGACGAACGCGCCGAACATGTCCGCGGCCTGTGCGCGGCGGATCCGGCGCCCGGAGTCCTCGCCTGCCGCGGCTCCACCTCGGTCGGCTGGTGCGGCGTCGGGCCGCGCGCGCACCTCCACCGTATGACGCGTTCCCGGACGATGCCGCCGATCGACGACGTTCCGGCGTGGACGGTCATCTGTTTCGTCGTCAGGTCGGCCATCGCCGCAAGGGTGTGGCGATGGCCGGCGCGGTCTCCTACGCCCGGTCACACGGTGCGCCCGTCATCGAGGGCTACCCGGTCGATCCCGGTGAGGGACGGATCAACCCTTCCGCGGCATACGTAGGGACCATCGGGCTGTTCGCCGCCGCTGGGTTCTCGCTCATCGAAGAGACCGAGGCGCGCTCGGACCGGAGACCGCGGTGGCTGATGCGGCTCGATCTGCGTGCCGGCTCTTGAGCGACACCGACCAGCGGCGAGCAGCGTGGCGAAAGCGGCTTTCGCAACTCCTCCCAGGACCCCGCCCGACCACCCACTCCATCGACAACCGGGCGCTACCGATTGACTTTCGATAGATAACGCGCGAAACTCGATTCATGATCACAGGACAACGGGCGGTCGCGCCTCTCCGAGTGTTCCTCGTACTGCTGTTCGGGGTCCTCGTCCTCTTCCAGACCATGTCCCTGCCGGGACAGTTCGCGCACATGGCCCGGCAAGACCCCGAAATGGCATACCTGCGCTGGCCCGCGACGGCGATCTCCATCTTCTGGGTGCTGTGTGTCCAGGTCGTGGTCGTCGCCACCTGGCATCTGCTCACGCTGGTCAAGAAAGACCGGATCTTCACCGAGGCTTCCCTGAGATGGGTGGACGCCATCGTGTGGGCGATCCTCGCCGGCTGGGTGGTGCTGGCGGGCGTGTTCCTCTATGTCGGCTTCAACGCCGAAGATCCTGGCCTGCCGCTGCTGTTGTTCTTGGCGTTGATCGGCGTCGCCGTGCTGGGCCTGCTCATGGTCGTGTTGCGCACGTTGCTGCGGCAGGCCACCACCCTGCGGTCGGACATGGAACAGGTGATCTGATGCCGATCGTCGTCCGCATCGATGTCGAGCTGGCCAAGCGCAAGATGAGTGTCGGCGAGTTCGCCGAACTCGTCGGGCTCACCCCGGCGAACGTGGCGGTGCTGAAGAACGGCCGCGCCAAGGCCGTCCGGTTCAGCACCCTCGAAGCGATGTGCCGGGTGCTCGAATGCCAGCCCGGCGACCTGCTCGAATGGGTTGAGGACTAGACCACTGAGAACTTCAGGTGGAAGTTGTCGAGCGTCGCGGGCAGCGGCCGCTCCGGCCCGAGGACGGCGCCGGAGACGAGTTCGCAGCGCCGATCCTTGATCAAGTGCGCCAGCATCGTGCTCGCGCAGAACAGCACGAGGTCCCGGCCGGGGCAGACGGCCGGTCCGGCGCTGAAGGGGACGAGCGCCGGATTGGCCGCCGCGCTGCCGTCCAGCCAGATCCCGGGTTCGAACCGGTCGGCGTAGGGCAGGGATTCGGGGTCGCGGTGGAAGAACGGGGTGAAGATCAGCACCGTGGTCCCCGCGGGTCCCCAGGCGGTCTCGGCCGTGCTCTCGCGCAGGAGCGCGGGCGTGGTCGGCCACAGCCGGACCGATTCGAGGGCACAGGCACGCAGATACGCGAATTGGCCGGGCGCGGTCAGGTCGGCCGTCGCCACCTCTTCGTCGGCGCGTTCCCGTGCGTCGGGGTGGGAGGCCAGCAGCGCCAGCGCGCGGAAGGTGACGATCCCGGCGGCGTCGAACGCGAAGAGCCAGTGGGCGACCTGGTCGGCGACGACGTCCATGGTCCGCTCGCCCGACGGGCCCGCCGATGCGATGGCTTCGGCGAGACTCCCCGGTTCAGCCCGTTCCAGGTGACCGATGAGCCGGGTGCGGAACTGATCGTGGAGCCGGTCGCGCCGGGGATGCGCGTACGCCCAGTTCGCGTCTTTCCGCAGGCGGGCGAGCGCGTCGGTGAGGCCGTCGTCGTCCGCCGCGGACTCGCCGAGCGTGACCCGGCGGGCCATCCGCCACCAGGCCACGGTGAAGGTGTCCCAGTCCAGCGTGCCGCCGTCCCAGAGCGACGCCGCCTCCTCGGCGATCGCCGAGGCGAAGGGCGCGGCAAGGTCGTGCAGCGGCTTCCCCGTTTCGAGGACGTCCTCGTTGAACCGGCGGCGCGGCGCGCGGTCCGTCGCGTCCGAGATCAGCACGCCGTGCGGCTGGAAATGTCCCAGCGCCGCCCGCTTCTCCTTGGTCGACGGGCTGAACGGGACCGGCGCGGCGGCGAGCACCTCGCCGACGTCCTCCCCGGACAGCGCCAGGTCGATCGTGCGGCCGGGCACCCGCAGCCGCAGCGGGCCAGGACCATAATGGGACCGGAGCCGCCCCAGCAGCCGCACGGCGGCGCGATCGAACTGGAGTTTCTGCGCCGCCGCCATCCCCAGCGGCCGCCGTTTGATCACCCCGCCGGCGAGCGTGGGCAGGACGACTCGCAGCGCGACACGCACGGTGTCCTGAACGGAAGCGGTGGCCGGTTCGGTCGAAGTCGCCATGCCCGAGGGCTACCCACGGCACCCAGCGCATAACCGGTTTGTCCCACGACCGGGCGGGGAATCCGGCCGCCATGGCGACCAAGGCACCCGGGGCGGATCCGCCCGAAACCGTGGATCTGGACAGGCTTCGGTCGGCGGCGTCCGGCTGCCGCGGCTGCGACCTGTACCGCGACGCCACCCAGACCGTCTTCGGCGAAGGCTCACGTACGGCGGAGATCATGGTGGTCGGCGAGCAACCCGGCGATCAGGAAGACCGCCAGGGCGCCCCGTTCGTAGGGCCGGCCGGAAAGCTGCTCGACCGGGCCCTCGACGAGGCGGGGTTCGACCGCCGGAAGATCTACGTCACCAACGCGGTCAAACATTTCAAGTTCACACGGGACGAACGCGGCAAACGCCGGATCCACAAGACACCGTCCAAGACCGAGATCGTCGCCTGCCGTCCGTGGCTGCACGCCGAACTGGCCGCGGTACGCCCGGAGTTGCTGATCTTCCTCGGCGCGACGGCGGCGAAGGCACTGCTGGGCGACGACTTCCGCATCACCCGGAGCCGCGGCGAGCGGATCGACCTCGCCGAGTTCGCCACCACCGCCGTCGCCACCGTGCACCCGTCGGCGGTGCTGCGCGCGCCGGATCGCGACGAGGCCTATCGGGCCTTCGTCGCGGATCTCGTGGCGGCGCGCGGCGACCGCTGAATCACGCCACTTCGGAGCTGCGGCGGCCCTCGTGCAGGCCGAGCATGTCCAGCAGGGTCGCGCAGTCTTCGGCGCTCCTCGCCCGCGAAGCGACGGCGATGGCCGCCTTACGCCGGATCGCCTCGTGCTCCGGCGTGTCCTGGCCGTCCGGCAGCAGGTCCGGTACGGGATGAAGGCTCAGTTCGTTGCTCATCTGTCCCCCTTTGGCTGAAGGATTGTGTCGCTCTGATACCCACGGTTCGCGAGTTTGAACACGGGCACCCCCGTTCGAGGGCGAATCAGCTCCGCAGCGCAGGGAGCAGCGTGTCCTCGGCGAAGCGGAGGAAGCCTTCCTGCTGGTCGCCGCCGATCTGGATCAGGGCGAGATCGGTGAACCCCGCCGCCTCGAACTCGCCGACCTGCTTCACGATCCGGTCGACGTCGGGCCCGCAGGGGATCGCCTCGGCGACGTCCTCCGGTTTGACGTACTGGGTGGCCCCGGCGAACCCCGCGGGCCCCGGCAGTTCGGCGTTGACCTTCCAGCCGCCACCGAACCAGCGGAACTGCTCGTGCGCCCGCCGGATCGCGGCATCGCGATCCTCGCCCCAGGACACCGGCAGCTGGGCGATCTTCCTGCCGGGCGGGCCGAGTTTGGTCGCGTCCCACTCGCGGCACAGCGACCCGTCCGGTTCCACCGCGATCATCGCGTCGGCGATCGGCGCAAACCTGGTCACCGACTGCGACCCGGACACCGCGACCCCGATCGGGACACGCTGCTCCGGCAGGTCCCACAGCTTCGCCGAGTCCACCCGGAAGTGGTCACCCTTGTAGTTGAAGTAGCCGCCGTCGAAGAGCCCGCCGATGATCTGGACCGCTTCGGCGAGCATTTCGTGCCGGACGTTCACCGGCGGCCAGCCGCGTCCGACCACATGCTCGTTGAGGTTCTCCCCCGCGCCGAGCCCCAGGGTGAACCGGCCGTCCGAAAGCGCCTGCACGGTCGCCGCCTTCTGCGCCACCACCGCCGGGTGGTAGCGCATGGTCGGACACGTCACGAAGGTCATCAGTTCGACCCTCTCGGTGCTCTGGGTGACCGCTCCCAGCACGCTCCACGCGTACGGCGAATGCCCCTGCTCGTCCAGCCAGGGCGAAAAGTGATCGCTCATGACCTCGAAGTCGAACCCCGCCTTCTCCGCTCCGGCGGCGTATCCCACCAGGTCTTTCGGTCCGGCCTGTTCGGTCATGAGGGTGTAGCCGATACGCATATGAGCCTCCTTCACGTCGCCCCCCGCGTACCCGTCCGTCGCCGGGATCAACCGGACGTTTATCCGGCGAATCGAACGGGGTACCTGACCGGGGGAAGGAAGGAGCCGCGATGCCGCAGCAGGCTTGGAGCGACAAACGAGAACGTCAGTACGAACACATCAAGGACTCGGCGAAGGAGCGGGGCGCGAGCACCGACCGGGCCGAGGAGATCGCCGCCCGCACGGTCAACAAGAACCGCGCGCAAGCGGGCGAGTCACGCGAGGCCAGCCGCACGTCCGTCCAGGACATGTCACCCCAGCGGCGGGGTGGCAAGCGGTCGGGAAACCGGTTGGGCCCGAACGGCCCGACCAAGGACCAGCTCTACAACGAAGCGAAACAACGCAACGTCGAGGGCAGGTCGAAGATGTCCAAAAAGGAGCTTCAGCGAGCCCTGGGCCGTTGATCACGCGTCACGCGGCGGAGCACCGCCGCGGTCACCCCACGGCCACGGACGGATGGGTTTCGTAATGGATGCACACGGACGGGGCGGCCTCACCCCCCAGACCCGGTCACAGTCGGACGGTCTGTCCGACCGGGTCGAGCTTCGTCTTCCCGCGGAGGCGGAGCAGATCCCTCTCGTCCGCACGCTCACCCATGGTGTGGTGTCCCGTGCGGACTTCGGCTTGGACGCCATTTCAGACGCGAAGATGGCTGTCGACGAAGCCTGTTCCCAACTTGTCCAGCCCGCTGAACTGGGAGCCGTTCTTTGTTGTGTCTTTCACGAGATACCGGAAGGAATCGCCGTCTCGATCTCGACGCGGACGAACCGGCCCTATCTGCCGAGCGAGACGACGTTCGGCTGGCACGTCTTGACGACGTTGACCCACTCGGTGCGGGCGCGGTGCGAACCGATTCCCGGCGAAACAGGGGGCACGACGACGATCGACCTCGTCTTGGCCCCGGGAACGAGCGACGGGTGAGTGGCGAGCGCAAAACTCTCACTCGGCAAGCTGACGACTACGCCCAGTGCGAACCGCTCTTCGAGGAGCTGTCGTCGCTGCCGGAGGATTCCCCGCGCCGCCGGGAGGTGCGTGCCCGCCTCGTCACCGAACTGCTGCCGCTCGCCGAGCACATCGCCACCAGGTTCTCCGGACGGGGCGAGCCTCGCGAAGACCTGGTCCAGGTGGCGCGGATCGGCCTGATCAACGCGGTCGACCGGTTCGACCCCGACCGCGGGCACGATTTCCTCTCGTTCGCCGTGCCCACGATCATGGGCGAGGTCCGGCGGCATTTCCGGGACACGGGCTGGTCCGTCCGGGTGCCGAGGCGGCTCAAGGAACTTCACGTCTCGCTCAGCCAGGGCACGGCCGCGTTGTCCCAGCAGTTCGGCCGCGCGCCGACTCCCACCGAACTCGCCGAATACCTCGGCCTCGAGGTCAACGACGTGCGGGAAGGACTGCTCGCCGGCCAGGCGTATCAGACGTTGTCGGTCGACAAACCGGTGCACGACAACGCCACCGAGGCCCTCTCCCTCGCCGACACGATCGGCGAAGAGGACCACGACATGGCGTTGGTGGAGACGCACGAGGCGCTGCAACCCCTGCTGCGGGAGCTCCCCAAGCGGGAACGCGCGATCCTCGTGATGCGCTTCTTCGGGGGCTACACCCAGACGCAGATCGCGGAACGGATCGGCATCTCGCAGATGCACGTTTCGCGGCTCCTGTCGCAGACGCTGGACCAGTTGCGCGGCAAGCTCTCCGAGTAACGTTCGTGAAGGCCTCCTTGAGGGACTTCGGGTCTCTCAAGGAGGCCGAACTCGCGTGATTGAAGGCGTAACTCGCGTGATTCAAGGCGTAACTCCCTCATCCGGCTCCGAACACGCGAGTTACGTCTCTGATCACGCGAGTTACGCCTTCGATCACGCGTGTCGGCAAGTACGTGAAGGCCCCCCTTCACTGCGTCCAGCGCAGTGAAGGGGGCCTTCACGTATCTTCGGTCACACGGGTTTCAGCGGGTCGTGCCCCATCGACATCAGCTTGTGCCGCCAGTGCGCCTGGCCCGCGACGGGTTCGAGGTCGTCACGCCGCTCGTCCCCGACGCGCCGGACGACCGAGCGCATCACCCGCTCGTCCTCGGCGGTGAGGTCGGTCCGGCGCTTGCCGAGGATGCCGAGCACATGCCGCCCGGTCGGCGTACCCGCCTGGTCCGGAAGTGCTTCGTCCTCGTCGTCGGCCGACCTCGTGCGCAGCCAGTCGGCCAGTTCCCGCGAAGTCATGTTGACCACGCGATGGAATTCGTCCCACAGTTCGTCGTCGATCTCGTGCACGGCGAAACCTCCTGCCAGCACTCGATTTCCTACGGCGTCGTGTACGGCGCCTGCTGTTCGATGGACGGGCTCGCGGCCGGGTAACGGCCGTCCTGCCCGGGCACCGGCGTCACCGTCGTGCCCCGTTGCTCGGGCTCGACCCGCCTCGGCCGGTTGATGACCGCTTCGGCCTCTTGCTCACCACGGATTCGCGAAAGCACACTGAGCGTGATCGCGTGGGCGATGGCCAGAACCAGCAGCAGCACACCCAGCCTGCCCACCACACCAGGAAGGTCGCTGCCCCCGATGTCGACGGTCGACAGCAGCGCCAAAACGCCCAGCGTCGCGAGATGGAACAGCACCGTCACTAGCCACGTCATGGAAGCGCCCGCGGCCGGATCGCCGTGGGAACCTCGCAGGTAGCGCTTACCGCTCTGGTAGATGATCAGACCGTCGAGCATGACCAGCGCCACCCCGATGACGAGGAAGGCCACGTATGCGTTGGTAGTCATGCCGGAACGCTCCCTTCGTAATGGACCTCACCCCAGGAGATACCCGGGACCTCCCCCAGGAAAACGCCGTCTTCCAGGGGAGGTCCCGGGTACTGGTCAGCTGCCGGGACGGTCCACGTCACCGCGCCAGGCGCCGGACTCGTGCCCGCGGCTCTCGATGAACTCCTTGAACCGCTTCATGTCGCCCTTGACCCGGCGGTCGAGCACGCCGAGCTTGTCGGCGACGTTCTCGGCGAAACCTTCCGGATCGATCTCCATCTGCGCCGTGACCCGGGTCTTGTTGTCGCCCAGGCGATGGAACGTGATGACGCCCGCGTGGTCGGGACCGGAGTCCGAGGTCCACGCGACCCGCTCGTCGGGATGTTGTTCGGTGATCGTCGCGTCGAATTCCCGGCTCACCCCACCGAATTTGGTCACCCAGTGGGTGTGAGTCGCGTCGATCTGGCGGATCTCCTCGACACCTTCCATGAACTGCGGGAAGCTCTCGAACTGAGTCCACTGGTTGTACGCGGTCTTCACCGGGACTTCGACGTCCACCATTTCGGTGATCGTGCTCATGCATCCTCCTGTCGGTTGGGTGCTTTTCGAGCCGGCACTCTCCGGCTACCCGGCGCTCAGCGGGGCGAAACACGCTGTGATTGACCTGCCGGGCCGCCGGGTACCCGGCGGGCAGAACGCTCCGAGGAGGTGCCCCATGATCGAAGAGTCCCACCGGAAGCCGTCCGCGGAAAAGTCGGTCGGCGAACTGGTTTCCGATCTCAGCGACGAGGTCAAACACCTCGTCCGTGACGAGATGCGGCTGGCCGTGTTCGAGTTGCAGCGCAAAGGGAAGAAGATGGGCTTCGGCGCCGGACTGTTCGGCGCCGCGGGTGTCTTCGCCCTTTTCGGGCTGGCGACCCTGATCGCCGCGGTGGTGCTGGCACTCGCGCTGGTGATGCCCGCGTGGCTCGCGGCCGTGGTGACGGGCGCGGCGCTGCTGCTGATCGCCGGCCTTTCGGCCATCGTCGGTAAGAAGGAGGTCTCCAGCGCGACACCGCCGGTGCCGGAAGAGGCCATCGCAGGTGTCCGTGAGGACGTCGACACCGTCAAGCAAGGAGTGCGGTCATGAGCGATTTCCCCAAGAACGCCGAAGAAGCCCGCGCCGATCGCGACGTGACGCGGGAGGAACTCACCGAGACCCTCGACGCGCTGGGCAAGAAGATGGACGTCAAGGCGAGGGTCAACGACAACCTCGACGCCAAGGTCGACGAGGCGAGCGCCAAGATCTCCGAGAAGGTCTCCGAGCCCGCGGCGCAGAAGTTCCGTCAGGGCACCGAAGTCGTCCGCGCGAACCCCGTGCCGATCTTCGCCGGGCTCCTGGCGTTGCTCGTCACCATCCGGCTGATCATGCGAAAGAGGTCTTCATCGTGAACAAGGTTCTCTACAAGCCGCTCAGTATGGTCGTGAGCGCCGCGGGCGGCGTGCTCGCCGGGATCGCGTTCAGGCAGATCTGGAAACGCGTGAGCGGCGAAGAAGAAGCGCCGGACGCCACCGACCGGGACTTCACCTGGACCCAGGTGATCGTCGCGGCCGCCGCGCAGGGCGCGATCTTCGGCGCGGTGAAGGCCGCCACCGAACGGGCGGGCGCGGTCGGCTACCGCAAGGCGACCGGCGACTGGCCCACGGAGGACTGACCATGCGCGTGGTGATCGTCGGAGGCGGGTTCGCCGGCTACAACGCGGCCAAGACCCTCCTCAAGTCGGTCGGGGACGACACGGAAGTCGTCGTCCTGAACCCGACCGACTACTTCCTCTATCTCCCCCTGCTCCCCGAAGTCGCCGCCGGGATCCTCGAACCGCGGCGGATTTCGGTGTCCATCCCCGGCACGTTGCGCGGTGTGCGCCTGGTGCTCGGCACCGCCAAATCCGTCGATTTCGATGACCGCAGCGTGAGTTACACCGACCCCGAGGGCCGCGAGCGCTCCCTCGGCTACGACCGGCTCGTGCTCGCCGCGGGCAGTGTCAACAAGCTGCTGCCGATCCCCGGCGTGCCCGAGTACGCCCATGGTTTCCGCGGCCTGCCCGAAGCCCTCTACCTGCGGGACCACGTCACCCGGCAGATAGAACTCGCCGCCTCGGCACAGGATCCGGCCGAACGCGACGCGCGGTGCACCTTCGTCGTGGTCGGCGCCGGCTACACCGGCACGGAGGTCGCCGCGCAGGGGCCGGCGTTCACCGCCGCGCTCGCCGCGCGGCACCCCGAACTGAAGGATCAGAAGATCCGGTGGCTGCTGCTGGACGTGGCCGAGCGGGTCCTGCCGGAACTCGACCGGCGGCTCGGCGCCACGGCGGACGAGGTGCTGCGCGAACGCGGCGTCGAGGTGCTGATGAAGACGTCGCTCGACGACGCGGGCGACACGGGGGTCACGCTGACCTCCGGTGAATCCGTGCCGACCCACACTCTCGTGTGGTGCGTCGGGGTCCGGCCGGACCCGCTGATCGAGGACTTGGGGCTGAAGACGGCCAAGGGAAGGCTCGTCGTGACAGCGCAGCTGAACGTTCCCGGACGGCGCGACGTCTACGCGTGCGGGGACGCGGCGGCCGTTCCGGATCTGACCAGGCCCGGCGAGTACACGCCGATGACGGCCCAGCACGCCGAACGCCAGGGCAAACTCGCCGGGCGGAACGTCGCGGCGTCGCTCGGGCATGGTTCGCACGGCACTTACCGGCACCACGATCTCGGCTTCGTCGTCGACCTCGGCGCTCACCGGGCCGCGGCGAATCCCTTGCACATCCCGCTTTCCGGGTTCGCCGCCAAGGCGGTGACCCGCGGCTACCATCTGCTGGCCATGCCGGGCAACCGGCTGCGCACCGCCACCGATTGGGCGCTCGAAGCGGTGACGAAGCGGCAGACAGTCCAATTAGGACTCGTCCGTTCGGGTTCGGTGCCGCTGGACACGGATTCCCCCGAGCTTCCCCGCACGAACTGCTAGAGGAGAGAGGCCCATGACCGCCCAATCCGATCCCGTCCGCGCCGAAGGCCCCTCGGTCGTCACCGACGGCGGTCCCGAAGGCGCGAAGCTGCTGGTCCTCGACCCGGCGGGCGAAGGCAAGCACGGTGAACTCCCGGCCACATGGCGCCCGCTCGCGGCCCAGCGTCAGATCATCTGGTGCAGGCTGCCGGTCGACGGCGCGCTCAGCCAGGCCGAAGACGTGCTCGGCGACGCGGAACCCGGTGGCCCGCCGATCGACGTCGTGGCCGCCGGAGACGCGGCCGCGGACGCGCTGCGGCTGGCCGAACGCCACCCCGGCGCCGCGTCCCATGTCCTGCTCGTCGACCCGGTGCCGGACGAGTCGTCCGGACTCGCCGAACGGGTGCGTTCGTCCGGAACCGCCGTGGACGTGCTCCCCCACAGCACCGGTGAGCCGTACAACCGGGTCCCGCCACCGCTGCCGCTCGGGCATCCGGACGTCGTCGCGGGGATCACCAAGATCCTCGAGGACGTTTAGCCGCCGGAGGGCGGCGGTATCCGCCGACCATGAGCGAAACCGTTGCGGACCATGTTCTGACCAGGCTGCGCGAATGGGACGTGGAGCAGGTCTTCGCCTATCCCGGGGACGGGATCAACGGGCTGGTGAGCGCGTTCGGCGCGGCGGAGAACAAGCCTCGTTTCGTGCAGACGCGGCACGAGGAGATGGCGGCGTTCGCGGCCGTGGGCTACGCGAAACTCAGCGGACGGCCCGGTGTCTGCATGGCGACGTCCGGTCCGGGGGCGATCCACCTGCTCAACGGTCTCTACGACGCCAAACTCGACCACGTGCCGGTGGTGGCGATCGTCGGGCAGACGGCGCGCAGCGCGATGGGCGGCAGTTACCAGCAGGAGGTGGATCTGCAGGCGTTGTTCAAGGACGTCGCGAGCGAGTACCTCGTGGAGGTGAACGTCCCCGAACAGCTGCCGAACGCGCTCGACCGTGCCCTCCGCACGGCCATCGCGCAGCGCGCGCCCACGGCGCTGATCATCCCCGCGGACCTTCAGGAGGAGACCTATCAGCCGCCGCGGCACGAGTTCAAGCACGTGCCGTCCTCCCCGCCCGATCATCCGCGGGCCAGTGTCATCCCGCCCTCGGAAGAGGTCGCCCGCGCGGCGGAGGTGCTGAACGCGGGTGAGAAGGTCGCGATCCTGCTCGGGCAGGGCGCGCGCAACGCCGTCACCGAGTTGCGCGAGGTCGCCGAACTGACCGGCGCCGGAGTGGCGAAAGCCTTGCTGGGCAAGGACGTCCTCCCCGACGACCTGCCGTACGTCACCGGCTCCATCGGCCTGCTCGGCACGCGGCCGACGTACGAGATGATGCGGGATTGCGACACGCTCCTGATCGTCGGTTCGAATATGCCGTACGCGCAGTTCCTGCCGGAATTCGGGCAGGCCCGCGCGGTCCAGATCGACATCGATCCCCGCTTCCTCGGCCTGCGGTATCCGACCGAGGTGAACCTTCTCGGCGACGCGAAGGGCACGCTGCAGCAGCTGATTCCGTTGCTGGAGCGCAAAACCGAGCGCGGCTGGCGCGAAAAAATCGAGAAGAACGTCGGCGAATGGCAAGAGACCCTGACCCGCCAGGCGATGCTGGACGCGAACCCGGTCAATCCGATGCGGATCGTGCACGAGCTGTCCGAGCGGATCCCCGAGGACGCCATCGTCACCGCCGACTCCGGTTCGGCCACCAACTGGTACGCCAGGAACCTCCGGATGCGCGGCCGCATGCGGGGCACGCTCTCCGGCACCCTCGCGACGATGGGCTCCGGCGTCCCGTACGCGATCGGCGCGAAGTTCGCCCATCCCGACCGGCCGGTGATCGCCCTGGTCGGCGACGGCGCGATGCAGATGAACGGGATGGCGGAACTGCTGACCATCGCCCGCTACCGCGAACTGTGGGCCGATCAGCGCTGCGTCGTCTGCGTCTTCCACAACGGCGATCTGAACCAGGTCACCTGGGAACTGCGGGCGATGGGCGGCTCGCCGAAGTTCGAGCCGTCGCAGAGCCTGCCGGAAGTGTCCTATTCGGACTTCGCGCTGGAGATCGGCCTCGGCGGGATCGCCGTCGACGATCCCGCCCAGCTCGGCGAGGCGTGGGACGTTGCTCTGTCGGCCGACGTGCCCACGGTGCTCGACGTCCGCTGCGATCCCGAGGTGCCGCCGATTCCGCCGCACGCCACCTTCGAGCAGGTGAAGGCCATGACCGAAGCCGTCCTGAAGGGTGAGCCCGACGCCTGGCACCTGGTGACACAGGGGATCAAGACGAAGATGCAGGAGCTGCTGCCCTTGCGCCGCTGAGATTCACGCGCTGACGCCACCGTCGAGGACGATGTCGTGCCCCACGACGTACGCGGAGTCGTCCGAAGCCAGCCAGAGGACCGCCGCGGCGATCTCTTCGACCGCGCCGATCCGGCCGAGCGGGATGACCGAACCGAGCCGTTCGGCCCGGTCGGCCTCGGATTCGCCGGGCCGGAACGACATCCCCGTGTCGGTGGCGCCGGGGCTGACCGCGTTGATCCGGATGCCCTCGCCGATGTGGTCGCGGGCGGCGGTCCGGGTCAGCACGTCCACGGCCGCCTTCGAAGCGGCGTAGGCGGCCATTCCCGGCAGGCGGGTGTGCGAGCCGATGTTGGAGGCCATGTTGACGATGACTCCCCCGCCGCCCGCCCGCATCTGAGCGATCTCGTGCTTCATCGACAGCCACGTGCCCGTGAGATTCGTTCGCACGACGGCATCGAAGTCCTCTTCGTCCAGGTCCGCCGCCGGCGCGGGGCTGCCGAGCACACCGGCGTTGTTGAACGCGATGTCGAGTTTGCCGTGCCGCCGCACGGTCTCGGCGACGAGACGCTCGACTTCGGGGCCGGCACTCACGTCGGCGGTCACCGCGTCGGCCGCACCGCCGTCGGCCTCGATCTCCTTCACCGTCTGACGCAGCTTCTCAGCGTCCCGCCCGGAAACGACGACCTGAGCGCCTTCGCGCGCGAAGGCGGCCGCCGTAGCGCGGCCGATTCCGGAGCCTCCGCCGGTGACCAGGACGACCTTGCCGCTGAATCGTGTCCCCACAGTAGTTACCACTTTCTGGTCCGATCGTTCCATTATGAGTGTGTGCGAGCGGCTTCGAGCACCGCGATGGCCTGCTTCGCGGTCGCCCTGACCCGCGCCGCGGGATCCGGCCCCTTGCCCAGCACCCGCATGCCCTGCAGGACGGTGAGCAGGAAGCCGGCCAGCTCTTCCGGGTCCGCGCCGGCGTCGAGTTCGCCCTGCGCCTTCGCGCGGCTCAACGCCATCCGCACGGCCAGTTCGAGCGCGTCCCAGCTGCGCTCGACGACCCGCGCGACCTCGGGATCCTTCGGCATCATCTCCATGGCGGCGTTGACCACGAAGCAGCCCTTACGCCCCGACTCGCCCAGTATTTCGGCGAGATAGCGGTCAATGAGCCGCCGCACGCCCGCGAGCGCAGGACCCGGCCCGGCGAAATCCTCGACGAACCGCTGGTCGCCTCGGGCGATGTAGCGCTTCAAGGCCGTGAGGTACAGCTCGTGCTTGGTGCCGAACGTGGCGTAGAGACTCGCCTTGCCGATACCGAGCTCGGCGATCAGGTCACTGACCGAGGTGGCCTCGTACCCCTGCCGCCAGAACAGTTCCAGCGCAGCTTCGCAGGCCGCGTCGACGTCGAATTCCTTCACCCGGGACACGAGAGAAGCCTAGCCGAATCTGGACCGAACGGTCAAGAAAGCGATCGGTCTCGCGCCCCTGTCTCTCCAGCGGGCACCTCCTGGGCCCCAGGCGGGGGGCGTTGCGAAAGCCACTTTCGCAACGTTGAAGGTTGCGAAAGTGGCTTTCGCAACCTCCACGCCAGGCGAGGTGAAAGCCTCAGCGGGTCAGCAAGGAAGCCGGCGTTCCCGATGCCTGAGGTTTCGCGTGATTGGCCGGACGACTCGCGTGATCCCGCGGACGACTCGCGTGACCAGATGGACGACACACCCGTGAGCGGGCTCCGCCGCGAGTCATCCGTGCAGACACGCGTGTCGTCCGTCCAATCACGCGTGTCGTCCGTGCAGTCACGCGTGTCGTCCGTTCGAGCGAGTCACCGCTTCGCGGCGGCGACCTGCTCAACCACCCGAGTCGTAGGCCGACCGGGCCTCTTCCACCTTCGGCAGATTCTCCGTCGACCAGTCCGCGAGGGTCGCGAAAAGCGGGGCGAGGCTCCGGCCCAGGTCGCTGATCTCGTACTCGACTCTGGGCGGCACCTCGGCGTGATAGGTCCGGGTGAGCAGGCCGTCGCGTTCCAGTTGCCGCAGCCGTTGCGTCAGCACCTTCGGCGTGATCGAACCGATGCGCCGCTCGAGTTCGACGAACCGCTGCCTGCCGAATTCGTTGAGCGCCCACAGGATCGGCGTGGTCCAGCGGCTGAAGACGAGGTCGACCACCGGGGCGATCGGGCAGGCCTGTTCGGGGGTCGTCGAGGCGTCGGCGCGCATGCCGCCAAGGTACGCCGGGTTGCCGAGTTGTCATGATCCGGACACCCCATGAACCCATCTGTGCGCGTAACGTTCTGTTATGGACTTGACCACCGAAAGGCTCGTCGTCCGCGAGTGGTCCGAGGACGACGCCGAAGCCGCGCTGGCGATCTACGGCACCACCGACGTGACCCGATGGCTCACCCCGGCGATGGACCGGGTGACCGACGCCGCGGCCATGCGTTCGGTTCTGCAGGCCTGGCAACAGGCGCAGCCGAATCTCGTGCCGCCGCGCGGGAGATGGGCGGTGCAGCGCAAGGAGGACGGCGTGGTCGTCGGCGGGCTGGGCATCCACCTGCTGCCACCGTTCGAAGAGGACCTGGAGATCAGCTGGCAGCTGCATCCGGACGCCTGGGGCGAGGGTTACGCCTCCGAGGCCGCCCGCGCGCTGATCGGCTGGGCGTTCACCCAGGACACGGACGAGCTCTTCGCCGTCGCGCGGCCGAACAACGTGCGCGCCATCGCGACCGCGAAACGGCTCGGGATGGTCTGGGTCGGGGAAACCGACAAGTACTACGGGCTGCGCCTTCAGGTGTACCGGATCCGGCACACGGACACGGTCTAGGCGCTGTCCACACGGGACACCTCGCCCGAGACGGCGTGTCCCGCGCCGCGCCCGTCCGCGGTGGCGACGATCCGCCCTCGTTCGACGCGGATCGCGACCTCGGTCTCGTCACTGACCGCGAGCACCCCCGCGGCCGCGGCCAGTGTCCCGGTCGCGTCGCACACCACGCGCAGTCGCGGCCAGGACGGCCGAGGGAAGGCCTGCCGTAGTCCGCCGCACACTTCCGCGACGATCAGCCGGGTCAACGGCACCAGCTCGGCGGGCTCGCTGGTCACGACGACGACGGTGACATCGCCGTTGTGAGCCCGGACGGCCTCTTCCGCGGCGGCCAGCCGATGCGTGCCCAGGAGGGCGACCACGCCATCGGCGGGTACGAAGGATTCGGCGCGCACGAGGTCGAGGCCCTCGGGCGGTGACCACGGCCGGTCGGCCGCCTGTGCCGCGGGCACGATCACCGGTGGCGCCCACCAGTCGTTGAGGGCCAGCCCAGCAAGCCGTTCGCAAGCGCTCACGACGTCGAAGGGTTCGACAAGCCCCGGCGCGGCGGCCGCCAGCTGGCCGGCGCCGTGCAGCGTCGTCAGCACGGTCTCCGCGAGCCGGACCCGGCGCGGGATCGGCGATCCCGGCGGGCGCTCCGGCGGGTCGAGCCGCTCCAGCGCGAGGCCCAGCAACAGCCCGTTGAGCTTCACCAGCTGGGCGAACGGCCGCCGGACGCGCTCATCAGCGAGCACCTCCGGTATCAGGTCGCGCACGAGGCCTGCCTGCTCGTCGTCCAGGGGAAACGCGGCCACTCGCGACCTGGCCAGTGCGCCCAGCGCGCCCTCGATCGTCTCGCCAGGCGCCGCGTGCGGCGCGCCCGCGGACTGTTCGGCCAGCTCGGCCAAGACGGCGAAGTACAGGGCGCGTTTTCCCGGGAAGTTCGAGTAGACCGCGCCGCGGGTGAGCTCCGCCCGCTCGGCGATGACGTCGATCTTGGCGTCGCGGAAGCCCTGCTGCGCGAACTCGTCTCGCGCGGCGGCCAGCACCTTCGCGCGATTGCGCTCCTGCGTCTCCGCCCTGCTCAGCCGGACCATCGGCCTCCCGTCAGCCAGCACGTTGCCCTCGGACCCGGATCAAGATACCTTGACCATTCAGATGATGAGAACATCTGATTTGAACATCCGAACTGGGAGACCCGCCTTGTCCGACGTTCCCGAGATCCTCCTGACCGACCCCGAGGTCCTCCGTGACCCGTTCACCGCCTACGGACCGGCCCGCGAGCGCTCCCCGATCGCCAAGCTCAGCGCACCCGGGTTCTCCATGTGGGCGGTGCTGCGCCACGAAGAGGCGCGCAAGATGCTGAGCGATCCGCGGTTCGCCCTGAGCGCGAACAGCTACCAGCGCATGGACATCCCCGATCACTGTCGCCCGTACATGCGGACGATGCAGGAGGTCGAGGGCCCCGAACACCTCCGGCTCCGGCGGCTCGTCGCCCCCGCCTTCACCCCGCGCAAGGCGGGGGCCCTCCGCCCGGGGATCGAGCGGCTCGCGGACGACCTTCTCGACGAACTCGCCGGGGAAGACCGGATCGACCTGGTCTCCGCCTTCGCCCGGCCCCTGCCGGTCGACGTGATCTGCGCATTGGTCGGCATCCCCGCGGCCGACCGCCCGCGGTGGCGCGAATACGGCGCGCTGGTCTCGGCGGGCGACGGCGCCGGACTCGCGAAAGCGGTCCCCGGGATCGTCGAGGGCGCGCTCGCCGCCATCGCGGACCGGAAACTCCACGCGGGTGAGGACGTCGTCTCGCAACTGCTCCGGATCCAGGCCGAAGACGGCGACAGGCTCAGCGAAACCGAACTGGTCGCCCTGGTCTGGCAACTCGTGCTCGGCGGCCAGGTGCCCGGCAACCTCATCGCCAACGCCGTCGAAATCCTGCTGTCCCATCCCGGACAGCTGGCCGCGCTGCGCGAAGACCCCGCGCTCATGCCCGGCGTGGTCGAGGAGGTGATGCGCTGGCAGAGCCCCCAGCTGCTGACGATCCCCCGGTTCGCCACCACGGACGTCCGGATCGGCGATGTCCTCATCCCCGAAGGAGAACCTGTTACCGTTGCGATCGCGGCGGCGAACCGGGACCCGAGGGCATTCGGAGACCCGGACGTCTTCGACATCCGGCGCGCGGCGGGCCCCGCCTGGCATCTCGCCTTCGCCCACGGGCCGCACTTCTGCCTCGGCGCTTCCCTGGCCAGGGTTCAGGCCGAGGTCGCGCTCACCGCCCTGCTGCGCAGGTTCCCCGACCTGGTACTCGCCGACGGCCTGCTCCGGATCCCGGACCCGGGCACCTGGCGGCTGAACGCCTTGCCGGTCACCCTGCACGCCACGGTTGCGAACTGAAACACGTTCTAATAGCGTGACCGGTTGTGAGACACGGGATCGTGCTGTTCACCAGTGACCGGGGTATCAGTCCGGCGGCCGCCGCGCGGGCGGCCGAAGCCGCGGGCTTCGACACCTTCCACGTGCCGGAACACACGCACATCCCGGTCAAACGGGAGGCTCCGCATCCGCGCACCGGCGACTCGTCGCTCCCCGACGACCGTTACCTGCGCACGCTGGATCCGTGGGTCGCGCTGGCCACGGCGGCCTCGGTGACCTCCCGGATCCGCCTCGCGACGGCGGTGGCCCTCCCGGTCGAGAGCGATCCGATCACGCTGGCGAAGACGATCGCCAGCCTCGATCACCTCTCGGCAGGGCGGGTCACCCTCGGCGTCGGCTTCGGCTGGAACGTCGACGAACTCGCCGATCACGGCGTCCCGGGCGGCAAACGGCGGACGGTCCTGCGCGAGTACTTGGAAGCGATGCGCGCGCTGTGGACACAGGACGAAGCTTCGTACGCGGGAGAGTTCGTGTCGTTCGGCGCCAGCTGGGCGTGGCCGAAACCGGCTCAAGCGCATATCCCCGTGATCGTCGGTGCGGGCGCGACGGAGAAGACGTTCCGCTGGATCGCGAAGTCGGCTGACGGCTGGCTCACCACACCCGGCGACACCGGCATCGAGGACAAAGCCCGGCGGCTACGCGAGATCTGGCGCGAAGAGGGCCGCGCCGGCGAGCCGGAGATCTCGGCGCTCGGCGTCCGCCCGGATCCGGAGAACCTGGCCGGGCTGGAGGCGGCCGGGGTCACCGAGACGATCTTCGGCCTCCCGGACCGCTCCCCCGAAGAGGTCGAGGCCTGGCTCCAGCGCCTCGCCGGGAAACTCAGCCTGCCCGCTGGGAGTCGATGAGATATCGGCCGCCCTGCTGGACCAGGACGAAGGTCTCCCTCTCCGTCGTGGTCCCACCGGAGGCCCGCACGTAGGTGAGCGTCGCCGACACCGTGTTGCCGGATTCGGTCACGTTCGACACGGTCACCGCGCTGAACTGCTTCCAGTAGCTCGAATACCGCTCGAAGCTCTGCTTCCTGTTCTGCTTGAAGTTGTCGGTCAACGTCGCGAACCCGGCCTCGAGGTTCCCCGGGATGAACGCGTAGTACGCCGCGAGCGCCTGCCCCGGCGTCTGCGCCGGAGGCGGTGCGGACGAGGATGACGAAGACGAAGACGGAGTCGAGGGCGGCGCGGAAGACGGCGAAGGCGGCGGCGCGACCGGCTCTGACGTGGTCGGGACGGCGGGCTGCGACTGGGAGGCCGGCGGCGGCGCCTGGCCGGACGGGGTCTCGTCCTCGCGGCTGAGCACCACGACCACGGCCGCGGCGGCGGCCGCCGCGAGCACGAGGAACACGGCGATCACGCCGATCAGCATTCCCTTGCGCGCCTTCGGCGGCGGTTCTTCGGCGACGAGCGTCGTCGGCTCCCCCGCCGCGAGCGCCCGCAGTTCCCGCTCGGTCTCGGCCATCGTCGGCCTGCTGTCCGGCCGGACGTCGAGGAGCCGGTTCAGCAGCGGCGTTAGGATTCCCGACTTGGCCGGCGGGGTGATCTCACCACTCGACGCGCGGTACAGCAACGCGATCGGGTTCTCGGCCGTGCCGTACGGCGTGCCGCCTTCGAGCGCGGTGTAAAGCGTCGCGCCGAGCGAGAACACGTCCGAGGCGGATGTGGCGTCCTCGCCGCGGGCCACCTCCGGCGCCAGGAACGCCGGTGTCCCGGAGATCTCACCGGTCGCGGTGAGCTGGACGTCGCCCATCGCCCGCGAGATCCCGAAGTCGGTGATCTTGACGGTGTCGTCTTCGCCGAGCAGGACGTTGCCGGGCTTGATGTCGCGGTGGACGATGCCCGCCCGGTGCGCGGCCGCCAGCGCCGAGCACAGCTGGATGCCGAGACGGATGACGTCTTCGACCTCCATCGGCCCTTCGCGCAGTTTGTCCGCGAGACTGGTCGAGGGCAGGTACTCCATGATGATCCACGGGCGGTCCTGCTCGTCGATCACGCCGAAGACGGTGATGGCGTGCGGATGCACCAACCGCGCGGCGATGCGCGCCTCGCGCAGTGCGCGGTTCTTGGCCTCGTCGGCCTTCTGCTCCCCTGCTCCGTGCGGCAGAAGGAGTTCCTTGATCGCGACCGTGCGCTCCAGGTTCTCGTCGCGCGCCCGCCACACGGTGCCCATGGAGCCACCACCGACGGGCTCGATGAGATCGAACCGGTCGGCGAGGCGGCGGATCTCCTCCATTATCGACGTCCCCCTGGGAGCTGTGGTGTTCGCACGAACCTTGCCAGCATGCCAGGAACGCGCCGGGAGGCCGGACCCGGCAGGGTGGTTCGCTGCGCGGTGTCGGTCACGTCCGCGGATGGGCCGTTCAGCGGAACGCCACCCCATCGGCTGCCCGAAAGTTCGTATCCCGGCCTGCCGGGGGCGCACTTTACTTCTCCGGTGTGACCTTTTCCGGGAAGGGCGGCGATGCGTGAACCCCTCGGCGGACGCGGTGTGCTCGAAGGCGCGTTCGCGTTGCTCGAAGCACTCGACGAACACGGCGGGCAGGCCGGGCTGACCCAGCTCGTGCGGGCCACCGGGCTGCCGAAGACCACCGTGCACCGGCTCCTGGACCAACTGGCCGACCTCGGCGCGGTCGAACGGGCCGGCCGCGGCTACCGGATCGGTTCGCGAGTATTCCGCCTCGGGCGGTTCTGGCAGCCCGAACTCCGGGACCTGGCCAAGGAACGGCTGCCGTCGCTTTCGGCGCGGATGCGCGCGAGCCTGGTGCTCGTGGTCCCGAGGGAAGGTCGCGCGCTGGTCGCCGCGGGCGCCGTCCTTCCCGCCGACGACGTCCCCGTCTGCCCGGGCCGCCCGCTTCCGCCGGGGACCGCCGCCGGGCGGCTCCTCGCCGCCCATCACCCCGCACTCGCCGAACCGGACACGGACGCGCTGGAGATCCGCACGGCCGGATACGCGGCCGAATCGGAGACGATCACAGAAGGACTCTGTTGCGCCGCCGTCGGCATCAGGACCCCGGACGGCCGGGTCGGCGCGGCGCTCGCCGCCGTCCTGCCCGCCCGCCGCGACCCGGCTTCCGCGGTGGCCGGGCTGACGAGCACCGCACGGTCCTTCGGCGCCGCGCTCGCCGAATGCTCACGGCGGAACCGGGCCGGATGATCGGCGAACCGCGAACAATCCGCGATCAACGCGAAAACCGTTGCCCCACCGAAAGCAGGCGGAATATTTCCGACGGAATCACGGATATCCCCTCACCGTGCGTCCGCGACCGGCGCCACCCAGTGCCGAAATCACGGTCACCGTTGCCCCGCAGACTGTTTGCGTGACCGATCGCGTACCGGACGGGCGGCCGCGCGGCGATCAATTCACCGTTTCCCGCTTTTCGGAGCCGGTTCCGAATCACTGCCGCGCCCGTACTGTTCAGGAATTCTTTCGAACAGGAGGGAATTCCTTGAAAAGACATTCCTGGAGAACGCGTGGCGTGGCCGTCGCCGCGTTTCTCGTCATGGTGTCGGCGGCGTCGGCCACCACGGCCGTCCCGGCGTGGGCCACGGGGCCTTCCGGCCGCCCCGTGGTGGCCGGGATCGACCTGGAGCGGGCGACGATCCCCGACCTGCAGCGGGCGATGCGCTCCGGGCGGCTTTCCTCGGTCGAACTGACCGCTTTCTACTTGCAGCGGATCCGCAAGCTGAACCCGACGCTCCACGCGGTACTCAGCACGAACCCGGATGCGCTGCGGCTCGCCGCGGACAGTGACGCGCGGCGGCACCGGCACCGGTCGAAGGGGCCCATGGACGGCATCCCGGTGCTGCTCAAGGACAACATCGACACCGCGGACCGGCAACCGACCACGGCGGGCTCGACGGCACTGCTGGAATCCCGTCCCTACCGCGACGCCGGAGTGGTCGAAAACCTGCGCGAGGCCGGGGCGGTCATCCTCGGCAAGGCCAACCTGTCGGAGTGGTCGAGTTACCGCTCCACCAGCTCGTCGAACGGCTGGAGCCCGCTCGCCGGGCAGACCGCCAACCCCTACGTCCTCGACCGCAACCCGTGCGGCTCCTCGTCCGGCCCGGGTGTGGCCGTCGCCGCACACCTGGCGACCGTCGCCGTCGGGACCGAGACGGACGGTTCCATCAGCTGCCCGTCCGGCGCCAACGGCATCGTCGGCGTCAAGCCGAGCCTCGGGCTCGTCAGCCGCAGCGGGATCGTGCCGGTGTCGAAACAGCAGGACACGGCGGGCCCGATGGCGCGCAACGTGGTCGACGCCGCGATCCTGCTCGCCGCCCTCAACGGGGCCGACCGTCGTGACCCCATCACCGTCGACGCCGCCCGGCAGTCACTCGACGACTACACGCGGTTCCTGCGCCCCAACGCTTTGCGTGGAAAGCGCATCGGCGTCTGGCGCGAGGTCTACACACCGGACGACACGACGAAGGCGGCGTTCGAGCAGGCGTTGAGCAGGCTCCGGAAGCTCGGCGCGACCACCGTCGAGATCACCATCCCCTATCTGGACGTCATCGCGGCCAACGAGTTCCCCGCGATCAGGACCGAGTTCAAGCACGACATCAACGCCTACCTCGCTTCGACCGGTGGCAAGCATCCCGCCGACCTGGCGGGGCTGATCCAGTACAACCTGGACCACGCGGCGATCGAAATGCCGTACTGGACCCACAATCTGTGGGACCGGTCGCAGGCGACCACCGGCGATCTCACCGATCCGGCGTATCGCGCGATGCGGGAAGCGGCGACGAGCGCCGCCCGGCGGGGCCTCGACGAAACGCTGCGCGGCGAGAAGCTCGACGCGATCGTGGCGCCGACGAACAACGCCGCGTGGAAGACGCAGCTCGGGGTCGGTGACGGCGCGCTGTTGATCGACTCGTCCGGCCCGGCGGCCGTGTCGGGCTACGCCAACATGACCGTGCCGATGGCGTACGCCGGACCGTTGCCGCTGGGTCTGTCGATCATGGGCGGGCGGTTCAGCGAACCGTCGCTGCTGGCCATCGCCTACGCGTTCGAACAGGACACGAAGGTGCGGCGGCTGCCGACCTTCATCCCGTCCATCGGCTGAACCGACGGTAGGGCGCGTGAGTGTCACCGCGGGGTGAGGGGGGTGGGAAAACAGAGACGTTCAACGTCCCTGTTTTCCCACACCCCTCGTCTAATTGACCAGCAGCCCGAGGCTGCGCTCCACTTCCGCGACCGCGGCTTCGCGCTCGACGTGGCCGTCGATCACGAGCGTGGCCAGCCCGTGGAGCAGGCACCAGAGCGTGACGGCGAAACCGTCCGGATCGGTCCGCTCCCCCACCCCGTCGGCCAGCACCGCGCAGGTCACCCGGTGCGCCTCGGCCAGTTCCGGATAGGCGGCGCGGTCACCGATCCCGGCGCCCGCCATCAAGCGGTACAGCGCCGGATTCTCCAGGGCGAAGCCGAGATAGGACCGGCCGAGCGCGGTCACCGTCCCGGCGCCGCAGGCCCGCAGGCGGTCCTGCACTTCGGCGTGCCCCTCCAGCGCGACCGCCACCAGCAGCGCGTCCTTGTCGCGGAAATGCCGGTACGGCGCCGCGGTCGACGCACCCACCTTCGCGACCGCCGCGCGCAGACTCACTCCCTCCGGACCTCGTTCGACGAGGAGCTCCCGTGCGGCGAGGACGAGCGCACGACGAAGATCCCCGTGGTGATAGGCACGTTTGATGATCATGGCGGACCCCCCAGCCCTTGATGCCACGCGAACGCCTCACCTTAACGGGTGCGGAACCGGCCGTGAGCGCTTCGGGGCGTTCCGTGTCCGTCAGTCCCGCCGAGCGGCACCACAGAGCCGCAGCACACTCTCGGCGAGCGCGTCGACGCCGCCTTCGAGCGTCAGCTGCTTCGCGTCCACGGCGTGGCCGGCGGCGTGACCGAGCGCCACGATCGCGTTGACGAGCCAGGGATTCGCGAGTTCCTGGTCGAACTCCCCCGATTCCTTGCCCCGGGTGAGCAGCCGGTCCAGGTGATCGGCCACCGCCGAATGACGGTCCCGGTCGGCTTCGGGGTCGTTCTCTTCGGCGGCACCGGCGGGCAACCGCGGGTAGCGCCGGAACATCTGCCAGCCGACGTCGAGCAGGCGCAGCATGGCGTCGGCCGCGGGACCCTCGTCGAGTCGCGCGGCGGCCATCTCGTTCGCGGCCTCCTCGGACACCGCGTCGATCACCGCGCTCAGGAGCGCCTCGCGGGTCTTGAAGTGCGCGTAGACGGTCTGCCTGCTCACTCCGGCCGCTCTCGCGATGTCCTCGACGCTCGCCTGGGCTTGCGTGCCGAGGACTTCCCTGGCCGCGGCGAGGATCGAAGCGACACTGCGGTCGGCGTCGGTTCGCCGTCGCCGCTGCCGCCCCTCGGCTACCTCAGACATGTTGTCAACCTTAACGCGGTGACATCAGGTTCACCGACTCCACCCTGGACGGCGTTCCCTACATTCCGTCGCAACTTCGGCCGCACAAGCCGCCCGAAGACGAATGAGACCTCAGCCGGGCTGATCCGCGAGATCGTTCGCCGCGACATAACCGAAGGTCATCGCCGGGCCGATCGTCGATCCCGCCCCCGCGTAACTGTTGCCCATCACCGCAGCGCTGGCGTTCCCGGCGGCGTACAGGCCCGGGATGACCGAGCCCTCCGCCCGCAGGACCCGTGCCCGCGCGTCGGTGCGCATCCCGCCCTTGGTGCCGAGGTCGCCAGGGACGATCTTGAAGGCGTGGAAGGGCGGCTCCCAGAGCGGCGCGAGACACGAGTTCGGCCGGACGTACGGATCGGTGTAGTAGTGGTCGTAAGCGCTGGCGCCCCTGCGGAAATCAGTGTCCACACCGGACAGTGCCTGCCCGTTGAACCGGTTCACCGTGGCGCGCAACGCCTGCGGCGGGACACCGATCGCGCTGCCGAGCGACTCCACGGTCCACGCCTTCTTGACCGCTCCGGCCGAGTACCACTCGTCGGGAAACGGCAACAGTGGCGCGACGTCGCGGAAGAGATATCGGTTGCGGTAGTGCTGGTCGACGACCAGCCACGCGGGAATGGTGGGCGACGTCGGGTTCCGGTCGTACATCGTGTGCACGACGTCGCTGTAGGGCGCCGCTTCGTTGACGAATCGCTTGCCCGCGGCGTCCACCATCAGCCCGCCGGGCAGGGTCCGCTCGGCGAGGCAGAAGTACGGTTCGCCGGGGAGCGGGATAGCCGGCCCCCACCAGGCGTCGTCCATCAGGTCCAGTGCCGCTCCGGCCCGCTTTCCCGCCAGGATCCCGTCCCCGGTGTTCGACCGGGCGCCGACCGTCCATTGTGTACCGATCGGCTGGCGCTGGTATTCCGCCCGCATGGCCGCGTTGTGCTCGAACCCGCCGGAGCCGACGATGACGCCGCGCCGGGCCTTCACCACGCCCGCCGCGACGGTCACCCCGGTGACCTTCCCGTTCTCGATGACGAGATCGGTCAACGGCGTGTTCAGCCAGACCGGGACCCCGGCGTGCTGCAACCCGGCCCGCAGTCCCGCGGCCAGCGACTGCCCCATGGTGAGCGGTTTCCGCCCGGCGAGGGCGGCGGCCGTGCCACGCGCGAGGCAGGCGGCCGCCACCGCGGCGCCCTTCGGGTTGACCGCGGCCAGCGCGAGCCATTTGTAGTCGGCGCTGAAGACGACCATCCCCGCGGGTGTGGCGAGGTAGGGCGGGTTCAGGTTGGCCAGTTCGGCGCCGAGGACGTTCCCGTCGAGCTCGTCGGGTTCGATCGAGCGGCCGCCGGGCATCCCGCCGGGCAGCTCCGGGTAGTAGTCGCTGTAGCCCTCCATCCAGCGGAACCGCAGCGGGCTGTTGGCCATCACGAACGACAGCATCGCCGGGCCGTTGGCGAGGAAGGCCTGTTGCCGCGAGGCTGGGATCGACGGGCCGACCACGGCGGCCAAGTACCGTGCGGCCTGTTCCGGGGAGTCCCGGACGCCGGCCTCGGCCAGCACCGAGTTGCAGGGAATCCAGATCCCCGCCCCGGACCGGGCGGCCGAACCGCCGAACTTCGCCGCCTTCTCCAGCACCACGCAGCTGAGCCCGCGTTTCGCCGCGGTCAGCGCGGCGGTCATCCCCGCCGCGCCCGCCCCGACCACGACGACGTCGTACTCGCCGAGCACCGCGGAGGTGGCCCCGGCCGTCCCGGCGAACGGCAGGCCCGAAGCGAGCGCGAGCCCGGTGCCGAGCAGGACCTGGCGCCGGGACAGACCGGAATCGGGACCCATGAATCCTCCTCGCGTGGGGATCGAGCGAGGTCATGTTCTCCGGACACCGGGCAAAAGTGAAACAAGTTCTACCCGCTTGGAGCAGGCGGGACCGGACGCACTCGGCCGGTCACCTCAACCGGCGCGAGCATTCAGCCCAGCGCGCGGATCAGGTCCAGCGCGCGGCCGAGGGTGGTGAGCCGGTCGGCGACCGTCTCCCCCGCCGGGTACAGCCGGACCGTGTCGACGCCGGCGTCCTGCCAGACGCGCAGCCGTTCGGCGACCATCGGTTCGGTGCCGATCAGCGTCGTGCCGAGCACCATTTCGTCGGTCACCAGTGCGGCGGCGCCTTCCCGGTCGCCTGACTGCCAGCGCTCCCGCACCGCCGCGGCCGCCTCGGCCCAGCCTTGCCTGCTGTAGGCGTCGTTGTAGAAGTTCGTCTTGGCCGAACCCATCCCGCCGAGGCTGAACGCGAGTTCGGCCTTGCGGCCGGCGACCATCCCGCGCAACTCGTCCTCGTCCGCGGCGAACGCGACCTCGGCACCTTGGCAGACTTCGAGGTCCGCCCGCGTTCGGCCCGCTTTCGCGAGACCCGCGTCGAGATGCGAGAAATAGGCCTGCGCGCCCTCGGGGACGAAACTGGTGCCCAGCCAGCCGTCCGCGATCTCGCCGGTCAGCTCCAGCAGCTTGGGCGAGAGCGTGGCCAGGTGGATCGGAATCTCCGGATTCGGCGCCGCCGACAGCCGCATCGGCTTGCTTTCGCCCGGCAGCGGGATCTCGAATTCCTTGCCGGAGAAAGAGATCTTCTCCCCGGCGAACGCCTGGCGGATGATCGCGACCGTTTCCCGCATCCGGGTCAGCGGCCGGGCGAACGGAACCCCGTGGAGCCCCTCGATCACCTGTGGTCCCGAAGCGCCGAGCCCGAGGACGAACCGGCCTCCGGAGAGCTCCGAAAGGGTCAGCGCGGTCTGCGCGATCGCCACCGGGGTCCGGGTGCCGAGCTGGATGATGCCCGAGCCGAGCCGGATCCGCCCGGTCCGGGCCGCGAGATAGCCGAGTACGGACGGTGCGTCCGAACCCCACGCCTCGGCGACCCAGCATTCGTCGAGACCGAGCTTTTCGGCCTCCAGCACGAAATCCAGCGTCTCCCGCCAGCCGCGGGACGCTTCGACCGTGGTCGCCGTCCGCATCACGCGCCGTCCGCCTCGGCGCGCTCCTTGATCGCGGCGAGGGTCCCGGTCATCGCGTTCTCGAACTCGCGCAGCCGGACGAAGACGATCTTCTCCTCCTTATCCGGCATCCGGTCGATGGCCAGCGAGAGACCCGACCGCCCCGGCCCTATTTGCATCCACTGCCGGAGCTTCGTCCCGCCGTTCTCGGGCTCCAGCGTGAAGCGCCACACCGCGGTCGGCGTTTCGGGATCCTGCACCGCCCAGGCGAAGACCCGCGGCGCCTCACACTCGACGACATACGACGTCGTCTCCCATTCGCCGAACGCGTCGTGCCTGCTGTGGCCGACGAACCGCCTGCCGACCGTGGCTTCGCCGGCCGCGCCGTCGCACCATTCGGCGGACTGGAGTTCCTGGCTCATTTCCGGCATCAGCCGCACGTCGGACACGATCGACCAGACCCGCTCCGGAGCGGCGTCGACCCATGCCTGGACCTCGACCGTCGGCTTGTCGGCGTACTTGGCGCCCGTCCACTCCATCGTGGTCACCCTCCCATGCCCGTGACCTCGATAGTTGCGTAGATGGACTTACGTTGTCAAACCCTCCTGCGCGGCGAAGCGGCGTACGACGTCCGGGCGGCTCGCGAGCTTGGGCGGGTAGCCCGCGCCGAGCCGGGCCCGCGTGTTCTCCGCGGTGAGCGGCCGGGCGCAGTGCGCGCAGACGACCTCCGCGTGGGTGTCGTGCCCACACGTCTCGTGGTGGAGGGTGATCGGCGGCCCGTCGTCCCCGGAGAGCCAGCGGTCGCCCCAGCGGGACATGGCGGCGAGGACCCCGTAGAAATCCGAGCCCTTCTCGGTCAGCACGTAGTCGTAACGGACGGGGTCGGCCTGGTAGGCGCGCTTTTCCAGCAATCCTTCCGCGACCAGGCGGCGCAGCCGGTCGGCGAGGGTGTTCCGCGCGATGCCGAGCTGCTGCTGGAACTCGTCGAACCTGCGGATCCCGTAGAACGCCTCCCGCAGGACCAGCGGCGTCCACCAGTCGCCGAGCAGGTCCATGGTGCGCGCGATCGAACACGGCCACTGCGCGAACGAAGTCCGTTTCATACCCGCGAGCCTACGCCCGGCGAAATTGATCCGGTCATTCCCACACCCATTCTCCGGCACTCAGGCACTGGCCCGAAATGTTGCGATCCGATCAAGGATATCTCGCGCGTTAATATCACCCACCCGCTTCCGCACGCTTTCCGACAGCGGCCGTAAACGATCTCGCGTCCGCGCGGAACGGATTCCGTCCGCGATGTCCATCGCGGCGAGACCGACCTCCGCCGCCCGGTCGAGATCGCCTTCCAGCGCGTGGTCGACCGCGAGCCAGATCATCGTCAGCGACCGGCTGCGCATCATGTCCGGCCCGTAGCCCTCGATGGCTTCGGTGAGCGCGGGAATGGCCTTCCGGCTGTGGCGGACGTCGACGAGCCTGGCGAGTTCGGTGCGCACCGTGCCGATCATCGCGGCCAGGTCGTTGGCCGTGAAGAAAGCCGACCACGACGGGACGGCGTCGCCCGCGGAGTCCGCGAACTGTTCCGGGGCAAGGGAAATCTTGTCAAGCGCCTGGCGGACATCACCGAGCAGCGCATAGGCCCACGCCTCGTTAGCCGACAGGATCGCCTGTGACAGCGGCCGTCCGGCGCGGCGTGCCGCGACCTGTCCCTGGGCGAACTGCTCGAGCGCCTCCGACGGTGACCGGTGATGCAGGTACATCCGGCCGAGCCGGTAGCGGATGTTGGCGAGGAGGTCGTCGTCGCCCGCCTCCGCCGCGAGGTCGAGGGCGCGGCGGAAGTGCCGCTCCGCCCGTACGGGACGGCCCGAGTCGAATTCCGTCCAGCCCTTCAGGTTGTGCAGATCCGCGACCACCCCGGCCAGCCGCCGGGCCACCGGGTCGGACATCATCCCGCGCCGCAGCGCGGCACCGTAGGGCTCCAGCACGCGCAGCAGCTCCCGGCAGGATCCGCCGCCCTCCCGGTAGTCGCGCGCCCGGAGCGCGGCGATGACGCCCTCCAGCCGGTCGATGTCGGCCTGCCCGACGCGCATCGGGAGCCGGTCGATCACGGCGACGCCCCTGGACACGGGGCACCACCGGCGCGGCCCCGGAGCCAACAGCCCGCGTCACGCCGAGTGAGTCCGTCCCGGGGAATGACGACGGTGATTCGTACACCCATTACCGCTCCTCCCTATCCGCAACGACCAAGCTCGCCGAGGTCCAGGACGGAGCCACGCCGGTCTCCTGGAAACATTTGAACGACGCGTGCTGATGTTAAACCGCCAAGAATACGGATTCACTCCGCCAAATGGCTGCCCATATTTCCTTCCTCGGAATATGCACGTGCGAATTCTCTTTCTTTTGCACGGATGATCGCCTTTTCCGCCCGCTCACCCCACGTGCCCACCGAAGACGGTGCGTGAGCACGTGAGACGCAGCTCTCAGCCGAACGTGTGAACCTTGTCAACTCGGGTCACGAAAAGGCTTCACATTGCGTTATCCATAGCTGAAGATCAACACCAACCGAACGTAAGGGGCTGAAGCATTGGACAGGGAAAGCGACCTCATCCGGGGGACGATCGTCTTCGGCCTGCGCACATTCGGTGCGGACCCGCTCCCCGTGCGGGCCGACCTCGAATACGACCCCGAGGACCCGTACGCCGTCGTGGTGGCCTACCACTCGGGCGGCGGGACGGTGCGCTGGATGTTCGGCCGCGATCTCCTCGCGGACGGGCTCCTCACTCCATCGGGTGAAGGCGACGTGATCATCAGCCCGGCCGACGACACCTCGATCGTGATCTTCGCGCTCAGCGCGCCCGACGGCTGCGCGGTCCTCGAAGCGCCCGCGCAGGAGCTGGCCGAGTTCCTCGACCGCACCTACGACGTCGTGCCCGCCGGTTCCGAGCCGGAATGGTTCGACTTCGACCAGGAGATCGGCAAGCTCGTCACCGAGTCCTGACCCGCCTGACCCCCGGTGGCGGCACCGTCCGCGCGATGCCGCCGTCCGCGCCGGGTCAGGCGAGTTCGCGGAGCCCCGGGACGACCTGTTCGGAGAACGAGCGCAGGAAGCGCTCCTGGTCGTGGCCGGGACCGTGGAAGACGAGGTGGTTGAAGCCCGCCTCGACGTACGGCTTGATCTGCTCGACGGCGTCCGCCGGGTCGGAAGTGACGATCCAGCGGCGGGCGACCTGTTCGATCGGCAGCGCGTCCGCGGCCTTCTCCATCTCCGCCGGGTCCTCGATGCCGGCCTTCTGCTCCGGCGTCAGAGACAACGGCGCCCAGAACCGGGTGTTCTCCAGCGCCTGCGCCGGATCCGGGTCGTAGGACAGCTTGATCTCGATCATCTTGTCGATGTCGCCGGTGCTCCGGCCCACCTGTTCCGCGCCTTCCGCGACCGCGGGCAGCAGCTTCTCGGTGTAGAGCTCCATCCCCTTGCCGCTGGTGCAGATGAAGCCGTCACCCTGCTTGCCGACGTACTTCGCCATCACCGGGCCACCGGCCGCGATGTAGATCGGCACGCCGCCCTCGGGGCGGTCGTACACGGTGGCGTCCGTGGTCTGGAAGTACTCGCCTTCGAACGTGACACGCTCCTCGGACCACAGCTTGCGCATCAGCTCGATCGCCTCGCGCAGCCGCGCGAACCGCTCCTTGAACGCCGGCCACTCGATCCGGGCCACCGCGACCTCGTTGAGGGCCTCGCCGCTGCCGACACCGAGCAGCACCCGGCCCGGGTACAGGCTGCCGAGAGTGCCGAACGCCTGTGCCACCACGGCCGGGTTGTAGCGGAAGGTCGCCGTCAGCACGCTGGTGCCGAGTACGACCCGCTCGGTGCGCTCGCCGACCGCCGCCATCCACGCGAAGGAGAACGGCGCATGCCCTCCTTGGTGCCGCCAGGGCTGGAAATGGTCGCTGACCATCACGCTGTCCAGCCCGACCTGCTCGGCGAGCACGGAGTACTCGACGAGGTCGCGCGGGCCGAACTGCTCGGCCGACGCCTTGTAACCGATCTTCAGTGCCATCCGGGGTCACCACCTGGGCTCTTGGGTTGTTCCGCTCTTCACCTTGGCACAGAGTCGATCAGCTCCGCCCATGCCTCGACGGGGTGAAGAGTGTCGGGAACACCACTGTGGCACCGGGAATGGCACCGGGAATGCCACCCGGAGTGCCGTGGAAAGACCCCGTACCCGCCCTCGCCCTCCGGGACCGGCACGTGGTGATGAACTGTGCCGTTTGCGCCGTCACCTGTGCGTCGTGCTGGGCGGAGTTGTGATCGGGGAGTCGAACCCCACGCTGCCCGCCACGTGCCAGGCCGGGCCGGAGAACCGCCGGCCCTCGGCTTGTGCCCGCTTCCCGGAGGGCTACCTGCTTTCCACGTTCAGTCCAGGAGGTCGGTCTCCCAGTTGGTGCGCTGGATCTCGACGTCGACCGCCCGGATCTCCCCCGCCACCCGGTCCGCGCGGGACCGCAGGTCCGCGACCGGCAGCGCGGAGAGGTAGCGGAGTTCCGAACGGAGCTGACGGCCGTACTCGCCGTGGTTGCGCCCGGCCGCGGCGTCGGCGGCCGCGGTCAGGACACCGTGCCTGAGCCGGAGGACGTCGCGGCGCGCGATCGCGTCGGTGATCGTGCCCTCCCCGAGCGGGGTCGCGGCGTTGGTCCGGTTGATCCGCCGGATCAGCGATTCCAGTTCGTCCAGCGCGGTTTCGGCCTCGACGAGCAAGGCGGAGGCGTCTTCCGAAGGTTCGTCGCCCTCCTGGTGCCGCGCGTTGTCGACGATCCGGGAGCGCAGCGCCTCCACCTTCTTGGTGACGTCCGCGCGCAGCGCGAGCGCTTCGGCCAGCTTGATCCGGGACATGCCGGGAAGTATCACCAAGATCGAAGACCGGCGCACCCCGTTTTCAGCCCACCAGGGAATGCCGCTGGTAGGACGAGTCCGGTTCGGTGAACTCGAGCCCGTTCTCGTCCAAGGCGTTGAAGACGGTGAACCGGCCGCGCGGGAAGACGAACCCGACCGCGACCATGCCGTTCGCCATGTCTCGCGTCGCGCAGTCGAGCAACTCGACGTCCTGGAGCACCTGACCCTCCAAAGCGGACAGTTCCGGGAAGACGTCCCGCCGCCACCGCAGCGGGCTCGGCTCGGCCGGATCACCCCAGTCCCATGAGGACTTCCCGTACGGGTCGATCGTGTTCCAGGTCAGGGAAAGCTCGTCGAACTTCCAGTGCCTGATCTCCAGCCGCTCATCGCCGAAGTCGACCACGACGGGCGCGTCGGAGAGCCACTCGGCGTACTCGACGAACCAGGTGAGGTGGACATGCCGCAGCCGCCTGCCCACCAGCGCACGCAAACGATCCCCGTGCGCTCTCCGGATCGCCTGGAGTCCGGAGAGCCACACGGGTTCGTAACCTTCGATGTCGAAGAACGCCACCGAAGGAGTATGGCGGGTCAGTCGTAGGACAGTGCTTCCACCAGCTCGCCGCTGTCCGGGTTGGGCAGCGCCTTGGCCACGTCGGCCTGCGCCACGATGCCGACCAGCTTGTGCCCGTCGATCACCGGCAGCCGCCGGACCTTGTGGTTCGCCATGGTGCGCATGATCTCCTCGGCGTCGTCGTCCGCGCCGATCGTCACCGCCTCGCCCTGGGCCAGTTCGGAGGCGTGCAACGCCCTCGGGTCCTTGCCCTCGGCGAGCACCTTCACCACGATGTCGCGGTCGGTCAGCATGCCTTGGAGCTTGCCGTCCTCACCGCAGATCGGTAGCGCGCCCACGGACTCGGCGGCCATCTTCTTCGCCGCGTCGAGCACGGTTTCGGAAGCGGACACGCAGGTCGCGTTCGCGGTCATGATGTCTCGTGCCGTGGTCATCCCATCGCTCCTTTCGTCAGGATCCGCATACCGGATACCCGGCATCCGCGTGCCGACACCTCAAGCCGCCGACGGCTCCAGCAGGATCTTGACCGCGCCGTCCTGTTTCTTCTGGAAGATCTCGTACGCGTGCGGCGCCTCCGCCAGCGGCAGCTTGTGCGTCGCGAAACCCTCGACGCCGAGCGGGTCGGCGGAGTCGGTGATCAGCGGCATGATGTCGTCGATCCAGCGCCGGACGTTGGCCTGCCCCATCCGCAGGGTGATCTGCTTGTCGAACAGTTCCATCATCGGCAGCGGGTCGACCATGCCGCCGTAGACGCCGCTCAGCGAGATCGTCCCGCCGCGCCGCACGCAGTCGATGGCCGCGTACAGCACGCTGAGCCGGTCGATCGCGGCCTTCTCGGTGATCTTCGCGCCGATCGGATCGGGCAGGAGGGCGACGAGGTTCTGCGCCAGCCGCCCGACCGGGGCACCGTGCGCCTCCATCCCGACGGCGTCGATCACCGAGTCCGCTCCCCTGCCGCCGGTGGCCTCACGGATGACGTCACCGAGGTACTTGTGTTCCCGCGTGTCGTAGGTGACGACGCCGGCGGCGGCGGCCCTCGCGAGTCGTTCCGGCACCAGGTCGATGCCGATCACCTTGCCCGCGCCCCGGTGTTTCGCGATCCGGCAGCAGAACTGGCCGATCGGGCCCAGCCCGAACACCACGACCGTGCCGCCTTCGGGGATGTTCGCGTAGTCGACGGCCTGCCAGGCCGTGGGCACGACGTCGGAGAGGTACACGAACCGCTCGTCCGGCGGGCCGTCCGGCACCTTGATCGGGCCATAGTGGGCCTGCGGGACGCGTAGATATTCGGCTTGGCCGCCCGGGACCTGGCCGTAGAGCTTGGTGTAGCCGAGCAGCGCCGCGCCCTTGCCGCGGTCGGTGACCTGCGTGGTCTCGCACTGAGACTGAAGGCCGCGGTCGCACATGAAGCAGTGGCCGCAGGAGATGTTGAAGGGAATCACAACGCGATCGCCGGGCTTCAGGTTCTTCACCCCGGACCCGACCTCTTCGACGACGCCCATGGGCTCGTGCCCGAGGATGTCGCCCTCGTCGATGAAGGCGCCGAGGACCTCGTAAAGGTGCAGGTCGGAACCGCAGATACCGGTCGAGGTGATGCGCACGATCGCGTCGGTCGGTTCGACCAGTTTCGGATCCGGGACGGTGTCCACCCGGACATCGCGTTTCCCGTGCCAGGTGACGGCCTTCATGGTGCTCCCTTCGGCAAGTGGCTCTGCTCCCCCGCCGGATGCCCGTCCGCGCATCCGGCAAACCTCGCCGTTCCGTGCCACCGTGGAACCATGCGAACCCGGATGCTCGCCGTCACCGTCGACTGCCGTGAGGCCGAAGCGCTGGCCGCGTTCTGGAAGGAAGCGCTCGGCTACCCCGAGACCGAACGGTGGACCGACGGTCACGGAGTGACCTATGTCGAGTTGAAGAGCCCCGACGTGCCGAGCCTGCTCTTCCAGCCGGTCCCCGAGGGGAAGCCGGGCAAGAACCGGCTGCACCTCGACATCGCGCCCACCGAACTCGAGCAGCGCGAGGAGGTCGCCCGGCTCGTGTCACTCGGCGCGAAGATCCTCGAAGACCCCGAGTCGGACCCCTGGGTGGTCATGGCCGACCCGGAAGAGAACGAATTCTGCGTGCTGCCACGGCGCTGACCCACTGGGCTCGTGAGTGGTAAGGACGGTTCTAACCGTCCTTACCACTCACGAGACCGATGTGGCCTCAAGCGGCTTCATCGTCGGTCCGGACCGACCTTTCGGAATGCAGCCCCAGCATTTCCAGAAGCATCCGGCAATCCGTCGCGTCGCGGGCGTTCGCGACCACCGCTTCGGTCGCCTTGCGCAGCACCGCCGCCCGCACCGCGGTCGCCCCACCGTCGATCAGTTCCTCCACCGGACGCATTTCGTCGAACGGGTTCCCCATGACCCACCTCCGTCGTCCCTTTCGTTGATACCCGATTCCGGCGGCGAAAGCCCCCGCGTTCTTGCGGTTCCGGCGGCGCCCCAGCCGGTTTCTCCCTAGACTGGCGCCATTCGGACGAGTGGACGGAGCGGGAACTGACCACCGAGTTGCGCGGGGAGTTCGTGACCCTGACCCCGGTCACCGAGGCCCATGTCCCGGACTTGCGGCGGATCCGCGGCACGGCCGAGGTCGGGGCACGCTGGGGTTCGGTCGACGACTCCCCCACCTGGCCGTTCGACGACCCCACGACGACCTGCTTCACCGTCCTGGAAGGGGGTGTCGTCCGGGGCTTCGTCCAGTACGGCGAGGAGGAGGACCCGATGTACCGGCACGCGTCGGTCGACCTGTTCCTCGACCCGGCGGCCCACGGCCGTGGGCTGGGCACGGACACCGTCCGCACGATGGCGCGGTACCTCCTGCACGATCGCGGGCACCATCGGCTCGTGATCGACCCCGCCGTGGACAACGACGCCGCCATCCGCTGCTACAAGGCCGTCGGCTTCCGCGAGGTCGGGGTGATGCGCGGCTACGAACGCGACACCGACGGCGAAGGCTGGCATGACGGACTGCTGATGGACTTGCTCGCCGAAGACCTCACGTAGCGGGTCAGGGCGACTCCGAGCAGCACCACGGCCATCCCGGCGAGCACCCGCGGGCCGAGTTCCTCCCCGAGCACGATCGCGCCCAGCGCGACCGAGACGACCGGCAGCAGGTAGCCGACGGTCGCCGCGGAGGTCGCGCCTTCGGCGGCGATGAGCCGGTAGTTGAGGTAGAAGGTGACGCCGGTGCCGAAGATCCCGAGGACGACGACGGCGACCACCGCGGTCACGTTCAGCGGCCCGGACGGGGCGGCGTCGAACGGCAGCGCGAGCGCGCTCAGCCCCGTGGCGGTCAGCAGTTGCGCGGCGGAGATCGCGATCGGACCGCCCTCGCCGACAAGTTTCCTTCCCATGTAAGCGAAAGCGATCGCGTAACTGATACCGGCACCGAGCAGGGCCAGTGTCCCCCACCCCAGCAGTCCGCTCTTCTGCCAGGGCGCGAAGATCAGCAGGATGCCGGCGAAACCGAGGACCAGACCGCCGACGCGGATCACCGTGATCCGGCGTTCGGTGCCGATCCCGATGCCGATCAGCAGCGACCACAGCGGAGTCGTCGCGTTCATCACCCCGGCGACGCCGGAGTCGACGGTCAGTTCGCCGATGCTGAACAACGCGAACGGCAAGGCGTTGCAGAAGAAGGCGGCGACGAGGAGCCTGCCCCAGATCCGGCGGCCGCGCGGGAGACGCTGCCCGGCCCAGCGGCTCAACGCGAGGAGGACGGCCGCGCCGAGCGCGCAGCGGATGACGGTCACCTGAACGGGCGGCAAACCGGTCAGGGCGAGCTTGATCCACAGGAAGCCCGATCCCCACAACAGGGCGAGAACGCCCACCCGGATCAGGGTTCCCGGCGCGCCGATGCTCACTTCGTTCCTTTCGCCGGGCGGCTCGATACCACTCCAAGCTGCCTCGGGCGACTCGTCAGGACAAGTGAAAAGATCTACACCGACGTTAAGCGGACCTGAATGTTCCGAAGGGTCACGGCCGTGGCCGCCGGGAAAGCGGCCACGGCCGGCTTCCGAGGAGATCAGTACTCGCCCGGATGCTCGCAAGGCGGAACAGGGCCTGCTCACATTTCGCGGTCGCGCATGATCCACCTCCCTTTCGACTGGCGCACCGGTGGGGAACGGGCGCGTTCTCGCTCAGTTTGGGGGCTGGCTTCGCACCTGCGCATACCCGGTGGCCGTGTTGTGACCCACGTAATGGGAAGGTTGTGGCACCATCTGCCGCGCAGCGGGGAGAAAGGTGCTTCGGGTGACCGAGAATTCCGGCTCGGCCGGATCCGGGGAGACCGGTAAGGCACGCCCGGTTTCGACGGCCGCGCTGACCTTCGGGCGCGCATTGCGGCAACGGCGGCAGGCGCGCGGGCTGGCCTTGCGGGATCTCCAGAAACTCGCCTATGTCGACAAAAGCCTCATCAGCCGGGCCGAACGCGGACTCACCCCGCCGAGCGCGGAATTCGCCGAAGCCTGCGATCGCGCACTGGGCGCGGGCGGGACTTTGATCGTGCTCGCCGAAGCCGCCCGCGCGGAACCCTATGTGCACCTTCCCCCGCCGCCGGATCATTTCGTCGGCCGTGCGGAACACTTGGCGCTGCTGGACGAAAAAGTGTTCACCGAAGCGGCGAAAGTGGTCTTCGTGGCCGGGCCGCCCGGGGTCGGGAAGACCGCGCTCGTGCTGAATTGGGCGAACCGGCGGCAAGAGGAGTTCGACTGCGTCCTCTGGTCTGATCTTCGCGGCTATGCGGCCGGTTCTCCCGCCCAACCCGCCGACATCCTCGACGACCTTCTGCGCTGCGTCGGGGTCCGCCCCGATCGGGTCCCCGCCGAGGAGCACATGCGGCTCGCGCTCCTGAGGGGCCTGCTGCGCGGCCAGCGCACGCTCGTCGTGCTGGACAACGCCCTCGACTCGCACCAGGTGCGGCCGGTGCTGCCCGGCACCCCGGACACCACCGTGCTGATCACCAGCAGGCGGCGGTTGTCCGGACTGGTCGTCGGCTCCGGCGCGGTCCAGGTTTCCTTGGAGCCGCTGCGAGATCTCGAAGCGGCGCGGCTCATGGCCGACCTCATCGGCGACGAACGCGCGGCAGGCGATCCCGAAGGCGTCGGCAGGCTCGTCCGGCTGTGCGCGGCGCTGCCACTCGCGGTGAACATCGCCGCCGAACGAGTCGCCACGCATCCCCACCAGAGCGTCGGCGACCTCGCCCGTGAACTCGTCGCCGAGGGGCGAAGGCTGGAACTGCTCGCGGTCGACGACGACGCCGTCGGCGTCCGGGCCGCGTTCAGCTGGTCGTACCGCGCGCTGGAGGCCGACACCGCCCGGATGTTCCGGCTGCTCGGCCTCCATCCCGGGCCGCGGTTCACCGCGGGCGCGGCGGCCGCGCTCGCCGGTCTGCCCGAACACGAGGCGCGACGGCTGCTCGACAAGCTCGTGCACGCGCATCTCGTCCAGCAGATCGGCGCGCGGTACTACCGGTTCCACGATCTGCTCCGCGTCTACGCCGCCGAAGAGGCCGCCGCCGCACAGTGGCGGGAGGAGCGGGAGGCGGCGGTCTCCCGGCTGACCCACTGGTACCTCTACGCCGCCAACGCGGCGAGCTGGACGCTGACCCCGGCCCGCGACCACCACATCGACCTGGGGCCCGCGCCCGAAGGCGTGGAGCCGCTCCGGTTCGCCACGTTCGACGAGGCCTATATCTGGTGCGCGTCGGAGATGCCGAGCATCACCGGTGTCGCCCGCCTGGCGCTGGACCACGGGCTGTACGAGATCGGCTGGCGGCTGCCGGTGGAGCTGTTCGACTACCACCTGCTCGGCAGGCCGTGGCAGACGTGGATCTCCAGCCACGAGGTGGCGATCGAGTCCGCGGAGGCGGGCGGCGACCTCGGCGGACTGGCGTGGTCGGCGATCAACCTCGCCGAGGCGCACCGGCGGCGTGGCGACCTCGACCGCGCGAGCGAACTGTTCGGCCGGGCCGTCGACCTCGCGGGAGAGATCGGTGAGAACCCGAGCCTCGGCTGGGCACTGGTCGGACTCGGCAACATCGCGCACGAGCGGGAGGACTACGCCGAAGCCGTGCGGCTCGCCGGGCAGAGCGTGGAGGTGAACGCCCGGATCGGCTACCGGCTCGGCGAAGCGACCGCACGGGTCCACCTCGGCCGCGCGTACCGCGACCTCGGCGAACGGGACCAGGCCCTCGACCACGGCCTGCGCGCCTTCGACACCTACGCGAAGGACGCCGACCAGCACGGCATGGGGTTCGCCTTGGTGCCGCTGGCCAGGACCTGCCGCCGGTTCGGCGATCTCGAGCAGGCGCTCGGGTACTGCGAGCAGGCGCTGACCGCCTACCGGAACTGCGGCGACGTCTGGGGACAGGCCGACGCCCTCGACGAACGCGGGTGCGCGCTGGCCGCGCGGGGAAACACCGACGAGGCCATGGCGGTGTGGCGCGACGCGCTCCAGCTCGTCATGGATCTCGACGACCGGAAGGCGAGCGTGCTGCGGGGCCGTCTCGAAGGCGCGGTGTGACCTCAGGGCGCATGCCCGCCTCGGACGACACGCGTGATTGGACGGACGACACGCGTGATCACAGGGACGACACGCGTGATTGGGCGGACGACTCACCGATAGCCGGATCCCGCCGCGTTGTCGTCTCTCTGGACACGCGTGTCGTCCGCCTGATCACGCGTGTCGTCCGTTCGATCACACGAGCCGGTGGACCGGGCACGGGCTAGAGCTTCACCGGCAGGTGGTGCAGACCGCGGGTGATCGCGCTCGGCCACCACACGAGCCGGTCCTCGGACACGGTCAGCGTCATCGACGGCGCGCGGCCGAACAACGTCTCCAGTGCCGCGGACGCCTGCATCCGCGCGAGCGCGGCGCCGATGCAGATATGCGGGCCGACGCCGAAGGCCACGTGCCGCACCGGCCGCTCGCCCGGCCGGAAGGCGAGCGGTTCGGGGTGCACCTCCGGATCGCGGTTGGCCGCCAGCAACGACAACAGGATCGGATCGCCCGCCTCCATCCGCTGCCCGGCGAGTTCCATCGGTTCGGTGACGAAGCGCCAGCTCGTGTTCTGCAGCGGGGTGTCGCGGCGCAGGACCTCCTCGATGACGAGCGTCAGGTGTGCGCCGTCGGCGCGGGCGCGGGCCGCCTCCTCCGGATGCGTGATGAGGGTCAGCGCGGTGGACGCGATGAGGCTGATCGTCGTCTCGTGCCCGGCGATCAGGGAGAGGAACGCCGTCGCGGCGACCTCTTCGCCGGTCAGTTTCCCGGCGGCCTCGTGTGCGAGGAGATCGCTGATCAGATCCGCCCCCGGTTCGGCGCGTTTGCGGGCGACGACGTCGGCGAGCAGCGCGTCCAGATCGTCGGTCGCCTTGAGCATCGACGCCATGTCCGTGACGTCGCCGGCGGCCACCACCAGCGCGGGCGGGCGGACCTCGTCCAGCAGGTCGTCCGGGATGCCGATCAGCTCGCAGATCGACCGGATCCCCAGCGGGTACGCGAAATCCTCGACGAGGTCGCCCTCCCCCCGGTCGAGGATCGGGTCGAGCAGTTCGTTCGCGAGCCGATGCGTGCGGTCGCGCATGTGCTGCAGCCGCCGAGGGCCGAAGGCACCGGCGCAGGCCTTGCGCAGCCGTGCGTGTTCTTCGCCCTCGAAGTTGTTCATATGCCCGATGAGCGTCGGCCGGTGGTCGGCAGGCAGCCCGAGATTGGCCTTGCGCCAGTGGTCCGCCGCGACGGACGGGCATTTGGACAAGCGCGGGTCGGCCATCGCGGAAACGACGTCCGCGTGCCGGGTCAGCAACCAGGTCCAGGTGTCGCCGGGCAGCGGGAGCCGGAACGCGGGAGCGTTCGCCCGGAGCCATTCGTAGGCGGGTGAGGGATTCCTGTCGAATTCCGGGCCGAACATCACCGGAACGGCGTCGTCGTATGCGGCGTCAGGCATACGAGCCACGATGCCAGCTTGTGGCGGATCGGCGTCCGGCGAACGTGGGTATCGGCCTGTCTCACGGGATCGTCAACGCGCTCCCCCTGTCACCCCCTTGTGGTGACCCAGCAAGATCGAAGCGGGTGCGGTGCGTAGCGGTGGGAGGTGACCCTCGTCAGCGAGTTCGGCAAGCACGACCCTGACTCGGCCTCGGAGCCTCCGCGCGGTTCGCTCCGGGGTTTCGCCGACACCGTCGGCCTCGCCGCCGCCCGCGTCTGGCGGCTGCGTGGTCGTGCCTGGAACACCCTGCGGCATCCGGCGGGCTGGGAGCTGTGGCGACTGCCGCCCGCGGCGGTCTTCTGGATGCTCGGCACCGAGATCGCCGTCGCGGCTTGGGCGCTGTACAGCGGGTTCAAGGCCTCCACCACGAACACCGATCTCGTCCGCTTCGGCGTGATCGCGTGCTGTGCGATCTGGTACGTCGTCCAGACGCAGCATCCGGAGGAACAGCGCCGGGCCGACGACCGGCGCGGCGAGCACATCGACCAGACCGCCGTCTGGCTGGGCGGGGCGGCCGTCCTGCTGCCGCCCGCGTTGTCGCTCGCGTTGCTGCTGATGGTGCGCGTGCAGCGCTACTCCATCGCGCACAAGGCGATGACGACGTTCCTCTTCACCACCGCCGCGCACGCCGCCTCCATCCTCGGCGTGCACACGATCACCGAACTGACGGCACTGCACACCTGGCTCGAATCGGGCACGCTCCCCCAGGGGCCGGGTGACATCGCGATCGCCGCCGTCGCGCTGGTGGGCGCCGCGCTCTGGTACTTCGCGTCGCAGACACTCCTGATCAGCATCGCGCGCGGCCTCGCGTGGGGCGGCTGGCGGCGGCAGAAGCTGATCGGCAGCTGGGCCGACAACGCGGACTTCGTCTACGCGCTGCAACTCGCCGCGTGCACCACCATCCTCGGCGCGGTCAACATCGCGCTGGTGCCGCTCGTGATGATCGGGGTCGCGCTGCGGTCGACCCGGCTCTCGCAGGCGCTGGCGGACACGATCGCGCGCAGCCAGCGCGACCGGAAGACCGGACTGCTGACCGAGGACTCCTTCCACGCCCCCGCGGCCCTGCGACTGCTCGAAGATCAGACCGGACGGCGGCCGACGGCGTTCCTGATGCTGGATCTCGACCACTTCAAGCAGTGGAACGACAAGTACGGGCATTCCGGCGGCGACATCGTGCTCGGCTGCGTCAGTGCCGTGCTGCGGCAGAACACCCGCTCCACCGACATCGTCGGGCGGTGGGGCGGCGAGGAGTTCTCGGTGCTGCTGCCGGACACCACGCGCGAGGAGGCGACGCGGATCGCCGAGCGGATCCGGGCGGCCGTCGAAGAGACCGCCATCACCGGCCTGACCGAACTCGCCAGCGGGCACGCCACCAACGAACCCCGCGCGGTGGGACCGATCCACGGCTGCACCGTGTCGATCGGCGTCGGGCTCTCACCCGAACATTCGACGGATTACGGCGAGCTGTTCCGCGTGGCGGACGCGGCCATGTACCAAGCGAAACGGAGCGGACGGAACCGCGTGGTCGTGGCACCCTCCGCGGTCCCGCCCTCGCCCCGGACGCCGATGTCGCCGTTGAGCCGGGTGGACTGACGCGTCAGCGACGGGTCACGAGGCGGGTTTCGAGCAGATCGTCGACCACCCGGGTCTCCACACCGGTCCGTCGTTCGAACGCGGAGCCGCGCAACGGCCACAGCGCGACCAGCACGATCCCCACCGCCGCGCACGCGGCCAGCACCAGCGCGGCGACGAACTGGGCGGCCCCGGCGGTCGCCGTGCTCAGCACCGCGAAGCCGAGCAGGACGATCCCGGTGGGCAGCACCGCGGCCAGCGCGACCAGGGAAGCGGGGGTGCGGCGCAGGTCCCGGCGCCGGGTGGTCAGCCAGGCGGCGAGCAGGCAGGCGAACGACGCCGCCAGCAGGCAGGAGCCCGCGGTGTCGCTGAGCCGGTGCCAGCCCAGCGCGATGGTCGACGACGCGACCCAGGCGACGCCGACGCCGCCGATCCCGATGATCGCCGGACGGAATCGTTGCGGCAGAACGAAAGCGAGCGCCATCAGGATGGCCATGGCGGCGCTGACGTGGCCGCTGGGGAAACTGTTGTGCCCCGGCCCGCGGCCGCCGTCGGGCAGTTCGGGGCGGACGAGGACGTAGAGCTTGAGCAACTGCGCGGCGACGAGCGGGAGCACGAGGACGCACAGCGCGGGGACGAGGAGGCCGGGTTTGCGCCGGAGCAGCGCCAGGACGACGAGCCCGATCCCGGCGGCGCCGATCACGAGCACCATGTCCTGGTCGCGCAGCGGTCCCGCCCAGTCCATTGTGGACCACTGACCGGACTGCGCGCTGCGGACGACGCCGTTCTCCGCGAGCTGTCCGGCCGACGTGTGCACGAACAGCACATAGCTCACGAGGAACGCGACGGCCAGTCCCAGTCCGGTGGCGAGCTGGAACACGGCCCTGGAGAGGGTCCGCCTGGTCTCGGCGTGCCGTCCCGGCAGCGGACGGCGGGCGGGGGTCGGCTTCGCTTCGTGGATGAGTAGGGCCATGCGTCTCACTGTCCCCACGGCGTTTAGCCAAGAGGTCCGGACAATGTCATGGTTCTGCTACAAGATCGAGCCGAGTCGCACACGCGCGGCGACGTCCGAATAATGGCGGCGTGGCCAGTGTCCTTTTGATCGAAGACGACGCGTCCGTGCGGGAGGGGCTGGAACTCGCGCTGCGCCGGCAGGCGCACACCGTCCACACCGCCGAGAGCGGTGAGCTCGGACTGGAGAAACTGCGGGTGTTCCAGCCCGACATCGTCGTGCTGGACCTGATGCTCCCCGGCATCGACGGCTTCGAGACCTGCCGCCGCATCCGCTCGGCGGGCGAGGTGCCGATCATCATGCTCACCGCCCGCAGCGACGATTTCGACATCGTGGCCGGCCTGGAGGCCGGCGCCGACGACTACGTGACCAAGCCGATCGAACCCCGCGTGCTCGACGCCCGGATCCGGGCGGTGCTGCGCCGCGCGGTGAGCGAGAAGCCCGCGAACGACGCCGCCGCCGGGGAGCGGCACGGCGGCCTGGTCATCGACCGGGCGGGCCTGGTGGTCACGAAGAACGGCGAGCCGGTCTCGCTCACCCCGACCGAGCTGAAACTGCTGCTGGAGCTGTCGCGTACGCCCGGCCAGGTCTACAGCCGCCAGCAGATCCTCTCCGCCGTCTGGGATCACGACTACCTCGGCGACTCCCGGCTGGTCGACGCCTGTGTCCAGCGGCTGCGCGCGAAGATCGAAGACGTCCCCGCGAAACCCGAACACGTCCAGACCGTCCGCGGCTTCGGGTACCGGTTCGGCCGTTCATGAGGCTGCTCTCCGGGCTGCGGCCCCGGCTCATCCTGGCCTTCGCGGCGATGGCGATCATCGGCGCGGCGGCCGCGGCGGGGGCCAGTTACGTCTCGGCGAGGAACGCGATCCTCAAATCCGTCCAAGACGCGGCGATGGATCAGCTGAAGGACCGGGTCGGCGCCTACGACCGCCCGCTGTCCACGCCACCGACCCAGGACCAGCTCAACGACTTCGCGGGCAGCCTGCGATTGAACGCCGTCGCGGTCCACGGCAACCTGCGGTCGGTCAACGGCCCCGACCTGACCCGGTTCTCCACCGAACTGCGGCGGACGGTCGCGGGCGACATCCGTATCCAGTTCCAGCGGCTGGACCGCGACACCGGCCCCGAACTCCAGGTCGGCCTGCCGGTGCTGGCGCGACAGCCCGACGGGTCGCCAAGGGCCAGCGGCATCGAGGTGTATTCGCTCACCTCGCTCGTCCAGCAGCAGCAGGCCATCGACGAACTCGCGAAATCCGCCTGGCAGATGGCCGCGCTCGTCCTTCCGCTGGCCGCGGCGCTGGCCCTGCTCGCGGCGAGACAGGTGCTGAGACCGGTGCGGGCGCTCAACACCGCCGCCGCCCAGCTCGGTGAGGGCAGGCTCGACGTCCGGCTGCCCGCCAAGGGGTCCGACGAGCTGGCCGAGCTGGTCACGACCTTCAACAACACCGCCGCCGAACTGGAACGCACCGTCGGCGAGCTGAGAGCCATGGAGGCCGACGCCCGCCGGTTCGTCGCCGACGTCTCGCACGAACTCCGCACGCCGCTCGCGGCGATGAACGCGGTCACCGACGTCCTGGACGAGGACGCGGAGGCACTGCCGCCGGACACGGCCGTCGCGGCACGGCTGGTCTCGGGCGAGACCCGGAGGCTGACCCGGCTGGTCCAGGACCTGGTCGAGATCTCCCGGTTCGACGCGGGCCGCGCCGAACTCGTGCTCGACGAATGGGATCTCGCGACGGCGATCCGCGACAGCCTCGACGCCCGCGGCTGGCGCGAGGGCGAAGACCTGGTCACCGACCTGCCGGAAGGCGTCCTCGCCCGCGTCGACCGGCGGCGGCTCGACCTGATCGTGGCGAATCTCGTGGGCAACGCGTTCCGGCACGGCGCGGCGCCGGTCGAAGTCCGCCTGCGCGCCGGCGGCGACGGCGTCACCCTGGAGGTCGAGGATCACGGACCCGGTATCGATCCCGAGATCCTGCCGCACGTGTTCGACCGGTTCACCAAGGCCGACACCGCCCGTGCCCGCTCCGAGGGCAGCGGGCTCGGCCTGGCGATCGCGCTGGAGAACGCGCGACTGCACGGCGGCGACATCACCGCCGCCGACACCGGGCACGGCGCCCGGTTCGTCCTGCGCCTGCCGCACCGGACCGAAGGGGGCACGCGATGAGAAGGACCCGGGCACTGCCCGCCCTCGCGGCCGCGATGCTGCTGGCGGCCTGCGGCGTGCAGCCGACCGGAGTCGTCCCGGCCGGGCCCGGCCCGTCGATCCGAGCGACCACGGAGATGTACCTTCTCGGCGGTCTGACGCTGTACTTCGTCTCCGACGGCCGGGTCATCCCGGTGGCGCGGCCCACCCAAGGCTTCATCTCACCCGAAGGCGCGCTCACGTTGCTGCTGAAGGGGCCGACGGAGCGGGAAGCCGCGCAGGGCCTCACCACGTTCGTCCCGGCGGAGTTGGGGCGGGTCGGGGTGTTCTCGGGCGACCCGACCACCATCGTGCTGCCGTTCGGTGTGCGGAAACTTTCGAACCAGGCCATCAACCAGCTGGTCTGCACCACGATCGCGGCCTCCGCAGCGACCAGCCGGACGCTGCGCTCCCCGGGAGTGAACGTGACCTCGCCGGACGGGGACGTGTACTTCCAATCCTGCAAGGCGGATTGAATTCGTCACTCACAGTGCTCACATAAAAGCACTTCTTGTGTCTGTACGGACGTGAGCCTCTTTTGGTTCACCGATCAAGGTAACTGTGGGCGAACACACTCGGGCGTGACATTGCCGTGTCCTTTTCGTAATGTTGCCCGGAGCTCGCGGCCCCCGACGCGAGTTCCCGTCCCCGAAGTGGTGAGTGATCAGAGAAATGGCCGGCAGACATCGCAAGAACAAGGCTCCGCAGTGGAAGCTCCCCGCGGGTATCGCGGCAGCGGTCGCCACGGCGCTCCCGGCGTCGATGTGGCTGACCACCGCAGGTACCCCCGACGTCGAAGCGGCCAGCGCCGCACTCGCGGTGAAGGCTCCCCCGGCCTCCAGCGTGACTCCCCCGCCGTCGACCAGCAGCACCCCGCCCTCCAGCTCGACCACGCCGCCCCCGTCGACCTCCTCGGCTCCCCCGAAGCCGACGACGTCGACCAAGGCCCCCGCGCCGGTCAAGAAGACCGTGCCCGCCGCGACGGCGTGCTCCACCGACCTCGGCGGCACCAAACCGCACGTGGCCCAGGTCGGTAACCACGTCAAGGCGAAGTTCGGCGTCAAGAACGTCGGCGGCGTCGCCGGCCGGGCGAACGCCAGCGACCACCCCTCCGGCCTCGCGCTGGACTTCATGGTGGACACCGCCACCGGCAACGCCATCGCCGAGTACCTCCTGGCCAACCAGAAGGACTTCGGCGTCACCTACGTCATCTGGCGTCAGCGCTACAACGACGGCAGCGGCTGGGACACCATGGAGGACCGCGGCGGCGCGACCGCCAACCACATGGACCACGTCCACGTCTCCTTCGCCAAGGGCGCGAAGGTGAACGTCAGCTGCTAACGATTCCGGGCGGGCCGCTCGCCGGGCTGGATCACCGGTCGTCCGACGACCTCTTCCACGCCTTTGACGGCGAGCCGGTCCGCCCGCTCGTTCTCCGGATGCCCGGCGTGGCCCTTGACCCAATGCCATTCGACGTCGTGCCGTGAGGCGGCCTCGTCGAGACGGCGCCACAGATCGGCGTTCTTGACCGGTGTCTTGGCCGAGGTCGTCCAGCCGTTGTTCTTCCAGTTCCGCACCCAGCTGGTGATGCCGTTCCGGACGTAGGTGCTGTCGGTGTAGATGTCGACCGACACCCGGCGCTTCAGGCTTTCCAGCGCCTCGATGGGCGCGGTCAGTTCCATCCGGTTGTTCGTGGTCGGCCCGGGATCCCCGCCGTAGATCTCCTTTTCGACGGTGCCGTACCGCAGTACCGCGCCCCAGCCGCCGGGACCGGGATTCCCGCTGCACGCGCCATCGGTGTAGATCTCGACTTCCGCCACCGGGACACCCTAGCGACGGGTTCAGTCCGGCAGCAGCGGCACCCACGGCCGCTCGGCCTGCCCGAGATGCACCGCGCGCGTGATCGATTTCGACCCGAACCGGTCCCGGACGGTGTCGAGCGTCGCGTCGAGCGCGTCTCTCGGTTTCGCCCCGAACGGCAAGGCCAGCTGGATCGCGTCGTCCTTCGACAGATTCGTGAGCGCGAGCCCGATCAGGGTGAGCCCGCGTTCGTCGATCAGCGGTCTCGCCGCCGCGAGCAGGTCACGGGCCGCCGCGACGATCGCGCCCGTCTGTTCGGTCGCCTCCATGAGGGTGTGCGAACGCGTGGCCTTGGTGAAATCGGCGAACCGCATCCGCAGCACGACGGTGCGGCACACCCGGTGCGCCGCCCGCAGGCGACGGGCGAGGCGATCGGCAAGGGTCAGCAGCATCGCGTCGAGTTCGGCGGGCGAACGCGGCCTGCTGCCGAGCGCGTGCTGCGCCCCGATCGACCGGCGGCGGCGGCCCGTCTGCACGCGGCGGGGGTCGTCGTTGTGGGACAGGGCGTGCAGGTGGGCGCCGACACCGCGGCCGAGCATCCGGACGAGTTCCTTCTCCCCGAACCCCTCCATCTGCCCGACCGTCGTCACGCCGCGCTCTCGGAGCTTCTGCGCCGTCACCTTGCCCACGCCCCACAGCCGCTCGACCGGAAGCGGGTGCAGGAACTCCAGCTCCTTGTCGTGTGGCACGACGAGAAGGCCGTCGGGTTTCGCGACGCCGCTGGCCACCTTCGCGAGGAACTTCGTCCTGGCGACGCCCACGGTGATCGGCAGGCCGACCTGCTCCATCACGTCCTTGCGCAGCTTCGCCGCGATCCGGCTCGGCGTGCCCGCGATCTTCAGCAGCCCTCCGACGTCGAGGAAGGCCTCGTCGATCGAGATGCCTTCCACGAGCGGTGTCGTGTTGCCGAAGACCTCGAAGACCGCCTTGCTCGCCGCCGAATACGCGTGCATCCGGGGCGGGACCACGATCGCGTCCGGGCACAACCGCCGCGCCTGGCCGCCGCCCATCGCCGTGCGGACACCGAACGCCTTGGCCTCGTAACTGGCCGCCAGCACCACACCACCGCCGACGATGACCGGCCGCCCGCGCAGCTTCGGGTCGTCACGCTGCTCGACCGACGCGTAGAACGAGTCCAGGTCGGCGTGCAGGATGGGACCCTCGGTCGTCATAGAACATATGTTCGCATCAAACGGCCCAGCGACCAAGCTACCGGTTCAGTCGAACGGCGGTCCGGAGTGGGAAACCCGGTGCTTGAAGACCTCTCCGTCCCGGATCTCGGCGGAGTACGTCGGCCTCGGCGAGATCGCGCGCCAGGCGTTCAGCACCTCCTCCGACTCCCAGTACTCGAAGATGTTCACCCGGCCCGGCTCGAGCGTGTCCGCCGAGATCACCACGTCGAGACACCCGGGGTGGGCCCGCGCCTTCTCGACGATCACCTGGTGCCCGGCCACGTACCGGTCCCGCTCCTCCGGGTCGACGTACACCTTGCCCGCCACGATCACGGTCATCTCTTTGTCCTTTCGTCCGGTCGGTTCACCCCACCGACGAACGCGGGCGGCGGGAACCGACACGGGCGCGGACGAAATCCGTCACCGATCGTCCGCCGGCGAAACACCAGATCGCGATCACCGGGTCGCAGATCGCGCAACCGAACGACGAATCGTGGAGGAACGGGATGATCGGGGCACCCTTGAGATGGTGGACGACGTCCCAGCCGGTGTGCAGCAGCCAGGCGATACCGATGAACGTCCAGGATTCGAGCCCACGGTAAGCCACGTAGGTCACGACCGCGGCGAACGCGAACTCCCAGATCCCGAGTCCACCACCACTCAGATAGGCGGCGCCCGCCCCCGCCACCATGATCGCGTTGAAGCGGCGGCGGTGCGGTTCGTGGATCAGCGACATCAGCACGACGTAGACGAGGCCGACGAGAATCGGCGCGATGATCATCATGGCTCGACGCTAGAACCGGCCGGAGCTCACTCCCAGTGGCGTGAACGACGCCTTCCAACGGGATCTCGCCAGCGGGCGGGTACGGTGCGGGCATGCACACCGTCGCCGTCCTGGCGCTGGACAAGGTGATCCCGTTCGACCTCTCGACACCGATCGAGGTCTTCACCCGGACCCGGCTCGCCGACGGCAGCGCCGGCTACCGGCTGCTCATCTGCGCGGAACACCCGGACGTCGACGCCGGGCACTTCACCCTGCGCGCGCCGTGGGGGCTGGAGGCACTGCGCGAGGCCGACACGATCATCGTCCCCGGCACCGCGGAACCGACCGGGCCGTTGCGGGAAACCGTCCGCGACGCGCTCACGTCCGCTGCCGCGAGGGGCACGCGGATCGCCTCGATCTGTTCCGGCACCTTCGTTCTCGCCGCCGCGGGCCTGCTCGACGGCCTTCGCGCCACCACGCACTGGGTCGCCGCCGAAGCGTTGGCCGCGGCGTATCCGGAAATCGATGTCGACCCGGACGTGCTCTATGTCGACAACGGGCAGATCCTGACGTCCGCGGGCGCCGCCGCCGGCCTGGATCTGTGCCTGCATCTGATCCGGCGTGACCACGGCTCCGCGATCGCGGCCGACGCCGCCCGCCTTTCGGTCATGGCGCTGGAACGCGAGGGCGGTCAGGCGCAGTTCATCGCGCTGCGGCATCCGCCCGCTCCCCGCGGCGCGGCGCTGGAACCGACTCTCCTTTGGATGCAGGAGAATCTCGCGCGCGATCTCACCTTGGCCGACATCGCCGCACGCGCCGGGATGAGCACGCGCACACTGATCCGACACTTCCGCGAGCAGACCGGGACGACACCGCTGCAATGGCTGCACCGCGCGAGGGTCCGGCAGGCACAGCATCTGCTGGAGACCACTCAGCACGCCGTCGAACGGATCGGCGCCGAGGTCGGTTTCGGTTCGCCTACCGCGTTCCGCGACCGGTTCAAGCGCACGACCGGCGTCAGCCCCGGCACCTATCGGCGCGCTTTCCGTTAAGCGGCGACGGCCAGTGCGGTGTCCGAGGCCCGCGCCCGGGCCTGGTCGGCGAACCGCTTCCGGGCGGCGACGACTCTGAGCCAGCGTTCCGAGCGTTCGGCGTCGAGATCGAAGGTGGCGCGGGCGAGCACTGCGGCGGCGCGGGCGGCGGAATCGATCTCCGCGGCGGCGCCGAGGTAGTCGCCCGCGTCGATCAGCTTGTAGGCGTGACGCATCTCGGTCTGCGCGGTCGAGTAGATGGCGTAGGCGGCGAGGTTGTTCGCCAGCGGGCCCAGTGAATGCGACATCGGATTCTCCGTTCCTTCTCTTACTGACACGTCGAACGGGCCCGCGCCGGTTCGACACGGTGGACGGATTTTTCCGAGGGTTGCGCCGAGTGGCCGATTCACGACAGCCTGAAGCGCATGCCAGCCCGAGCGGCGTCGTTCCGCAGTGTCTTCGCGGTCGCCGGATTCCGCCGGATCTGGCTCGCGCATCTGCTCTCGGTCGCCGGCGACCAGCTGGCCAGGGTCGCGCTCACGGTGCTGGTGTTCGACCGGACGTCGTCGGCCGGGTGGGCCTCCGCCGCGTACGCGCTGACCTTCGTGCCAGACCTTCTCGGCGGCGCCCTGGGTGGCATCGCGGACCGGTTCTCGCGCCGCACCGTGATGGTGGTGACCGACGTCGGCCGCGCCGTCCTGATCGCGCTGATGGCGGTGCCCGGGCTCCCGCTGCCCGTCACGGCCGCGCTGTTGTTCCTCGTGCAGCTCATGGCCGGGCCGTTCCACGCGGCCAGGCAGGCGATGCTGCCGGATCTGCTCGACCCGGACCGCCTGGTCGTCGGCCAGGCCGTCATCTCGTCCACGTACCAGGCCGGGCTCGTGGTGGGCTTCGGCGCGGGTGCCGCCGTCGTCACCGGGCTCGGCGTCCCGGGTGCGCTGTTGATCGACGCCGGAACGTTCGCGCTGTCGGCGCTCATGCTCCGCTTCGGGCTCGAACGTTTCCCGCCCTCGGCACCCACCCACCACACACGTCCGTCCCTGATCGCGGGCTGCCGTCTGGTGGCACGCGACCGCAAGCTGCGCTGGCTGCTGCTCATCGCCTGCTGCTGCGGTTTCTACGTCGTGCCCGAGGGCCTCGCCGTCCCGGTCGCCGCCGAACTGGGCGATGACGGCGCGTTGCCGTGGTTGCTGGCCGCGAATCCGGTCGGTTCGGTGCTCGGCGGGCTCCTGCTGAGCCGTGTCCCGCGCGAACGGCAGATCCGGGTGCTGGGCTTGCTGGCGGTGGCGAGCAGCCTGGTGCTGATCCCGACCGGCTGGGCTCCGGGCCTGGTCACCATCGTCGTGCTGTGGACGATCTCGGGAGTGTTCTCCGCGCACGACATGATCACGCAGACGCAGTACAGCCTCGCCGCGCCGCCCGCCCAACGGGGTCAGGTGATCGGGGTCGCGATCGCGGCGTTGCGGGCGGCTCAGGCGGTGGGGATCGCGGCGGCCGGGCTGCTGGCCCAGGTCGTCGCGCCGACCACCGTCGTCACCGTCGCGGCGGGCGCGGGAGTGGTGGTCGCCGCTGTCGCCGGGGTGGGCTGGTCACGGGCGGTGTCGTCCCGCCGCGGCCCTGAGGAATCCGGAGATCCCGTGGGGCCGGTCGGCGGGACGACACCCGTTGGCGAGCACGGTTCCTGACACATCACGTCCAGTTGTTGTCACGCACTACGTTCACCTCCTTCGCGAAGCCGTGCATTGTTCGTTGTGGGCCGGATCACTCAGGTCCAGTTGTTGTCCCGCATTTCGTTCACCTCCTTCGAAATAGCGATCAACCCGGCAAAACACTCACCAGTTGTTGTCCTGCATCGGTGCACCTCCCTCGTTTCGGTTGGGCTGTCCGGGGGAATTCGCGGCCGCGTGTCTTATCGCCGGAGACAACGCGGTCGTCGCCGTCCCGGTTCGATTACGGTGTAGATCACCGACGGAAGAGGGTGCGTGGACGGACGACTCGGCGACGCGCGGCGGCGGCTCAAGGCCTGGCACCTGTGGAGCCTGCCGCGACCTGTGCGTTCCTACGTCCTGGTCGTCAATCTCATCGCAGTCCTCTCGACCGCCGGCACGGCCCGGCTGGTCCCGGTGACCGGTACCGACCTGGTGCGGTTCGGCGTCTTGACGCTGTGCGCGGCCATCGCCATCGAGGGCACCCGGCAGATCGAACGCCAACGGGAGTACGACAGGGCCCCATCGGTCGCCTACGTCGACACCAAGGCGGTGTGGAGCGTCGCCGCCGTCATCGCGCTGCCGCCGGTGCTCGCCGCCGCGATGGTCGTGGTGACCTACACCATCGCATGGCTGCGGATCTGGCCACACCAACGGCCGGTTCTCCCCCATCGGTGGATCTTCTCCGCCGCCACGGTGCTGTGCGGCACCCAGGCCGCCGTCGTCGTGCTCAGCCTCGGCATGCGCCACTACCCCGGCCCGCCCGACTCAGGGCTGCTCACCGGGCTGGGCGACCTCGCCGTCATCATCGTCGCCGCGGCCTTGCGGTGGGCGATCAACACCGCGCTGGTGATGATCGCGATCGCGCTCTCGTCGCCGCCGAAGTCGATCGGCGAACTGTTCTCCGGGTTCGGCGATCAGATCCTCGAGGCGGGCGCGCTCGGCCTCGGTCTCGTGACGGCCGTCGTCCTGGTGCAGGCCAATCCGCTGGTGCTGATCGGGGTGGTCATCGCGCTGGTCGCGCTGCATCGCGGGCTCCTGCTGACGCAGTACCGGCGCGACGCGCACACCGACGCCACCACCGGTCTCGTCACGAAACGGCGATGGCGTCAGCTGGCCGAAGAGCAGCTGGGCCGGACGCGTGCCGGACGCAAACTCGGCGTGCTGTTCCTCGACCTCGACAATTTCAAGACGATCAACGACACCTACGGCCATCCCAACGGCGACCTCGTCCTGCGCGCGGTCGGCGACGCCCTGCGCGCCGAAATCCGGGAGCAGGACGTCTGCGGGCGGTGGGGCGGCGAGGAGTTCGCGATCGTCGTCCCGGACATCCACGGCGAGGAGACGTTGCGCCAAGTGGCCGAACGGATCCGGCACCAGGTGGCGGTGGTGTCGGTCGCGCTGCCCGATCGCGACACCGTGTTGACCGATCTGACGGTGTCGATCGGCGGGGCGCTCTATCCGGCGGCCAACATCGCCAGCGTCGACGACCTTCTCGTCGCCACCGACATGGCGCTCTACCGCGCGAAACAAGGCGGCCGCAACAGGGTCGAATTGGCACCGCCCGCGCAGTAGGCTTCGCGTCGTCTGGGGAGGCGCGATGGAGCGATTCGCTCGAGGTCCGGTCGGTCTGGTGGTCGCGATCCAGGTCCTGGTGCTGACCCTGTTGTCCGGCCGGTACGGCTTCCATCGGGATGAGCTGTACTTCCTCGCCGCGGGGAAACGTCTCGACTGGGGTTATGTCGATCAGCCGCCGCTGACGCCCTTGCTCGCGAGGATCTCCACCGACGTCTTCGGCGCCACTCCCGCCGGTCTGCGCGTGGCCGCGACGTTGTGCGCCGCCGCGACGGTGATCCTGCTGGCACTGGTCGCCCGCGAGTTCGGCGGCGGCCGCGGCGCACAGGTCCTCACCGCCGTGATGACCGCGCTGGCGGCGTTCGTCGTGGTCGACGGGCACATGCTGTCGACCGCCACCGTCGACATGTTGGTCTGGAGCGCGCTGGGCCTGGTGGTCCTGCGCCTGTTCCGCACCGGCGACGGACGGTGGTGGCTCGCGATCGGCGCCGTCGTCGGCATCGGGATGGAAGGCAAGTGGCTCGTCCTGCTGATGGTCGCCTCGATCGGCCTGGCGGTGCTCGCCGTCGGCCCGCGGACGGTGTTCCGCACCGGCTGGCTCCCCGCCGGGATCCTGCTCGCGCTCGTCTTGGCCGCGCCGGCCCTGATCTGGCAGGCGGCGCACGACTTCCCTTTGCTGACCGTGGCGTCCGGCATCAGCGAGGATGACGGCGCGGAGAACCGGATCCTGTTCGTGCCGATGCAGTTGGTCTATCTCTCCCCGATGGCCGTACCGGTCTGGATCGCCGGCGGACTCAGGCTGTGGCGTGATCCTGAGCTGCGCTGGGCCCGCTCACTGGCACTGGCCTATCCGGTGCTGTGCGTGATCTTGTTGATACTGGGCGGAAAACCGTACTACTCGGCGCCCTTCCTGTTGTTGCTCGCGGCCGCCGGCGCCGAACCCTGCCTGCGCTGGCTCGACCGCACTTGGCGCCGCGCTCTCGCTGTCTTCCTGGCTCTCGTCGGCGCGGCCATGTCACTCGTCGTCGGACTGCCCGTGCTGCCACCCACCGCGCTGGCGCCGGTTCTGGCCGTGAACAAGGAACAAGGCGAGCAGGTGGGGTGGCCGGAGCTGGCCTCAACGGTCACCCGGGTTTGGGAACGGATCCCGGCGGAGCAGCGCGCGACCGCGGTGATCTTCACGCGGAACTATGGACAGGCAGGGGCTTTGGAACACTACGGGCTTCCCGCGGTGCACTCGGGCCATATGTCCTATGCGGACTGGGGTCCTCCTCCTGCTGACGCTGTCGGCCCGGTGGTCGTCGTGGGCCCGTACCTTCCGACGTGGTTCACCGGATGCCACGAGGCGGCCGTGCACGACCATGGTCTCGGAGTGGAGAACGAGGAGCAGGGAGTGCGGATTTCTTTGTGTGCGGGGACTTCCCGGCCTTGGTCTTCACTGTGGGGCGAGTTGCGGCACTACTACTGATCGGGCTGTCGCCCTTTGGCGGCGGGCGGGGTTCACTACGAGAAGCCCTCCGGCGCGTTGGGAGATCAACGTTGCCATGCAACGGAAACTGTCGCCGGTCCGGAATTGTCGGTGGTCGGTTGTAGCTTCTGTGTGTGGACACACGCAACGCCACTGTGGCGCTACTCAAGGAAATCACCTCGCTTGCTGCTTTGCAGGAGGTCAATGCTTCGCTGGATTCGTTGGAGGACAACGATGCCGTCGACGCTGCCGTGGCCGCGTCGGAGGGGATCGCGCGGTTGGAGGCGGTCCGGTTCCGCGCTTTGGCGCAGCTGAACCGCCACCGTGGCGGCGCTTCTAGTGTGGTGCAGGAGGTCGCGTTCGCTTTGTCTGTTGTGGACGGTCACGCGGCGGGTCTGGTGTCGACGGCAGTGGCGTTGACCACCCGCCTGCCCCGCACGCTGGGGTTGCTGGATCGCGGGGAGGTGGGTGGCTACGGGGCGATGAAGGTCGCCACCGCGACAGCGTGGCTGTCGGACGAGGACGCCCGCGCGGTGGACGCGGTGTTGGAGGATCGCCTGCCAGGCCGGAACTGCGACCAGATCCGGAAAGCGGCCAATCACGCGGCGGTGATGGCCGACCGTGAGGGTGCCGCCCGGCGCGCGGAGCGGCACCGTGCCGGGCGCCGGTTGTCGATCCGCCACGGCGAGACCGGAGTAGCCTCGATCGAGGTCGAAGACGGCCCCGTGGAGAAAGTGGCCGCCGCCTACACGCGCATCGACCGTGAGGCACGCGCCCTCAAAACCGGGGACGAGCCCCGCACCCTGGATCAGCTGCGCGCCGACATCGCCCTCGACCTGATGTTGGGCGGCCAAGGCGGCAAGGCCGAGCGGTCCGAAGTGTTCCTCTACATGGATTTGAACACCTACCTCGGCCTGAACGAGGATCCGGCAGAGTTGGCCGGGCATGGGCATATTCCGGCGCCGCTGGCCCGGCACATCGCCTCCGGCCCAGACACGGTGTTGCGCCGGATCATCACCGACCCCTTGTCCGGACAAGTCCTCGACCTCGGCCGCGACCGCTACCGGCCCACCGCCGGACTGGACGAGTTCGTACGGGTACGAGACCGCGAATGCCGAAGACCCGGCTGCCACCGCATCGCCCAAGCCTGCGACCTCGACCACTCACTGCCCTGGCAGCACGGCGGCCACACGAGTGCCACCGAACTGATCGACCTCTGCCGCCGCGACCACCGACTGAAAGACGAACCCGGCTGGATCTACCGGCTGGCTGCCGACGGCACCCTCACCATCACCACACCTGCAGGGCGGAGCTACGACAGCACGCCACCGCCACTGCACGAACCCCGCACCCAAGAGCCACCATTCTGAACCGGTCACCGAAAAACGGCCACGCTGCCAGCCGTAGGGCGTCGCACCACGTAGTCCATTACCGAAATACGACCATGGTTGAGCGCGCGGACAGGGCTCCGCACGGATCGGTGCCACGGCGACTGTCGGACTCACCCCCTCAGCTGGAGAGGCGCTGTGACCGCTCGTCGCCGGAATTCGGCTACGGGACCGCCGCGTAGCCCTACGCAATGACATCTCGCACTTCGTGGCTACGCCCGCCGATGCCGCGGACCACAACTCGATCGACCGCGCAACGCACCTCACCACCACCCGACGACGCCTGCCCCATGCCGCCACCCCAACCGAGCGCCGACACCCCAGCCTGTCGCCGAAAAACGGCCACAGCTCGATCGACCCACGCAATGCCCCTCACCACCACCCGACGACGCACGGCCCCATGCCGCCACCCCAACCGAGCACCACCGGTCCCAGCCGTCACCGAAAAAACAGCCACACCACCTACGCCGCGACGCAGCACTCCAAAAAACGCCACCCTCCTGACCACATCGCCGAAAAACGGCCACAACTCGATCGATCACCCAACGCCCCTCACCACCACCCGGCGACGCACTGCCCCATGCCGCCACCCCAACCGAGCGCCGACACCCCAGCCTGTCGCCGAAAAACGGCCACGGCGTCATCGAGAGCCGCCATCGCAACTCGAAATCACCCGGCGACGAGCCGTCCCGCACGTGCTCCCGATTCACCATCGCCAGAAACCGACCAGAACCTGCAGACCGACTCTCCACACCCCGGCAGCCGAGCGCCCACCCCGGCCGTCGCCGAAAAACGGCCACCCCGTCACCCCGGCCGGAAACAAGCCCGGCCACCTCGATGAAACCCGCGTGAACACCGGATGACACCTCGCGAACCCGGCTACCAAGCCGAACCCTCAGTTGTCCACTTCGTCACGTCATCAGGCCCCTGCACTAGGTGTTCCAGGACACTTTTTGGCGGGTTCCTACAACACCCGGCCCTCGGCATGCGCCACCGACGACATTCTCGTACCGGCCGGTAAGAGGCAGGCTGTTAGACAGGTACAGAAGACTGTCCCGCGCGTGATCCGGCGGGACGGTGTCGCGCATTTGGGAGGCTCAGTCGGTGTTCAGTCGTGTCGCCATCGTCAACCGCGGAGAAGCCGCGATGCGGCTCATCCACGCCGTCCGCGAGCTTTCGGCGGAGACCGGACGGCGGATCGAGACCGTCGCGCTCTTCACGGACGCGGACCGGTCGGCGACGTTCGTGCGGGAAGCCGACATCAGCTACAACCTCGGCCCCGCGTCGGCGCGTCCGTATCTGGATTTCGCCGTGCTGGAGCGGGCGCTGACCGAGACCGGGGCCGACGCGGCCTGGGTCGGCTGGGGTTTCGTGGCCGAGGATCCCGCCTTCGCCGAGCTGTGTGAGCGGCTGGGCGTCACCTTCATCGGGCCGAGCGCGGACGCCATGCGCAAGCTCGGCGACAAGATCGGCGCGAAGCTGATCGCCGAAGAGGTCGGCGTCCCGGTCGCTCCGTGGAGCCGCGGCGCCGTCGCGGATCTCGACGCCGCCATCAAGGCCGCCGACGAGATCGGCTATCCGCTGATGCTCAAGGCGACCGCGGGCGGTGGCGGCCGCGGCATCCGCGTCATCACCTCCGCCGACGAGCTCAAGGACGCCTACGAGCGCACCAGCCTGGAGGCCGAGCGCGCCTTCGGCAGCGGCGTCGTCTTCCTGGAGCGCCTGGTCACCGGCGCCCGGCACGTCGAGGTCCAGGTCATCGCCGACGGCCAGGGCACCGCGTGGGCGCTCGGCGTCCGCGACTGTTCGGTGCAGCGCCGCAACCAGAAGATCATCGAGGAGTCCGCCTCCCCGGTGCTGGCCCCCGAGCAGGCCGACGAGCTCAAGCGGTCCGCCGAGCGGCTCGCGCTCGCGGTCGAGTACCGCGGCGCCGGAACGGTCGAGTTCCTTTACCACCCCGGCGACAAGCTGTTCGCGTTCCTCGAGGTCAACACCCGCCTGCAGGTCGAGCACCCGATCACCGAACTGACCACGGGCATGGACCTGGTCAAGGCCCAGCTGCACGTCGCTTCCGGGGGCAAGCTCGAAGGCGTCCAGCCCGCCGAATTCGGTCACGCCGTCGAGGCGCGGCTCAACGCCGAGGACCCGGACCGCGACTTCGCCCCGTCGCCCGGCCGCATCGCGCGCCTGGACCTGCCCGCCGGCCCCGGTATCCGCGTCGACACCGGGGTCAGCGAAGGCGACACGATCCCGGCCGACTTCGACTCGATGATCGCGAAGATCATCGCCTACGGCCGCGACCGTGACGAGGCGCTCGGCCGTCTGCGCCGCGCGATGGCCCAGACCACGGTCATCATCGAGGGCGGCGCGACCAACAAGAGCTTCGTGCTCGACCTGCTCGACCAGCCCGAGGTGATCGACGGCAGCGCCGACACCGGCTGGATCGACCGCGTCCGCGGCGAAGGCAAGCTCGTCACCCACCGCCACTCGGCGATCGCGCTCGCGGCCGCCGCGATCGAGGCGTACGAGGACGAGGAAGCCGTTGAACGCCAACGGCTTCTCTCCACCGCGCACGGTGGCCGCCCGCAGGTCCAGCACCAGAGCGGCCGTCCTCTCGACCTCAAACTGCGCGGCGCCGCGTACCGCGTGAGCGTCGCACGGATCGGCCACCGCCGGTTCCGTGTCGGTGTCTCGGCGGGCGGCGGCGACATCCACCCCGCCGACGTCGAGGTCGACCGGTTCGACGAGCACACCGGCCAGATCACCGTCAACGGCACCCGGTTCCGCCTGGTCACCGGCACGCACGGGCCGATCCACCTGGTCGAGGTCGACGGCGTCACCCACCGCATCAGCCGGGACGAGGGCGGCGTCGTCCGCTCCCCCGCGCCCGCGCTCGTCGTCGCGACGCCGCTGGAGGTCGGCGCGGAGGTCGAGGCGGGCGCACCCGTGCTGGTGCTGGAAAGCATGAAGATGGAGACGGTGCTCCGCGCGCCGTTCCGCGCGAAGCTGCGTGAGTGCGTCGTCTCGGTCGGCAGCCAGGTCGAGACCGGCGCTCCCCTGTTGCGGCTCGAGCCGCTGGCGGAGGAAGGCGCCGAGGTCGCCGAGGACAAGGGCAGTGTCGAGATCGAGCTGCCCGCCGAACCGGACGGAACGTCGGCCGCGCAGCGGATCACGCGGGGACAGCAGGATCTGCGCAGTCTCCTGCTGGGCTTCGACGTCGACCCGCACGACGAGCGCCGCACGCTCAGCGCGTACCTCGCCGCCCGTGACGAGCTGGAGGGCAACGGCGACCGTCCGCTGGAGGGCGAGGTCGAGCTCCTGACCGTGTTCGCGGACCTCTCCGAGCTGATGCGCAACAAGCCAGCGCGCGAAGACGCCAAGACGGACACCCGGGTGCACAGCTCCCGCGAGTTCTTCCACACCTACTTGCAGAGCCTCGACGTCGAGCGAGCCGGGCTGTCGGAGTCGTTCCAGAACAAGCTGAAGAAGGTGCTGGCGCACTACGGCATCCAGGACCTGGAGCGGACGCCGGAGCTGGAGGAGGCGGTTTTCCGCATCTTCCTCGCCCAGCAGCGGACGTCGTCCGACGTCGCGGTCGTCACCGCGTTGCTGCGGCAGTGGCTCACCGAGCCGCAGCCGTTCGAGTCGATGCGCGAGCCGGCGGGCAAGGCGCTGGAGGCGCTCATCGCCGCCACGCAGCTCCGTTTCCCGGTGGTCGGCGACCTCGCCCGCAGCGTGGTGTTCCGGTGGTTCGCCCAGCCGCTGCTGCGCCGCACCCGCGCCGAGGCGTACAGCGAGGTCCGCAAACACCTGCGTCACCTCGACCTGCACCCGGATTCGCCGGACCGCGCCGAGCGGATCGCGAGCATGCTGGCCAGCGCGCAGCCGCTGGTCCGCCTGCTCGGGCAGCGGATCGGCCGCCCCGGCACCGATCACAGCCCCTTGCTGGAAGTGCTGAGCCGTCGCTATTACGGCAACCGCGCGCTCACCGGTGTCCAGCAGGTGACCGTCGGCGGCTGCACCTTCGTCACCGGCGACTACGCCGACGCGAACGAGCGGTTCCACATGGTCACCACCGCCGTCGACCGCGCCGGGCTGCCCGGGGCGATCAAGGCGGTCGCCGACCTCGCCGCGCAACTGCCCGCCGACACCGACGTCGAGGCCGACCTCTACCTGACGTGGGACGACGAGTCCGCCGACGACGACACGATGGCGGCTGGGCTGCGCGAGGTCCTCACGGCCGAGTCGCTGCCGAGCCGCGTCCGGCGGATCACCACCACCGTCGCCGGGCACGGCGGCGCGGTGATGCACCACCACTTCACCTTCCGCCCGTCTTCGACCGGGTTCAGCGAGGAGCGGCTGATCCGCGGTCTCCACCCGCTGATCGCCCAGCGGATGCAGTTGCAGCGGCTGGCGAACTTCGATCTCACCCGGTTGCCGTCGGGTGACGAGGACGTCTACCTGTTCAAGTGCGTCTCGCCGATGAATCCGTCGGATCAGCGGCTGGTCGCGCTCGCCCAGGTCCGTGACCTGACCCCGTTGCGGGACAACGACGGCAAGCTGCTGGCCCTGCCGGCGGTCGAAGGCACGCTGGCGGGCTGCCTCGACGCGATCCGCGAGGTGCAGGCGAAGCTTCCGCCGAAGAAGCGCTTCGACACCAACCGGATCATGCTGTACGTGTGGCCGACCAGTGAGCTCACCGGTGAGGAGCTGAACACGGTCGCGCAGCGTGTGCAGCCCTCGACGGCGGGCGCGGGTCTCGAAGAGGTCCAGTTCCTCGGCAGGCAGCGCGACCGCGCGACCGGTGAGGTCAAAGAGGTCGCCGTGCGGATCGGCTACGACGTCAGCGGCGGCGTGCAGATGTCGCTGTCCGAACCCACCACCGAGCCGATCCTGCCGCTCGACGACTACCGCCAGAACGTCCTGCGCGCCCGTCGCCGCGACACGGTGTACCCATACGAGCTGACCGAGATGCTCGGCTCGTTCACCGAATACGACATGGACGACACGAACACCCTCGTCCCGGTCGACCGGAAGAAGGGCCGCAACAAGGCGGCGATCGTCGCCGGTGTGGTCACCACGCCGACCGAGCGGTACCCGGAGGGCGTCAAACGCGTGGTGCTGCTGGGCGACCCGACGAAGGCGCTCGGCGCGCTGTCGGAGCCGGAGTGCTCGCGGGTGATCGCGGCGCTGGACCTCGCCGAGCGGCTGCGGGTCCCGCTGGAGTGGTACGCGCTCTCGGCGGGCGCCCGGATCTCGATGGAGTCCGGCACCGAGAACATGGACTGGGTCGCGGCCGCCCTCAAGCGGATCGTGCACTTCACCCAGAACGGCGGCGAGATCAACATCGTCGTCGCCGGGATCAACGTCGGCGCCCAGCCGTACTGGAACGCCGAAGCGACGATGCTCATGCACACCAAGGGAATCCTGGTGATGACGCCGGATTCCGCGATGGTGCTGACCGGCAAGCAGTCACTCGACTTCTCCGGTGGCGTCTCGGCGGAGGACAACTTCGGCATCGGCGGCTACGACCGGGTGATGGGCCCGAACGGCCAGGCGCAGTACTGGGCGCCGAACCTCGCGGCGGCGCGTGACGTGCTGATGTCGCACTACGACCACACTTACGTGGCGCCGGGCGAGTCCGGCCCCCGCAAGGCGGTCACGAACGACCCGATCGACCGGGACATCTCGTCGTTCCCGCACGCCGCCGTCGACAGCGACTTCACCACGGTGGGCCAGATCTTCTCGCGGGAGGCCAACCCCGACCGCAAGAAGCCGTTCGACATCCGCACCGTGATGCGCGCGCTGTCGGACCAGGACCACCCGGTGCTGGAGCGCTGGCCGGGCATGGCGGACGCGGAAACCGCGGCCGTGCAGGACGTGCACCTCGGCGGGCGGCCGGTGTGCCTGCTCGGGATCGAGTCGCGTTCGGTGCCGCGCCGCGGCTTCCCGCCCACCGACGGCCCGGACACCTACACCGCGGGCACGCTGTTCCCGCGGTCGTCGAAGAAGGCGGCGCGGGCGATCAACGCGGCCAGCGGCAACCGGCCGCTGGTGGTGCTGGCGAACCTGTCCGGCTTCGACGGCTCGCCGGAGTCGATGCGGAAACTCCAGCTGGAGTACGGCGCGGAGATCGGCCGGGCGATCGTCAACTTCGAGGGCCCGATCGTGTTCACCGTGATCTCGCGGTACCACGGCGGTGCGTTCGTGGTCTTCTCGAAGGCGCTGAACCCGAACATGACGGTGCTGGCACTGGAAGGCTCGTTCGCCTCGGTGCTCGGCGGCGCGCCCGCCGCGGCGGTCGTGTTCGCGGGTGAGGTCAACGCGCGGACGGCGGCGGATCAGCGGGTGCGATCGCTGACGGAGAGGCTCAGCGGGGCGACCGGTGCCGAGCGCGCCGCGCTGGCCGCGGAACTGGCCGAGGTCCAGTCGTCGGTGCGCGCCGAGAAGCTAGGCGCGGTCGCGGCCGAGTTCGACGGCGTGCACAGCATCGAGCGTGCGGTGAAGGTCGGTTCGGTGGACGCGATCATCAGCGCCGCCGAGATGCGGCCGCGCATCATCGAGGCGATCGAACAGGGCCTGGCGAAGCAGTAGTACTCAGAAGCAGTAGCACTCAAGTGAGATGAAGGGGCCTTTCCTGGCAAATTTCGCTAGGAAAGGTCCCTTCATCTCACGGGCGCGAAGGCGGGTCGGGCGGCAGGTCGCCGAAGTCCTCCGGCGCGATCTTGTCCAGTGCCGCCCGGAACTCCTCGACCTCCCGTTCCTGCGCGACCGGGTCCGGCGGTACCGACGGCAGTTCCGCGTCGGGCCCGGAGCCCATGATCTCGACCCGCACCGAAGCGACCTCCAGCACCGCGTCGGCCACCTCGATCCCGACCCCGGCGCGCAACCCGATCGCGACCGCGTCGCTCGGCCGCGCCGAGACGCGGATACCGGAGTCGAGCACCAGGTCGGCGAAGAAGATGCCGTCCCGCAGCGCGGTGACCTGGACCCCGGTGACCCGGTGCCCGAACGACTCGACCACCTGGCCGATCAGTTCGATCGTGCCCGGCCTCGGCAGCCGGATCTGCTCCTGCGCGAGCGCCACCGCGCTCGCCTCGGGGCCGCCGATCGTGATCGCCAGCCAGCGGCGTTCGCCCTCCCGCTCCCGCAGCAACATCACCGGTGCCGCTTCCGGAGCCAAGACTGCCATCCCTTCGACATCCATGGGGATCATGCGCGGTACCTCATTCCCTCGCCTCAGGCGGTGTCGTCCTTCAGTGCCTTGTCCACCACCACTTCCGAAGGGGTGGCCTGGTCACGGCGCTGGAACGGGGTCGTATGCCCCTCGGCGCGCAACCTGGGGATCATGTGGGGGTAGTGGAGTTCGAACGCCGGGCGTTCGGACCGGATTCTCGGGAGATCGAAGAAGTTGTGCCGGGGCGGCGGACAGGTCGTCGCCCATTCCAGCGAATTCCCGTGGCCCCACGGATCGTCCACTTCGACGATCTCGCCGAATCGGTAGCTGCGGACGACGTTCCACAGGAACGGCAGTACCGAAGCGCCGAGCAGGAAGGCGCCGATCGTGGAAATGGTGTGCAGCACCGTGAAACCGTCGGTGCTCAGGTAGTCGGCGTAGCGGCGCGGCATTCCTTCGTTGCCGAGCCAGTGCTGGACGAGGAACGTCGTGTGGAAGCCGATGAAGGTGGTCCAGAAATGGAGTTTCGCGAGTCGCTCGTCGAGCATCCGCCCGGTCATCTTGGGGAACCAGAAGTAGATCCCGGCGAACGTGGCGAACACGATGGTGCCGAACAGCACGTAGTGGAAGTGCGCCACCACGAAATAGGTGTCGTGGATGTGGAAGTCCAGCGGTGGCGCGGCCAGGATGATGCCGGTCAGCCCGCCGAGCAGGAACGTCACCATGAACCCGATCGACCACAGCATCGGTGATTCGAAGGTGAGCTGCCCCTTCCACATGGTGCCGATCCAGTTGAAGAACTTGATCCCGGTCGGCACCGCGATGAGGAAGGTCATGATGGAGAAGAACGGCAACAGCACCGCGCCGGTGGCGAACATGTGGTGCGCCCACACGGCGAAGGACAGGGCGGTGATCGCGATCGTCGCGAACACCATGAGCTTGTAGCCGAAGAGCGGTTTCCGGCTGAACACCGGGACGATCTCGGTGATGATGCCGAAGTACGGCAACGCGACGATGTACACCTCGGGATGGCCGAAGAACCAGAACAGGTGCTGGAACAGGATCGCCCCGCCGTTGGCCGGATCGAAGACGTGCGCGCCGAGCCGCCGGTCGGCCATCAGCCCGAACAGGGCCGCGGTGAGGATCGGGAAGACCGCCAGGATGAGGATCGTGGTGAACAGGATGTTCCAGGTGAACAGCGGCAACCGCCACATGGTCATCCCGGGTGCGCGCAGGCAGAGGATCGTGGTGACCATGTTGACCGCGCCCAGGATCGTCCCGAGCCCGGAGACGATCAGGCCCATGATCACCAGGTCCGCGCCGACGCCCGGGGTGTGCGCGGCGTTGGACAGCGGCGTGTACATCGTCCAGCCGAAGTCGGGCGCCCCGCTCGGCGTGAGGAACGCGCTGAGCGTCATCAGCCCGCCGAAGAGATACAGCCAGTAGGAGAACGCGTTCAGCCTCGGGAAGGCGACGTCCGGCGACCCGATCTGCAGCGGCAGGATGTAGTTGGCGAACGCGAAGAGGTTCGGTGTCGCGTACAGCAGCAGCATGATCAGGCCGTGCATGGTGAACAGCTGGTTGTACTGCTCCTGCGAAAGGAACTGCATCCCCGGCCTGCCCAGTTCGCCGCGCATCAGCAGCGCCATGAACCCGCCGATGAGAAAGAACCCGAACGAGGTGCTCAGGTAGAGCACGCCGATCGTCTTGTGGTCGGTGGTGCGAACGATGTTGAGGAACACGCTGCCCTTGGGCGCCCGGCGCCGACCGCCGAAACGGACGGCCTCCGGTCGGGGCGATGTCTTCACGGCGGCCATGACGACTCCCAGCACGAGGACGCACCTTCAGAAGGCTGGTACCCCTCCAGGAGAGCCCCTACACGTGGGATTTTTCAAGAGGCTGAAGGGCTTGTCCCGGCAGGAGCCCGAACACCGGATCGGCCCCGTCGGCCCACAAGGCCGTGGCGACTCGCAGTAGTCGCGGAAGACCCGGCCGCTGTGCCGGATGCGCGGCGACGACGAGGTGCTCACGGTCGTGCAGGGTGTTCCCGATCAGCGAGCCGAGCTGTCCGGCACCCATCTGCACGAACGCGCGGAACCCGGCCGCGTACATGTTCTCGACGAGGCCGCGGAACCGCACCGGCTCCAGCAGATGCCGCACGAACAGGTCACGCACGTCCCCGGCCGCCGCCGGGTAGGGCCTGCCCGTCGTGGCCGACCAGAGCGGGAGTTTCGCCGGACGCGGGGGATGACGCTCGGCGGCCTCGCGGATCGGGCCGAGATACGGGGCGAGCATCGGGGTGTGGAACCCGGGCCTGGCCGGCAGGACTTGAGAGATCACCCCTTCGGCGCGGAATCGGCGCACGAAGCCGTCGACGGCTTCCGCAGGCCCGCAGATCATCGAATGGTGGGGCGCGTTGTCTTGGGAGAGAATCACTTCTGACTGTCCTTTGAGGACTTCGTCGACCATGGGCGCCGACGTGCCGATCACCGCGAAGGCCAGTCCTGGCACCTTGAGCGCGTCAGGATCGAAACCCGCCCGGAACGTGCTCACCTCAGCGTCGGCGTGGATCCCGGCGATGGCCATGGCGGTCCACTCCCCCAGACCGTGCCCGGCGAGCGCGTCCGGGGTCACGCGCAGACGGCGCAAGGCCGTGTCGAGCAGCCTGCCAAGCCGGACGTCGCCGGCAGGCGTCTCGCCTTCGTTCTCCGGCCCGGGGAAGACGAAGGCGAGTTTGCCTCCGCCCGCGCCGAGCAGCGGTTCCGGAACGAACCAGAGGTCGTTGCGGCCGCGCCACGGTCTGCCCTTCGCGACCACTTTCCTGGCCAGGTTCAGTCGTTTGGGCGTCGGGTCGACGAGGCTGAGCCGGATCCGGCCGCGGCCGATGCCGCCGGCGCGTGGAAGGTCGTCGCGGTCGAGCAGGCACCCCATCTCGGCGACGGTCGGCGCGAACAGGCGGAGGACGCTGACGCCCTTTCCCACGGGAAGCCTCCGAAACACGGAAGAGTGAATTGATGACCGAGCGTACTTAAACGCAGTCGCGGCGGCACGTCAATACTTGAAAGTACAGTTTCCGGACACAGGAACCGAATGGCGGAACGCCGACCCGCGAACCGCGAAGATCGACGCGTTCCCGCTGTGAGCAAGTACCGAAGGTCCCATGTTTTTCCCGCGACAGCAGGGAAGAGCAATTCGAACCGCTTCCATCGGACCACCGGGAATGGTGGTCCGTACCTATTTCCGGAAATCGACGACGATTCGCCCTATCGTCGGTAGCACGCCGATGACGGGTTCGGTATCACGCGAAGAGAACATGAAAGCTCTCATCGGGATTTCGCATTCCGGACCGCGATGCTCAGCAGTTCCGCGGCCGGACCGGCGAGCCGCCGCCCGGCGGGCCACACCGCGCGCAGTTCCCGGCCGAAGTCGACGCCGTCCACCGGGACCGGGACGAGCCTGCCTTCGGCGACGTCCCGGACGATGGCGAGTTCACTGATCACCGCCGGCCCGGCGCCCGCGATCACGGCGTTCCCGACCGCGGAGGCGGACCCCAGTTCCAGCAACGGTTTCGCCGGACCGACACCGGCCTTGCGCAACGCGGTGTCCACGGTCTCCCTTGTCCCGGAACCCGGTTCGCGGACCACGAGCGGCGTGATCGCCAGTTCGGCCGCGGTCACGGGCCGGCGCTTGCGTGCCCACGGATGATTCGCGGGCACGACGAGGACCAGGTGATCGGTGGCCACCCGCCGGGACGAAAGGCCGGGCAACGAACCGGGCGACTCGACGAACCCGAGGTCGACCTTGCCCTCCCGCGCCAGTTCGGCGGCCTGGTCGGAGTTGGTGACCTCCAGCCCGAGGTACAACCCGGGGTCGCCGCGTTTGAGCTCGCCGATCCAGCCCGGCACCAGATACTCGGCCAGTGTCATGCTCGCGGCGACCCGCAGGTGTGCCTCGTGCTGGGTGCGCAGCGCTTCGGCGCCGTCGAGGAGGCCATCGAGTTCGGACAGCACGCGGTGCGCCCAGCCCGCGATGACCCGGCCGTCGGGGGTGAGCGCGGAGCCGCGTCGCGTGCGGTCGACCAGCACCAACCCCAGCCTTCGCTCGACCGTGGACAGTCGTTTGCTCGCCGACGGCTGCGCGATCCCGAGACTGGCCGCGGCCTGCCCGATACTGCCGAGCTCGTCCACGAGCACCAGCAGGCGCAGGGAGTCCAGATCGGGTGTGGTCATAGCCCAAGTGTATGACCTACCCCCGCTATTCCCGGCTACCGAGGTCGCCCCGTCCGGGCGAGGCTCGAACCATGAGCACCACGCACGCGAGACCGACGAAGCCCTACCTGACCGCCTTCGCGATCACCGGCGCCGGAGTGGCCGCCGCGTACCTGGTCGGCACCGCTTTCCCGGTCATCAGCGCGCTCACCATCGCCGTCGTGCTCGGCATCGTCACCGGATCGCTGCCTTCGCTGTCCGACGGGACCCGGAAAGCCATCGCCGGGATCACCAAGAAGCTGCTTCGCGCCGGTGTCGTGCTGCTCGGTCTGCAACTCTCACTCCCCGCCGTCCTGGCGCTGGGGCCAGGAACCCTGGTCGCCGTCGTGCTCACCGTCGGGATCACGTTCCTCGGCACGATCGGTCTCGGCAGGCTCCTCGGCGTACCCCGCGGCCTGGGGATCCTGGTCGCGACCGGGTTCTCGATCTGCGGCGCGTCCGCCATCGCCGCCATGGAAGGCGTCGTGAAACGCGAGGACTCGGACGTCGCGACCGCGGTCGCCCTGGTCACCTTCTACGGCGGGCTCGCCATCGCCGCGGTCCCGCTCATCGGCGGCTGGCTGCGGCTCGACGCGGCAAGGATCGGCGAGTGGGCGGGCCTCAGCGTGCACGAAGTCGCGCAGGTCGTCGCTGCGGCCACCCCCGCCGGAAGTGCCGCCATCGCGGTCGCCATCGTGATCAAGCTCAGCCGGGTGGTCCTGCTGGCCCCGATGGTCGCCGCGGTCGGCGTGCACGAACGGCACCGGCCCGCCGACGGCAAGCGGCCGCCGCTGGTCCCGCTGTTCGTCCTCGGTTTCCTGGCGATGGCCGCCCTGCGCAGCACCGGGATCGTGCCGGGAGTCGCGCTCGACGTCGCCAAGGTCGCGTGCACCCTGCTGCTGGCCGGGGCGCTGTTCGGGCTGGGCTGCGCGGTCCGGATCGGCCACCTCGTCCGCACCGGGGGCCGCGCCCTGCTGCTCGGCCTGCTCTCCACCCTGCTGGTCGGGACCACGGCGCTGGTCACACTGACCGTGCTCGGCTGAGGACGGCGGCCGCGAGCAGCGCGACCACGCCTCCGGTGACCATGACGGCCGGAACGGAGACCGCGTCGACGACCAGCCCGCCGAGCAGCGCGCCCGCCGAAAGCGTCGCTTGGAACGACGAGGTGAACAGCACCGACGCCGCTTCGGGCGCGTGCGGCGCCGTCCTCGCGAACCACGTTCCCGAGCAGACCGGGACGGCACCGTAGGCGAAGCCCCAAAGCACCAGCAGCGCGAGCGCGCCCGCTTTCGTGTCGCCGAAGAACGGCAACGCGAGTGCCACGACGCCGATCGAACCCGCCGCGGCGAGGAAGGTCAGCCGGAGATCGCGGGCGATCGCCGCGCCCGCCACGAAGTTGCCGGCGATCCCGGCGGTGCCGTAGACGAACAGGAAGACGGTGATCAACTCGGGGCTCACCTGCGTCACCTGGCGCAGGAGCGGCGTGACGTAGGTGTAGGTCCCGAAGTGGGCGAGCACGATCAGCACCGTGACGAGCAGGCCGAGCCGGGTCGCCCGCTCGCGGGTCAGCCCCCGCAGGACGCCGAGCCGGGTCGCGTCCGCCGACGGCAGTGGAGGCAACGCCAACGCCAGCGCGCCGAGGACACCGATCGTGAAGACCGCCATCACCGCGAAAGCCGCCCGCCAGCCGAAAAGTTCGCCGAGGAACGTACCCGCCGGCACGCCGAGAACCGAGCCGAGCGGGACGGCGGAGAAGATCACCGCGGTCGCCCTGCCCGCGCGCCCGGGACCGACGAGCCGTTCGGCGAGCCCGGAACCGATCGCCCAGAAGGCACCGATCACCAGCCCGACCAGGACTCGCGAGGCCAACATCGCCCAATAGGCCTGCGCGGTCGCCGCGAGGACATCGGCCGAGGCCAGCACCACCATCAGCGCGCACAGCAGGATCCGGCGGTCGAGCCGTCCGGCGGCGACGGTGACGGCCGGAGCCGCGAGCGCGGCGAGGAAACCGGGCAGGGTCATGGTCAGGCCCGCCGTCCCCGGCGTGATCCGGAAGTCCTCGCCGATCGGGGTCAGGAGGCCGATCGGCAGGATCTCCGTGGTGACGAGGGAGAAGATCCCGAGCGTCACCGCGAGGACGGCGAGCCATCCCTTCAGCGGGGTCCGCGCGGAGGTGTCGAGGGTCGAAGCGGTCATGTGCTTCAGCCCATCACCACGCGGGCACCGCGGTCTGGCGGAATCGCGACGTCGATCTAGCTACGGGAGCGCTGGGTCACGACGATGCAGGCGACGACGATCAGCGCGGTCACCGGCGCGGCGGCCGGGAGGTGCTCGCCGAGCAGCAGGACCGCCCAGACCAGCGTCAGCAGCGGCTGGGCGAGCTGCAACTGGCTCGCCCGCGCGACCCCGATCTCGGCCATTCCCCGGTACCAGGCGAAGAATCCGCCGAACTGGGAGATGAGCGCGACGTACAGCAGGCCGACGATCCCCTCTCCGGTGACGTGCAGCGGTTCGGTCGCGAGACCGAAGACGGCGAACGCCCCGGTCACCGGCAGCGCCATCACCAGCGCCCACGCGATCACGTGCCAGCCGGCCATTTCCCTGGCCAGCCTGCCGCCCTCGGCGTACCCGAACGCGCACAGCACGAGCGCGCCGAACAGGAACAGGTCCGCTGTGGACAGTCCGCCGCCGCTTTGCGCGACGGTGAACACGACGACCGCGCTCGCACCGACCGCCGCGGCGAGCCAGAAGCGGCGGGACGGCCGGTTCCCGGTCAGCTTCGAGGAGATGACCGCGGTGGCCAGCGGCAGCAGCCCGATCACCACCGCGGAATGCGCGGTCGACGAGGTCGTCAGCGCGAGCGTGGTGAGGATCGGGAACGCGAGGACACAGCCGAGGGAGACCACGGCCAGGCCCCGCCACTGGTCGCGCCTCGGCAGCGGGACCCTGAAGAGCCGAAGGCAGGTGCCGGCGACCAGCGCGGCCAGGACGCTGCGCAGCCCGGTGGCGGTCCACGGGTCGAAGCCTTTGAGGGCCCACACGGTGGCGGGGAACGTGAACGAGAAGGCGAGGACACCCAGCGCCGCCAGTGCGGTCCCGGAGCGGACCGCTACTGCCCGGTCCGCGATAGCGCTATCATCCAGTCTCATGTCCGATGGTAGCAGCGTCACCAGCCTGGTCACACAGCTGAGGTCCGACCTGGAGCGCTATCCGGTCGATGGAAAGCTCCCGTCAAGCAGGGAGCTGGTCCGGCAGCTGAAGGTGAGCCCGGTGACGGTGTCGCGGGCCATCGCCGCGCTGGCCGCCGAAGGCCTGGTGATCACCCGCCCCGGCGCCGGTGTCTTCCGCGCTCCGCCGCCCCGCGAAGTGGCGGTGACCGGTGACGTGTCGTGGCAAGAGGTGGCGCTCAGTTCCCAGTCCGGCACCCGTGCGATCGACGCGAGCGGCGTGCTCACCGCGCTCAGTGACCCGCCCTCGGGCGTCATCGACCTCAACGGCGGCTACACGCATCCCAGCCTCCAGCCGGAACGGGAACTCGCGGCGGCGTCGGCCCGCGCCGGACGCCGCCCCGGTGCCTGGACCCGGCCGCCGATCTGCGGCCTGCCCGAACTGCGGGCCTGGTTCGCCCGCGACATCGGCAGCCCGGTGAACGTCGAGAACGTACTGATCACCTCGGGCGGGCAGAGCGCGCTGACCACCGCGTTACGCGCGCTCGGCGCTCCCGGCGCGCCGGTGCTGGTGGAATCCCCGACGTACCCGGGGATGCTCGCCATCGCGCGGGCGTCGGGGCTGCGGCCGGTCCCGGTGCCGATCGACCGCGACGGCGTCCGGCCCGAACTGCTCGCGGACGCCTTCCGCGACACGGGCGCCCGGCTGTTCGTCTGCCAGCCCGCGTTCCAGAACCCGACCGGCGCGGTGCTGTGCGCCGAACGCCGGGCCGAGGTCCTGCGCATCGCCCGTGACGCGGGCGCTTTCGTCATCGAGGACGATTTCGCCCGGCTGATGGCGCATCCCGGCAGCCCGGCTCCCCCGCCTCCGCTCGTGGCCGACGACCCCGACGGCGTCGTGGTGCACATCCGCTCGCTCACGAAACCGGCGTCACCGAGCCTGCGGATCAGCGCGCTGGCCGCGCGCGGCCCGGCGCTGGAACGCCTGCGGGGGCTTCACGCCGTCGAAAGCTTCTTCGTACCGCGCCCGCTGCAGGAAACCGCGCTCGAACTGGTGAGTTCTCCTGCCTGGAGCCGCCACCTTCGTAGCCTCGCGGCCTCGTTGCGGGAACGCCGCGACGTCGCCGTCTCGGCGCTGCGGGAGTTCCTGCCCACCTGGACCGCCGTCCCGGTCCCGACCGGCGGCTACCACCTGTGGCAGCCGCTCCCGGGCTTCGTCGACGAAGTAGCGCTGACCAGCGCCGCTTTCCGCGCCGGAGTAGCGGTCACCCCCGGCAGGATGTACTTCGCGGCCGAGGCTCCGGGGCCCTATCTGCGCCTGAGCTACGTCAGCGCCGCGACAGGCGCGCAGCTGCGGGACGGCGTCCAGCGCCTTTCCCAGGCGTACCAGGAGATCCCCGGCTGACGTCTCGTACGATCGCGCACGGAGGCGACGAAAGGCATGACACAGCCGGCGGCGGCGCCGCACGATCCACCCGGCAGGCTCTGGGAGCTGCTCGACGACGGCCAGCGCAAGGCGCTGCGTGCCGGGGCCGAACTGCGCCGGTACCCGGCGGGCACGGTGATCATCCGCGAGGGCGACCGGTCGGACTGGGTGCTGATCCTGATGACCGGGCGGGTCAAGATCACCTCGGTGTCCACCGGCGGCTACGACGCCGTGCTGGCCGTCCGCGATCCGGGCGACATCATCGGCGAGATGGCGTCGATGGACGGCAGCCTGCGCTCGGCCACGGCGATCGCCGTCGAGCCCGTCACCGGCCTGTGGCTGTCCTCGCGCGCGTTCAACGCCGTGCTCAGCGAGCATCCCGCCATCTCGGTGGTCCTGCTCCGGATCATCACCTCCCGCCTGCGCTACGCCAATTCGCGCCGTACCGAATTCGGGGACAGCACCGCCGCCGAACGGATCGCCGCGATCCTCGTCGACCTCGCCGAGCGGTACGGCGTGCCCGCCGCCGACGGCACCCTGATCGCCCTGCGGATCAGCCAGCGCGACCTGGCTGGGCTCGCGTCCGCGTCGAGGGAAGCCGTCGCGCGGACCCTGCGGACCCTGCGCGCCGACGGGCTGCTCAGCACCGGCCGCCAGCGGCTGGTCGTGCGGAGCGTCGACGACCTCAGGCAGCTGGCACCCGACGACCGCTGAGCCGCCATGGCGGGCCGGCAACCGCCGGTGAGTCCGCCAACGGCCGGACCCACCGGCGCCACGACACGAGCCGGTGATCGATCGCCCCTCACCCTCTCCGGATCGATCACCTTCTTCGGCCCTCCCTGCCGATCTCGCGCCGTGTCCGACGGGAACGAGCTTGGCAGGGATCGCCCCGCCGCTCTGCGTCATTTGACACAAACCGCGAACCCGGGTTGTACGCGTCTTGTACGAGCCGGAAGGACTCTCATGTCCCGTCACCTGAACCGAATCCAGGACGGAGACACTCCCGTGAAGATCTCCCGCGTCGCACAGGGCCTGTTCGCGGCCCTCGTCGCCACCGCGGCGGTCGGCGCAGCCCCGGCCACCTCCCTCGCCGCGCCGGCCACCGGCGACCGGTTTTCGACCACCGCGGTCGGGAACACGTTGGTGTACAAACAGAAAACAGAAGGTTACGACTGCTTCAGAATCCCCGCCATCGTCAAGGCGAACAACGGCGAGCTGCTCGCGTTCGCCGAAGGCCGCAACGGCGGCGCCAGCTTCTGCAACGACCGCGGCGACATCGACCTCGTCGTGAAACGGTCCGCCGACAACGGCAAGACCTGGAGCGCTCCGAAGATCGTCATCGAAGGTTTCGGTGACACCAAAGGAAATCCGACACCGATCGTGATCCCGTCCACCGGGCGGATCGTGCTGCTCTCGGTGATGGAATGCGTCAAGAACCCCGACTGCAACCGGATTCCGCGCGTCTCGATCAGCGACGACCACGGCAAGACCTGGACCGCGCCCAAGGTGCTCACCACGCAGCTCGGGTTCAACAGCGCACCGGGCTGGCTCGCGACCGGGCCGTCGCACGGCATCGTGCTGACCCGCGGCGCGCACGCCGGCCGGATCGTCGCCGGAATGAGTTACACCGTCGACGGCAAGAACAGCGGCGCGCTCATCTACAGCGACGACCAGGGCGTCACCTGGAAGCGCGGCGCCACCGACACCCCGGCCTCGACGGCCGGGCTGAACCCGCAGGAGATCAGCGTCACCGAACTGCTCGACGGCCGCGTCTACGCCGCGGCGCGCAACCAGGCCAACAACGACGACAAATGCCTCAGCGGTGGCGCCAAGAACCGCGCCTACGCCATCAGCTCCGACGGCGGGGCGAGCTTCTCCACCAAGTTCACCTTCGAGGAGGACCTGATCACCCCGGTGGTGCAGGCCTCGACCGCGCGGATGACCGCGACCGACAAGGCGGGCAAGTACAACCGGATCCTGTTCGCCGCGCCATCGGTCTGCGACCGCCGCAAGGAACTCGTCGTGCGGTCGTCGTTCGACGAGGGCGCGAACTGGCAGGGCAACTCCGCCGGAACGCTGGTGTGGAGCGGTGACGCCGCGTACTCCGACATGGTCCAGCTGTCCTCGGGTTCGGTGGGCGTGCTGTACGAGGCGGGCCCGGCGGGGAACGCCAACGAGACCATCCGTTTCTCGGCCGTCACCGAGACGACCCTCGGCGCCCCGGCGTGCGGCGGCGGATACGGCGTGATCGACTCGGCACCGCTCGGGACGGCGGGCACGGTTTACCTGTCCTACAACGCTTCCAACGGGCAGAACTGTGTCAGCACGATGAAGAGCGAGTCCGCGGGCACCGCGACCGCGACGTCGGCCTACCTCGAGGTGGCGGGGTCGTCGCGGATCACCGACTCCGGGTCGTTCTCGTGGTTCGCCGGTCCGGTGCGGGCGGCCGCGGCGGGCAAATGCGTGAAGTGGGGCGGCTCCGCGGGCGGGACGGCGTACAACAGCCCGTCGGAACACTGCGGCTGAGCCTTGGGCGTCGGCCGTGAGTGTCCACAAGGGACGCTTGGTCAAAGTTTTTCAGAGTTAAGGAAAACGAGGCGTGTTACGAAAGCCACTTTCCCAACGTCGAAGGTTGGGAAAATGGCTTTCGCAACGTCAGCGACCTGCCCAGGTGGCGTATATGCCCGACTTGAGCAGTAGGCGTGGTTTTGCGAGGTGGTCGCCCTCGAATCCGTACATGTCCAAACCAATTACTCACTGAGCCGCCGAGCGCTGTCCTTTGTGGACATCGCAGGGAGCACCCTTGCTGCCGCCGGGCCGCGAAGGCCCTCCGTCACCGCCTCAAGGGTGAGCAAGAGCCTTCACGACAGCGAGCCGACCACGCCCCCGACGACCCTCGAGGCCTTCACACGCCCTTGCCGTGCCCTCAAGCATCACTTCGGCGGACGCTGCCGAGGGGAGAGCTTGGTGAGCGCCAGCTTCTCCAGTCCGTCCGAGATCTCCGCGATCCCGGCGTCGAACCGGTCCAGATCCACACCCTTGGCGGCCAAGTCCTCACGGACGTGCTTCTCGACCTTCGCCCAGTCGTTGCGGTACTCGGTGGCGAGTTCCTTCCACGGCACACCGGCGAGCCCGGCGGTGAGGCCACTGTCGTAGGCGAGCACGCCGCGTTCCATCAAGTACGCGATGCCCGGGTACCCGAGATACCCCTGCCAGTAGGACCCGTTGTCGTTGGCCGTGATCGAGCCCGCCGCCGGATCGTGGCGGACGTCGTACGTCTTGGCCTTGTCCGACGACGCGACCCGCGCGGTGTCACCGTCGATCTCGACCCGCCCGTCGGCGACCGCGCCGAGTGCCTCGTAGATCTTGATGACCGGGGACGGCTTCCACTCCGCGGCCACTCAGCCCTCCAGCCGTTCGAGCAGGACGACCTCCACCGTGTCGCCCTCCTCCTTGCCGATCGCCTTGCGCACGTCGGCCTTCACCGGGAGCTTGTGGGTGCCGTCGCCCAGCGCCATGAACGAACTCCGGAACGGATGCCCGTCGACGGTGCCGCGAACCTTCACCAGGCCCTTGGTGCCGAAGAATTCGGCGGAGCCTGGCATGACCACGTACGTCCAGCCGCCCTTCTCCGGGCTCTTGACCAGCGTCGCAGTGAACCGTTTGTCCATGAGGGCACCTTACGGCAGGGCACCGACGAAACGGCCTTTCATAGTGCGACACGAATGCGCACCCGGCGGCCGACGTCACGGGCCCACGCCCGGATCGACGGCCAGTCACGGAAGTCGCCTGCCCACGGGCCCACGGCCATGATCTTCCAGAACAGCCCGGTGGCAGTGGCCGGGGTGAGCCTGCCGCCGAAGGTGGCCGTGCGCTCGGCGTCGATCCTCGCGGCCAGCAGGGCGACCCCCGCGGGCAGGCTCACTCGTTTGCCCGCGGCGAGCGGCCCGCACGGCCCGCTGTGGAACAACCAGACCGGCCGGTTCCGAAGCGCCTCCTCGTGCTCGGTGAGCAGGCGCACCGCCTCCGGCCGCCAGCGCCGGTGGTACAGCGCGCTCCCGACGATCACCGCGCCGTACGGCTCGACGTCCTCGACTTCGGCCGCGTCCAGCAGATCGGCCGTCAGACCGCTTTCCCGCAGTTCGGCGGCGATCACCTCGGCGATCTCCCTTGTCCCGCCGAATTTGCCGGCGTGGGCGACGAGCACTGCGGTCATGCCGCCATTGTCCGCGCGGCCACCTGCCGTGCCACCGTCCGGCCCATCGACACGCCGCATTCGGCTCACCTCTTCACCCGTCGGAGCGCTACGCGGGCGGCAGGAACGCCGGTCTCGCCGCCGGATCGGGTTCGTCGTAGTAGCGGTGGAACACGGCGGTCTGCCCGCCGGACAGCGGCGGGACTATCCAGCTCCAGTCAGCCCGGCAACGGCGTCCCGCTCGCTCCTCCTTGGCGATATGCGTGAGGAACCGCCGCGATTCGGTGTGGTGGTCGGCGACGGTCACGCCCGCCGCGTCGAAGGAGTGCTGGACGGCCAGCGTCAGTTCGACGAGTGCGCGGTCGCGCCACAGGGTGCGTTCCGATTTAGTCGACAGGCCCATCAGGTCCGCGATCACCGGCAGCAGGTCGTAGCGGTCGGTGTCGGCCAGGTTGCGCGCGCCGATCTCGGTGGCGAGATACCAGCCGTTGAACGGCGCCGCCGGGTAGGTGATCCCGCCGATGACCAGCCGCATGTCGCTGATCGCCGGTACCGCGTGCCAGCGCAGCCCGAGCCCGGCGAACCAGCGGTGGTCGGGATGGGACAGCGGAACCTCCAGCACGGCGTCTTGCGGCAGCCGGAACAGCCGCAGCTCCCCCGGCTCCGACTCGATGAGCAGCGGAAGGACGTCGAACGATCCCTTGCGCTCGGGCGGGCGCCAGCCGTGCTCCTGGACGGTCTCGGTGAAGTCGGCGTAGCGCGGATCGCCCAGCACCGAGCCGTCGCTCAGCCGGTAGCCGGCGTACCGGACGAGCTGGTCGTTGTGGATCTTCGGACCGGGCCCCTCGGGGCCGTCCGGCGCGAACACGGTGATGGTCGGGCGGATCCGGCCACCCCGGGTCGCCTCCCGCAAGTGGGTGACGCACTCCTCGGCGATGGCGGCGGCCCCGACGACGTCACGGCGGTCCCGCACCTTCAGCCCCTGCCAGTACAGCCTGCCGATGCACCGGGCGGAATTCCGCCAGGCCACCCGCGCACCGAACTCGACCTCGGCCGTCGTGTGGCGATACGTGCCGGTCGCGCTTATCTCGGCGCGGACCCGGTCGAGCCGCTCGCGCAGCCGCGCGGGCCCACCGTCCGTCTCGGCGTGGAAGAGCCGGAGGAAGTCCTCCGCTTCGGCGATGTCCACGCTCCGTTCCCGCGCCGCCGCCTCCGGAGGCAAGCGAGGGATATCCGTCACCCGCATGGAGGCCGTCGCCACCTCGGCTTCCCACTCTCCGAATTCGACGCCGGCACCGGCGGCGGGAACGATCACCATTCCTCCTGCACTCGGAAATGGCCGGAGGGATCATGCCTGATCGGCGAGATGGCCGGGTCCGGACCAGACGAAAGACGATACCCCACGGAAAGACGGACACGATCCTCCAAATGGCAGAAGCTTCGCCCCTGGTGACATTTACGCAGCTGGAAAGCTTGCGGACGACAATATTTGGAATTGCGTACGACTTCGCGGGATATTCACCGAATTACACCGCGCGAAATGATCACGTCCCGCCAAGATCACTTTATGATCGCCATTAATCACTCTTTCGAGCGTATTCGACAGCGAGCCCTTCTGTTCTTTCCCCGTGCCGGTGTATTGGCAGGCTCCCGCCGTCGCTAGAGTGCGGGGAGCTCCGACGGAAAGGAAAATCGTGGTCGACAGGCGGATTCCGGTCATCCTGGTCGCGGGCTTCCTCGGCTCCGGCAAGACCACCCTGCTCAACCACCTGCTGGCCAACCGGCAGGGCGCGCGGATCGGGGTCGTGGTCAACGACTTCGGCAGTATCGCGGTCGACGCGATGGCCGTCTCCGGCCAGGTCGACACCATGATGTCGTTCGGCAACGGCTGCCTGTGCTGCGCCGTCGACGCGAGCGGCCTCGACGCCATGCTCGCGAAGCTCTCCGAGGCCGAGGCCGGGATCGACGTCATCGTGATCGAAGCCAGCGGACTCGCCGAACCGCGTGACCTCATCCGCCTGATGATCGCCAGCGAGAACCCCGCCATCGCCTACGGCGGCCTCGTCGAGCTCGTCGACGCCGCCGAATTCGAGGCGACCAGGAAGCGGCACCCGGAGCTGGACGAGCACCTCGGGTTCGCCGATCTGGTCGTGCTCAACAAGACCGACCGGGCCGACGAGGACACGCTGGCCAAACTGCGCGGCACGATCGACGAGGTCGCGCCCGGCACGCCGGTGATCGCGACCTCCCATGGCCGGATCGACCCCACCCTGTTCTTCGACGCCCGGCCGCGCGAACGGGTGGGCCAGCTGTCGTTCGACGACCTCCGCGAGGAGGAGCACGACCACGAGCACCATTTCCACACCGCGTACGACAGCGTCGCCTTCACCAGCGAACGGCCGCTGGACCCGCGACGGCTGATGGACTTCCTCGAACAGCGCCCCGGCGGGCTCTACCGGATCAAGGGTTTCCTCGACTTCGGCCCGAACGGCTCGCGGTCCCGGTTCGGGCTGCACACCGTCGGCTCCTTCATCCAGCTGGACCGGTCGGCGTGGCCCGCCGGCCTGCCGCGCCGGAGCGAACTGGTGCTGATCGGCTCGGGGATCGACACCGAGGCCGTCACCGCGCGCCTCGAGGAATGCGTCGCGGACGATCCCGGCGCCGTCGACGATCGGGGCATGTTGCGCGTGCTGCGGTTCATTCAGGACTGACACGCCGAGCCCACCGGTCGATCTCGCGTGTCCAGGGCCGCATCTCACGTGATCGGAGGCGTAACTCGCGTGTCTGGAGGCGTAACTCAGCACCGGGGCGAGTTACGCCGCCGAGCACGCGAGTTACGTCCCCGAGCACGCGAGTTACGTCCCCGAGTACGCGTGTCCGGACCGGACGTGCCTTGACACGCCGAAAGACCGAAATACCGGGAATCGCGGCGAGCCTCGTTGACACTGACCTGCGGAAGGAATCTCGAGCTGGACCACCTGTATCGGGAGGACAGTTCCATGACGAACACCGCCGGACGCTGGTACCTGGTCGGCGCGCTGCCGGAGGACTCTCCCGCCGCGCATCTGATGACCCGCTCCGAAGACCTCCGCTACCGGCGTTCCGCCTGCGGGGACAAGGAATCCCGGCTGTGGACGCCGGTGGACCTCACCACGACCGACGTCGCCCCGTGCCCCCGCTGCGCCGCGACCCTCCCCGGCCACCGGTCCAGCCGCAAGGCCGTGACCGCCGCGAACACGCAACTCGCTTTCGACTTACCGCTCTGACCCCCGCATTCAGAGGACTAAACGCCGTCTTTCTTGGCCCTGCTCGGCGCGACCCGGGGCGGCTCGTTCGGCATCTTCGGGTAGACGGGCGGCCAGGGCGCGTCCATCAGCCCGTCTTCCATGTCCTTCCTGGACATTTCGAGCAGCGGCTCGATCGACTGGGGTTCCGTTCCCGCCCAAGGGTCTCCGCGTTCGGCGAGCAGAGCGGGCACAGTGGACAGTGTGAGCTTGTCCGGCTCGACGGTCTCCAGTTCGTCCCAGCCGATCGGCGTCGACACCTGCCCCCCGACCCGCGGGCGCACGCACCACGCGCCGAACACCGTCCGGTGCGGCGCGTTCTGATTGAAGTCGACGAACACTCGGGAGCCGCGTTCTTCCTTCCACCACTGCGCCGTCATCTCCGCCGGGTGGCGGCGTTCGAGTTCACGGGCGAGCGCGACGGCGGCCGCGCGGACCTCGTAGCCGTCCCATCTCGGTTCCAGCGGCACATAGAGATGCAGGCCGCGCGAGCCCGAGGTCTTCAGCTGCGAGGTGATACCCAGTTCCTCGAGCAACGCCTTCGCCAGGACGGCGCCGTGCCGCAGTTCGGGGAACCCGATCCCGGGCGACGGGTCGAGGTCGATGCGGAGCTGGTCGCTGATGTCCAGCGAGTCGGCCCGGTTCGGCCAGACGTGGAAACCGAGGCAGCCCTGGTTCACCGCCCAGATGATGTGCGCGAGGTCCTTCGCCACGAGGGTGTCCGACGTGGTCCCGTTCGGGGTGGACACCACCGTCGTGGTCAGCCAACCGGGCGCGTTCTTCGGGACCCTCTTCTGGAACCACGACTTCCCGCCCGCGCCGTCGGGGTAGCGTTCCAGCAGCAGGGGCCTGCCGCCGAGCTGCGCCAGCAGCGGCACCGAGACCGCGCGGTAGTACTCGACGAGGTCCAATTTGGTCTCGCCGTGCTCCGGGAAGTAGACCTTGCCCGGATTGGACACCGTGAACTCGACGCCGTCGAGGTCCAGCGTGACCGGCTCTGCCTTCATGTTTCCCCCAGCTCGGTGAACAAGGTGGCCAGCTCGGCGGGCGGGACCTCTTCGAGCTGCGCATACGTGCACGAGGCGGGTTCGCGGTCGGGGCGGAAGCGCACGAGCCTCCCACCGTGGCGGAACCTCGTGCCCTCGACGTGTTCGTAGCGGACTTCGGCGACCCATTCGATGCGGAGCGGCTCCCAGCTCAGGTCCTTCTGCGGCGCCCACCGGCTGCCCGCCCCCGGCATGCGGCCGCCCGCCTCCTCGTGGGTCTCGGCCCACTCACGCCACGGATGGTTCTCCAGCGCGTTCTCCCGCAGCGGCGCGAGCTCGTCCACCAGCTCTCGACGCCTCGCGGCGGTGAAACTGCTGGCCACGCCCACACTGTGCAGGACGCCTTCGTCGTTGTAGAGCCCGAGCAGCAGCGAACCGACGCCTACACCGTCCTTGTGCCATCGAAACCCGGCGACGACGCAGTCCGCCGTCCGCTGGTGCTTGACCTTCCACATCACCCGCTTGTCCTGTTCGTACGGCGCGTCGGCGGGCTTGGCCATCACGCCGTCGAAGCCGGCGCCCTCGAACCGGGTGAACCAGTCCTGGGCGACGTCGGGATCCTCGGACAGCGGGGTCAGGTGGACCCGGGCGAACTTCGTGTCGACGACGCTTTCGAGCAGCTTCCGCCGCTCCCCGAACGGTTCGGGCGTCAGATCCCGGTCGTCCAGCGCGAGCAGGTCGAACACCACGAAGCTGGCGGGCGTCTCCTCGGCCAGTTTGTTCACCCGGGACGCCGCCGGGTGCAGGCGCAGCTGCAGCGTCTCGAAGTCGAGACCGCCCTCGGTGACCAGCACGATCTCGCCGTCGACGACGCAGCGCTCGGGCAGCGCGTCCTTGAGCAGATCGACCAGCTCGGGAAAGAACCTCGTCAGTGGCCTGTCGTTGCGCGAGCCCAGCACGACCTCGTCGCCGTCGCGGAACACCACGCAACGGAAGCCGTCCCACTTCGGCTCGTACAGCAGCCCCGGTGTGCGGGGCAGTTCGTGCACGGCCTTGGCCAGCATCGGCTTGACGGGTGGCATCACGGGCAGTTCCACGAGGCCGATCCTAGGCCGCGTCACCGACAAAAGCGCGGCATCAGAGCTCGGCCAGGAGGAGCCCGCTCCGCGGTTTGGGCGTGAAATAGGTGGCCTTCCTCGGCATCCGCGATCCGGCCGCGTGCACGGCGAGCACCTCCGCGTACGGGACCGGGGCCAGCAGGAATACCGCGTCGGCGTCTTCGGGCACCGGCGTGCCCGGCAGCAGAGGGCGCACGCTCGGACCTTCCGGATCGACGCCGAGCACGCCGCGGATCAGCTCCTGCTCCACCACCGCGTGGTCACCGCCCGCCTTGCCGAGCGTCACCCGGAACGCCGACCCGCCCGCCAGCACGGTCACCTCACCCGGTTCTGCGGGCGGCCCCGGCGGACCGGGGTGGACGTCGAACCCCGCCTCCGTCCATCGCCGGACCAGGGTGGCCGGGTCGAGGCCGGTGCCGGCGAGCACCCGGTGGATGGGCCCGATCCGCAGCCCGGGCCCACCGGTGACCAGCGCGAGCAACGCGCCGCGCCCCGAGGCCGCGGCGGCCGCGACCCGGTGATTGCCATCCGCGACCAGGAGATCCAGCTCGTCCAGCGCCGCCAGCAGTTCGTCCTGGGCCGGCCCGGGTCCGGCGAGCCACAGTTCGTGCTTTCGCCCCGGGCCGTCCACTGTGGACAGGCTCGGCACCTGCCCCCGGCAGAACCGCTCGATCAGCGCGGTCAGCTCCCGGCCGCCGGTCGCGGGGACCAGCATCGCGGCACTGGTCGCGACACCGAGCCCGGCGAGCATCGCGGCCCGCTCCGCGACGACGTCCGGATAGACGTCTTCGGTGTGCCGCACCCGGGTCACCCCGTCGTCCCGGACCGCGGCCGGATCGACCAGGCACAGCACGCCCAGCGCGACCCCGTCCGGCCCGTCGATGCGATACGGCGCGACAACGTCGGCGACCGGGCGATAGTGCCGCTCCCGGATCCGCTCGAACGTCGCCCTGGCCTGCGGCAACGCCGCCTCGATCGAGAGGCCGCCCGCCAGCGCGGCCGGGGTTCTCGCCGGATGCTGGACCGCCAGCAGGCTGTCGCCGTGCGCCCCGGCGAGCGCGGCCTCGACCCGGCCCGGGTCGGCGAACTCGTCGACGTCGGGCCCCGGGACGCTGTCGCGGACGGCCCAGCCACGGCCGATCGGGCGGATCCAGGTGCTCATCCGATCCATTTTGCGGGATAGCTCACGGAAAAAATCGGTCCCATGACCGGGTGTCTCCATGGAATGCTTACCGATGCGAAGTAGTTGACGTCGTTCATGAGCCCGAGGAGACCGCCACAGATGACGACCCCGGCCCCGGTCACCGCGAAGGAAGGGGTCGGCTTCCGGTCCGAACGCGGCCCCGTCCTGATCGCCGTGATGCTGTGTTCCGGTCTGATCGCGCTGGACTCGACCATCATCGCCACGGCGGTGCCCTCGGTGGTCGCCGATCTGGGCGGGTTCTCGCAGTTCCCGTGGCTGTTCTCGATCTATCTGCTGACCCAGGCGGTCACCGTCCCGCTGTACGGCAAGTTCGCCGACGTCCTCGGCAGGCGGCCGGTGATGTTCTTCGGGATCGCGGCGTTCCTGGTGGGCTCGGTGCTCTGCGGCGCGGCCTGGAGCATGCCGGTGCTGATCGCGGCCCGCGCGGTGCAGGGCATCGGCGCGGGCGCCATCCAGCCGATCGCGCTGACCATGGTCGGCGACATGTACACGGTCGAGGAACGCGCCAGGGTGCAGGGCTATCTCGCCAGCGTGTGGGCCATTTCGTCGGTGGTCGGGCCGACGCTGGGCGGCGTGTTCGCCGAGTACCTCGACTGGCGCTGGATCTTCTTCATCAACCTGCCGCTCGGCGCGCTGGCGGCGTGGATGCTGTTCCGGAACTTCCGCGAACGCGTCGAACGCCGTTCGCACCGCATCGACTACCTCGGCGCAACGCTGCTCACCCTCGGCTGCTCGCTGCTGATCCTCGGCCTTCTGGAGGGCGGGGTCGCCTGGGGCTGGGCGTCCGCGCCGAGCCTGGCGATCTTCGGCGGCGCGGTGGTGCTGCTGGTGGCGTTCGTGTTCGTGGAACGCAAGGCCGACGAGCCGGTGCTGCCGCTGTGGATCTTCACCAAACGGACCCTGATCGGCGGGAACCTGATCGCCGTCGTGGTCGGCATGCTGCTGATGGGCCTCACCTCGTATCTGCCGACCTTCTCCCAAGGCGTGCTCGGCACCGGCGCGCTCGTCGCCGGATTCGCGCTGGCGGCGCTGACCGTCGGCTGGCCGATCTCGGCGTCGCTGGCGGGCCGGGTCTACATGCGCATCGGATTCCGGGACACCGCGCTGATCGGCAGCGGGATCGTCATCGCGGGCGCGGCGCTCACGGTGTTCCTGACGGCGGGGTCGTCGATCTGGCTGGCGGCCTCGGCCGCGTTCGTCCTCGGGCTGGGGCTGGGCCTGGCGTCGAGCCCGACCCTCATCGCCGTGCAGTCCACGATCGGGTGGGAACGCCGCGGCGTCGTCACCGCGACGAATATGTTCAGCCGGTCGCTGGGCAGCGCCGTGGGCGTGGCGATCTTCGGCGCGATCGCGAACGCCACGCTGGCGAGCCGCTTCGCCAACCCGCCCGAAGGGGTCACCGGCCTGCCGTCCGGGGTCGACGCGACCAGTGTCGTCCTGGAGGGCCACGGCCCGGACACCCCGACGACGACGTTCGTGCGCGGCGCCCTCGCGGACGCCACGCACCACGTCTTCCTGGCGATGCTGGTGGTCGCCGTGCTCAGCGTCGGCGCGCTGCTGCTGATGCCGCGGCGGACCGAAGAGCTGAAGTTCGACTAGTTCTGCAGCGGCACGGCGTGCTCGACGAAGTTCTCGACGAACCGCTCGATCGGCTCCGGCCCGGCCGGGTACAGCACGAACTTGCTCAGCCCGGCGTCGACGTACTCGGCGAGCAGGTCGCGGGCGGCGCTCCAGCTGCCCGCGATCAGCCGGGACGGGTCCGCGTCGGACCTGGCCGCGATCGAAGCCGCGAGCGCGTCCGGGATCCCGTCCTCCGCGACGATGAGGCCGATGCCGAAATGGTCGGCCTCGATCTCCCGGTCCGCCTCGGCCGCGGCCTCCTGGATCGCCTCGCGGCCGGCACGCGCCTCTTCCGGTGTGAGGAAACTGGCCAGCCAGCCGTCCGCGAGCCTGCCGACCCGCCGCAGCGCGCCCGGCGCCTTCCCGCCGAGCCAGAGGTCGAGCCGCTTGACCGGGCGCATGCCGAGACCCGTGCCCTCGACGCGGAAGAACTCGCCGTGGAAAGTCACCTCTTCCTGCTCCAGCAAGGCCCTGATCAGCCGCAACGACTCGTCGAACACCGCGGCGCGGCGGCCCTGCGGCACCGGGAACAACGGCAGTTCCGCGTCGCGCGCGGGCTTCAGCCCGAAGACCGGCAGGACTCGTTTCGGCGCGAGCGCGGCGAGAGAGGCGAGTTGTTTGGCGACCAGGACCGGGTCACGGCCGGGCAGCACCATCACCCCGGTGCCGACCTTCAGTTTCGTGGTGCGGGCGAGCGCGTGCGTCAGCCCGACGATCGGGTCGATCCTCGGCGAGTACACCGCTTCAGGCAGCCAGAGTGAATCGACGCCCGCCCGCTCCAGCAGATCGACCGCGGCGCCGAACTCCTCCGGTGCCGTCCCGGTCCCCAGCCCGGCACCGATCCTGATCTTCAGGTCCTCCGCCACACTTGCTCCCTTCCCGTGTTCCCACCGTGAACAACCCCGCACAAGCATGGACTCATTCCACGAATCCCCCGTACATTCCACTGTCGTGCGGGCCGTTCCCGCGCGGATTGGGGGATCTTCCGATGGCAGGACAGGCTCCGAGCAGCTGGACGCGATGCTTCCATCCGGCACCGTCGGCCGGGATGCGGCTCCTCGCCTTCCCGCACGCGGGCGGATCGGCGAGCGCGTACCGCGCGTTTTCGGCTGCCCTCTCGCCCACGATCGAGGTGCACACCGCCCAGTACCCGGGAAGACAGGACCGGATGGGCGAGCCGGTCATCGACGACATCCACGTCCTGGCCGAGCGACTGGTGGACGTCGCCGCCGCGCTCCCGGAACCCTTCGCCCTCTTCGGGCACAGCATGGGCGCGATCGTCGGCTTCGAGGTCGCCCGGCGGCTCGAAGCACGCGGGATCGTTCCGGCGGCGCTGTTCGTCTCGGCCCGCCGTGGTCCCGATATCCAGAAGGAGAAGTCGCACCACCTCGCCGACGACGACACCTTCCTCGACGAGGTCAGCCGTCTCGGCGGCACGGACCCCACGATCTTCGCCGACCCGGACATCCGCGCGCTCACGTTGCCCGCGCTGCGCGGCGACTACAAGGCCGTCGAGACCTATCGCTACCGGCCCGGCCCCGACGTGAGCTGCCCGGTCGTGGCGCTCGCCGGGAACGCGGACCCGGTCCTGCATCTGCCGGACGTCGAAAACTGGCGCGAGCACACCACCGGCTCGTTCGAGATGGAGGTGTTCGAGGGCGGGCACTTCTTCCTCGAAGACAACCTCGACGCCGTCGTCGCGCGCATCCTCGGCAAGCTGACCGTCAGTCCCTGAGGCCTTCCCTGCTCGCCCACGCGACGACCTCGGTCCGGTTCGCCAGGCCCAGTTTGGCCAGGATGCTCCGGACGTGGCTTTCCACCGTACGTTCGGAAAGCACGAGCTTCTCGGCGATCCGGCGATTGCTCAGCGCGTCGGCGAGCAGGGCGACGATCTCGCGTTCCCGTCCGGTGAGCGGGTCGGCGGCGCGGCGGCCGGCGCGGATCCGGTCGAGCAGCGCCCCGGCCCGCGCGAGTGGTCCCGGCATGGCCAGTCGCCGGAACTCGGCGAGCGCGTCGCGCGCGATCCCTTGCGCGCGAACGAGATCGCCCCGGGCGACCAGTGTTTCGGCGAGCAGCAACCTCGCCTGGGCGACACCGGGACGGGCACCGATGCCTTCGTTGACGGCGATCGTTCGCTCGTACAACCGCACAGCCTCATCGTGGCGGCCCAGGACGGCGTTCAGCCGGGCAGGCTGCTCCAGCGTCGAGCCGGTGCAGAAGACGCCGGCGCCGCCTGCCGCGATCGGCCGCACTTCTTCGAGGCGCCGCAACAGGTATTCCGCCATGTCGGTGTCGTGGAAGGCCTCGACCAGCGGTACGAGGTTGGGCAGCGCGCCAGTGGTGTGCAAGGCGAACTCCGGGCTCCGCACCAGCGGGACCAGCTGCTCGTACCGCACCCGAGCCTCGTCGAGGTCGCCCATGAGCAGGCTCAGCAACGGCCGTGAGACCAGGGTGACCGGCAGATGCGGAGCCCGCTCCAGCAGGCTCGCGTAATCCCCGCGGAGATCCCCGGGATCACCCGTGAGAAGCACGAGCTGGGTACGGAAGGCATAAGACATTCCTTTCGCGGAGAAGTCGTCCGCGAGTTCGGTGTTCGCCAGTTCCTCCGCCGCGAGGTCGAGTGCGCGTGCCTCGGCCAGGTCTCCGCGCAACGCCAGCACCGAACAGCGCAGCCGCAGGTCGTGCCAGCGGACCAGCGGCAGTCTCGTCAGCCGTGCCAGTGTCGTCACCGCGACGAGTTCGTCGTCGACGAGCGCCATCCGCCCGTCCTCCAGGGCCGCGTCGATCCGCCATTTGTGGCCCCACAAGGAAACCAGCGGCTGCCCGGTCCGCGTCCCCAGTTCGGCCGCCAGCGCTCCGAGCCGGAGCCTTTCGGGTAACGGCAGCTTTTCCGGCGCGACCTTCATCCGGGCACGGACGGCGTCGACCAGTGCTTCGGGATCACCTGACTCCTCAGCGAGCGCGAAGGCCTCGTCGGCGAGCTTTCCCGCCTCGGCGAACCGGCCGTAATCGGCTTCCACCGACGCGCTGTGCGCCAGCAGACGTGCCCGCGTCGTCCGGTCGACGCCGTCCATGGCGAGCGCGCGGGCGGCGAGATCACGGATCCCCGGCAGGAGATCCGGCGCCGCGACATCGCGGACCACCAGCGCCGCGCGGGCGAGCAGCCCTGCGTCGGCGGCGCGCCGGGCGTGGTCGAGACTCCGCGCGAACCGGCCGGTCCGGTACTCGGCGACGGCGAGGTCGAGCAGCAGGCCGGCACGGTCCACTTCGGACAGTCCGGCCTTCGCCCTGGCGTCCAGCGCGATCGCGAGAAAGCGCGCGGCCTCGTCGAAGGCCAGCGCCCGGTTCGCTTCCGCGGCCGCGATCGCCGCCCACTCCGCCGTCTTCTCCGGCGCGGACGCCGAGCGCAGCCAGTGACCCGCGACCGTCCCGGCGAGCGCGGCATCGCGCCGGGCGTGTTCTTCGAGCGCGGCCGCGACCCGGCCGTGCGACGTCTCCCGCTCGGTTTGCCCCAGATCCGCGTAAATCCCGTCGCGGACGACGGCGTGCGCGAACCGCCCCTCGCGCAGCACCCCGGCCTTCGCGGCTTGATCGAGCCCGTCGGCCACCTCCCCGAGTGGCAGACCGGATACCTCGGCGAGCAGGGCGGCTTCGACGTCCTCGCCGATCACCGCCGCGATGGCGAGCAGCCGCCGCACCGAGGGCGCGAGGGCCGCCACTGTGGCACGCACGAGGTGGCCGAGTTCCGATCCGCCCGCCGAACGCGCGATCGCGCCGAGATAGAGCGGATTCCCGCCGGAACGGCGATACGCCTCGCGTATTTCCTCCTCCGCCAGCCCGCTGAGGAGCCTCCGGGCCTCGGGCTCGACCAACGGCGGCAGCGAGATGCCTCGCGCGCCCGGACGGCGCAGGAGATCCGGCAGGGCCGCGTCCAGCGCGGGCGTGTGCCCGGTGTCCCGATGCGTCGCGATCACGGCCAGCTTCGAGCGCCGCAATTCCCCCGCAAGATGCCGCAGAAGACGCAAGGACGCTTCGTCGGCCCAGTGCAGATCCTCCAGGACGACGACCAGGCCCGACGGTTCGGCGGCGGCCACCAACGCGTCCGACGCGGCGGCGACCAGGCGGAACCGTGCGGCCTGGACGTCGGCCACGCCCTCGGCCTCGGCGAAAGCGGCCGTCACGGCCGAATCGACCGACGGCAGCGCCTCGACGACGCGCCGCCACGGCCACAACGGCGGTGCTCCCGGATCGTCGGCGCACCGGCCCCAAACGACGGCGGTCGCGTCGGACACGGCCTCTTCGACCAGCCGGGTCTTACCGATCCCGGGCGACCCCGAGACGAGGACGAGCCCGCCGGAACCCGCGGCGGCGTCGGCGAGCCTGCCACGCAGACTCGCCAGTTCGGCCGCCCGGCCCACGAACGGTTCCCGGTTCACGAAAGGAGTATCGCTCCGCGGGCCCCATTCCGTACCGCACTGCGTACTGGCACTGATGTCCGGCGGCGGCCGAGGGCGCAGAGTCGGCGTGTCCGACGGAAAGGAAAGCCCATGTACGCCACCGTCCACCAGTTCCGGCGTTCGCACGCCGACGAGTCCGCGGGCTGGGGTCACGCCCTCGCCGCCGAACTCCACCCCGGCACGGGATCGCCGGGGACCTGCACTCTCGCCCAGGTCGGCGGCCTGACCGGTCTCGTCGTCGCGTTGTGGCGCGACCGCGGGTCCGCGCTAGCCGCTGCCGACCGTCGCACTCCCGGCACCTTCGACGTCCGGGTCTTCGAGGTCTCCGACGTCGAAGGCGGCCCGGCCGAGCCCAGGATCGCGCAGGCGACCTGGTTCGACCGGCCGCTGACCCCGGACCAGGCCGACGCCGCGCGGTTCGGCGGGCGCGAACGGATCCGGCCCGCGGTCCGGGGACTCGACGGGGTCGGCGGCTTCTACGTCCTGACCGCCGAAGACCGGTCCATGCTCGTCCTCGGCTTCACCGAGTCGATCGAAGTGATGGAAGCCGTCCAGAAGGCGATCATGAGCACGGAACTGCTGCCCGGCGAGGACCCCGCGCTGCTGCCGGGCCCGGACCGGATCGACGTCCACCGCGTGCTCCATACGTCCCTGCCCTCGCTCGGCCTGGTGGGTGAGCCGCGATGACCGCCGGGACGTCCGCGCGTGTCGGCACCTGGACCGTGCTCGCCGACCGGACCTCGGCCACGTTCACCGTCCGGAACTTCGGCTTCCGCGTGGTCCACGGCTCGATCCCGGTCAGCCTGGGTTCGGTGCGGGTCTCCGCGGACGGCGTCACTGCCGTCGAGGCCGCGCTGGACCTCGACGGCATCGACACCGGTAACGCCAAACGCGACGCCGACCTGCGCAAACCCGGACTGCTGGCGATCGACGCGCAGCCCGTCCTGACCTTCGCGGCCGACCGGGTCGAAGGCGGGCCGGGCGAGTGGTCGGCCCACGGTTCCCTCGGTGCACGAGGCGAGACTTGCCCTCTGACGGTGACCGCGACCGGACCGGCGGACAACGGCGACGGCACCTGGCGGGTGGTCGCCGGCGCCGTCTTCGACCGGCGGGCGATCGGTCTCCGCGCACCGAGGTTCCTGATCGGCAGGGAGATCACGATCGCGCTCGACGTCGTCCTCGCTCCGCCTGGGTGATCAGGCCCAGGCGGAAAGTTCCTTGGCGAGCGCGGACGGCCCGCAGGCGGTGCGCAACGTCGGCGCGCCGGGCCAGCAGTCCTGGTGTTCGCCGGTGCGGAGGCTTTCGGTGAACCTGGCGACCAGCCTCGGCTGCGACGCCACCGTCCGGCCGCCGAGGTAGGCGACGACGACGTGGTGATCGTCGCCCGAATGCGTCGCCACGGCGGCCGACCAGCCATGCTCCTCGTGCCACATCAGGTCCACGTCGCGCTCGGGGAAGCCGGGAAGACGCCAGTTCAGCCGCATCCGGGCGGTGACCGGACCGGCGAGGTCGACCGTGCACGCGTCCCTCCGTATCCCCAGTGCCGCGGCCACGTCCTCCAGGTAGGCGTTCAGCCTGGTCTTGAGCTCCAGACCTGCTTCCGTGGGCGCGGGGGTCGAGGTGGTCACGGTCCCTCATCTTCCTGTCACTTTGAGTTGGCGTGACGGGAATTACCCACCCCGGAGCGGCTTCACACCCTCATTTCGTCACACCACGGTTTCGGTTCGCTCAAGCCGTGGCTTCGATGACGCGGGTCAGTGCCTTGTGGAGCACCTCCAGCTCGGAGACCTCCATCCCGAGCTTCTCCACGACGCGGTACGGGATTTTTTCCGCTTCCGCGCGCAACGCGCGACCGGATTCCGTCAACTCGACCGTCAGCAGCCGCTCGTCCTCGGAACTGCGCCTGCGCGTGACGTAACCGATCGTCTCCAGGCGCTTGAGCAACGGTGACAGCGTCGCCGGCTCGGCACGCAGGGCGACACTCAGCTCCTTGACGGCCTGCGGGCCCCGCTCCCACAACGCCAGCATGACCAGGTACTGCGGATGGGTGAGCCCATGGGGTTCCAGCAGCGGACGGTAGATGGCGATTACGCTGCGCGACGCGACCGACAGCGCGAAACACACCTGACGCTCCAGCGCGAGCGGATCCTCGCCCAGATCGATCGACTTCATCTCCGGTCCCTCCGAGTTCATGCCGCCGATCCTAGTCGTCACACTAATGTTTAGCGTACTAATCATTAGTGTACTGTGAGAGCATCGACGGAAGGAGTCGCCCGATGCCCCGCAAGCGCCCGGACGTGTTCCGGTGGCTGTGGTACTCGCTCGGCGGCAGGCTGCCCGAGCGCTACCACGACTGGATCCTCCACGACGCGACCACGGGAACCTGGCGCTGGCGGCACGTCGCCCGCAGCACGGTGATGATCGCTCCGCTCTGCGCCGTGTGGCTGCTCCTGCCCGGCCCGCTCACCCTGCGGCTGGCGATCGTGCTGATGGCCGCCCTCGTCGCGTACTTCTACTCGATGGCCTACATGGAGGAGAGCATCGAGCACCGGCTCGCCAAGAACGGCTTCCCGCCGGGCACCGGCCGCCGGACGCGCGCGGAGGCCGTCGCGGTCGCGGAAGCCGAGGTGACCGAGCGATACCTCGCGCGGTACCGGAACCAACCCTGATCCCTTCGTCACGGTGCCCGTCTCCGCCGCGACACCCGGCATAGTCGGCACCCCTGCGGAAGCCGCCCGCGACCAGGACGGATGAGCCGTCGCGGCTAGAGTGCGCGGTGATGAGACGCAAGGTCCGCCCGCCGCTCCCGCCCCGTCACGGGCTCGATCCCGCGAGGCTCAAGATGCCCGCCGAGGGGCCGTGGACAACGTTGCGCGAGCACCTCGTCGAGCGGCTCCCCCGGGTCGCGCCCGAGCGGATCGAGGAGATGCTCCGGGAGGAGCGCATCGTCGGGCTCGACGGGCCGCTCGGCGTCGATTCCCCGTTCGTGCCGGATTCGTTCATCTGGTTCCATCGCGACCTGCCCGACGAGGTCGACGTGCCGTTCGAGGTCTCCGTCGTGCACCGCGACGAGCATTTCCTGATCGCCGACAAACCGCATTTCCTCGCGACGATCCCGCGTGGGCGGCACATCCTGCAGACCGCGCTGGTCCGTCTGCGCCGCGAGTTCGACCTTCCGCAGCTGACTCCGGCGCACCGGCTCGACCGGGTCACCGCGGGGCTCATCCTGTTCGTGATCACCCCCGAAGTCCGCGGCAAGTACCAGACGATGTTCCGGGATCGCCTGGTGCACAAGGAATACGAGGCGATCGCCCGGTACGACCCGAAGGTCGTGCTGCCCCGCGAGATCAGCAGCCGCATCGTCAAGGAACGCGGGGTCATCGCCGCGCAGGAGGTCGACGGGCGGCCCAACGCCGAAACCCGCGTCGAACTCATCGAGCACCGCGACGGCCTCGGCCGGTACCGCCTGATCCCCGCGACCGGCCGCACCCACCAGCTCAGGTTGCACATGAGCGGACTCGGGTTGCCGATCCTCGGCGACGACTTCTACCCGGAGCTGACCGAGACCCCGCTCGACGACTTCACCGAACCCTTGCAGCTGCTGGCGAAGGTCCTCGAGTTCACCGATCCGGTCACCGGGGAGCGCCGCCGGTTCGAGAGCAGGCAGACGCTCCAGGCGTGGACGGACCTCCACGCGTGGCGCCGCGGGCCCTTGCCGTGAAGGCCTCCTTACCTACCCTGAAGGTAGTGAAGGAGGCCTTCCCAGACTTAGGGCTTACTTACGCCAGAACTTGATCCCGCTCCACGTCACCTTGACCGGCCCGGCGCCGCTCGCCGTCCGATAGGCACCGAACTTGTCGTAGTAGCTCCCGCCGCTGCTGCTCACGGTCTGCTTCAGCGAGCCGTTGATGTACACCTTGTGGGTGCTCCCGACCTGGTGCACGGTGTTGACCCGCACGGACGTGCCGACGGTCGCCCCGCTCCCCAGGGTGTCCCCGCCGTGGACGGCGTAGAGCCGCCCGCCGCGTTCGACCGCGAGCATGAAGTACGGCCCGGCGGTCGGCGCGTCACGGAAGGTCTGTTTCAGGCTGATCCGGGTGCCCGCCATACTGGTGATCCGGAACGATCCCTCGAACTGCCTGGTCCCGCCGGTGTAGGTCACGTAGCGCCGTTCCGCGCGCTGATCCCCGCTTCCGGTGGAGCAGGTCAATTCGAAGTTCAGCCCGTCGACGGTGCCACAGCCGCGCTCCTGGACGTTGAACGACGGGTTCTCCGCCGTCCACGGCCCGGTGCCGACCTGGGCGCTCGCCGGCATCGCCGACGCGATCAGGCCGAGCACGGCCGCCGCGACCACCCCGGCGGTCCGAAGTCGTCTCCGCATCCTGCCTCCTGCACACTCAGGGCGGCGGTGTTGGTCCAGACCAGGACCAGGCTGTGACTGTACGAGCGCGAACCGTCGTCGGACAAGACGTGGACGCCCCGGCGTCCCGCTGATTGGGTAACGACGGTGATCCTCTCCTTGACGGTCCCGGAAGGACCGGCGGCCGGGTCTGAACAGAACGTCGACCCGGGTGACGTCCTGCGCCTGGAGGCCGGGGTGATCGAGGTCGTGCCCGCCATCGACTGTCCAAGATGGGCAGTCGACGCCCGTGGCATCGAGTGAAATCCCGGACGCCGCGCCCCCAGAAGCTCGCCGACCCCCTCGGCCACGACAAGGATCCACTGAAGGTGGACATCCGCAAGCTCGAGAACCTCGGCCTCACGCTCAGCCTCGAAGTCGGCTACCGGATCTCCCCGCGCGGCGCGGCCTACCTGCGCCTTACCTAGGGTCCCGGTAGAACGCGCCGAGTTCCGGCGCGAGCCGTTCCGGCGGGACACTGTGGAACTCGCCGTCCAACCCGACCTGCCGCGCCCCGGGCACCACCTTCGCGGTGACGAGAGCGGCGGTCTTCAGCCAGTCCGTACTGCCGTTGCTGTTCACCACCAGGACGGGTGCCGCGATGGACGCCAGCTCGCCAGGCACCTTCGAGTCCTTCATCACGAAGGCGTCGTAAACGAGCGTGGGCGCGAACGACCGCAGTTCGGCCCACACCGGCGACGCCTTCGCTTCGGTCACGACCTCCTCCGGGGAGCCGACCGCGGACATCATGAACAGCGCGACGGCGTCGTCCCACCGGTCCGCCGCGACCAGCTCGCGCATCTCGTCGGCGTACCCCTCGGGGACTTCTTCCGTTTCACCGCGATAGGGCGGCTCGAAGACCGACAGCCGCGCCATCGGCACGCCGGCCGCGGCGGCGAGGAGAGCCAGCGCGCCACCTGAGGAGATGCCGTGCACGATCGCCGGCTCGCCGAGCGCGGCGACGACCGCGGCCAGATCCTCGATCTCGCGCTCGACCGCGTACGGCGCGGTGTCCCCGCTGCCGCCGCGGCCCCGCCGGTCGTAGGTCACCACGGAGAACTCGGCCATCAGCTCCGCGACCAGCGGTTCGTCACCGTGCCGGTCGTTGCCCGCGCCCGCGACGACGACCACGACCGGTCCCGCGCCACGCCGTTCGAACACGATCGGCGTGTCGTCCGCGGACCTCGCTGTGTCGATCATGCGAACCATCGTGCCAGTCGAACACCCGTTCGACAAATGAGCGGAACCGGGGTAGGTTCGGTTGCCATGACCCCCGCGCTTCAAGCCTCGCTGTTCGACGAGTGCGCCGCGCTCGGGCTGGGCTCGCTCGACGGGCTCCGGCGCACCGAGCTGACCCGTGGCGCCTGGATCGACGTGCTTCCGGGCTGGCTCTCCGGCGCGGACGAGCTGTTCACCCGGCTCGCCGAAGACGTGCCCTGGCATGCCGAAAGGCGGCAGATGTACGACCGCGTCGTCGCCGTCCCCCGGCTGTTGGGCTACTACCGCGAGGGCATGCCACTCCCCCACCCGATCCTCACGGAGGCAAGGGAGACGCTCTCCGCACACTACGCGGACGAGCTCGGCGAACCGTTCGTGACCTCCGGCCTGTGCTTCTACCGGGACGGGCGCGACAGCGTCGCCTGGCACGGCGACGACACCGGCCGTTCCCGCACCGAGGACACCATGGTGGCGATCGTCTCGGTCGGCGCCGCCCGCCAGCTGGCCCTGCGGCCGCGTGGCGGGGGCGAGACCGTCCGGCACGCCCTCGGCCACGGCGACCTGATCGTGATGGGCGGCAGCTGCCAGCGGACCTGGGAACACGCCGTCCCCAAGACCGCCAAACCGGTCGGGCCGAGGATCAGCATCCAGTTCCGCCCGAGAGGAGTCGCCTGACGATCAGTCCAGCAGCACGGGCAACGCGTCGACGCCGTAGACGATCGAGACCTTCCGGAAGCTCACCGCGTCCGGATCGATCGCCAGCCGCATCTCGGGGAACCGGCGTACCAGCGCGGGATACGCGGTGCGCAGCTCCATCCTGGCCAGTTCGGCACCGATGCACCGGTGGATGCCCCAGCCGAAGGCGAGATGCGACGTCGGCTCGCGGGTCGCGTCGAACTTCTCCATGTCCTCCCCGAGGTCGCCGTCACGGTTCGCGACGTTGAGCGAGACCAGCACGATGTCGCCCTTCGCGATCCGGACGCCCGCGATCTCCATGTCCTCCTTGGCGAAGCGCGGGAAGGCCATCTGCACGACGGTCAGGTAGCGCAGCAGTTCCTCGACGAACTTGTGGACAGCGCTGTCGTCGCCGCGAACGGTCTCGAACAGCGAGCGGTCCTTGAGCAGCACGAGCGCGCCGAGCGCGAGCATGCTCGCCGTGGTCTCCAGCCCGCCGGTGAGCACGCCGTCGGCAAGGCCCGCGAGTTCGCGGTCGTCGATCTCGTCGCCGTGCTCCTTGATGAGCATGCCGAGCAGTCCGTCGCCCGGGTTCTCCCGCTGCTTCTTGACGATCTCGTCCAGATAGGACAGTGACTCGGTCATCGCTCCGAGTGACGCGCCCGCGCCGCCGAAGAGGTCGAACCGGGCGGTGCTCAGCCGCTGGAAGTCGTCACGGTCCTCGTACGGGACGCCCAGCAGTTCGCAGATCGTCAGCGAGGGGATCGGCAGCGCGAAGGCCTCCCACAGGTCGACGGGACCGTCGGCCTTCGCCATCGCGTCGAGCTGATCGGCGACGATCTCGTCGATCCGCGGCGCCAGGCGCGACAACCGTCGCATGGTGAACTCCGGCGTGAGCAGGCGCCTCAGCCGGGTGTGCACCGGCGGATCGGCGAACCCGAGCCCGCCGGGGTTCTGGTCCTCGGTCACGCCCGCGTTCCCGACCAGGTTCGTGAAGTCGTTGCTGAACTCGCTCACCTTGCCGAGGACGGCCTTGGCCTCGTCGTAGCCGGTGACCAGCCAGCCGTTCATCCCGAACGGCAGGTCGAGCTTGCTGATCGGCTCCGTCGCGCGGATCCGGCCCAGCTCGGCCACCGGGTCGAGACCGTCGCGCTTGAGCGGCAGCAGCGCGTTGTCCGGGATGATCGACATCTTGGACAGGTCGAAGCCGTTCTTCTGCTGACGCGCGAGGTAGCGGCGGCCGATCCATGCCAACACACGCGAGCGAATGCTCCCCATACCTCGCACCCTACTCCAGCCGCTGACCACCTGACCTGGCACAACAGGCCACCTTCGGCCGGCAGGACGCACGACGGCCTTACCCGGCCGTCCCACTCGATTAGTCACATCCAGAAAGTCGCTTTTCCCTGGCGAGAGGTTCCCGGCGACCGGGAGACGTCGGTCACCGTCGGTCACGACGAACCGCGGGTAACGCCTGACATCGGACGCGCGTCGTGAGAGTGTCGGACCCTACTGGGAGGATTCGGGCATGTCAGCCGCGCTCATCGGACGCGACCATCCCGCGGGGGTGCTCCGCGCGGAGATCTCCCGTGCCGCCGAAAGCCACGGCGGGCTGGTGCTGGTCACCGGCGAGGCCGGGATCGGCAAGACCACGCTCGTCACCGGCGCCGCCGAAGAGGCGAAGCGCCTCGGTGCCCTGGTGCTCAACGGGTCCTGCTGGGACTCGGCGAGCGCGCCGGGCTATTGGCCGTGGACACAGGTGGTCCGCGGGTTGCGGCGCGCGGTCGGGCAGGGCCGCTGGGCCGCGATGGCCGACAGCGAATTGGACGTCCTGCTCGGCGAGGCGCGCGGCGACGGCGCGGCCGACGGGTTCCGGCTGTACGACGCGGTGACGAGCGTGCTGGTGGCCGCCTCCCAGGACCAGCCGGTCGTGGTGGTGCTCGACGACCTGCACTGGGCCGACGCCGCGTCGCTGCGGTTGCTCGAGTTCGCCGCGCAGCACACCTGGTTCGAACGGCTGCTGCTGATCGGCACGTACCGGGACGTCGAGGTCGAGGCCACCGATCACCCGCTTCGCTCGCTCATGATGCCGCTGCTCGCGAAGGCCACTTCGGTCACTCTCACCGGCCTCGAACCGGACGAGGTCGGCGCGCTCATGACCAGGACGGCGGGCGCGGCGCCCGACGACGAGCTGGTCGCCGAGGTCCACCGCCGCACCGGCGGCAATCCGTTCTTCGTCGAACAGACGGCGCGGCTCTGGCACAGCGGCGGTTCCGCCGAGACCATCGCACCCGGCGTGGCCGACGCCCTGCAGCGACGGCTTTCCCTGCTCCCCCAGCCGGTCCTCGATCTGCTGACCACCGCGTCGGTACTCGGCAGGGAGTTCCACCGCCGGCTGCTCGCGGGCGTGGCGTCGGCGCCCGTCCCCCAAGTGGACCGGCTGCTCGACCAGGCCGTCACGGCACGACTCGTGGTGGTGCAAGGACAAGGGCGCTTCGCCTTCGCCCACGACCTCGTCCGCGAAACGCTGTACGCGAGCATCTCCGAGTCGGACCGCCGGAAACAGCACACCGCCGTCGTCGCGGCCGTCCGCGAGACGCCGACGTCCCGGGACAGCCTCTTCCCCGCGGACCTGGCCCGCCACGCGCTGCTCGCCGGGCGGGAAGTCGATCCGGACGAAGCCATCGACCTGTTGCTGGCCGCCGCGATCGACGCCACCGGCCGGATGGCGATCGAGGAGACGACCACGCACTACCGGCGGGCGCTGGAGATCGCCGAGGACCGGCGGCGGCAGGCGGTCATCGCCCTCGAACTGGGCGCCCACCTGACCCGCCATCACGAATCGGACGAGGGCAGACAGGTCCTCGACGAGGTCACCGTGCTCATCCGTGAACTCGACGACGACGATCTGCTCGCCCGCCTGGCGCTGACCCTCGTCCGCGCCGATCACAAGAGCGTCCGGGTCGACGAGACGGTCAAAGTGCTCACCGAAGCGCACGCGCGGCTTTGCGGACGCGAGCCAGGGCAGGAGCTCACCGTCGAGGAGATGACCCAGGAACTTTCCGCGCGCATCATGATGACCGCCCGCGACGACCACGACGATTCCGCGCTGCTGTTCGGTTTGTGGGCCCGGCACGACTCGATCTGGGGGCCGGGCAGCGCCGCGGAACGGGAACGGCTCACCGACGAACTGGTCGCCGTCGGCCGCCGCACGGCGAACCCGGAATTGGAGCACTACGCGGCGTCCTTCAAGTGGGTGGCGCAGCTCGAACAGGGCGATCCCCGGTATTTCGAGCAGTACCAGGAATTCCTCGCACTGGCGGCCACCGGCAGGGCGCCGAGTTCGCAGCTGGCGTCCCGGATCGACCAGAGCATCATCGCCACCCTGCAGGGCCGGTTCGGCGAAGCCGAGGCGTATATCCATCAGGTGATCTCGTGCCACGCCGGCGATGAGCATCCCCATTTCGCCGACCTGCACCAGCTGCAGCGGTGGATCCGGTGGTGCCTGGAGGGGCGGTTCGACGATCTCGCCGGGCTGCACCGCGAGATCTCGCGCAGCGGATACGTCTACGGCCGGATGCTGGAGGCGATCACCGCGGCCCAGCGTGAAGACGTCGGGGAGGCCGTCCGGCTCACCGCTCTCGCGGCGGATGTGAAGCCGTATCCTCGCGATCTGGAAGCGTTGTGGTTGCGCTGCCAGGCGCAGACGGCGGCCGTCTCACGCGATCCCGAACGCTGTGAAGCGGCCCGCGCGCCGCTCGCGCCCTACAGTGGGGAGTGGCTGGTTTCCCTGTACGGCTGCGAGATCTCCGGCCCGGTCGACCTCTGGCTCGGCAGGCTCGACCTGGCGCAGGAACGCTGGAACGACGCGGTGGACCGGCTGCGCGGCGCCATGCTCTCCGCGGATCGGCTCCGGGCCACGGTCTGGGCGACCGAGGCCAAATCCTGGCTGGTGAAGGCGCTGCTCGGCCGGAACCTCGAAGGCGACGCGGCGGCCGCGGCGGCCCTCCTGTCCGAGGTGACCGAAGAAGCCACCGCGCTCGGCATGCGGCCGGTCGTGGCCAGGATGACGAAAGTGCGGGAGGGGACGCGGGCCCAGGCGGCGCCGAGGGCGGAGTTCCGTCGCGACGATGCCGTGTGGACCTTGCACTTCGACGGCGTCACCGCCCACCTCCCGGACTCGAAAGGCTTGCGGGATCTGCATTTCCTGCTCGGCAGGCCGGGTTCGGAGGTCGCGGCCGTCCGGCTGCTCGATCCCGAAGGCGGCGAGGTGGTCGTCGCCGCGAAGAGCCTCGGCGGCGATGCCGTCCTCGACGACGAGGCGAAGGCCCGGTACCGCGCGCGGCTCGACGAACTGGACGAACTGATCGACGCCGCGACCGGGATGGGCCAGGACACGCGCGCCGCGGCGCTGGACCGAGAACGGGACGCGCTGCTCGCCGAACTGCGGTCCGCGGCCGGGCTCGGCGGCCGCACCCGGCGGCTCGGTGACGAGGCGGAACGCGCCCGCAAGACGGTGACCGCGCGGATCCGGGACACCCTGCGCAAACTCGACGAGCAGCATCCGGCGCTGGCCGCGCACCTGCGCGCGGCCGTCACCACCGGTTCCTCATGCCGCTACACGCCCGAAGACAAGGTCCCCTGGCGGCTGTGAGTCTTTCCGACTCGTGAGTGGCTAGGACGGTTAGAACCGTCCTAGCCACTCACGAGGGTGGGGCTCACTTGCGGTTGTAGAGCCGCATCGTCAAGGTGCCGAAGACCGCGAGGATGACCGCGCCGGCGATCAGCACCCAGGTGATCTCGCCGCCGTCCCAGTTGCCGTCCATCATCGAGCGGACCGCCGCGACCACGTGGGTCACCGGGTTGACTTCGACGAAGGCCTGCAGCCAGCCCGGCATCGTCTCCGGACTGACGTAGATGTTGCTGAGGAAGGTCAGCGGGAACAGCACCATCATGCTGACCCCCATCACCGACTTCTCGCTGCGCAGCAGCAGGCCGAACATCGTCCAGATCCACGAGAACGCGAACGAGAACGCCAGCAGCAGGAGGATCGCGGCGGCCACGCCACCGAATCCGCCGCCGGGGCGGAAGCCCATGATCAAGCCGACGCCGAGGATCACCAGCGACGCGATGAGATACCGCAGCATGTCACCGAGCAGATAGCCGACCATCGCCGACGGCCGCCAGATCGGCAGCGTGCGGAACCGGTCGAACACACCCTTCTCGATGTCGGTGTTCACCGAGATCCCGGTGTACATGGTGATCATCAGGATGCTGCTCGCCATGATGCCCGGCAGCAGGAACTGCAGGTACTGCGTCGGCGAACCGGACAGCGCGCCGCCGAACAGGTAGGTGAACATCAGCGTCATCATGATCGGGAACGCCGTGACGTCGAACAGCTGCTCGGGCACGTGCTTGATCTTCAGCATCGCGCGCCACCCGAAGGTGACCGAAGTCGAAAGCGCGCTGGGGCGCTGAGGACGGTTCTTCGCGATCAGGACGGCGGCGAGATCCTCCGCCTTCGGTGCCGCGAGAACGGGTTCGTTGTCTTTGACTGCCGTGGTGCTCAAGCTGATCCCTCCTCTGTACCGCGCGCGTCCGCGATCGAGTCGCCAGGGCGCACGTATGAATCGACTCTTCTGGCCGGGAGACCGGGCGCCCTGCCGCCCCGATAGCGGGGCAGGGCAGGCGCGCGCCTTTCGGTCGCCGGACGTACTGGTGGCGGACTTGACTCCGCGGTCAGGCCGCGCTCTCCTCAGGCGTGGCGGTGCGGTCGGTCAGGGCCAGGAAGACCTCGTCGAGGCTCGGCTGGCCGAGGGAGAAGGTGTCGACGACGATTCCGGCGCGCGCGAGTTCGCTCAGCGCGCGTGCGGCATGCTCGGCGGCGCCCTGCTCGGTGCTTTCCCCCGAGAGCCGCGCGGTGAGCGCGACGGGGTCCGGCTCCAGCAGCACCTGTGCCTCCAGGGTGCGGACGAGCAGCGCTTCGGCATCGGCACGCTGGTCGGCCTCGCGCAGCCGGACGTGGACCGCGCCGGCCCCGACCGACGCCTTCAGCTGCCCCTTGGTGCCTTCGGCGATCACCTTGCCGTGGTCGATGACCGCGATCCGTGAAGCCAGCTGGTCGGCCTCGTCGAGGTACTGCGTGGTGAGCAGGACAGTGGTGCCGTGCTTGACGATCGCGCGCACGATGTCCCAGACCTGGTTGCGGCTGCGGGGATCGAGCCCGGTCGTCGGCTCGTCGAGGAAGAGCACGTCCGGGGTGTTGAGGATGCTCGCGGCGATGTCGATCCGCCGCCGCATCCCGCCGGAATAGTTCTTCACCTGCCTGCCCGCGGCCTCGGTCAGGCCGAACGCCGCCAGCAGTTCCTCCGCCCGGGCACGGGCGGCCGGTTTGCGATGCCCGGTCAGCCTGCCGATCAGCACCAGGTTCTCGGTGCCGGTCAGGTCTTCGTCGACCGAGGCGTACTGCCCGGTCAGGCTCACCATGGACCGGACCGCGTCGGCCTCGCGGACGACGTCCTTGCCGAAGATGCGCGCTTCTCCGCCGCTGGGGCGGAGCAGGGTCGCGAGCATCTTCACCGCGGTGGTCTTGCCGGCGCCGTTCGGCCCGAGGACGCCGTACACGGTGCCGGCGGGGACCTTCAGGTCGATCCCGTCGACCGCCCGGTTCTCCCCGAACACCTTGACCAGCCCCGAGGCTTCGATGGCCAGTTCACTCATTTTCGTTTCCTTTCAGAGCATTCAGCAGACGTAGGGGCGAGCGGCGCGTGCTTCGCGCAGCGCGAGGCCCCACCAGGCGAGCTCGTCGAGCAGGGTGGTCACGGCCTGTCCCTGCCCGTCGCTGTCGAAGGGGGTGCCGTCGCGGGCGAAGGTGCCGTCGAGGAGGTTGAAGGCCACGGTGTCGCGCATGGTCACCGTGTGCAGTTCGGTGAAGATCGTGCGCAACTGCTCCACGGCGTAGAGCCCCTGTGAGCGGTAGCCGTAGGAGACGAAACCGACCGGCTTCGCACGCCACTCGTCGTAGGCGCAGTCGATCGCCTGCTTGAGCGACGCCGGGAAACTGCGGTTGTACTCGGGGGTGACGACGACGAACGCCTCGGCCTCGTCGACCAGCCTCGCGAACCGCTTCATGTCCGGCGTCGGATGCTCCGGCAGCCCCGCGGGCAGAGCGAAGTCGACCAGGTCGAGCACTTCGGTGACGAGGTCTTCCCGGTTTTCCGCACGGCCGGTGAACCACTTGCCGACGGTGTCCCCCACCCGCCCCTCCCGGGTGCTTCCGATGATCACCGCGACCCGCAGTGGACTGGTGTCCATGACCGACCTCCTCTCGCTTCACCCCTTGGGCGCGAGAAAGCCGCCGGACTTTCGCTAGATCGGATCTAGCGGGCGCCCGGCGGCTTCGGTCGGTGATCTCGCTAGGCGTCCAGCGCGATCGCGATCGCGCCCAGCAGGGACGCGTCCTGGTCGAATTTCGCCGAGACCAGTTCCGGCGGGAACGGCACGGCTTGCGCGAGCCGCTCGCGCAGCGCGGGCAGCAGGATGTCGGCCGAGCGCACCAGTCCCCCGCCGACGGCGATGCGTTGCGGGTCGAGCGCGATGGCGAGGTTCGCGACGTGCATCGACAGTTCGTCGAGCGCCGCGCCGACCAGTTCCTTGGCCTGCGCGTTCTCCCTGGCGAGGCCGAACAGCTCACCCGCGGTCACCGGGCGGCCGAGCAGCTCACTCGCCCGGCCGCCCAGCCCACGCCCACCGACGGCTTCCTCCAGTGGCGCCGCTCCACTGGCGAACCCGTCGGTGTCCTGCGGCGAGAGAAGGTTGTACCCGATCTCTCCCGCAGCTCCGTTGGCGCCGGCCAGCAGCCGGCCGCCGACCAGGACCGCCGCGGCGATCCCGGTCCCCAGTGAGAGGAACACCGCCGGATCGGTGTCCGCCAGCGCCCCCCACCGCCATTCCGCGAGCGCCGCCGCCTTGGCGTCGGTGCCCACCTCGATCGGCACGCCCTCGAACTCGGCGGCGACGAGGTCGCGCAGCCGCAGTTCCTCCCAGCCCGGCACGTTGGGCGCGAGCAGGATGCGGTCCTCCAGCACGATGCCCGGGCTGACCACGCCGATCGCGGCGAGCCGGTCCGCGGCGCCTTCGTCGGCGAGCAGTTTCCGCGCCGCGGCGAGCGCGCGGCTCACCACCTGTCCGGCGCCCGCTTGCGCGTCCGTGTCCAGCCGCCGGGTGACCAGCAGGCTCCCGGCCCGGTCGGCCAGCCCGATCGCGACCTTCGTGCCGCCGAAGTCGATCCCCAGGATCAGTTCTTCCCCCGTCACTTGACGTTCCCCTCTGCCGCCCCCGCGAACGATTCCTGAATTCCCTTGGGCCCGAACGGCCACACGTGCTCGGTCTTGGCATAGGCGAGGAACGCCCCGACACCGAGCGCGATCCACCCCACCGAAAGCCCGATGGAGAGCCAGGTCGCGGAGAAGTAGATGTAGACCCAGCCGAGCAGCGCGATGACCGTCGGGATCGGGTAGAGCCATTGACGATACGGCCGATGCAGCTCCGGACGTCGCCGCCGCAGCACCACGATCGCCGCGACCTGCGCGAGCGACTGGATGAGGACCAGCACCGTCACCGCCGCGTTGATCACCGCCGTCAGCGTGAAGAGCGAGCCGATCGCGGCGATGACGCCCATCGCCAGCACACCGGCGGTCGGCAGGTTCAGTTTCGGGTGCAGCCTGGCGAACACCGGCAGGAATACCTTGTCGCGCGCGGCTTCGAACGGGACCCGCGAACCGCCGAGCAGACCGGCGAACACCGAACCGATCGCGGCGATCACGATGAACACGGTGATGACCTTGGCCGCGCCCGTGCCCCACGCCTGTTCCAGCACGGTGGAGGCGACCGAGGTGGCGTTCTTGAGTTCCTCCAGCGGGATCGAGCCGAGCACCCCGAGCTGCAGCAGGAAGTACAGGCTCATGATGCCGAGGATCGAGAGGATGATCGACCGCGGCAGCGTCCGGCCGGGGTCACGCACCTCGCCGCCGAGGTAGGCGCTGGTGTTGTAGCCGAGGTAGTCGTAGATGGCGATGATCAGGCCGGCGCCGAGCCCGGCCCAGAACGCGCCGCCGTCGAACGAGAACGCGCCCGGCGTGAAGGCGAACGCTTGCGCGCCGTCGAAATGGGTGAAGGCCGCGACGATCACCGAGAGCGCGGCGAACAGCATGACCCCGAACAGGACGGTGGTCAGCTTCCCGATCTCGCCGATCTTGCGGAACAACGCCAGCACGATCAGCACGATCACGCCGAGGCCGATGATCTTGCCCAGCGCCGTCGTCCCGCCGTCGTCGGCGACCCCGGGGACCAGGTACCCGAGGTACTGGACCAGGCCGATGATGCCGGTGGACATGATCAGCGGGATGAACAGCACCGCGCTCCAGGCGAACAGGAACGGCATGAGCCTGCCGGTACGGGAGCCGAACGCCTCGCGCAGATAGACGTAGGTGCCGCCGGCGCCCGGGAGGGCGGCGCCGAGCTCCGCCCAGATCAGGCCGTCGGCCAGCGCGATGACCGCGCCGATGAGCCAGCCGAACATGGCCTGCGGGCCGCCGAGCGTCACCACCATCGCGGGGATGGTGACGAACGGGCCGATGCCGCACATCTGGGTCATGTTGATGGCGGTCGCCTGGAGCGGCCCGATCTTCCGCTCGAGCCCCGGCCGCGGGGATGAACTCAAAACGCGCCTCCCTGTTAGTTAGTAAAGTTTCTTAACATAATTTCGGGCGTGTCGGAAGGCCGGTCCGCAAAGTTGTCGTCCTCCGGTCCACCCGGAATTGCCCGAAAGGGCGGATTCCCCGGGAATACGCCCGAACGGACCAAGCCGGGACGTATCAGGGGGCCGTCGTTCCGCGTCCTTATCCAGAAGGACGTCTTCCCCCAGGGACGGTGAGGTCCATGAAACGGCTGTTCGGCACGGCGATGGCGATCGCCGCACTCGGGGTCGCGACGGCCTGCGGCGGCGCGTCCACACCCCGCGACACGGCACCGGGCGACCTGACGACGGAGACGGCCCCGACGGCGTCCTCCGACACCGGCCCGACGGGCGGTCCGGACACCGAAGACTCCCGTCCGCCCGTCGTCCCAGGGAGCCCGATCAGGTACAACAGCGACCTGCTCGGCGCCGATCCCGACACGGCCAAGAGCGCGATCGAGCAGGACCTGGAGCGACTCTGCAAGAGTTCCCGGCGGTGCGGGGTTTCGGTCGTGATCGCGGGCGAAGGGGACTGCATCCGCGCCATCGGGCCGAATCCGGTCCAGCCCGGCAAGACGATCACGATCCGGGCCAAGGCATGCGCGACCGAGACCACGGAGGAAAGTTCGGCGCCGCCGAAGTCGGAAAGCGAGCAGCCGAGCAGAACCACGAGCGGATGAGCACCCGGCGTCCGCTACGACGAGGTCTCCGCGCCCCCAAGCCTCCGCAGCCAGAGCCTGCGGCGGGCCAGGCACACGCACTCAGACTGGTCGGCACGGTCCTGGCCAACACGACCCTGCTCACCGCGCTGCTCTACTACTTCGGGCTCGTCAACACGCAGACGTACTTCGGCTACTTCCGCGTGCACTACACCTTGCTCGGCCAGACGCCGGACGAGATCTTCGGGCGCGGCGTCGACGGGGTACTCCTGCCCTTGACCGCCGTCGCGGGCGCCGCGCTGCTCTTCCTCGTCCTGACCAGGTTCCTGAAGATCCGCCTCGGCGAGGCTTCCTGGTCGCGGCTGCTGCGGATCTGCTCACCCGCCGCCGGCGTCCTCGGCCTCGCACTGCTGGCCGCGACGACCGCGATCGCACTCGATCCGGAACCGTTTCGCGATCGTCCCGGCGCTCCGGGGATCGGCTTCGCGCTCGGGATCCTGATGGCGCTTTTCTCCTGGCGTCACTGGACCTCGCGCAGGACTGGAAGCACCCGGTCGAGCGTCGCGGAACTGGTGACCGGCTACGCCCTGGTGAGCGTCGGCCTCTTCTGGGCGGTCGGCGACTACTCGGGAGCCGTCGGCACGAGCCGTGCCTTCGAAGCCTCCAGGGTGATCTCGGCCAGACCGGCCGCGACGCTGTACAGCGCGGAAAGCCTCAACCTCACCGCGAACGGTATCGCGCAGGTGAAGTGCGCGAACCCGGAATCGGCCTTCAAGTACCGGTACACCGGGTTGAAGCTGCTGCTCCAGTCCAGTGGCCAGTACGTCTTCCTGCCGGCGAACTGGCGCGCCTCGACCGGCGTCGCGTTCGTGATCCCCAAGACCGACAAGCTGCGCCTGGAGTTCGGACCTTCCCGGTCGGTGCCGCCGCCGGACTGCTGACGCGCGTCAGAGCAGATGCTGCTCCAGCCACTCGGTGACCGCTTCGTCGGCCAGCTTCGCGATCGGCAGCTGCGGCGCGGGATCGATGCCCGGGTCTTCGGCGAGTGGGTGGGCGAGACCGGGCAGCCTGCGCAACCGGACGTCCTCGGCCACGGAATACCGGGCGCGCAACGCGTCGACGAGTTCGTCGGCGTCCGCGCGGAACGTGGGGAAATCCTCCTCGCCGCTGACGACCAGCAGCGGAACCTGCGTCTCCCTGGCCGAGATTTCACCCGATCGTGCGATGAAGTCGAGGTGATCCGCCGCCTGGATCCCTTCGTCCGTCCACCGATAGGGCTGTTCCAGCATGGTTTCCACCACGCCGACCAGCGACCGCGCCCGGACGGCGGGGTTGATCAGCGCGGCGGCCCGCACCGGGATCTCCCTGGTGGCCAGGATCGTCAGCGCCACGGCACCGCCGAGGGAACCGCCGACGACGGCCATCCGCGCGGTGTCGAAGCCGAAGCGTTCCCGCAGTTCAGCCAGTGCGGCGGGGAACTCCAGCGCCGCCTGCCGGACGAACGGCTCGGCATAGGCGAGCACCGAATCCCGGACGGCCCGTTCGACCACCGCGTCCATGCTGCCGTCGACCATTCTCGCGCCGCACAACGGCATTCCGAGATATACCCGCCACGCGGGCACCCCGGCCATCGGCAGCGCGGCCGCGAACGCGGCGTCGGTGCGGGGCGCGTCGATCATATGCCAGGCGACGACCACCGGCGCGGGGCCGCTGACCTCGGCCGATGGCGGCAAGACGGTGAACGGTACCCCCGCCGCCGTGCCCGTGACCGGTTCTCCCACCGCTGTCCTTCCTCGCGTGCTCTCGATCTCCACGATATCCAGGACGCGGCGGAGGCGGACCTCGTTCCGCCACAAGCGAAACAGTATGCCCGCGGAGTCACCCCGACGCGCCGCGGAGGTGGTTGCGGACGACCGGCGGCGGCCGAATAGTGTTGCGGCCCGGCCCTTTGGAGGTGAACCGCCCGTGCCCGATGTCGACTACTACGAGGTGCTCGGCGTGGGCAAGGCCGCCTCGGTCAACGAGATCAAGACCGCGTACCGGCGGCTGGCGAAGTCGCATCACCCGGACACCGGCGGGTCCGCGCTCACCTTCCAGCTGGTCCGCGAGGCCTACGACACGCTCAGCGATCCGATGCGGCGGGCCGGCTACGACGCGGGCGGCCGCTCGGTGCGGGCCCCGATCCGGCCGCGCCCGCGGCGTCGCTTCGGCGAAGAACCGGGCTACGAGCCCGAACCGGTCGTGATCGACCCGGACGACCTCGAATGGTGGGAATTCGCCGCACAGGACGCACGCGTGCGGCACGGGCGGCGGCGCGGCCCCGGGCACACCCCGGTGGTGGCGGCGGTCGGCGGGATGGTGCTGGTGCTGCTGCCGGTGCTGACCGGGGTCGGGTTCTCGGCCCCCACGCTGATCGTCTGGCTGATCCTGACCGCCGGGACCGCCTTGCTCGTGCAACGGCTCGCGCGCGGCTATCTGGCGGCGTCCCGGGCCAGGAACCGGTTCGCCGCCGAATTCGGCGGTAAACGCGTGTTCGGCACTCCTGGCGTCGAGACCGACGAACTCGCCGAACGGCTCACCGCCGACCTGCTCGAGCGTTACCTGACCCGGCTGCCCGGCGCACGGATCTTCCACGGCCTCTCCTGGCCGGATTCGGTGTTCGCCGACGTCGACCACGCCGTGCTGTGCGGAAAGCGGCTCGTGCTCATCGAATCGAAGCTGTGGCTGCCGGGGCACTACGAAACCGATGACGACGACCGCCTGCTGCGCAACGGCCGCGCCTTCCGCGGCGGCGGGAGCAGGCTGACCGAGAGCCTCGCCGAATACCGGCGGATCCTGCCGGGGGTTGCGTTGCGCGGGGCGATGATCGTGTACCCGAGCCGGACCGGTGAAATCACCACGGATCTCGAGGATCCCTCCCCAGCGCCGCCGATGACGCCGGAACAGTTCCTGCACGAGATCGGCGGCTGGCTGGCGGCTGAGCCGTCCACTGTGGACGCGGCGACGATGCGGGTGGTGCGGGACCGGGTGGTGGGCACCGTCTGAAGGGGACTTTCCCCTCGTCTCACGCGGCGAAGGGCCCTTTCCCCGCATCGCATGCGGGGAAAGGGCCCTTCAGCAGCTTGAGCTACCGGCCCGAGCGCTCCTTCTTGGCTCGCGCGGAACGGGTGCAGACCTCACCGACGTCGACCGTCTGGCCGCGGTCGATGTAGACGTCCGCCAGCCCGACGAGCTTGCCCTTCGGCGACGTACAGGTCAGCTGGTACGCCTCCTTGGGGCCGTAGGTCGGCGGGATCGGCGACTGGAACGACACACCGCCGGTCCAGTCGTCCACAGTGGACGGATTCGCCTGCGAGTAGTTGACCAGCACGGCCGTGTAGTCCCCGGCGGGCGGGTCGTACAGGATCGCGTGCTCTTCCGTGGTCGAACCGTTCGCCGACGACGACACCATGTTGCCCGCGGAGTCGAAGACGTACAGGTCCCAGTCGCTGTCCTGGCTGGCCCACTTGACGTCGACGCTGAACTTCCCGTTGTCGACCTTGGGGAGCCCGTCGACGTGGAACGTGAAGCTCTCCGAAGCCGGGTCCGCCGGGTAGTTCGTGTTGATCGCCGGGACCCCGGGCGGGTTGACGGCCTGGATCGCGGGCTGCGCCGGACCCTGCGGCTCGCGGCCGTAGCGGCCCGCGACGTAGGGCCGGGTCGACGGGTTGATCGACCACGCGAACCGGCCGCCGGTGGCGGACAGCGACGAGTTCAGGTCGTCGGTGACGTAGATCGGCGGCTTCGTCGAGCCGTCCGGCTGCACCACCGGCGAGGTCGGCGTCTGGAAGGTCTTGTGCAGCTTCAGCTGGTAACCCTTCGGCGCCGTACCGATCAGCGTCGAGTGCGCCGCCGGGTCGGCGGTGTTGGCCAGCATGTCGATGAACGCGGCACGGTTGCCGCCCTTGCCCGCGCCCGCCGCGGGGGCGACACCGGTGTACTCGGCGACGACACCGTCGGCGAACGGCGGGTGGAACTCGTTCGGGCCGACCTCGAAGGTGAAGCCCCAGCCACCGGTGGCCCAGTACGACCAGTCCTCGGTCGAGCCGGTCGTGTCGTAGAGCGCCCACGACGGCTGGCTGGTGTAGCCGTTGCGCGAGGCCATCTTGTCGCCGAGCGCCTTGTACGCGGGCTCGTCGAGCGGCGGGCGGACGGCGGCGACACCCGGGACACGCAGCACCAGGTTGGAGTAGGTGTGCAGCGTGATCAGGTTGGTCACCTGGCGGTTGGACACGATGGAGCGGATGTTCTGCGTCTCGGGCTCGGAGAACGGGCCGGAACCGCGGAAGGTGTCACTGCGCCACAGGGTCGACGCGCCGGCGCCGCCCCAGAAGCCCGCGTAGTTGCGGTTCGGGTCGGTGCCGCGTTCACGGCCGGCCGGGTTGGCCTTGCAGACGCCGGTCGCGAATTCCTTGGGCGAGTCGTTGACGTTGCAGTTCTTGCGCTTCATCTCGTAGTCGAACCGCGAGAAGTCACCCCTGGGCTCGGCCTCACGGGAGATTTCGAAGCCGTCGGGGTTGACGATCGGCACGATGATGTTGCGCGTCCGGCCGACCAGGCCGCGGATCTCGGCGTTGCCGCCGGTGTAACCCTTGACCAGCTCGTACGCCCACTCCATGGCATGCTCGCCCGCCGGCCACTCCCGGGCGTGGTGCACGCCCATGGTGAAGTTGACGGGTTTGCCGTCCGCGATGTTCTGGACGTCGCTCGCGACCTCGAGGCCGATGACGTCACGGCCTTCCCAGGTCGGCTGCGGCAACGTGAACGCCGTGACGAGCTTGGGGTTCTTGCGGGCCAGTTCCTTGACCTCGAACTGGTAGTCGTAGAGGTGCCGGTAGCTCGTCCGCCCGGACGGCAACGTGGAGCCCGGCGCCTTCGCGGCGTACTCACGGTCGGTCTTGGCGTTCTGGATCGACTTCGCCGAAAGGTCGGCCTCGACCACCCTCGCTTTGAAGCCGTTGTCCGCCAGCGTCTTGCGGTCGGCGTCGTTGGCGAGGACGACCTCGACGCCGGTGGCGTCGGCCTTCTCGGTGACGTCGAGGCCGAGCCGGAGCAGCTTGTCCTTGTCCTGCTTGCCCGGGGTCTCGACGCGGACCAGTTCGGCGCGCTGCGGCGCGTGCGCGGCAGCGGTCGGTGTCCCCTGCGGCGTGAGGGCGAGGAAGTCGACGCCCAGCAGCGCGTCGCGCGTCTTCCCGTCGTACCGGCAGGTCTGCACGATCAGCTTCTGGTCCTTCTTCACGAAGCCTTCGGCGAGTTCGTGGCTGCGCAACGCGGCGGACGCGGCGACCACGGCACCGGTGGCCTTGTCGAAGACCGCGAGGTCCCAGTCACCTTCGGCGCCGCCACGAGGCGCGATCCGCGCCTGGAGCAGACCGTCCACTGTGGACGTGAACTCACGCCGGTCGGTACCTGCCGTACCCGGCTTCTGCAACGCGGCGAAACAGGACCGCGGCACGGCCCGGTCGGCCCGGACCACGTTGTCCGCGGCCACCGCCGTCGTGGCCGACGGAAGTGCCACGAAGGTGCCGGCGAGCACCAGGGTCGCCGCCGTCCATCCCGCTCTTCGCCGGTTTGGTGAATACCCCACAGACTGACCTCCTTGGACAGTCCGGTGACCGGGTGAGGTCACCGGTAGCGAGACCCTAGACCCGGGACGCCACCGGGGGGACCCGCCACAAGTCGCCTGCACCCCTTTCGGCCCAACGTTCTCACCGACCGTGCCGGAACGATCACTTGCACACGCGCCGTGAAGGGGGACTTCCTGTCGAATTCGACAGGAAAGCCTAAGAAAACCTTCAGGTTGGGTGGTTACCTTTCAACCATGACGACGCCCCAGGTCACCGCCAGGTCCCCGCTGGCCCTGCTGGCCGCCGTGGCCTCGGTCGCCGGCGGAGCGCTGCTGATCCTGCTCCTGCAGGTCCTCCCCGCCACCAGTGAGATCAGCCCGGTCCGCCGCACCATCAGCGAATACGCGCTCAGCGAGAACAAGTGGATCTTCGACGTCGCGGTCCTGCTGGTCGCGTTCGGCTCGGCGATCGGCTTCGGCGCGCTGATCCGCCGCAAGCACCTTCCCGCGCTGTCCGCGGCATCGGTCTTCTGCGCCCTCTGGACGGTGAGCCTGGTGCTGATCGTGGCGTTCCCCAAGAACAACTGGGCGATCGGGCCGAGCACCGGCGGGACCGTGCACCGGATCGCGAGCGTCGTGGCCTTCGTCTGCCTGCCCTTGGCCGTGTGGTTCGCGGCGAAGGCCGTCTTTCCCTCCTCTCCCGCGCGGCGCGCGGTGACGCGGGTGCTCGCGGTGGCGGCCCTGGCTTGGTTCGGCGTGATCCTCGGGGCGATCGTGGTCTCGATGAACGGCGGCGAGCCCTGGTGGCGGGCGATCCCGCTCGGGCTGGTCGAGCGCGCCATGGCGCTGACCGGGCTGCTCGCCCTGGCGTCGCTGCTCATCCCCGCGCGGGTGGTCACCGCACCGGTGACCGAGCAGGCCGAAGCGCTGGAGACGGCCTCGTGAAAATTCCTTCGGGCGTCCTGTCCATTTGACGGTTTCCCGCTCGTAGTGGTGTCGTGCGGCAAGCAGGCCGCGCGCGAACCAGAACGGGAGAACCACCGTGAAGTACATGCTGCTGATCCAGGCCGCGAGCGGCGACGTCGAGCCCCAGTGCACCTTCGAGGACTGGATGGCCTACGACAAGCAGGTCAAGGACGCCGGGATCTGGTCCGCCGGGGAGTCGCTGGCCGATCTCGTCACCGCGACGACGGTGAAGGTCGATCGCGACGGGAAGCGGACGGTGACCGACGGACCCTACGCCGAGACGCGCGAAGTGCTGGGCGGTTTCTACGTCATCGACGTGCCGGACCTGGACGCCGCGCTCGATTGGGCGGCCCGCTGCCCCGGCGCCCGGGACGGCTCCGTGGTGGTCCGCCCGGTCGCCGACTTCTCCGCCTGACCGTGGACGAGCGGAGCGCCGGACTGGCGTCGGTCGAGGCGGTGTTCCGTGAGGAACGGGGCAGGCTCCTCGCCGCGCTCGTGCGCCGCTTCGGCGACTTGGACCTGGCCGAAGAGGTCACGTCCGAGGCGATCGAAGCGGCGCTGGAGCGCTGGCCGGTGGAGGGCGTCCCGCCGCGGCCGGGCGCGTGGCTGATGACCACCGCGCGGCGCAAGGCCGTCGATCGGCTGCGCCGTGACCAGGCCTACGCCGCCAAGCTCGCGGTCCTGCAGGTGGAAGCCGATCGAGCCGGCCCCGCCCCCGCGGCGGACACCGGTGACGGCCTGCCGGACGAGCGGCTGAGGCTGTTCTTCACCTGCGCCCATCCCGCCCTGCCCGTCGAGGACCGGGGTGCGCTGACGCTGCGGTTCCTCGCCGGGCTGACCACGCCGGAGGTGGCACGGGCCTATCTCGTCCCGGTGCCGACAATGGCGAAACGGATCGTGCGGGCGAAGAAGAAGATCAGCGAGGCCCGGATCCCGTTCCGGGTTCCCGGCGCCGACGAACTACCGGAGCGGCTGCCGGGTGTGCTGCAGGCGGTGTACTCGATCTTCACCGAGGGGTACGCGGCCAGTTCGGGAGCGAGTCTGCAGCGGGCCGACCTGGCCGAGGAGGCCATCCGGCTCGGCCGCATCCTGCGCGGGCTCATGCCCACCGATCAGGAAGTGGCGGGGCTGCTCGCGCTGATGCTGCTCGTCCACGCCCGGCGGGACGCCCGGACCGGGCCGGACGGCGAACCGGTCCTCCTGGCGGACCAGGATCGGAGCCGGTGGAACCGGGAGCTGATCGAAGAAGGCAGTGGGCTGGTGGTCGCCTCGTTGACCGGCGGCCCGCCGGGCCCGTACGGGGTGCAGGCCGCGATCGCGGCACTCCACGACGAAGCGGCCGACGTCGAGACCACCGACTGGCCGCAGATCGTGGCGCTCTACGACGTCCTGATGACCTTGGCTCCCTCCCCCGTCGTCGCGCTCAACCGCGCCGTGGCCGTCGCCCTGCGCGACGGCCCGGCCGCGGGGCTGGCGCTGCTCGACGAACTGAGCGGCGAACCGTTGCTGCGCGGCTATCCTCCTTTCGTGATCGCCCGGGCCGACCTGCTGCGACGACTGGGCCGCGACGACGCGGCGGCCACGGCCTACCGCGAAGCCATCGCGCTCGCCCCCACAGAACCCGAACGCGCACACCTGCGGCGAAGGCTGGCCGCGCTCGAATTCCCAGCGGAGACACGATGACCGCCGAACAACTCGCCCGCGCCTGGGACGAAGCCGCCGACGGATACGAGGCGTACTACGTCCCCCGGTTCGCGCCCTGGGTCTCCGCGGCGGTGCGCGCCCTCCCCACCGGCCTGCCCGGCGGCCCCGTTCTCGTCCCCTGCTGCGGAACCTTTCCGGAACTTGACGAACTCAGCGGTCATCTGCCCGGCCGCGAGATCGTCGGCATCGATCTGTCCGCAGGCATGGCCGCGAGAGCAAGGCGGCGGGCCGCGGGCAATTCACTCGTGCGCGTCGTCGAAGGTGACGCCTCGGAACTCGAACCGGCTTCGGCCGCCGCGGTCGTCTCGGTTTTCGGCCTCCAGCAACTGCCCGAACCCGACGCCGCGCTCCGGTCCTGGGCAAGCGCGCTACGCCCGGGCGGCGTGCTTTCGGTCGTCTACTGGCCGCACAGCACCGAACCGGGCGGGCCGTTCACGGTGCTCTCCGACGTGCTCCGGGAACGTGTCCCCGCGGGCGACCGCTCCTGGGAGGAACGGCTCGTACCCGCGCTGGAGGGTGCCGTACTCGAACGGGACGAGCCCTTGTCGTTCCCGATGGTCCACCCCGACGCGGACACGTTCTTCACCGCGCACACCCGATCGGGGCCGATGCGGCCGCTGGCGGACGCGCGCGGTGAAGACTTCATCGCCGCGCTGCGCGCGGAATTCCGGCGAAGGGCGCCGGAAGGGGAATGGCACCACCGTCCGTCTGCCCGGCATATCGTCGCGCGGGCGGCAGACCGGGCCTGACGTCGCCCTCTTCCGCTTCCTTACGCAAGCGAGCCGTGCAGACCGAAAGGTGCACCACGTTGGCGCGTTTGTGATGGCGGTACACGTGGACATCGGAGGCGAAGCACGCCGCGGCCAGCAACGCCCGCCGCTGCTCGATGCGCTCGTAGCCGACCCCTGCCGGGCAGAACACGGTGACCTCGACTTCGTCACCGCGCGGTTTGGTCCACAGGATCACCGGCAGCTTGCCGTCGAGCGTGCACACCCGGGTACGGGCGAAGCCGGTCCGCAGCCGGTGCTGCACGACGATCGAGCGGAGCCGGTCGCGGACGAATCGCCGCGCCGAGCGCCAGTAGAACAGCCAGTTCGCGACACCGAACAGCACGACCGCGCCCCAGATCGGGCCGACCGCTTGGAAAAGGGAGGTTTGCTCGGCGGCCACGGCCGCCGCGGGAATGGAGCGGACGACACCGGCACCGGCGCAGTCCGGGCAACGGCGTCCTCGTAGGCATGAGGGTCACCCTCGATACTGCGAAGCGCGGATTCGGGTCGGCACACGCGACGCCTAGTCCGGCATTCGTGTGACCCGCAGGCGACCTGGTTCGACTCGGACGCGCTGCGTTACTCCAGATGACGGAAGCATCAGCTCTCCGGGCGCCACCGGGTCTTACCCCGCCCGTCTCCAGACGACTCATGGCATGCAATGACCTGGACGCACAACTCCCGACGGGACGACCGGCACGGCGAGGCACGTGATTGACCGACGTGCCAGTGCGAGCCTATTCTCCTGCTGCACTCTCCCTGTTGTGCTCACCGTTCAGTCACCGACTTACATCGCCTATGCAACGTAGGTAAGCCTGTACTGGTGCCCATATGAACGCTACTTCGACCGGAGGCCAACCGGTCTCGCCTGACGCGGAGACCGTTGCCGCTTGCGCGGTCGGACGTGAGCTGCGGCGGCTGCGCAAGGCCGCGGGCGAAACGCAGGCGGAGACCGCCCGGATCATCGGCGTCACCAGGGCCAACCTGACTCAGTGGGAGCGCGGGAAATATCTGCCGTCGGCGCACAACGCGCGTCAGCTCGACGATCATTTCCGCGCCGCGAACGCGCTATTCACCCTGGTCGAGACCGCCCGTTCACTCCAGGACCACACTCCGCCCGCCCACGGTGACGCCGCCACCGTCGACACTTCGCGGTCACTGCTGCAGGTCTTCCGCACCGTCGGCGCCAAACTCGCCGAGCGCCTGATCCGGGACGAGCACGGAAAACCGCTCGGCTGGCGGCACAACCTGCAGAAGAGCACCGGGCCGAAGGCGCTCAGCACCGCGTACGGGATCAACACCATGCTGCTGGTAGGCGATCCCTACATCGACCTACATACACTCGCCGAGGATCTGTACCGCCTGCAATCGGCAAACGGCTGGCGGGGCCGCGCAGGCGGCAAACGACCGGAGACCACCGCTTCGGTGGTGGACGCGCTTTTCCGCACCAGCACCATGTCCGCCGAAGAGGGGCTGGACCAGATCGAGGGGTCGCTCGACCCGTACAGCAGGACTCGGCCCTACCTGTTGTCCGCCGTGTTGCACACGGCCGTCCGGCTCAGGCCGGACGCCCCGTTGACCGACCGCCTGATCGACGCTCTCCTGGCTGCCCGGCTCGACTTCGACGGCTCACAGCTCTGGCCGGAGAAGAACGAGGCCGGCCTCGTCGCCCCGGAGGTTTCGGTGGTGCACACCGCGCGGTCGGTCGTCGCGCTGCGGGAAGTCCTGCGCAGCCGGGAAGATCGCAACGACGTCCGAGAGGCGGCCGACGAAGCCACACAATGGCTTATCGACCGGTCGCATTCGGACGATGGCGTGGCCGAAGATCTCGAAAGGCCTCGCCCTGACGGGGAAGGAACGACCCGGATCATCATCCGGCACTTCACCGCAGCCTGGGTCGTCCAAGCACTCGCCACCGCCCCCTTCCTGCCACTCCCCCGGCTCAACCGGGCGCTCGGAACCCTTTGGGAGCGCTACGACGCCGAACAGGGACTGTGGGCCTGGGGAAGCGGCGACCTACCCATCTGGCAGACGTTGGACGCCGTCACCGCGCTCCGCGCGGCCGCCTTGGCCGCCACCGGGCCCCCGCTCAGCCCTCCTGGAACTCCAGGTATGAGCCTATGATCGACAAGTCATCATCGTCCGGCTCCAGCGATTCGGCCGAAGTACACGCGTTTGTTCAGGACATCAAAGATTCGCGCCGCGGCGACGGCGTCGTGGACCTGCCCTGGCTCGACCGCGCGGCACGGCGGGTCCAGGACGACCCCGGCACCTTCCTCGCCTGGATGCGAGAGATTCTCCGGAACGAGGAAACCGTACGCGACACCGCGAAGCGCTCCTACTGGCACCCCAATGGGTTCGCCAAAATGGTGCTGCACTCCTCGGCCGATTTCCGGATCCGACTCCATGTTTGGCCGGGTTCCGATGAGCCGTCCCGCGGTGAGTCCAATCCGCACAGTCACCGCTGGGAATTCGCCTCGACCATCATCGCGGGCGAGGGCGTGCACATGGCCGAGTACACCGAAGTGGTCGAGGGCGGAGTACTCCACAATCGTTACTGGTACGGCACCGATCCCGCCAACCCCGCGGCGTTGCGGCTCGACGGGCAGGTTCGCATCAGGAAGTTGCGGGCCCCCCACGCACGGCTCGGGCAAATCTACACCTGCGATTCCGAGGTCGTGCATACCGTCCGGCCGATCGACGGGAGCCTCACCGCAACCCTGGTTTTCCAAGGCCCACATCAGTCGGCGAAGACCGTCGTCTATTGCATTCCCGGCCAAACCGACGACCAGCCCAACGGCAAAATGACCGAGGAGGACGTGCGCCTTCTTGTCAAGTCCGTCGCCGCCGAGTTCGCCAAGCGACAGTCGACATGACCGCGGTCCAGCCTGCCTAGCCGAGCCCTGGTTCAGCAATCGGCGATTCGAACGCGGTATTATCACTGACAGAGAAATCAGGAACCTTACTCGAATACGATCCCACTGTCACATCGTTCGGCAACCCCCTGTTTCAGGCTGCCGTGATCAGCTTTGCGACTGAGCGAAAAGCTCTTACCTTAGCGCCCACTGGACAGATCGTTTCGCTCCGATCATGGAACGCATCGAACTCTCAAGCAGACTGGAACAACTCATCGGCGCCACCAGCAAATACGCCACCCAGGCATCAGCGTAGTTCTCCCCGCAGTCAAGTCAGCCCCATCCGCCCGCAACAATGACGCAGTCCCGACCCGACGATTGTCGACCATCCACGCCACCTATTGCAGACCTCGAATCCACAATATGACACTATTCACCCCTCACAGGAAAAATGAAACACATGGCAGGATTTCGCATAACTACTCGTATAGTTATTTCGTCATGCCATCCCGACTTGGCTAACGAATCGAACACACAAAGATCGGAGAACTAGTCCGTTCATCCTCTTGGCGGGCAGACAGCCGAAATAGTCACATCTATGCTGTAGCCAGTCTGCCCACCAGGAGGAGGCCTCGTGGGAATCCTTGCCATGCCCGAACTGCGAATCGTCCAAGACCTTCAGCACGCCGGACTGACTCGCTCCGCCGCGACACTGGCCGTCGTGATGGCGACTCGCAGGTACGACCGACCGGAGCGGGATCTGGCGGAAATCGTCCGCCACTATCCCGGACTCGAGTCCGTCACCGAGGCCCGCCTGGCGATTCAAGACCTACTGCACCGAAAATGGCTCACCCAGACTGTCATTCACGGCGTAGCGGTTACTGGTCGTGTTCCAAGTCTGGCGAACCTGATCGCAACCCATCTGGGAGACGAGAGCGTCGCCGACAGCCTGCCGGCGGTCCGTGTCACTCTCGAGCCGTACATCACGATTCTGGGACCAATGGAGAACTCTTCGGTATTCCACTCGTACCTGAGCCTCCTCCGGTCCGCGCGCAGTGAGATCTGCATGCCGATGCTCGTGACACCACCCTACGAGGAGACGGTGCGCGCACTCCGCGACCGCGCCGAAGCCGGCGTGAGAATACGCATACTGCTCGCCGCGCCGACACTGGCCGTAAAATGGAGAAGCGAAACCATGCGATCCATTTCCACGGAGCGTATCAACGCATGGGTGCACGAGTTTCGCAATAACCCGACCGTAGAAATAAGGCTGAGCAGGACAGCAGAGGACATGGAACTGGCCACCTGTTTCTCCGTTGACGGTGAAACGGTGAGATTTGACATATACGACCCATATCGGCAGCGAAGCCTCGAAGGCGTCATGATCGAAGTAGCCGCGCCGCAAGGTATGCTGCCCAACTTCATAAGAATGTTTCTAAGACTCTTCGAAGAATCCTGGTCGAACTCTGTTCAAGTTTCTCGATTGGCCAGGTTTCTCTGGTTCCTCCGAAAACAGTGGAAGTCCTGGCTCGCCATCTTCTTTCTTCTGCTCGCATTCGTCCCAACGCCAGTGCCGCGCTGGCCTGAAATTCTAATAGGAATCAGCTGTGGGATCACAGCACCACTACTCATCGAGGGGATACCTCAAATGCGGAAGATCGTTCGCAAAAGACGGAGCCGATGACCGACCGCCGCGATGCCGCCTGGTCCCGTTCGGTCGGCCATGTCGGCACCCCTGAACTCTCGCCGATCGGCGACGACGCCCGGCTCGGCGACCTCAGCGAGCACGCGATCCTGGAGCACATCCTGCGGCCGCGTTACGGCGGTGTCCGCGGCTTCGGGGACGACTGCGCGGTCCTCGACGCCACCGAAGGGCTTCGCGGCGAACTGGTCGCCACCACCGACAGCTGCCCCACGCCGCTGGTCACCATCCTCGGTGAAACGGATCCCTATCACGCCGGGTGGCTGCTGGCGACGATCAACCTCTCCGATCTCGCCGCGGCCGGCGCCACTCCGCTCGGCCTGGTCGTCAACTACACCCTGCCGAAGACGACCACGGCGGGCGAATTCCGGCGGCTTCTCGACGGGGTCGACGACTGCACGAAGGTCCACGGCACCAAGGTCGTCGGCGGTGATCTCCGGGACGGCCCGGTCCGGCAGCTCACCGCGACCGCGATCGGCCGGTGCGTCCCCGGCGGACGACTCGGGCGCGCGGGCGCCGAAGCCGGCGATCGGCTGCTGCTGGTCGGTTCGCCCGGCTATCTGTGGGCGTACGCGCTGCTCGTCGAAAAGCAGGCGCGGCTTCCCGGACCTGACGTCGCGGACATCCGCGAGCGCGCCTGCCGTCCGATGGCCCAGGTGGCAGCGGGCAGGATGCTCGCCACGGCCGGGCTGGCACGCGCGGCGATGGACGTCTCCGACGGTCTCTTCCCGACCGTGCGGACCCTGTGCGGCGCCAACGGTCTCGGCGCGCGGATCACCACGGACATCCGGCTGGACGACGCGCCCGCCGACGTCTGCGCGCAGTCGGGGCTCGGCCCGTTCGAGCTCGCGCAGGCCTGGGGCGACTGGACGCTCGTGGTCGCCGTGCGGCCACAGGATGTCGAACTCGCCAAGAAGACCCTCGCCGGTGAGGGCGTCGCGGCACAGGAAATCGGCTCCCTCGTCCCTGGCGAGGAAGGTATTTCGCTGGACGACGGAGAACTCTGGGAAGGGATCGCGCAGGAGCGGTTCTCGCCCAGTTCCTGGCACGGCGGCGAGGTGCCGAAGCTGATCACCAAGGTTCTCGGCAGGCGCGCGGGCTGACCACCTGCGGTACGGATGGCCGACCCGGGTGTCGGCCATCCGGTCAGTGAGTGACGAGGCAGGGTGATTACGGTCACATTCGACCGGTTTCGCGCGGGCGCGCTCCCCGAAAGCGGCATTCACTCTACAAAGCGACCGCTCAGTACGGCAGACTCGGGCTCACTTCCACTCGACGACGAGGAGAACACCCGTGACCGAACACCCCTCCCGTGTAGCGATCGTCACCGGCGCCGGCCGCGGCATCGGGGCGGCCGTGGCCAAACGCCTCGCTTCCGACGGGTTCGCCGTCGGCTTGCTGGACCTCGACGAGGCGGGCGTCAAGCAGGGGGCCGAAGCGATCGTCGCCGAGGGCGGCAAGGCCGTCGGTGTCGCGCTGGACGTCAACGACGCCGCACAGGTCGAAGCCGCGGTGACCCGGGTGGCCGAGGAACTCGGCGCGCCGACCGTGCTGATCAACAACGCCGGCATCACCCGCGACAACCTGCTGTTCAAGATGACCGAACAGGACTGGGACTCGGTGCTGGGCGTGCACCTGAAGGGCTCGTTCCTGATGACCCGCGAGGTGCAGAAGTACCAGACGCAGGAGAAGTGGGGCCGCATCGTCAACCTCTCCAGCACCTCGGCGCTGGGCAACCGCGGCCAGGTCAACTACTCCGCCGCCAAGGCGGGCATGCAGGGCTTCACCAAGACCCTCGCGATCGAACTGGGCAAGTTCAACGTCACCGCGAACGCCATCGCCCCCGGGTTCATCGCCACCGACATGACCGCGGCGACCGCCGAGCGGATCGGCATGTCCTTCGAGGACTTCAAGGCGGCGGCCGCGTCGCAGATCCCGGTGCAGCGCGTCGGCACCCCCGAGGACATCGCCAACCTCGCGTCGTTCCTGGTGAGCGACGGCGCCGGGTTCATCTCCGGCCAGGTCATCTACGTCGCCGGCGGACCGAAGGACTGAGCCATGCGCGAATTCGCCTCCCTGCAGGAGTTCGAGAACGCCGTCGGCGAGCACTTCGGCCACAGCGACTGGCTGACGCTCACCCAGGACCGGGTGGACCTGTTCGCCGACGCCACCGACGACCACCAGTGGATCCACGTCGACGTCGAGAAGGCGGCCGAAGGGCCGTTCGGCGCCCCGATCGCCCACGGCTTCCTGACGCTGTCGCTCATTTCGGGCTTCGTCGGGAAGCTCTACCGCGTCAATGGGCTCAAGATGGGCATCAACTACGGACTGAACAAGGTCCGGTTCCCCCAGCCGGTCAAGGTCGGCGCGAGGATCCGGGCGGGCGCCGAGCTGGTCGAGGTCACCGACGTCGCGGGCGGCAAGCAGGCCATCGTCAAATGGACGATCGAGATCGACGGCGAGCCCAAGCCGGCGTGCGTCGCGGAGATGGTCGTCCGGCTGATCGCCTGAGAAGGTGACGTCCGGCACCTCGCCGGACCTCCCCTACCCGGCATACCGACTGGTCGGTACTGTAATCGGAAAGCGAGCCGCTGGAGGCACCATGAACCAGTCCGACCTGCCGGGCCTCGATCTGGCCAGGCTCAAGGCCCATCTGGACGAGCACCGGCCGGGTCTCGTCCAAGGTGACTTGAGCGGCCAGGTCGTGGAAGGGGGCCGGTCCAACCTGACCTACATCGTGGGCGACGGCCGGTCCCGCTGGGTGGTCCGCCGCCCGCCGCTGGGCCACGTCCTGCCGACCGCGCACGACATGGGCCGCGAGTACCGGGTGATCACCGGGCTGCACGGCACGGCCGTCCCGGTGCCGGAAACCGTGCTGCTGTGCGAAGACACCGACGTCATCGGATCGCGGTTCTACGTGATGGAGTTCGTGGAGGGCACGCCCTTCCGCTCGGACACCGAACTCGCCGCGCTCGGCCCCGCCCGGACAAGGGCGATCGCGGAGGAACTGGTCGACACCCTGGTCGAACTGCACGCCGTCGAGCCCGCATCGGTGGGGCTGGGCGATTTCGGCCGTCCGGAAGGCTTCCTCGAACGCCAGCTGCGGCGCTGGAAGAAGCAACTCGACGGCAATCGCAGCCGTGATCTCCCCGGCGTCGACGAACTCCACGACCGGCTCGCCTCGTCGGTACCCGTATCGGGCGAACCGTCGATCGTCCACGGCGACTACCGGCTGGACAACGTGCTGGTGAACGCGGACGACCGGATCACCGCGGTGCTGGACTGGGAGATGTCCACCCTCGGCGACCCGCTGACCGACCTCGCACTGCTGGTGGCCTACGCCGAACGCGACAAGGTCTCGCTGCAGTTCGTGTCCAACGCCAGCTCGGCACCGGGTTATCCGCGCAACGACGAGGTCATCGCGCGGTACGCCGAGCGTTCCGGGCGCGACGTCTCCCGGCTCAACTGGTACGTGAGCTTCGCGTTCTTCAAACTCGCGGTGATCCTGGAAGGCATCCACCTCCGCTACAGCAAGGGACAGACCGTCGGCGCCGGTTTCGACGGCATCGGGTCGGGCGTCGTCCCGTTGATCGCGCACGGCAACGAGACTCTCAAGGAAGAGGGATAGAGATGGACTTCGCCTTCGACGCGAAAACCGAGGAACTGCGGGGGAAACTCCTCAAGTTCATGGATTCGCACATCTATCCGGCCGAGGCCGTCTTCGAGCGGCAACTGGCCGAGCGCGACAGCGAATGGTCGCAGCCGCCGATCGTCGAAGAACTCAAGGCCGAGGCGCGCAAGCGTGGGCTGTGGAACTTCTTCCTCCCCGGTGACCACGGCGCCGGGCTGACGAACCTGCAATACGCGCCGCTGGCCGAGATCACCGGACGCAGCATCCGGCTCGCGCCGACCGCGCTGAACTGCGCGGCGCCGGACACCGGGAACATGGAAGTCCTCACCATGTTCGGCACCGAGCAGCAGAAGAAGCAGTGGCTCCAGCCGTTGCTGGACGGCGAGATCCGGTCCGCGTTCGCGATGACCGAGCCCGACGTCGCCTCCTCCGACGCGCGCAACATCGCCACCGGCATCCGCCGCGACGGCGACGAGTACGTCATCAACGGCCGCAAGTGGTACATCTCCGGCGCGATGAACCCGAACTGCAAGATCTTCATCGTGATGGGCAAGACCGATCCGGACGGCCCGCCGCACAAGCAGCAGAGCATGATCCTGGTCCCCCGCGACACCCCCGGCATGACCGTGAAACGCGGTATGCACGTGTTCGGCTACACCGACGGCGATCACGGCGGGCACGCCGAGGTGGTCTTCGAGGACGTCCGTGTGCCCGCGGAGAACCTCATCGCCGGCGAGGGTGACGGGTTCGCCATCGCGCAGGCCCGCCTCGGCCCGGGGCGGATCCACCACTGCATGCGCGCCATCGGCATGGCCGAACGCGCGCTGGAGCTGATGTGCCGCCGGGCGCTTTCGCGCGAGACCTTCGGCAAGCCGATCGCCGAACAGGGCGTGGTGCAGGACTGGATCGCCGAGGCGCGGGTCAAGATCGAGCAGCAGCGCCTGCTGGTGCTCAAGACCGCGTGGCTGATGGACACCGTCGGCAACCAGGGCGCGCACACCGAGATCCAGGCGATCAAGATCTCCACGCCGATCACCGTCGAATGGATCCTCGACAAAGCCGTCCAGCTGTTCGGCGCGGGCGGCGTCAGCCAGGACTTCCCGGTCGCCGAAATGTGGGCGCAGGTGCGGACGCTGCGGCTCGCCGACGGCCCGGACGAGGTGCACAAGCGCTCGCTGGCGCACCGTGAACTGAAGAAGTACCGCGGGGAGGCCGCCAAGTGACCACTGTGGACGATCTCAAGCGGCGCGTGGCCGATCTGCTGGCCGCGTATCCGCCGGAAAGCACGCCGCGTCAGGACTTCCTCGACGCGCGGTTCGACGCCGGGTTGGCATGGATCCACTTTCCCGAGGGCCTCGGTGGCCTGAACGCGCCGCGGTCCCTCCAGTCCGTTGTGGACAAGGAGCTCGCCGCGGCGGGCGCGCCGGACAACGACAAACGGCGGATCGGGATCGGCCTGGGCATGGCCGCACCGACCATCCTCGCCTTCGGCACACCCGAACAGCACCAGCGCTTCCTCCGTCCATTGTGGACCGAACGCGAGGTGTGGTGCCAGCTGTTCAGCGAGCCGGGCGCCGGATCCGACCTGGCCGCGCTGGGCACGCGCGCGGTACGCGACGGCGACGACTGGGTGGTCACCGGCCAGAAGGTCTGGACGTCGGGCGCGCACAAGTCGCAGTGGGCCATCCTGGTCACCCGCACCGATCCCGACGTGCCGAAGCACCGCGGCATGACGTACTTCCTGTGCGACATGACCGCCCCGGGCGTCGAGGTCCGTCCGCTGCGCCAGATCACCGGCGAGGCCGAGTTCAACGAGGTCTTCCTCAGCCAGGTCCGCATCCCCGACGCGCACCGCCTCGGCGCGGTCGGCGAGGGCTGGAAGGTCGCCCAGACCACGCTGATGAACGAGCGGGTCGCGATCGGCGGCACCGAGTTCCCGCGCGACGGCGGCATGGTCGGCGTCGTCGCCCGAACCTGGCGGGAACGCCCGGAGCTGCGCACCTCCGAACTGCACGACCGGCTGCTGAAACTGTGGGTGGAGGGGGAAAGCCTGCGCCTGGTGAGCTCTCGGTTGCGGCAGCAGCTCGCCGCGGGCGCGCCGGGACCGGAAGGGTCCGCGGTCAAGGTCGCGTTCTCCGAACTGAACCAGGCCGCGTCGGGGCTGGAGATCGAACTGCTCGGCGACGAGGGCCTGCGGTACGACGACTGGACGATGCGGCGTCCCGACGGCGTGAACTTCCTCGGCCGCGAGGCCGGCTACCGCTATCTGCGCGCGAAGGGCAACTCCATCGAGGGCGGCACCTCGGAGGTCCTGCGCAACATCATCGCCGAGCGCGTGCTGGGGCTGCCGTCCGAGCCGCGGATCGACAAGGACGTCGCCTGGAAGGACCTGCCCCGATGACCGACCTGCTGTATTCCGAGGTCGAAGAGGACCTTCGCGCCAGCGTCCGTGACCTGTTCAAGGACCGCGCGGAACCGGCGGCCCTGATCGCCAGGACCGAGACGGCGGAACCGTACGACCTGAAGTTGTGGCGCACGCTCGCCGCCGACCTCGGCGCGGCGGGCCTCGCCGTCCCGGAGGCACTGGGCGGGCACGGCGCTTCGGCGCGGGAAGTCGCCGTCGTGATGGAGGAACTCGGGCGCAGCGTCGCCCCTGTCCCCTATCTCGGCAGCGCCGTCCTGGCGACGTCGGCCCTGCTGGCGGCGGACACGTCGCAGGCGGAAGTGGCCGAACCGCTCGGGAAACTGGCCGCGGGCACACTCATCGGCGCGCTGGCGATCCCGCTGTCGACCGCGCCCGGCGCCGAGTTCCCCTCGACGGTCACGGCGGCCGCCGACGGCACGCTCAGCGGCCAGGTCCGCAGCGTGGTCGACGCGTCGGTGGCCGAACTGATCGTCGTCCCGGCGGTGGGACCCGACGGCCCCGGCCTGTACACGATCGACGCGTCGGCGGCGGGGGTGACGGTCACCGAGGCGATTTCCCTCGACCTCACCCGGCGCATCGCCGACGTCACCGTGGAGAACGTGGCCGCGAAACGCGTCGCCGGCGGCTCGGTGGCCGCGTCGGCGCTGGACACGGCACTCGTCACCGCGGCGGGGCTGCTCGCCTCGGAACAGCTCGGGATCGCCGAATGGGCGCTGACCGAAACGGTGCGCTATCTCAAGGAGCGCTACCAGTTCGGCCGTCAGGTCGGTTCGTTCCAGTCGCTGAAGCACCGGCTGGCGAACCTGTACACGGATCTGGTCAACGCCAGGGCGACCGCGCGCTACGCCGCCGACTGCCTGGCTTCCGGTGACGATGTCGCGATCGCCGTCGCGGTCGCGCAGGCCCGCAACTCCCCCATCGCCGTCCACGCCGCCGAAGAGGCGATCCAGTTGCACGGCGGGATCGGCATGACCTGGGAGCACCCCGCGCACTTGTACCTGAAGCGCGCGAAGAGCGACGAGATCGCGCTCGGCACTCCTGGGCGGCATCGCGCCGCCCTCGCGCCGCTGATCGACCTTCCCGCCTGACCCACCCGGCGGGGTCCGCCCGAAAACTGTCGGACCCCGCCGATACAACTGTTCGAACATCCGATCGAACAGGGAGTCAGCATGAAACTGCTCGTGGCCACCGCGAAGACCCAGGGCGCGCGGGAGAACGACTTCGATCACTGCGTGGAAGGCGAACTGCTCTGGGTCGCCCCGCCCTGCGGCGACGGCGAGAGTTCGCCCGATTCCCGCTGCGGCTGCGGCCGGGCGTTCGGTGGGCTGAGCTCGCACCGCGGAACGACGACGGCACTCGTCGCGGATCTGCCCGGTTTCACCTTTTCCGACTACGCCGACGCGTTGCGGTCGAGTCTCGCCGCCCAGGGCTGGCCGCCCGAAGCAGCCGAGGACGTGGCGACGGATCTGCTCGCCCTCGCGTCCGAGTGGGAGGTGGGAACGGTGCTCGAACGCCGCGACGACTGGTTCGCCGAACGCCTCGTGCCCGCGCCACCGGGCTGAGCGCTACTCGGGTCGCAGCGCGGCCAGCAGGAGATCGGCGAAGTGATCGCCGATCTGGCGGGCCGAAAGCGCACCGCCACGCCGGTACCACGAACCGAGGTGGTGCACCGACCCGAAGAAGAAGTCGACGATCACGTCGGCCGGTTTGTCCCCGCGGAACTCGCCGGACTCCTGGCCTTCCTCGATCAGCGTGCGGAACCGCTCGTGGTACTTGCGGCGTTCCGCGCGGACGGCCTTCTGTTTCTCCACGCTGAGCTGGTGCATGGACTGCATGAAGATCGTGTTGTCGTCGAGGTTGTCGATCGTGCTGACGACCACGTCGGAGGCGGCGGAACGCAACCGTTCCCGCAGCGGAGCCTCGCTCGAGACCACTTTTTCCAGTTGCTCGGTCTGCGCGCGCAGCACCCGTGCGTAGATCTCGTAAAGGAGGTCGTCCTTGGAGCCGAAGTAGTGATACATCGCGCCCTTGGTGACCCCGGCCGCCTCGACGATCTCCTGCACGGAAGTGCGGTCGAAACCCTTCTTCGCGAAGAGCTTCGTGGCGTGCGACAGCAGACGGCGCGGGACAGCGGCCTGGTCTTCGCCGCCTGCCTCGGCCTTCCTGGTGGTCGCTCGTGTCATGGCCGGCCCCTTCTCGTGCGGACACTCAGCATACCGGCCGGTTTGTCGAGGGCCGGAGAACCGCCGGTCCCCGGGACCGATCACCGGCCACTGGGCGCCCGGGAGGGCGAGAGCACGCCGACCCCGGAGACCGTCGCGAAGATCGCGACCGCCGTGTTCGCGCTCTTCCGTGTCCAGACGCCGCTGGTGGTCCTGGTCGACGACGCGCAGTGGCTCGACGAGCACACCGCCACTCGGACTCCCGAAGCGGGTGACCCGATGATCGGCACACGGTCGTCTTCGCCTGCCGATCGGCCGAATGGTCTTCAGCGATGGAAACGGTCGATCGACCGGAACCGCGGTGTCCATTGTAGACACAGAACCGCCCCGGGCGGCCAGGCTCCCGGGGCGGCTCCGCTGGCGAATCAGACGGTTTCGCGCGTGCTCGCCGCGTACTTCTCCGCGGTCAGCGCGGTGCATGTGCGCACCCACAGCTCCCAGCCGCGCAGCGCCTGGTTGCAGTTCCAGCCGGTCCAGCGGCCCGCCTGCGCGCCCTCGTTGCCGGCGCGATTGCAGGCGGTTTTGCTGCTCCAGCCCTCACTCACCTTGCGGTACGGCGTGCAGGAAGCCGCCGCGACGTCACCCGACGCCCCGGCCGCACACGGTTCCGCGGTGCTCGCCATCGCCGATCCCGCGGTCAGCACCGACCCGGCGAGGGTGGCGGCGAGAACGGCACCACGGAGCACGAAGCGTTTGTTCATCGAGTTTTCCTTACCGCGAGCAAGACCCCTCACCACAGTGGCCGATCCGCCGACGAAGATCAACCGCCACCCGCCGAGTTACGTCCCCGATCACGCGAGTTACGTTTCTGATCACGCGAGTCACGTCTCCGATCAACCGGCGCCGGTCATTCCCCGATGACCTGCTCCACCTTGCGCTGCAGCTTGTTCATCCCGCCGAGCCAGCGATCGGTCTGCGTGGCCCGCGCGGCGTAGTAGTCCGCGACCTCGGGATGCGGCAGCACCAGGAACCGGTCGGCGGCGATGGCCTCGAACAGCGCGTCCGCGACCTGCTCCGGCTGGATCGCCGACGCGCCCATCAGCAGTTCGCCCGCCGGGCCGGTGTTCTCCAGCATCGCCGTCCGCACGCCCTGCGGGCAGATGGCCTGCACGGTGAGCCCGCGGTGCCGGTAGGTCGCCGACAGCCATTCGGCGAAGGCGAGCGCGCCGTGTTTGGTCACCGAGTAGGACGCCGAACCGAGGCTGGTCAGCAATCCCGCCGCCGACACCGTCGAGATGAAGTGCCCGCGGCCGCGTTCGAGCCACGGCGGCAGGAGCAGCCGCGCCGCGCGCACGTGCGCCATGACGTTGACGTCCCAAATCCGCGCCCAGTCCTCCTCCGGCGCGTCCACGCCGCCCATCGGCGCGATCCCGGCGTTGGCGCAGAAGACGTCGATCTCGCCGAGGGTTTCGCGCGCCGCCTCGATCAGGGACGCGACACCCGCTTCGCTCGCGGCGTCACCGGCGACGGCGGTCCCGCCGATCTCCTTCGCCACTTCGGCCGCGGCGTCCCCGTTCAGGTCGCCGACGACGACCCGGGCGCCCTCGGCGGCGAACCGGCGGGCGAGGACGGCCCCGATGCCGCCGCCCCCACCGGTGACGACGACCCCGGAACCGGTGAACGACGCGGTCACAGGCCACCCGCCAGTGTGACGCCGCCGTCGAGGACCACCGTCTGCCCGGTGATCCAGCCCGCTTCCTCCGAAAGCAGGAACGACACGGCGCTCGCGATGTCCGCCGGAACGCCGAGGCGCTTCATCGGATACGACTCGGAGACCTCTTCTTCGCGGCCTTCGTACAGCGCGGTCGCGAACTTGGTCTTGACCACGGCCGGCGCGACGGCGTTCACGCGGATCTTCGGCCCCAGTTCGAAGCCGAGTTCCTTGGTGAGCCGGATCAGCGCGGCCTTGCTGACGCCGTACATGCCGATCCCGGGCGAAGCGCCGAGCCCGGCGATGGACGCGACGTTCACCACCGCGCCGCCGTGCTCCCCCATCCACGCGTCCCGCGCCCGGCGAGTCCACGAAAGCGGCGCGAGCACGTTGACGGCGAAGATCTTCGCGGCGGCCCCCGGGTCGATGTCCAGGGTCGGCCCGAACACCGGGTTGATACCGGTGTTGTTGACCAGCATGTCGAGCCTGCCGAAGGTCTCGATGGTCTTGGCGACGGCCTCGTCCTGGTGCGCCTCGTCGTCGGCCTTGCCCGGAACGGCGATGGCGACGGCCTCGCCGCCCAGTTCGGCCACCGCTTCGGCCAGCGGCTCCGGCTTGCGCGCGGTGATGCACACCTTCGCGCCGCGCTCGACCAGGTCCTTGGCGATCCCGAGACCGATACCCCGGCTGGCGCCGGTGACGATCGCGACGCGATCCTTGAACGAGTTCACTCTTCGATCTCCTCTGTGTTCACTGGCGACGCAATCACTAAGCGAGCGCTCACTTACAATGGGAAGGTCCGGAGACGGTGTCAAGCCCGCCATCCGGAACGAGCGTCTGGGAGGATCTGCGGATGACCATGTCGCTGTCGGCCGAGCTGTGGCCCGACGTCCAGCCGGAGACGGCACGGCGGCTGATGCTGGCGGGGGTCGAATCCTTCGCGCGCCGTGGCTATCACGCGACCACCACCCGGGACATCGCCTCGGCGGCGGGGATGAGTCCCGCGGCGCTGTACGTGCACTTCCCGTCCAAGGCCGCGTTGCTGTTCGCGATCTCGAAGTACGGCCACGAGCAGACGCTCTCGCTGGTCGAGAGCGTCGTGGCACGGGAGACCGACCCGGTCGAGCGGATCCGGTTGCTGGTCGAGGATTTCGTGGCGTGGCACGCGCGGAGGCACACCGTGGCCCGCGTGGTGCAGTACGAACTGCACGCGCTGCCCGACGAGGAGTTCGAGATCGTCGCGAAACTGCGCCGCCGCATCGAGCAGGTCGTGCGCGAGGTCATCACCGAAGGCGCCGCGACGGGCGTGTTCACCGTCGGCGACCCGCACACCGCCGCCCGCGCCGTGCTCTCGCTCGGCGTCGACGTCTCCCGCTGGTACAGCGAGCGGACGCGCCAGACCCCCAAGAAACTCGGCCAGGAGTACAGCGAACTGGTGCTGCGCATGCTCGGCACGAAACTCTCCTGACCAGTACCGTTCGACCCTTCCCGGCGCTACCGCCACCAGAGTGACATACCAACCGGTCGGTATATAGAATTACCCGTTGAGACGTTGACCACATACTAAGCGGTTGTTAACTTGCCCGGACTGCATCGCCGCAGCAGCGCCGAGCGAAGGGCATCCAGATGGCCGACACCGCACCGAACGCCCCGGAAACCGCCGCCGAACCGACGATCACCGTGTCCCAGCGCCGAAGGGCCGCGACCGCGGCGGCACTCGCCTCCTCGGTCGAGTGGTACGACTACTTCGTCTTCGGCATCGCCGCCGCCCTGGTCTTCGGGAAGACCTTCTTCCCCACCAGCAACGCGGCCGCCGGCGTCCTCGCCTCGTTCGCGACCTTCGCGGTCGGCTTTCTCGCCCGGCCACTCGGCGGGATCATCGCGGGCAGCCTCGGCGACAAACGCGGCCGGAAACCCGTGCTGGTGCTGGCGATCGCGCTGATGGGCGCGGCGACCACACTGATCGGCCTGCTGCCGACCTACGACTCGATCGGCATCGCCGCACCGATCCTCCTGGTCCTGCTCCGGCTCGTGCAGGGGGTCGCCGTCGGCGCCCAGTGGGGTGGCGCGATGCTGCTCGCCACCGAGTACGCGCCGCCTGGCAAACGCGGTCTGTACGGCAGCCTCGTGCAACTCGGCGTCCCGATCGGGGTGGTGCTGGCGAACACGGTGTTCCTGGTCGCCGCCCAGGTCGCGCCGCCGTCGGATTTCCTCGTCTGGGCGTGGCGGATCCCGTTCCTGGTGGGTGTCCTCGTGCTCGGGCTGGCCTGGTACATGCACGTCAAGATCGACGAAACCCCCGAATACCGCCGTGCGGAAGCGAAACTCGCCGCCGAGGAACGCGGCCGCGCCAAGTCGCCGCTGCGCGACGTCCTGCGCCATCACAAGGGCACGGTGCTGCTGGCGGGCGGCTCGTTCATGGTCAACACCGCCACGTTCTACATCCTGCTGAACGGTGTCCTCGACTACGCCACCCGCCACCTCGGGATGTCACGGACCACCGTGCTCGTCGCGACCCTGCTGATCAGCACCCTGCAGCTGGCGATCATCCCGCTGTCGGCGAAACTGTCCGACCGGATCGGCAGGCTCAAGATCTACACCTTCGGCGCGGCGGGCGTCGCGCTCTGGGCGATCCCGATGTTCCTGCTGATCGACACCGCCTCGCTGCCGCTGTTCGTCATCGCCTCGTTCGTCGGGTCACTGTTCCTCGGCATCATGTACGGTCCGCAGGCGGCGTTGTTCGCCGAGCTCTTCACCGCCGAGATGCGTTACACCGGCGCCTCGCTCGGCTACCAGATCAGCGCGGTCGTCGGCGGCGGGCTCGCGCCGTTCATCATGGTGCTGCTGCTGGAATCCACCGGGACCTCGATGTCGGTCTCGCTCTACATCATCGTGCTGGCCCTGATCTCGCTCGGCTCGATCGGCCTGCTGGCCAAACGCGCGCGGTCCACTTCGGACTCAGACGACCGCGCGCGCGAAGCGGTCGGCGACCAGCCGTAGCCGCTCCTTGACCTCGTCCGGCGCCTCCTCCACGACGAAGTCGACGTCCCAGTGGGCGAGGTAGTACGGCATCACGGAAAGGTCGTTGGAACCGACCCGGACCCGGCAGGTGTGCTCGTCGATGGCCTCGATCGTCCCGGCGGTCGGGGACACGTATTCGGCGAGCGCGTCCGCCGGGGCGTTCACCCGCAGCACCATCTGGTGCGGATACGGCGAAGACGTGATCCCGCGGGAGACGTACGCCGCGAGGTCCTCCGCGGGCGGTTCCCTCGGGGTGAACCGGAAACTCGTGTCCGGGACGCCGTCGATGCGGTCGACGCGGAAGGTCCGCCAGTCGTCACGGTCGAGGTCGAACGCGACCAGGTACCAGCGGCGCCCGGTGTGCACCAGGCGTAATGGCTCGATGTAGCGCTCGCTGACGTCGCCGTTGTGGCTGCGGTAGCCGAACCGGAGCCGCTGATGGTCACGGCACGCGGACGCGATGACCGTCAGCGCCGCCGCGTCGATGACCGGGACGACGCCGCCGAGCGGGATCATCGCGGTGTTCAACGCGGTGATCCGGTGCCGCAGCCGCGCGGGCAGCACCTGCTCCAGCTTCGTGAGCGCGCGAACCGAGGTCTCCTCGATCCCCGAGACCGTCCCGTTCGCGGCCGTGCGGAGCCCGACGGCGACCGCGACGGCCTCGTCGTCGTCCAGCAGCAGCGGCGGCAACGCGGCCCCCGCGCCGAGCCGGTAGCCGCCCGCGACACCGGGGGTGGCGTGCACCGGGTAGCCCAGCTCGCGCAGCCGCTCGACGTCGCGCCGGACCGTGCGGACGTCGACCTTCAGCCGGTCGGCCAGATCGGCGCCCGGCCAGTCCCGGCGCGCCTGCAGCAGGGAGAGCAGCCTCAGCAGCCGTGCCGACGTGCCCGTGGTCATCGGTTCGCTCGCTTCATGGGAGGAGTGTCGCAGATATTCAGGACAGGTCCCGTCCGCATTGGCTCGTGAGTGGCTAGGACGGTTAGAACCGTCCTAGCCACTCACGAGCCGTAAGGTGACCCAGGTGATCGATCCCGCGCAGCTGCTGTCCGTCGCCCGTGAAGAGGCCGAACTCGGCAAGGCCGAGGGCGGGGTACCGATCGGTGCCGCCCTCTTCGACACCACCGGTGCCCTGCTCGGCCGGGGCCACAACCGCCGGGTCCAGGACGGCGACCCGTCGATGCACGCCGAGACCTCGGCCTTCCGGAACGCGGGCAGGCGGCCGCACTACCGGGACACGATCATGGTCACCACCCTGTCCCCCTGCTGGTACTGCAGCGGGCTGGTGCGCCAGTTCGGCATCGGCCGGGTCGTCATCGGCGAGGCCACGACGTTCGAGGGCGGGCACGGCTGGCTCGAGGAGCACGGCGTCGAGATCACCCTGCTCGACGATCCTGCGTGCACCGCGCTGATGACCGAGTTCATCCGGGAGCACCCGGACCTGTGGTTCGAAGACATCGGCGTCCCCGCCGAGGGCTAGGTTTCGGCCTCGAAGACGACGGTGCGGTTGCGCCCGGCGCCCTTCGCCGCGCGCAGCGCCTGATCCGCCGCGCCGACGAGCCGGTCGAGCGTCTCGCCGCTGGCGGGATGCGAAGACACTCCGATCGAGACGGTCGCCCCGGCGAACTTCCCATCCAGTGAGACGAACGTCGAGGAGATCCGCAGCCGGATGCGTTCGGCGATCGCGTGCGCGTCGAACCGGCTCGTGCCGGGCAGCAGGACCACGAACTCCTCGCCGCCGAACCGGCCGACCAGGTCCGCGGCGCGGACCTCGGCGCGCAGAGTGTCCGCCACGGCCCGAAGAACGTCGTCGCCGACGTGCCTGCCGTGCCGGTCGTTGAGCCGGGCGAAATGGTCGAGGTCGAGCATCAGCAGCGAAAGATCGGCGCCACGGCCGCGAAGCAGCTCGAACTGGGTGCGGGCACCGTCCAACCAGGACGACGCGGTGAGCAGTCCGGTACCGGAGTCCGTGTCCGCGTGACCACGCAGGGCACGCATCGTCCCCGCCCGGTGAAGTACCACGAGCGCCCCCGCGAGTACCACGGTGACCAACGGCCAGTCCGCCGCCGACCACGCGAGCACCAGTCCGAACGCGACCATCGCCGCGTCGAAGGCGAATCCCGACGGTTCCGCCCCGAATTCGGCCGCCGGTGCGGCCAAGGCCGCGTCGACGGACAGGAAGACCAGCCCGGTCGCGAAAACCAGGGCGAAACTTTCGAAATCCCTTGCCGCGCCGATGAACGGCGGCGCGCCCAGCAATACCGGGACGATCGAGGCGCCGAGCGCGGAAAGCATGGTCGCGGACGCCGCGAACACCTGCCGATGCGGGATCCCGCGGCGGATCCGGAACCAGCGATATCCCGCGGAGGCGACGACGAGCACCGCGGCCGGCGCGGGCGGCAGAAGGAGCGCACCCGCGAAAATCCACGCCGCGTCCAGCCCTGCGCCGAGCCGGGTGTCGGCGCGGGATCGCTCGACCGGGCGGGAAAGCTCTGCGCTGAGGACCATTCCGGTTAACAGAGCGGAAAACGGAAGAAACGACGACGGCGCGGGCGGCCGCAGCACGAAGAGGTAGACGGTGGCGGCGATGGCGGCGAAGTCGACGAGGAGCAGGTATCCGATCAGGCCACGCCTGGGTAATTCCCACAGGCTCCACGACCCCAGTACCCGCCACGGCGCGGCGAGCCGGTCTCTCCGGTCGCGGCTTCCGGTCGCCATCAGGGAGTCCCCCACCATTTCGGCAAACTAGCCGGTAATCGCGATGGTGTCGATCCGCTTTCCGGGTCATGACCCCCTACTAAGGTCGGTCGTTTCCGGCGAGTATTCCGGTGAATTCTTGACAGTCCTCAATGGTCTAGTCCACCGTGAGTGAGCGCACCCTCCCGGTTGATCCGCCGCGTCAAGACGGAGGTGCTCCACACCTGCGCGCCTCGCCGCGCGCGTACCAGTTGGAGGACCGATGAAATCCTTACGACGCTGGGCAACACTGGTCACCACCGTCGGCGCCGCTCTCGCCACGGCCGCCGGCCTCGCCCCCGTCGCCTCGGCGGCCCCGGACCCGGTGCTCGCCTCTCCCTATTTGTACCAGTGGTCGGGACAGACGGACCCGATCGCCGCCATGAACGCCACCGGCGTCAAGGCGTTCACTCTCGCGTTCATCCTCTCCGACGGCGGCTGCAACCCGAAATGGGACGGCAGCCGGTCTCTCACCGGCTCCGACGCCACGATGATCGCCAACATCCGGGCCAAGGGCGGTGACGTCATCCCCTCGTTCGGCGGCTGGTCGGGCACGAAGCTCGGCCCCAAGTGCGGCACTCCCGCGGCACTCGCCGGCGCGTATCAAAAGGTCATCGACGCCTACAAACTCAAGGCGATCGACCTCGACATCGAGAACACCGACGAGTTCGAGAATCACACCGTCCAGGACCGGATCCTGAACGCCATCAAGATCACGAAACAGAAGAACCCGGGCCTGCGCGTGGTCATCACCATCCCGACCGAGGTCGGCGGCCCCAACGCGCACGGCAAGCGGCTCATCAACCAGTCGAAGGCGCTCGGCGCGGGCGTCGACGCGTGGTCGGTCATGCCGTTCAACTTCTCGAGCGGCGGTGACATGGCGGGCAAGACCCGCAGCGCCGTGGACGGGCTGAAGAACGTGGTGAAATCCGCCTTCGGTCTGAGCGACGACGCGGCCTACCGGCGCAGCGGGCTTTCGTCGATGAACGGGAAGACCGATGTGGCGGGTGAGACCGTCAGCGTCGCCGACTTCCGCGCGATCCGCGACTACGCGGCGAGCAAACATCTCGCCCGGTTGTCGTTCTGGGCGGTGAACCGCGATTGCAACAACTGTGCGGGAATCGCGCAAGGCAAGTACGACTACACCAAGATCGTGGCGGGTTATACCGGCTGACTTCCGTTCCCCACCGGTGTCAGTCCGTGAGGGGCTCCTTCCCTGCTCTCAAGGCAGGGAAGGAGGCCCTCACCACCTCGCCACCCCTCAGCGACCGCAGTCCGGCGCCGTGTTCAGCGGCCGCCCGCGCGACCACACGAGGTCGACCGGATGCACCGAACCGTCCGGATCGATCGACAGGATCGGCAACACCTTGTCGAGCTGATTTCCCGTCGTCCGATCGAAGGCGATGGCTCCGGTCGCGCCGGGCACCGAGGAATTGCAGTCGATGTTGCGCACCACGTCCGGCACCGAGACCGGATCGGCCGACACGTTGTCCCCCGCCGCCCGGACCGCGACGGCCACCGCGTCGTGCTCGATCATCGCGGCGCCGTCCCACAGTCCGCCACGCGGGAACCGCCGCGTGAACTCGGCGACGAAGTTGTCGTGGTTCTTCTTGTAGGTCGGATACGCCGGATCGGCGGCGAACATGTCCCACTGGTCGGGATAGGCCAGCGCCGTGTACCGGAGCCGGACTCCGATGTCCTTGTCCAGCGGCAATGGCTTCCCGGCGAGCGTGCTCGCGTCGTCCCCGGTCATCACGGTCACCGAGTCGAGCCCTTCACAGGCGCCGTCCCCGGCCAGCGCCTTCACGAACGCGCCGAGATCGAGCCCCCGCCCGGCGAAGTAGATGAGATCGGGTTTGGCGCCACAGATGTCGGAATGGTAGCCGCGGAACAGGTTCCGCAAATAGTCCTCCCTCGAGGCGTCGAACAACGGGATGCTGTTGTATCCCTTGGTGAAGAGAATCGGAACCTTCGACGCGCTCTGAAAGGCATCCGCGAGCGTGGTCGCGTAGGTGTCCTCCACGCCGGTGCCCCGGACCATCATCACCCGGCGGAAACCGTGCGCCGCGATGTACCCGGCGGCGGCGCGTGCCTCGTCGGTGTTGGTCGGCCCGACACGGAAGAAGTTGTCGATCCGTTTGCCCTGCGGATCGACGTTCATGTTGTCCGCGGTGACGGTGGCGCCGATCGTCGCGATGCCTTTCGCGGACAGTTCCGCGACCAGCGCCCGGCTGTGCTCCGAGCTGACCCCGACGTCGGTGACGGCGACGATGTGCTGGCTCGCCGCGGCCGCGACGATCTCCTCGGCGACGTCCTTCCAGTGGGTGGCGTTGCTGCCGTAGTTGGCCAGCAAAAGCCTGATCCCGGCCCGGCCGTTCTTCGGCCACGCGGCGGTGATGGCGCCCTGGACCTCGTGTTTCACGAAGTCGATCGGCTGGCTGTCGACCTTCGGATCCGGGGTGAAGTTCTCCAGCACCACGATGGTCCTGAAGTCGTTTCCCGCTTCGTCGTTGCGGGCCTTGATGAACTTCTCCAGTTCGGTGAACGGGTCGTTCTCCCGCATCGGACCCGACTCGAGATTGATGCCGACGCAGGCATAGGACGAACCTGACGATTTCTCGTCCGCGTCCACCGAACGCAGACCGGCCCCGCAGTTCTCCCACGGTTTGATCGCGACCAGGAGTGCGCCGAGGAGGACGACCACGACCGCCGAGAGCAGGCCGCGGTGGCGTTGCGCCCAGCCGCGCGGGCGCACCGGCGGGCCGGCGGGTGCGCGATGGCGGGTACGGGAAAGCCGGGTCTTCACCGATTCGAACCAGGACATCACGGGGTTCCGTTCGAGTTCAGGGGAACTCGCCGCGACGGGCGAGATCCTTGGCCGCTACGAGGGCGCCGACGTCGGGACGATGTGAGGTCGTGGCCAGCGCGGCGAAGGCGTTTTCGATCACCTGCTGCTGGTCCAGACCGCGGACGGCGAACGGGTTGGCGGTCAGCCAGCCGGCCGCGATGAGCCGGGCGATGTTGTTGCGGATCTCGGTCCGGCCGTCCGGATGGCAGGCGGAGTCCAGATTGACGAGTTCTTCGTACAACTCGGCATGTTTCCGCCCGGGCGGCAGGTCGTCCGGCGCGTGCAGGACGAGGTGGAGCTTCGCGATCCACTCGGCGTGCGGGATCCGGTTGAACTCGCTTTCGAAGAAGCGGACCACCGCGCCGATGTCGCCCAGCGCGAGGTTGCAGTAGGCCAGGCGCACGGGGTCCTGCGCGGTGTCCGGGTCGTCGCGCAGCGCCTCGAACTGACCGGCGTAGGTCGGCCCGTCATCGCGCCGGGCCAGCGCGGACACCAGGTTCGCGGCGATCCACGGGTGCAGGGCGGCCTGGTCCTCGGTGGTGGCGGTGGAATTCTTCGCCGTCACCCACAGCGCGATGCGCAGTTCGGTCAGGATCCGCCCGACGTGCGGCTGGTCGATCCGGCTCTGCGCGGCGTCCGGGATCAACCATGGCGCGGTCGCGAACGGGGCGGCGGTCACGAAGTCGTCGATGTGGACGCCGTCGAGATATTCGGTCAGGCCCAGTTCCTTCAACCTGTGGTAACACGGATCCTGCTCGCCGTCCGCAGCGGTGGTGAGCACGTCGCGGGCGCCTTCCCGCACGTCTCTTCCCCGCAACGTGCCCGCGATCCGCTCGATCGCCGACGGCAGCCCGCCGGTCGCCAGATGCGCGAGTTTCACCTTGGGGGTCGTCGCACCGGAATCGAGGACACGCGCGATCTGCCCGATCGGCTGCGGCGTGAGCATGACGGGGTAATAGGGGGATTCGAGTTCCCCCGCGCGCGGATTCGCCCAGTCCTCGTAGCCTGCCTCCTCGCAGGCGACCACCGGCCGGACCGCGGGCGGCGCCGAAGCCGCCGGTTTCCACGGCGCCAGCCACGCCGTTCCCCAGTCCTGGTGCCACCGTCCGCTGGTGGCGACGATCAGCAGCGCGTCGTGGGTGTCCCGGTCGTTCGGGTGGTGCAGGACGTACCGTTCCCGCGCGGCGATCAGATCGGCGAGGAACTCGGTGCCGCCGGCGTGATGGACGTCGTCCAGCAGCAGCACCCAGTTGTGCCAATGCCTGCGGCGCTCGGAAAGGTCACAGGCACACGGGCTCTTCTCCTCCGGTTTGGCCATCCTCCGATGGTTCTCCCGGACGTCGCCGAGGAAGGCCGCGATCAGCCATTCGGTGACCGCCTTGTCGTCCCTGGCGGTGCCGTGGGCGAGCCGGTTGAGTTCGATCAGCGCGTCGAACGGATCCTTGCCCTCGGCGTTCGGGAAGTCGGCGAGGTACTTCAACGCCTTGCCGAGCCGCGGCCGGATGTTCCGGACCAGATGCGGGAACGCCTGGCGGAACACGTCTGCGTAAGCGGATTCGACGAGACCCGTCGCCTTCGCGGTATCCGTCAGCGTGGTGAGCAATTCGTCGGCCTGCGGAGTCCAGCGGATTCCGTGGAAAGTGGTGATCAGCGTCTTGAGCTGATCCCGGTCGTCATGACGATTTCGTCCCGGCAGATCCGCCTGGACGGCGATCAACGCAATGGTGAAACGCACGAACTGCGGTTTCGGTCGATTCCGCCATTTGCTCGACAGCGCGTAGGCCAGCTTCGTCAGCACGTCGACCGTGCTCGGCCGGTCGCCGCGCCCGAAGTCGAACCCGGCGTGCACGACACCCCAGCCGAGATCGTGCCGGATCGCCTCCAGCGCCGTGCTCTTACCCGAGCCGACCGGGCCGAGCAGCAGCGTCACCGGCTGCGGCCTTGAAGGTGCCCCCACCTCGCGATTGATCAGCATTCTCCGAGTGAGCTTCACCGCGGGAGAATGTCGCCCCACACTCATCTTTCCTGTTCAGCCCCTAGCTGTGGTCCGGAAGGGATCGAAGATTGCGGACCATCGTAGGGAGCTGATCGAACCCAGGGCACAGGAATGGGCGTACCGGACACGAAAGGACGAAATCCGGGGAGAACCGTAATCATTATTCGACGGTGAGCGATACCTCTGCTCACCCGATCGGCGCTATCTGCCCCATTGCGGCCAGCGGCCGCCGCCGGGATATCCGCCGTGATTCCAGTCGTAATACCACTCGTGATGACCGGCGCGCGGATCCGGCCGTTCCTCGGGCGAAGGCGTGGGCGTCGGTGACGGCGTCTCCGAGCCGTGCATCGACGCGGTCATCGGCGGCGGAGGAGCGACGCTGCCACCCGAGGGCCCCGACGGGACGGGCGAAGACACCGCGTCGTCCGGGACCTCGACGGCCTGCGGCGCGATGGTCGGCGACGGCGGCGGGAGCGGCGCCCCCGGGATGACCTCGGTCTGGTCGGCCGGGGCGAGCAGCACGGCGAGCAGCCCGCCGACGACGAGACCACCCGCCGAAAGCGCCGAGATCCGCCGAATCCTCCCGCTCCCGGGAGCGGCCTCCGGAGCCCGGTGCTTCGGGCCTCGCGGCCCCCGGCGGCGGGGTGCCGCGCCGGCTTTCCGCATCAACTCGCTGAGTGTCTGGTGGTGAACCCTCGTCCGCGCTCGACGTCGCCAGGGCGCGACCCGGTCTTTCAGCTCGCGAAGGGCGCCCTGCCACCGCGATGGCGTGGCCTTCGGCCGGAGCGGGTTCAGGGCGTCCCCGCCGGAATCGTGGCGAGCCGTGCGTGCCATCGGCACCTCCCTACCCGGTCCGTCGCTCGACGGCGACGGCCTCGTCCCGGGGTGGATCCTAGGAAGGCGGGAGGTGGTTGTAAACGGTCGTCGTCCACTGCGGACAGACGATGCGGTGAAGGGTCAGGCTGCTGCGGTGACCGCGATGGCGGCTTCGCCCGCCTCGGTCAGCTCGGCGGGCACGCGGCCGGTGACCGCGGCGGGGCCGGTGGACGCGCCGGGGCGGATGTAACCGCCGCGGGCGAGCGCGTGCGCGGTCATCTGATCGCAACAGGCGAACCCGTCGATGAAGAGATCCGGCTCGCAGCTGCACGACATCTGGGCACGGCGCGCCGCGACCGCTCGCAGCATCGCCATCGCGCGATGGGACAGTTCGATCTCTGAACCGGACACCGGACGGACCTCTCTCGATCAGCCACCTGAATCAGCAGCACTCACACCGTGTTATCGGTCGCTGCTCCATCAGTGTTAACAAGATCTCAGACGTTGTCGGTGTCTTCTCGGTTCCGTGAGATCTTCGCCGACGCCAGTGGCGGCTCGAGGACCCGTGCCCACTGGGCGACGATCTGCTTGCGCCGCTTCGTGTCGTCGGTCAGCAGGTTGGCCAGTCCCAGGCCGCGGGCAAGATCGAGAGTGGCCTGGACCAGCTCGCGAACGCCCTGGTGGGACTCGTCGACACCGAGCAGCTCGACCGTCACCCGGTGCGCTTCCCGGCCGACCCGCGCCTCCAGCGGCACCAGGGTCGCGCGCAGCGACTCGTCGGTCGACGCCGCGACCCAGAGGTGGAGCGCGGCACGGAACAGCGGCCCGCTGTAGAGATTGAGCACCATGTCGACGGCCCGCTCGATCCGCGACCGCCCCGACGGCAGGTCCGCGGCGCGGGCGCGCAGTTCCACGATCTGGATCTCGCCGACGTGCTCGACCGCGGCCGCGACCAGATCCTCCCTGGTCGGGAAGTGGTGCTGGGCGGCACCGCGGGAAACACCGGCGCGTTCGGCGATCAGCGCGACGGTGGTCCCGTTCCAGCCCAGCTCCCCGATCGTCTCGACGGCGGCCTCGACCAGCCGCCGCCGAGTCGTCCGGCTGCGCTCCTGTTGTGGTTCGCGGATCATGGCCCTGATTCTGGAGTACGTGCTTCGACCCAGAAATCGAGCTGCAGGTCTTCCTCCCGCCCGCCGACGCGGTACTTCGAGAAGTCCGTCACCCCTTCGGCGGCCAGCACCTCGTCGTCGAGGTAGAAGTTCCCCGTCGCCTCGCTGCTCGGCTTGGTCAGGATCGCGTGCGCCGCGTCCGCCATGATCTCCGGCGTCCGCGACTTGGCCGCCAGTTCCGCGCCGACGACGTTGCGGATCGCCGCGGTGTCGATCGTCGTCCGAGGCCACAGCGAGTTCGCCGCGATCCCGTACTGCCGCAGTTCCGCGGCGAGCCCGACCGTCACCAGGCTCATCGAGTACTTCGCGATGCTGTACGCGAGGTGCCCGGCCCGGAACCACTTCTCGTCGAGGCTGATCGGCGGCGACAGCGTCAGGATGTGCGCGTTCTCCGCCTGCTTCAGGTGCGGGATGGCGAGTTTCGACAACAGGAACGACCCGCGCGCGTTGATGTCCTGCATCAGGTCGTACCGCTTCATGCTGACCGTTTCGGTCGGTGTCAGGTCGATCGCGCTGGCGTTGTTGAGCACGATGTCGATACCGCCGAACTGCTCCGCGGTCCGCGCGATCGCGGCCTCGACCGACGTGTCGTCCCGGACGTCGCCGACGATCGGCAGCGCCTGCCCGCCGGCGTCCTCGATCGCCTTGGCGGCGGTGTAGAGCGTTCCCGGCAGTTTCGGATGCGGCTCGGCGGTCTTGGCGAGCAGGGCGATGTTCGCTCCGTCGCGGGCCGCGCGGACCGCGATGGCTTCGCCGATCCCGCGGCTGCCGCCGGAGATGATGATCGTCTTGCCGTGCAGCGTGCTCATGCGTTCGCCTTCCGTGGTGGGCTCGGGAGTCTGGCGTGCGGGGCCCCCGCTCACCGGTCCGTGAAGGCCTCTTTACCTACCCTGAAGGTAGTGAAGGGGCCCTTCGATACCGGCCGAGGTGAGCCGCCCGACTTGCCTCATCCCTCACTGACCGGCCTCGCCACTCACGAGTCAGTAGGACCGGGGCAGGCCAAGACTGTGCTGGCCGACGAAGTTGAGCACCATCTCGCGGCTCACCGGCGCGATCCGGCCCAGCCGGACGGCCGTGACCAGCGTGCCCAGCCCGTATTCGCTGGCGAGACCGTTGCCGCCGTGGGTCTGCACGGCCTGGTCGACCGCGCGGATGGCGACCTCGGCGGCGGCGTACTTCGCCATGTTCGCCGACTCGCCGGCGCCGAAGTCGTCCCCGGAGTCGTAGAGCGACGCCGCCTTCTGCGTCATGAGCTTCGCCAGCTCCAGTTCGATCTTGATCTCCGCCAGCGGATGCGCGAGACCCTGATGTGTGCCGATCGGCGCGCCCCACACCTTGCGCTCGTTGGCGTAGGAGACGGCCTTGCCCAGCGCGTAGCGGGCGATGCCCAGCGAGAACGACGCACCCATGATGCGTTCGGGGTTGAGCCCCGCGAACAGCTGCGCGATCGCCGCGTCCTCCTCGCCGACCAGCGCGTCGGCGGGCAGGTGGACGTCGTCGAGGAACAGGCCGAACTGCTTCTCCGGCGAGATGATGTCCATCTCGATCTGCTTGTACTCGAAACCGGGCGTGTCGGTCGGGACGGTGAACAGCGCGGGCTTGAGCTTGCCCGTCTTGGCGTCCTCGGTACGGCCGACGACCAGGACGGCGTCCGCCTCGTCGACACCGGAGATGTAGACCTTCCGTCCACTGAGGACCCAGCCGTCGCCGTCACGTTTCGCGGTGGTGGTGATCTTGTGCGAGTTCGACCCGGCGTCCGGTTCGGTGATCGCGAAGACCATCCGCCCGCTGCCGTCGGCGATCCCGGGCAGCCAGCGCTTCTTCTGCTCCTCGGTGCCGAACCGCGAGATCACCGTGCCGCAGATCGCCGGCGAGACGACCATGAGCAGCAGCGGACAGCCCGCCGCGGCGAGTTCTTCGAGCACCGCGGCGAGGTCCGCGATACCCGCTCCCCCGCCGCCGTACTCCTCGGGCAGGTTCACGCCGAGGTAGCCGAGCCGTCCGGCCTCGGCCCACAGCTCGTCGGTCTTGAGCCCGGCACGGGCCTGTTTCGCGTAGTACTCGTGCCCGTACTTCTTGCCGAGTTCGGCGACCGCGGCCCGCAGCGCGACGCGCTCCTCGGGCTCGGTGAAGTTCATCGCGTTCATTCGTCGTCTCCTACCACCGCGAGGATCGTGCCCACTTCGACCTGTTGTCCGACCACCACCGGGAGTTCCGTCACGACGCCGTCGGCGGGCGCCGCGATCCGGTGTTCCATCTTCATCGCTTCGAGCCACAGCAACGGATCGCCGGTCTTGACCGTGTCGCCCGCTTCGACCGCGAGCCGGACCACCGTGCCCGGCATCGGCGCCACGAGCGATCCGGCGGCGAGCGCCGCGTCGGGATCGGTGTACCTCGGCACCACATCCAGTTCGACGGCGCCTTCCGGCGAGTCGACGTACACCGTGTCGCCGTACCGGGCGACGGCGAACTTCCGCCGCACCCCGGAAACCTCCAGGACGACCGCGCCGCTTTCGGCGGAAACCAGTTCGACACCTTCGAAACCGTCGGCGCGCAGACCGTTCCGGCCGAGGCTGTAGCCGACCTCGATCTCGTCGCCGCCTTGACGAAAACGTTTGCGCTGCCCCTGGGAGCGGACGTTGCGCCAGCCGCTCGGCAGCCGCCGCTGCACCCGCGCTTCCGAGCGGTTCGCCGCCGCCCCCGCCAAAGCGGCGGCCAGCGCGGAAATCCGTACAGTGTCCACAGTGGCCAGTGGACGGGCCAGGGTTTCGAGTCCGTGCCGGTCGAAGAACGCCGTATCGGTCTCGCCGGCGAGGAAGGCCTCGTGGCGCAGGACGTTCACCAGCAGATCGCGGTTGGTCACCACGCCGTGGATCTCCGCACCGGCCAAAGCGCCGGCCAGTGCCCGTGCGGCGCTCCGGCGGTCCGGGGCGTACGCGATGACCTTGGCGAGCATCGGGTCGTAGTGCACGCCGACGGTCTGGCCGCTGACGAAACCGGAGTCCAGCCGGACACCCGGACCGACTTCGAATGCCCGCCGCGCGGCGGAAACCTCGAACCGGTGCAAAGTGCCGCTCTGTGGCTGCCAGCCCTCGGCCGGATCTTCGGCGTAGAGCCGGACCTCGATCGCGTGCCCCCGTGTCTCCGGCTCCTCGATCGGGAGGTGTTCACCCTCGGCGATCCGCAGTTGCAGCGAGACGAGGTCGAGTCCGGTCGTGGCCTCGGTGACCGGGTGTTCCACCTGGAGCCGGGTGTTCATCTCCAGGAAGTAGAACCGCCCGTCCGGTCCGGCGAGGAACTCGACCGTCCCGGCGCCGACGTAATCGATCGCCTGTGCGGCCTTGCGCGCGGCGTCGAACAACGCCTCCCGCATGGCTTCGTCGACGAACGGCGACGGCGCCTCTTCGACGACCTTCTGGTGGCGGCGCTGGATCGAGCATTCACGCTCCCCCACCGCCCACACCGTGCCGTGGGTGTCGGCGAGCACCTGGACCTCGATGTGACGGCCGGTCTCCAGATATCGCTCGCAGAACACCGTCGGGTCACCGAACGCCGACGCCGCCTCCGCGCTCGCGCCTTCGACGGCTTCCGCGAGTTCGCCGAGCGAGCGCACGACACGCATCCCGCGTCCGCCACCCCCGGCGGAAGCCTTGACCAGCAAGGGAAGGTCGGCTTCGGTGACCTCGGCCGGGTCCAATTCGGACAGGATCGGGACTCCGGCTTCGGCCATCATCCGCTTGGACTCGACCTTCGAGCCCATGCTCTCGATGGCTTCCGGCGGCGGGCCGACCCAGGTGAGCCCCGCGTCGATCACGGCACGGGCGAACGCGGCGTTCTCGGACAGGAAGCCGTAGCCGGGGTGGATCGCGTCGGCGCCGGTCTCGACGGCCGCCTTGATCAGCAGCTCGGCACGCAGGTACGTGTCGGCGGGCGCGTTGCCCGGCAACCGGACGGCGACGTCCGCCTCGGCGGTGTGCGGAGCGTCGGCGTCCGCGTCGGAGAACACCGCGACCGTGCCGATCCCGGCGTCGCGGCAGGTGCGGAACACGCGGCGGGCGATCTCACCGCGGTTGGCGACCAGAAGTTTCTCGATCATGCCGCTCACTGTCCTTTACGCGAGATTGCGCGTGTCCGCGATCGGGCCGGCAGGGCACGACTTCGCGTAGCACCCGCACTGTGGGTCGACAGGCGCCCTGCCATCCCGCTAACGGGGCCTTCGGCCGAGCACGCGCCTTGACGTACATCTGGTTGCCGCGACATCAGTCTGCTCCGCCTCCCGTCACATCCTGAAGACGCCGAAGCCTTCGGCGCCCTTCACCGGTCCATTGTGGATCACGGACAGGCTGAGCCCGAGCACCGTGCGGGTGTCGCGGGGATCGATGATCCCGTCGTCGTAGAGCATCCCGGAGAGGAACATCGGCATCGACTCCGCTTCGATCTGACCCTCCACCATGGCGCGCATGGCGGCGTCGTGCTCCTCGTTGTACTCCTGCCCGCGCGACGCGGCGGCGGCACGGGCCACGATGGACAGCACGCCCGCCAGCTGCTGCGGTCCCATGACCGCGGATTTCGCACTGGGCCAGGCGAACAGGAACCGGGGATCGTAGGCACGACCGCACATGCCGTAATGCCCGGCACCGTACGAGGCGCCCATGAGCACCGACAGATGCGGGACCTTCGAGTTCGACACGGCGTTGATCATCATCGCGCCGTGTTTGATGATGCCGCTCTGCTCGTATTCCTTGCCGACCATGTAGCCGGTGGTGTTGTGCAGGAAGACCAGCGGCGTGTCGATCTGGTTGGCCAGTTGGATGAACTGCGCGGCCTTCTGCGACTCCTCGCCGAACAACACACCCTGCGCGTTGGCCAGGATGCCGACCGGGTAACCGTGGATACTCGCCCAGCCGGTGGCGAGACTGCTGCCGTACAAGGGTTTGAACTCGTCGAAGTCCGAACCGTCGGCGACCCTGGCGATCACCTCGCGCGGGTCGAACGGCACCTTGAGGTCGGTGGGCACGATGCCGAGCAGGTCTTCCGCGGAGTACAACGGCTCCGCGTAGTCCGGCTTGGGCGTCGGGCCCTGTTTGGTCCAGTTGAGCCGTTTGACGATGCTGCGGCCGAGCCGGATCGCGTCCTCTTCGTCGGCCGCGAGGTAGTCGGCGAGACCGGAGGTGCGGGCGTGCATCTCGGCACCGCCGAGCGATTCGTCGTCGGACTCCTCACCGGTGGCCATCTTGACCAGTGGCGGCCCGCCGAGGAACACCTTCGCCCGTTCCTTGACCATCACGACGTAGTCCGACATGCCGGGCAGGTACGCACCGCCCGCGGTCGAGTTGCCGAACACCAGGGCGATCGTGGGCACCTTCGCCGCCGACGAGCGCGTGATGTCGCGGAAGATCCGGCCGCCGGGAATGAAGATCTCCTTCTGCGTCGGCAGATCCGCTCCGCCCGACTCGACGAGGTTGATCACCGGCAGGCGGTTCTGCGCGGCGATGTCCGCGGCGCGGTAGCTCTTCTTGGCCGTCCACGGGTTGCTCGCCCCGCCTTTGACCGTCGGGTCGCTCGCCGAGATCATGCATTCGACGCCTTCGACGACGCCGATCCCGGTGATCACGCTGGCACCGACCTGGTAGTCCGAACCCCAGGCCGCCAGCGGTGACAGCTCCAGGAACGGCGAGTCCTCGTCGAGGAGGAGTTCGATCCGTTCACGGGCCAGCAGCTTGCCGCGTTTGCGGTGGCGGGCGACGTACTTCTCGCCGCCGCCCGCGATCGCCTTGGCGTGCTCGCCGTCGATCTCGGCCAGCTTGCCGAGCATGGACTCGCGGTTGGTGGCGAACTCTTCGCTCCGCGTGTCCACAGCAGACCTGATCGTGCTCATGCGGTGTATCCCAATCGCTTCGCGGCCAAGCCGGTGAGGATCTCGTTGGTCCCGCCGCCGATACCGAGGATGCGCACGTCACGGTAGTGACGCTCCACTTCGGACTCCCGCATGTAGCCGAGTCCGCCGTGCAGCTGCACGGCCTCGTTGACCACCCACTCGGCGGTCTCGACGGCGGTGTTCTTCGCGAAACAGGCTTCGGCGATGACCTCTTCGCCCGCGACGTGCCGCAGGGCGACCTGCCGGGTGTAGCTGCGCGCGACGTCGATCTTGCGGGCCATCTCGGTGAGTTTGTGCTGCACCAGCTGACGGGAGATCAGCGGACGGCCGAAGGTCTCGCGCAGGCGGCACCAGTCCAGCGTCAGGTCCAGCGCCCGCTGCGCGTGCGCGTAGCCCTGCACCGCCAGCGAGACCCGCTCGGTGACGAACTGGGTGGCGACCTGCGCGAAACCGCTGTTCTCGGCGCCGACAAGGTTTTCGGCGGGCACGCGGACATCCACATAGGACAGCTCGGCGGTGTCCGAGCAGAGCCAGCCCATCTTCTCCAGCTTGCGGGAGACGGTGAAGCCCGGCGTACCGCGTTCGACGACGATGAGCGAGATCCCGTGGGCGCCCGCCTCACCGGTGCGGACGACGGTGGTCACGAAGTCGGCGCGGCAGCCCGAGGTGATGAAGGTCTTGGCGCCGTTGATGACGTACTCGTCGCCCTCGCGCACCGCGGTGGTGCGAATCCCGGCGACGTCGGAGCCGCCGTCGGGTTCGGTGACCGCGAGCGAGCCGATCTTGTGGCCTTCCAACGTCGGCCGGACCCAGCGTTCGATCTGCACCGGATCCCCGGCCGCCGCGATATGCGGGACGGCGATGCCGCAGGTGAACAGCGAGGCGAACAAGCCGCCGGAACCACCCGCGTAGTGCAGTTCCTCGGCGATGACCACCGCGTCGAGGTAGTCGCCGCCTCCGCCACCGACTTCTTCGGGAAAGCCGACGCCGAGCAGCCCGAGTTCCCCGGCCTTGCGGTGCAGGTCGCGGGGCAGCTCGCCCTCGCGCTCCCAGTCTTCGAGGTGGGGCAGGATCTCGGTTTCGGCGAACCGACGCACGGTCTTGCGCAGTTCGGCGCGTTCCGGCGTGAAGAAGGGGTCGGTCACAGAAGGGCCTCCGGGATGTCGATCTCGCGGGAGCGCAGCCATTCCCCGAGCGCCTTCGCCTGCGGGTCGAACCGCGCCTGCGACGCGACGCCCTCACCGAGGATGCCTTCGACGACGAAGTTGATCGCCCGCAGGTTCGGCAGGAGATGCCGCCGGACCTCGAGGTCCGCGGTCTCCGGGAGCAGCAGTTTGAACTCGGTGACGGTGAGCCGGTGCGCGAGCCAGCGCCACGCCTCGTCGGAACGTGCCCAGACACCGACGTTCGCGTTGCCGCCCTTGTCACCGCTGCGGGCACCGATCACCCTTCCCAGCGGTGCCCGGCGGACCTGCGCCTGGGTGAACGGCGCGGGCGGCCGGTCTTCGTCCACATCGGACAGTGGCAGCGTTTCGGCGGCGGGCGCGATGTCGCGGCGTGTCCCGTCCGGCAGGACGGCCACGTGCGGAACCTCGTGCGCGTCGACGAAAGCGGGGCGGTACACGCCATAGGGCGAGGCGGCCGCGGGCGGCGCGGTGACATGGAAACCCGGGTAGCTCGCCAACGCGAGCTCGATCGCCGCGCCGCTGAAGGCGCGCCCGGCGACCTCCGGATCGGCGTCCTTCACCGCGACGTGCAGCAGAGCGCTCGCCTGCTGCTCGGTTTCGGCGTCGGGACGGTCGGTGCGGGCAAGGGTCCACTGGACGTCCGCCGGCGGCTTGACCTTGAGCGCGCCTTCAAGCTGTTCCTTGACTAGCGCGGCCTTCGCCTCGATGTCGAGTCCGGTGAGGACGAACGTCGTCTCGTTGCGGAAACCGCCGAGCCCGTTCAGGCAGACCTTGAGCGTCGGAGGCGGCGGTTCTCCGGTGACGCCGCTGATCCGGACACGGTCCGGGCCGTCCTCGGCGAGCGTCAGAGTGTCGAACCGCGCGGTGACGTCCGGCCCGGCGTAGCGGGCGCCGGTGATCTCGTAGAGCAGTTGTGCCGTAACGGTTCCGGCGTTCACCACACCGCCGGTGCCAGGGTGTTTGGTGATCACGCTGGAGCCGTCGGCGGAGATCTCGGCGATCGGGAACCCCGGGACGCCGATCTCGTGCTCGGTGAAGAAGGCGTAGTTGCCGCCGGTGGCCTGCGTACCGCATTCGATCACGTGCCCGGCCGCGACCGCGCCCGCCAGCGCGTCGTAGTCGTCGCGGGCCCAGCCGAAGTGCGCGGCTGCCGGGCCGACGATCACCGACGCGTCGGTGACGCGTCCCGTCACCACGATGTCGGCGCCCGCGTTCAGGCATTCCGCGATCCCCCACGCGCCGAGGTAGGCGTTGGCGGTCAAGGTCTTGCCGAAGCCGAGCTCTTCCGCGCGCTGGACGAGATCGTCGCCCTCGACGTGGGCGATCGCGACGTCGACACCGAGTTTCGCGGCAAGCTCACGAAGGGCGTCCGCGAGGCCGGCGGGGTTGAGCCCACCGGCGTTCGCCACGATCTTGACGCCCTTTTCCTTCGCCAGCGCGAGATTCTGTTCCATCTGGCGCAGGAAGGTCTTGGCGTAGCCGCGGTTCGGGTCCTTCATCCGGTCCCGGCCGAGGATGAGCATGGTCAGCTCGGCCAGGTAGTCGCCGGTCAGCACGTCGAGCGGGCCACCGGTGAGCATCTCGTGGACGGCGGAGAACCGGTCGCCGTAGAACCCGGACGCGTTGCCGATCCTGATCGGGGTCACGCGAACTGCCCCGGTTTCCGCCCGGCACCGGGAGGCCCGGCGAAGGCCTGCGCGATCCCGAGCCATTCCTCCACGTCCTTGCCCGTGGCGACCAGGTCGGTGTCGGCGGGATGACGCCGCTGGGTGATGACGAGGCAGAAGTCGACCGCGCTCCCGGTGAGCCGCTGCCCGGCGTCCTCGGGGCCGAACGCCCAGGTGGTGCCGTCGGGCGCGGTCAGCTCGACGCGGAACTCTTCGGTGGGCGGCGCGAGCGAGTTGAGCTTGTAGGCGAAGTCGCGGGTGCGGGTTCCGAACCGGGCGATATGCCAGATCCTGGCCGTGTTCTCCCGCTCGAGGCCGAGCGCGTCGTAGACGTCCTGACCGTGCGCCCACGTCTCCATGAGGCGCGCCGTCACCATGGACGCGGCGCTCATCGGCGGGCCGTACCAGGGGATCTTCTGCCCGTCGGGCACCGCCGCGAGCGCGTCGGCGAGTTCGGCGCGGCCGGCGCGCCACTCCGCCAGCAGCTCACGCGGCGGCGTCTTCGCGCCCTCGGCGGCGCCGTCGTCGACGTAGGACTCGCCCGTCGCGAGCAGCCCTTCGATCTCGGTCTGCCACTCGGCCTCGGAGCCGCGCGCCGCGATCAACGCCTTCTTGTCCGTCCAGGCCAGATGAGCGATCTGATGGGCGATCGTCCAGCCCTCGGCCGGAGTTTTCCGAGCCCAGTCCGACGCGGGCAGATCCGCCACCACGTCGTCGATGGCCTGCGATTCCGCCGCGAGATCCCCAAGGATCACGCCCAGGTCAGCCATGCCCGCCTCCTCGCGTCACCCTCAGGCTGGCACCCCGCGTCGGAAAAATCAAGCACGCCTGATTGTTTTGTGGAGACGAGATCAGCCGGAGATGATGTCCAACGCGACGGAACGGCCACCGGCCAGCGAGTGGATGCCCTCTTCCGCCGCCAGCTTCACCTGCTCCGGCGTAGCCCGCTCGGGGCCGAGGAGGGCGGTGATGGCGGCGGCGAACACCCGGGCGGGATCGTCGACCGGCAGCCTGCTCGCGACCGAAGGGGCCGCTGTCAGGAAACCCGCGAGGAGCGCCTGCAACGCGAAGGCCTGATCGGCCACCTCCCAATCGGTCCTGGCGAGGTCGTGCCGCCGCCAGATGGGCAGGATGTGATGCAGGAACGCGCCCGCACCCAGCGTTTCGAGCAGGGTCGCCGACCGGGGGTCGTCGGCGAGAACACCGAGCAGGACGTCGTCGCCGGTCTGCAGCGCGTTGACGTACGGATGCCGGGCCGCGACCTCCAGCATGTTCGGGCCGAGCCGCGACGGCCGGGCCAGCTCGGGGTCCGCGGTGACCGCCGCGATGACCTCGTCGGCGAGCGCGATGAAATCGCGGCTGATCAGTCCGAGCAGCAGGTCTTCCTTGGTCTTCCAGTAGAGGTAGACGGTGCCCTTGCCGACGTGGGCCTTGGTGGCGACCTCCGCGATGGTGACGCCCTTGCTGCCCCGGCTCAGGAGCAGTTCGCCCGCCGCCGCCAGGATGCGTGCCGCCTTGGGCGAGCCGTGTTCAGGCAGTTCCGCCAACAGTGGTCCTTTCCGGTAGCGCGCCGACGATATCCGCATTCTTGTACAGCGCGATCTCGTCGAGCCGCATGATCCGGTCGGTCAGCCGTTTGCCGAGCTTGAAACGGCTCAGCACCGGCACCGCGCGCCGGAGCAGAAGCTGCAACCGGTTGTCCACGACGAAGATCTTCCGGTCGGCGAACGCGCCGTCCTGATAGTGGTCGACGTAAGGCCGCAGCGCTCGTTCCCATGCGGAGAGGGCGGTGCCGAGATCGCCGGGATGCCGCTCCAGCATGCCGCCGAGCAGATCGGCTCCGGTGAGCCCGGACGAGACACCCATTCCGGCGTAGAGCGTGACGCACCAGGCGGCGTCACCCATCAGGACGACGCGTCCCTGGTGCCAACTGTCGAGACGCACCTGCTCGACGGAGTCGAACAGGACATCGTCGGCGGACTCGAGCGCGTCGACGACGTCCCCGAGCACCTTTCCCAGCGGCCGCGGGCCGAACGCCGCCCGCACGCGTTCCGCGGGTGGCCGGGTGAACTCGGCGTCGACGTCGTCGGTGCGGTAGGTCAGCATGATCGTCGGGTCGTGGTCGGAGAACGCGAAGACCCACATCGAGCGGTCCGGTTCGAGCAGCGTGGCCCCCTGACCGGGAGCGAGACCGGCGGGCGTACCGGTGTACTGGAAGGCCGCGACCATGTAGCCCATCCGGCGCAAATGCCTCTCGTGCGGGCCGAACACCAGTGACCGCACCGTGGACCGCAGCCCGTCCGCGCCGACGACGAGGTCGAAGCGTTCGGTCGTCGCGGTGTTCGAAGCGGTGTCGAGCAAGGTGACGTCGACCCCGTCGGCGTCCTGCTCGATCGCGGACGGCACCGTCGAGTAGCGGATCTCCACATCGTCGGGAAGGACCGAGAAGGCGGCCTTCTCGATGTCGCTCCGCAACATCAGCCAAGGCTTGCCGGGCATGTCGGCGTAGGACATTCCCGGACGGCTGGAGCCGTCACGGGTGAGGTCGAGGCTTCGCGTCATCGAGGCACGGTCATGGACGGCGCCTGCCATGCCGAGTCTCCTCGCGGCGGCCTGCCCGGCGCCGAACAGCGCGACGAAGTAGCCACCGGAGCGCCTTTCCGGTGCTTTCTCGATCAGCACGGTTCGCCAGCCGGCCTTGCGCAACCGTGCCGCCGTGGCGATCCCGCTGACTCCCATTCCGACGACGAGTACCCGTCCCGCTTCGCTCCCGCTCATGGCTCCGAACATACTGACCAAAATGTTCAGTTGGTCAGTATGTTGCCCGCGTCACAGCCGTGTCGTCCGCCTGATCACGCGTGTCGCCCATCCAGTCACGCGTGTCGTCCGTCTGATCACACCCGCCGTCCGCCCAATCACGTGAAGCTCCCGGTTCGTTCCCCGAGAGGTGAGGCGAATGTGCCTGGCGGGCAGGCAGTCCGGTCGTGGTCTTTCGTCGGCGCTCATGTCGCGAAAGCCACTTCGGGACATCACACGTCTCGAAAGTGGCTTTCGCGACACGTCAACTTCGCCCCACCCCACGGAACCGAACCGGACGACACGCGTGATCGGACAGCCGGCACGCGTAACCCGGAAGCACCTCAAGACACGCTCTACTCCCCCGCCCGCTCGAATTCCCGGATCAGCACCGGGTACTGCTCCCCGCCGTGCCCGGCGGCGATCGCACGGTCGGCCATCGCCTTGATCAGCTTCGGCAGTTCGGCGTTGACGCCCAGCGCCTCGCTCTCCTCGACCATGTGCGCCATCGCCCGCGCGTCGGTCTCCAGCGCCGACACCTCGGCCGGGAAGGAATCCTTGTCGACCTGTTCGGCGTACCCGGGCAACCAGCCCGCCACCCCGACGGCGATCTGCTGCGCGAAGGGCGCGTACGTCGCGGCGTCGATACCGGCCGTCTTGAGCATCGCGGTGCCGTGGAGCCACGCGTTCAGGACGCTCCACATCATCGTCAGGCCGGCGACGTCGTACAGGGACGCCAGGCCGGGGTCCTCGCCGAGGTAGCTGATCGTGCCGAGAGCGCCGATCTCGAAATCCGGCCGCGGCCCGCTCAGCAGGATCACCGCGTCGGCGGTCCCGATCGCCGACGGGATGGCCATGATCGCGCCGTCGACGTACCGGGCACCCCGTTTCTCGGCCCAGGCGGCGGTTTCCCGCGCTTGGGCGGAGTCGCCCGAGGTCAGGTTGACCAGTTTCGTGCCTTCCAGCCCGGCGTCGCCGAGCAGTTCACGCACGGCGGAGTAGTCGGTGAGGCACAGGATCGTCACGCCGCCCGGGCCGAGCGCGTCGCCGATCGTGGGCGCGAGCCGCGCGCCTTCGGCCACGAGCGCGTTCGCCTTGGCTGCTGTCCGGTTCCACACGGTCGTGGGATGCCCCGCCTTCAGGAACGCGCGGGCGAGCGCGGTGCCCATGAGACCGAGGCCGACGACCGATACCGGGGTGTTCTCGTTGTCCGTCATGGCACGATCGTCAACGTTGATACCGGTATGAAGGTCAAGTGGGGAATGCGATGAAGATCGGTGAACTGAGTCACCGGACGGGCGTCAACGCCCACCAGCTGCGCTACTACGAAGCCCAAGGCCTCCTGGAGGCGAGCCGCGGCTCGAACGGCTATCGCGAGTACGACGAGACGGCTTTGCTGCGGGTGAAGCAGATCCGCCATCTGCTCGCCGCCGGCCTGTCGTCCGAAGACATCGCGTACCTGCTCCCCTGCGCGATCGGCGAGGAGCCCGAGCTGATCGGCTGTCCCGAACTGCTGGCCGCGATGCGCGAACGGCTCGGCCGCCTGGACGAGCAGATGGCCAAGCTGGCACGTTCGCGCGACGCGCTGGCCGACTACATCGCCGTGGCCGAGCGTGTCGGCGGCGAGACCTACCCGCCCTTCGACGGCGCCGCCGCGTGAACGAGGCGATCCGGCTGCGGGAGCAGGGCACCGGCGAGGCACGCCGGCGGTTGATCGAATTGGCCGAGGAGAACCCACGAAACGCCGTGATCGCCTACCAGACGGCCTGGGCCCACGATTCCGCCGGACTGGAAGCCGAAGCGGCCCCGTTCTACGAACAGGCGCTCGCGGGCGAAGGTCTGTCCACAGAGGACAGGCATGGGGTGTTCGTCGGCCTCGGCAGCACGTATCGCGTTCTCGGCCGGTACGACGAGTCGCTCGCGACCTTGCGGCGCGGTCTCGGCGAGTTCCCGGACGACGCGGCGCTGAGGACGTTCCTCGCGATGGCGCTCTACAACGTCGGCGAGGCGCGCGAGGCGGCGGGAACCCTGCTGAAGGTGCTCGCGGCGACCAGCGCCGACGACGGCGTCCAGCGGTACCGGCGAGCGGTCGAGTACTACGCGGACCATCTGGACGACGTCGAATGACCCTTATTGACACCTTGTCAACGTAGCCTTACTTTCACGTCATGAGCGCGTACGCCGAAATCACCTACGAGGTCGCCGACCGCATCGCGACCGTCACGCTCAACCGGCCCGAGGCCCGCAACGGCTACACCATCCGCATGGCCGACGAACTCGGCGACGCGATGGACCGGGCCGACCGCGACGAAGAGGTCCGGGTGGTGATCCTGACCGGAAACGGCAAGGACTTCTCGGTGGGCGCCGACCTCTCGCAGGGCGGTTTCGACTTCGACCCCGAGTCCGGGCCGGACGCGGCGTGGCAGGAGCCGGCGGGACGCTGCTCGAAACGGATCTTCACGATGAACAAGCCGGTGATCGCGGCCCTGCGGGGCGCGGCCGTCGGCGGCGGCATCACGATCACGCTGTCCTGCGACTACCGGCTGGCGTCCACGGATTCCCGGTTCGGTTTCGTCTTCGTCCGCCGCGGGATCTACCCCGAAGGCGCGTCCGCGTGGTTCCTCCCGCGGCTCGTCGGGATGGGAACGGCACTCGACTGGATGGTCAGTGGGCGTGTCTTCGGCGCCGAGGAAGCGAAAACCGCCGGATTGGTCCACAGTGTCCACGAGCCCGGGGAAGTGCTCGGCAAGGCGCGCGAACTGGCGGTCGAAATCGCCACGACCACGTCGCCGGTGTCGGTCGCGGTGACCCGGCAACTGCTGTACCGGATGGCGAGCGCGGAATCGCCGTTCCCCGTGCACGAACTGGACTCCAAGCTGATCGGCGGCCTCGGCTCCAGCCCGGACGCCGTCGAAGGCGTCATGTCCTTCCTGCAGAAACGACCACCGGAGTTCTCCATGCGCGTCGACACCGACCAGCCCGCCTACCTGCCCTGGCGGAACTCGTGACGGCCTATCCCCCGGAGCCCTGGAACCTGGCGGGCCAGGCCTACCTGTCGATCTGGCGTGTCCCGGTGAGCGAACTGCCCGAACTGCCCGGCGGCGCCGAGCCGATCACGCTGGGCGGCCGCGCCCACGTGTTCACCGCCTGGATCGACTACCAGGAGCCCGGGCAGCTCCAGTACCACGAGCTGCTGGCGACCGTCGCGGTCCGCGGCGAACGCCTCTCCAGCTCCATCACCGACATCTGGGTCGACAGCGAAGTCTCCCTCGCCGGCGGACGGGAATTGTGGGGGATCCCCAAGGATCTCGCCGCGCTCGACTTCGCCCACGGGCGGACCTTCACCGCCTCGGCGGCCACCCACGAGGACTGGATCGCGACGGCGGCCTTCACCGCCCGCCCGAGTCTCCCGGTGCGGATGCCCGCGGCCTTCGACGTCGTCCAAATGTTGGACGGCCGTCTCAAAAGAAGCCCCGTCCGAGCGACGGCGAACCCGCGCCCCGCGTCCGCGGACTGGCGGATCAACGAAGCCGGCCCGTTCGGCTTCCTCGCCGGTCAGCGGCCCGTGCTGAGCGCCTGCCTGCGCGACTTCAAGATCGTTTTCGGCGGTTGACCAGCCGCTCAGTGTGATCGTCTAACCCGCCAGGGTGAGCCGACGACACGCCACCCATTGGGGCACGTGCAGCCTCCGACCCCTACATGTAGTCTCTGGGAACCGGTACCGCCCAGCGACGGGGAGACCGCTCGGGAGCGGTTGCCGGACAGCTTTGTGAACGTGCAGCGCACGGCCTTGTGAGGCCTTGTGGTGCTTCAACGCGCCCTTTTGGAGTGACGCATGTCAGTGCTCGATTCGGAAACCGGTCAGCGGCCGCCCTCGTCCTCGGACACCAAGCCCGCGACCGTGCGAGTCATCCGGCGGGACGGCAGCGTGTCCCCCTTCGACGCGAACAAGATCTCGGTCGCCGTGACCAAGGCCTTCCTCGCCGTCGAGGGCGGTGACGCGGCCGCCTCGTCGCGGATCCACCACCTGGTCAAGGAATTGACGGAGCAGATCGAGACCACCCTGCTCCGCCACGCCGGTCCCGAGACCGCGCTGCACATCGAGCAGATCCAGGACATCGTCGAGCTCGCACTGATGCGCGGCGAGCACCACAAGGTCGCCCGCGCGTACGTCCTGTACCGCGATGAGCGCGCGAAGGCCCGCGAGGCCGAGAAGCCCGCGTCGTCCGACGTCGCCATCAGCGTCAAGACCGCCGACGGCTCGCTCCGCCCGCTCGACTGGGCCCGCGTCTCGCACGTGGTCGGCGAAGCCGTCGCCGACCTCGAGGACGTCTCGGCGGAGCCGGTCCTCGCCGAGGCCAAGCGCAACCTTTACGACGGCATCAGCGCCGACGAACTCGCCCTCGCCCAGATCATGGCCGCGCGCGTGCTCGTCGAGCAGGAGCCGAACTACTCCTACGTCAGTGCCCGGCTGCTCGCGGACAAGCTCCGCGGCGAGGCGCTCAGCTACCTCGCGGGCGTGCCGCAGCAGGCCAGCCAGGACGAGATGACCGCCCGGTACCCGCAGTACTTCCGGGACTACCTCAAGCGCGCCATCGAGCTGGAGCTGGTCAACCCCGAGCTCCAGACCTTCGACCTGGACAAGATCACCGCGGCCATCCGCGCCGAGCGCGACCTCGACTTCGGCTTCCTCGGCCTGCAGACCCTGTACGACCGGTACTTCCAGCACCACGACGGTGTCCGCTTCGAGCTGCCGCAGGCGTTCTTCATGCGCGTCGCGATGGGCCTGGCGATCCGCGAGGACGACCGGGAAGCCCGCGCCATCGAGTTCTACGAGCTGCTCTCGACGTTCCACTTCATGGCGTCCACCCCGACGCTGTTCAACTCGGGCACCACGCGTCCGCAGCTGTCGTCCTGCTTCCTGACCACGGTCGACGACGACCTGGACTCGATCTTCCAGGCCTACAAGAACAACGCGCTGCTGGCGAAGTACTCGGGCGGCCTCGGCAACGACTGGACCCCGGTCCGCGGTCTCGGCGCGCACATCAAGGGCACCAACGGCCAGTCGCAGGGTGTCGTGCCGTTCCTCAAGATCGCCAACGACACCGCGGTCGCGGTGAACCAGGGCGGCAAGCGCAAGGGCGCCGCCTGCGCATACCTCGAGACCTGGCACGTGGACATCGAGGAATTCCTCGACCTGCGCAAGAACACCGGTGACGACCGTCGCCGCACGCACGACATGAACACCGCGAACTGGGTGCCGGACGAGTTCCTGCGCCGCGTCGAGGCCGACGCGCAGTGGACGCTGTTCTCGCCGAACGAGACCCCGGACCTGCACGACCTCTACGGCAACGCGTTCGCCGAGCGCTACCGCGAGTACGAGGCCGCCGCCGAGCGCGGTGAGCTGAAGGTGTTCCGCAAGGTCCGCGCGGTCGACCTGTGGCGCCGCATGCTGACCATGCTGTTCGAGACCGGCCACCCGTGGATCACCTTCAAGGACCCGTGCAACCTGCGCTCGCCGCAGCAGCACGTGGGTGTCGTGCACTCGTCCAACCTGTGCACCGAGATCACGCTGAACACCACCACCGACGAGGTCGCGGTCTGCAACCTCGGCTCGGTGAACCTGCTCAAGCACGTCACCCCCGACGGCTTGGACACCAAGCGGCTCGAGAAGACCGTGCGCACCGCGGTCCGCATGCTCGACAACGTGATCGACATCAACTTCTACACGATCCCGGAGGCGCGGCGCTCCAACCTGCGGCACCGCCCGATCGGCCTCGGCCTGATGGGCTTCCAGGACGCGCTGTTCGAGATCGGTGTGCCGCTGTCCTCGGAAGAGGCCGTCCAGTTCGCGGACACCAGCATGGAGCACATCAGCTACTACGCGATCTCGGCGTCGACCGACCTCGCCGAGGAGCGCGGCCAGTACCAGACGTTCGAGGGTTCCTTGTGGAGCAAGGGAATCCTGCCGATCGACTCGCTGCAGCTCCTGATCGACGCCCGGCAGGGCGACGCGCTCGACGTCGACACCTCGTCCACTTTGGACTGGGCGCCGCTGCGCGAGCGGGTCAAGACCGTCGGTATGCGCAACTCCAACGTGATGGCGATCGCGCCGACCGCGACGATCTCCAACATCTGCGGCGTCGGGCAGTCGATCGAGCCGCTGTTCCAGAACCTGTTCGTCAAGTCGAACATGTCCGGTGACTTCACCGTGGTGAACCCGCACCTGGTCCGCTCGCTCAAGGAGCGCGGGCTGTGGGACGAGGTCATGGTGTCGGACCTGAAGTACTTCGACGGCAGCCTCGGCCAGATCGACCGCGTGCCGGACGACCTGAAGGCGCTGTACGCCACCGCGTTCGAGATCGAGTCCAAGTGGCTGGTGGACGCCGGTTCGCGTCGTCAGAAGTGGATCGACCAGGCGCAGTCGCTGAACCTGTACATCGCGGCGCCCAGCGGCCGCAAGCTCGACGAGCTGTACCGCTACGCCTGGCACAAGGGCCTCAAGACCACGTACTACCTGCGGGCGCGGTCCGCGACGCACGTGGAGAAGAGCACCCTGCGCGGCACCGACGGCAAGCTGAACGCGGTCTCGGCCACCCCGGCCCCGGCCACACCCAAGCCTGCCGCCCCGGCTCCGGCTCCCGCCGCTTCGCCCGCCCCATCGGCTTCCGCCGCGGTCCCGGCCGTCCCGGTGACCGCCCCCGCCCCGGCCGCCAAGCCGGAGCCGAAGGAGATGCCGCAGGTCTCGGACGTCGACTTCGTCGCCACCGACGGCGCAGCCTGCCGGATCGACGACCCCGACTGCGAAGCCTGCCAGTAATACGTCCTCGTGAGTGGTAAGGGCGGTTCTAACCGTCCTTACCACTCACGACGCCCTCTTGGAGTGAGCCTCTATGACCACCTTTGACGCCTCCACCGACGCCACCGGCCTCGGTGAGATCGAAGTCGGCGCCGCCCGCATCAACGTCGACGACAAGCGCATGATCAACGCCCGCGCCGACGTCAACCAGCTGCTGCCGATGAAGTACACCTGGGCGTGGGAGAAGTACCTCGCCGGCTGCAACAACCACTGGATGCCGACCGAGGTCGCCATGCAGGCCGACATCGCGCTGTGGAAGTCGCCCGACGGTCTCACCGAGGACGAGCGCACCATGCTCAAGCGCAACCTCGGCTTCTTCGCCACCGCGGAATCCCTGGTGGCCAACAACATCGTGCTCGCGGTGTACCGGCAGATCACCAACCCCGAATGCCGCCAGTACCTGCTGCGCCAGGCGTTCGAGGAGGCCGTGCACACGCACACCTTCCAGTACATCTGCGAGAGCCTCGGCCTGGTCGAGGGCGAGCTGTTCAACATGTACCGCGAGGTCCCGTCCATCTCGGACAAGGACGCGTGGGCGCTGAAGTACACGCAGAACCTGGAGAACCCGGACTTCGAGACCGGTACCCCGGAAGCCGACCAGAACTTCCTGCGTGACCTCGTCGCGTTCTACGTGATCTTCGAAGGCATGTGGTTCTACACCGGTTTCGCGCAGATCCTCTCGCTCGGCCGCCGGAACAAGATGGTCGGCATCGCCGAGCAGTACCAGTACATCCTGCGCGACGAGTCGATCCACCTGAACTTCGGCATCGACTGCATCAACCAGATCAAGATCGAGAACCCGCACCTGTGGACCGAGGAGTTCCAGGCCGAGGTCCGCACCATGCTCACCGAGGCGTGCGAACTCGAGGTCGCCTACGCCCGCGACACCATGCCGCGCGGCATGCTCGGGCTCTCGGCCGAACTGATCGAGCAGTACATGCACTTCATCACCGACCGGCGGGCGCAGCAGATCGGTCTCGCGCCGATCTTCGGCGAGACGGAGAACCCGTTCCCGTGGATGTCGGAGGCGATGGACCTCAAGAAGGAGAAGAACTTCTTCGAGACCCGCGTCATCGAGTACCAGTCGGGCGGCGCCCTCGACTGGGACTGACCCCGACCTCGCGACTCGCGTGCTCGAACACGTAACTCGCGTGATCAGACGCGTAACTCGCGTGATCAGACGGACGACACGCCGGGCGGCCTCCGCCCGGCGTGTTCCGTTTCCAGACACGCGAGTTACGCCCCCGATCACGCGAGTTCGCCGTTCAATCACGCGTGTCGTCCGTCTGATCACGTGTGTCGTCCATCTGATCACGCGTGGCGTCCGGTTCGTCACATGTCCAGCGGGCCACTAGCGCGCCTCGGTACGCTCCGGAGTGCTACTGGTTCGCCCGGCCACCCCGGCCGGTCGAGGTAACAGGGAACCCGGTGCGAATCCGGGACTGCCCCGCAGCGGTATGTGGGAACGAAAGCCGTCACCGTGCGAGACACGGTAAAGCACTGGGACATGGCGCCCCGGGAAGCGACGGCCGGTAGGAACGAGCGAGTCGCCCACGAGTCCGAAGACCTGCCCGTGGTACGCGCGCCGACGGCGTGCGTGAGTCCGGGCCTCGTGGGATGGGCACGACCGAACGGCGGTCACTCCTGCGCGCTCCTGGCTCTCACGACAAGCTCGCGAGGAGAGAGCTGTGACCGAAATCGGCACGACAGTGCTGGGCTACCCCCGGATCGGACCGGACCGGGAACTCAAGCGTTCACTCGAACGCTATTGGGCAGGCAAGATCGACGAGGCCGAACTGCTGGGCACCGGCCGCGCGCTGCGTACCCGGACCTGGCGGGAGCTCAAGGACGCGGGGCTGGATTCCGTCCCCTCCAACACCTTCTCCCATTACGACCAGGTGCTCGACACCTCCGAGCTGTTCGGTGCGCTGCCGGAGCGCTTCACGACGCTCGGTCTCTCACCGCTCGACACCTACTTCGCCGCCGCACGCGGGGTGCAGGACGCGCCCGCGATGGAGATGACGAAGTGGTTCGACACGAACTACCACTACATCGTCCCCGAACTCGGCCCGGACACGACGTTCTCGCTCACCGGAACCAAACCGCTCGACGAGTACCGCGAGGCCCGCGCGGCCGGCGTCGAGACCCGGCCGGTGCTGGTGGGCCCGGTGACGTTCCTGCTGCTCGCGAAGCCGTCGGAGACGGCCCCGGAGGGCTTCCGCCCGCTGGATCTGCTCGACGGCCTCCTCGACGGCTACGTCGAGCTGCTGCGCCGTCTGCACGACGAAGGCGTCGAATGGGTCCAGTTCGACGAGCCCGCCTTCGCCGCCGACCGCACCGAGCGGGAGCTCAACGCGCTCATCCGCGCCTACCATCGGCTCGCGAAGGAGACCGCGCGGCCGAAGCTCCTGGTCGCGGGCTACTTCGGCGGGCTCGGTCGCGGCTTGGGCGTGCTCGCCCGCTCCCCGATCGACGCGATCGCCGTCGACCTCATCACCGATGAGTCCTTTGTGGACGCCGTCGCCGCCGAGCCCGCCTTGCGGGACAAGGAGGTTCTGGCCGGTGTCGTGGACGGGCGCAATGTCTGGCGCACGGATCCGACCCGCGCGCTCAGCCGGGCGGCGACCCTGCTCGGCATCGCGAAGTCGGTCAGCGTGTCGACGTCCTGCTCGCTAATGCACGTGCCCTACGACGTCGAGCGGGAGAACGGGCTCCACCCGCGCCTCAAAGGCTGGCTCGCCTTCGCCAAGCAGAAGGTCGACGAGGTCGTCCTGCTCGGGCGCGCGGTGAAGGAAGAGGGGGTCGACCTCGCCGCCGCCCGTGCCGCGGCCGCGGATCGCGCGACGGCGGCCGATCTGGCCGACAGCGGGGTGCGCGCCCGGCTGGAGGCACTGCGGCCGGAAGACACCGTCCGCTCCCCCTACGCCCGGCGCGCGGCGGCTCAGCAGGCGGCGCTGGATCTGCCGCCGTTGCCGAGCACGACGATCGGCTCGTTCCCGCAGACCACCGATGTCCGCAAGGCGCGCGCCGCGCACAAGGCGGGTTCACTGGACGACGCGGGCTACGAGGCCGCGATGAAGGCCGAGATCGAGCGCGTCATCCGGCTGCAGGAAGACCTCGGCCTGGACGTGCTGGTGCACGGCGAGCCCGAGCGCAACGACATGGTGCAGTACTTCGCCGAGCGGCTGGCCGGGTTCGCGGCCACCGACTTCGGCTGGGTGCAGTCCTACGGTTCGCGCTGTGTCCGGCCGCCGATCCTGTACGGCGACGTCTCGCGTCCGGAGCCGATGACCGTCGAGTGGGCGCGCTACGCGCAGAGCCTGACCGGCAAGCCCGTCAAGGGGATGCTGACCGGGCCGGTGACGATCCTGGCGTGGTCGTTCGTCCGGGACGATCAGCCCCTGGGCGAGACCGCCCGCCAGGTGGCGCTGGCCATCCGCGACGAGGTGCACGACCTGCAGGAAGCGGGCATCCGCGTCATCCAGGTGGATGAACCGGCGCTGCGAGAACTGCTCCCGCTGCGTGCGGCGGCGCATGAGGCGTACTTCGCGTGGGCGGTTTCGTCGTTCCGGCTCGCGACGTCGGGGATCGACGACGCGACGCAGATCCACACGCATATGTGCTACTCGGAATTCGGCGACGTGGTCAGGGCGATCGACGCGCTCGACGCCGACGTCACCAGCATCGAGGCCGCGCGGTCGAAGATGGAGGTCGTCACGGACCTCGGCACGGCGGGCTTCGGCCGCGGCGTCGGGCCGGGCGTGTACGACATCCACTCGCCGCGTGTCCCCGGCGTCGATGAGGTCAGCGGACTGCTGCGGACCGCCGTCGGCGCCGTGCCCGCCGAGCGGATCTGGGTCAACCCGGACTGCGGCCTGAAGACGCGCGGGTACGCCGAGGTCGAACCGGCCCTGCGGAACCTGGTGGCGGCCGCCCTCGCGGTCCGCTCCGAACTGGCCTGACCGGTCCGTGAAGGCCTCCTTCCCTACCCCAAAGGTAGCGAAGGAGGCCTTCACGGAACTTCCATCGAGGTATTGTCAGGACGTCAACAAGGGTGCGATGGTGGACCGGTAACCGATCTCAGCGGGGAGATGGTCGCCATGGCGAACGCCGTCGAAAAGGTCACCGGGGCACTGCGCGAGCGGGTCCCGCCGCTCACCTCGATCCCCCTGCCGCGTTCGGTCGACCAGCGCTGGCTCGGCGCGACGTGGCCGGTCCGTGAACTCGCGCCCGCCCCGCCTGGCCTCAAACCCGTCCTCGGCGACGAAGGCCCGCCGGTCATCGGGCACGCGCTGGACTTCATGCGGTTCGGCATCGAATTCGGCCTGAAACGCTACGAGACCTACGGCCCGGTGTCGTGGATGGGCGCGTTCGGCCGCCGCATCGTCGCGCTCACGGGCCCGGAGGCCACGCAGATCGCGCTGGTGAACAAGGACAAGGCCTTCTCGCAGGAGGGCTGGAAGTTCTTCATCGAGCAGTTCTTCGACCGCGGCCTGATGCTGCTCGACTTCGGCGAGCACCACCTGCACCGCCGGATCATGCAGGCGGCGTTCACCCGCCAACGGCTCACCGGGTACGTCGACCAGATGGGACCCGCCCTGCGTGAGGGCGTCGCCGCGTGGGCGGACCGGCCGAACCCGCGGATCTACTGGTCCCTCAAGCAACTCACGCTCGACGTCGCGACGCGCGTGTTCATGGGCATGCGTTCCGGCGACGACGCGGCCGCGATCAACCGCGCGTTCGTGAACTCCGTGCGCGCGGGCACGGCCATCGTGCGCTTTCCCGTGCCCGGTGGCCGCTGGGCGGCCGGCCTGCACGGCCGCAAGGTCCTCGAGCGCTACTTTTCGGCGAACCTGCCGTCGAAACGGGCGAGCGACGGCGACGACCTCTTCACCGCGTTGTGCCACGCCACCACCGAAGACGGCGACCGCTTCACCGACGCCGACGTCGTCAACCACATGATCTTCCTGATGATGGCCGCGCACGACACGTCGACCATCACCAGCGCCGCCGCCGTCTACCACCTCGCCAAGAACCCCGAGTGGCAGGAACGCGCACGGCGGGAGTCCCTCGCGCTCGGCGACGCCGTGCCGGACATCGAGGCGCTGGAGACGCTGACGACGCTCGACCTGGTGATCAAGGAATCCCTGCGGCTGGTGGCCCCGGTTCCTTCCCTGACAAGGAAGACCGTGAAGGACACCGAGGTTCTCGGGCACTTCATTCCCGAAGGGACACTCGTCGGGGTTTCGCCCACCGTCAACCATTTCTCGCCGGAGCACTGGACCGACCCGATGCGGTTCGATCCGGACCGCTTCGGCGAGGCACGCCGCGAGGACAAGTCGCACCGCTACGCGTGGATGCCGTTCGGCGGCGGCGCGCACAAGTGCATCGGCCTGCATTTCGGGACGTTCGAGGTGAAGGCGCTGCTGCACGAGATGCTGCGGGCGTATCGGTGGTCGGTACCGGAGAACTACACCGCGCGCTGGGACTATGTCTCGCTGCCCGTGCCGGCCGACGGCCTGCCGATCCACCTGACGGCCCGCTGAAGCCGGACCGAACGGACACCCACTATCGAGTACTCTTGGTAACTTCCGGTCACCACTCGTGTAGCAGCGATCACCCTTTCAGCCGGTAGACACCCCGGATCGCGCATGATGCCGTGGCACTACACCCGGCCGGCTCATACCTAGTGTGGGCCCATGGGCTCGGACACCCGGTCTGAGCTGGCCATCGACCGCGCATGAAGAGGTGAAGTGTGCCCGAACCTGGTTCCGCGCCAGGGTTGGTGGACGTCGCTCGGAGATGGGCCGAGACGCTCGCTGACACTAAAGGAGTATCGCTTCCCAAGGAGCAACTCGAACAGCTGCTGCTCGGTGTCGCCAAGGACGCCGTCTTGGCCGAGCCCGACCATCAGCCCGCCGTCCTGCGCTTCTCCAAGCTCTACTCCGCCTCTCCCGTCGGGATCGCCCTCGCCGACGCCAACGGCGTGATCGTGGAGGCGAACGCCGCGCTCGGCCGTCTCCTCGGCTGCCGTCCGGCCTCGCTGCGTGGCCGGGAAATCCCCGAGCTCGGCTCCGCCGAACACGACGTCGCCCGCCTGCGGAACGCGCTCGCCCAGCTCATGACGCACGGCCAGCCGACGCAGGAGGAACGCCTGCTGCTGGATCACAGCGAGGAAGGCCCGCTCTGGGTCGACGTGACCCTGACCGATCTGCCCGGCGACCGGCCCGGCTCGACCTATCCGGTGCTGATGGTCTCGGACGCCAACGAGATCCACCTGCTGCAGGAACGGCTGCTGCACCAGAACGTGCACGACCCGCTGACCGGCCTGCCCAACGGCACCGCCTTCGGCAACGCCCTCGAAACCGCGCTGGCCGGGTCCGGTAGCGAACAGGTCGCGCTCGTCTACCTCGACATCGACGGCTTCAAGGTGATCAACGACGGCCTCGGGGCCGGCGTCGGCGACCAGGTGCTGCGCGGAGTCGCGAAGAAACTCACGTCCGTCTTCACCGGCAGGCACAACGGTTCGGTCGCCCGGCTGTCCGGCGACGGGTTCGCCGTCCTGCTGCGCGGCGACTTCACCCCGCCCGAGGTGATCTCGCTGGTCGAGCAGGCCCTGGAGGAACTGGTCGAGCCGATCTACGTCGGCGGGCACGGGATCGGCGTCAGCGCGAGCGCGGGCATCGTCGTCCGCCCGGTCACCGACGGCGGGCCCGAAGATCTGCTTCGCGCCGCGGAAATCGCGCTGCACCGCGCCAAGGAAGCGGGCAAGGCGCAGTGGATGCTGTTCGATCCGGAACTCGACGCGCGTGACCGGGGCCGCTACCAGCTCGGCGCGGTCATCGCGGGCGCGCTGGAGAACGGCGAGTTCTCGCTGATCTACCAGCCGACGGTGAAGCTCGCGAATCCCGAGCAGCTGGCCGCCGTCAACGCCGGGCTGCGCTGGAGCCATCCGGACAAGGGCGAACTCGACTCGGACGAGTTCTACCCGCTCGCGCAGATCACCGGGATGACCATCCCGCTCGGCCGGTGGCTGCTGGCCGAATCGCTGGCCGCCACCGCGAGGTGGCGGAACAGGTTCGGCGAGGCCGCGCCCGACGTCTGTGTGCGGCTGCCGAACCGGCTGGCCATCGAGCCCGACCTGGTCCTGCTGGTCAAGGAACAGCTCGACCGGCACAACCTGCCCGCCCAGGCGCTGCGGCTGTGCACGGACCGCGAATCCATCCTCGACGGCGGCGGGGAGGTGCTCGACTCCTTCGCCGTACTGGCCGATCTGGGCGCCCAGCTGGTGCTGACCATCTCCGGTTCGGACGATCTGGAGCTGATCCCCCGGCACGGGCTGCCGGTCCGCCACGTGATCCTGTCCGGTGCCGTCGTCGACGCCCTGGCCGAGCGCGAAGACGAGGCCGACGTCCGTCATCTCTGCCAGCTGGTCGCCAGGGCCAAGGAGCTGAAACTGCGCATCGGCGCGGAAGGCGTCCGGAGTCACGAACAGGCCGAACGGCTGCGGCGGTACGGCGTACTCGCGGCGCGCGGTTCGTTCGTGGCGGATTCGGCGACCGGGGACGAGGTCGACGAGCTCATCGAACGGCACGCACACTGAGCTGTGTTCTCCGGTGAACCCGCGGCCGCGATCGACGTCGGCAGGGCGCCGCTCGGCCTTCCACCCTCAGGTTGTGGTCGGGCCGCCCTGCCACCGCGGTAGCGGAGGCCTTCGGCCGGGCGGGTTCGCGCCCGGTCACTTCCCCGGGCAGACCCCAGCTCCGCCCACCGACGTGACAGGATCGGTCCATGGACCAAGGTGACATCGCCCCGGACTTCACCCTGCCCGACGACAAGGGCGAGGAGCGCACGCTGTCGGACTTCCTCTCGTCCGGGCCGGTCGTGCTCTTCTTCTACCCCGCCGCGATGACCAGTGGCTGCACCGCGGAAAGCTGCCACTTCCGCGATCTCGCCGCCGAATTCGCCGAAGTGGGCGCGCACCGCGTCGGCATCAGCCCGGACGCCGTCGCCAAGCAGCAGGAATTCTCGGCCAAACACGGTTTCGACTATCCCCTGCTGTCCGATGTGGACGGTGTGGTGGCGAAACAGTTCGGTGTATGGCGCAAATTCAGCCCGCTGCACGCCAAACGGCACACCTTCGTCATCGACACCGACCGCAAGGTGCTCGAAGTGATCAAGAGCGAGCTGAAGTTCACCGTGCACGCCGACAAGGCGCTCGCGGCCTTGCGCGAGCGCAAGACTAAGGACGCTTGAGCCGCCAGATCCTGGTGACACCCGCGCAGGCGGGGGCGAGCGGCGGTTCGGTGACCTCTTCGCCGACCATCGTGAACCCCAGCCGCGCGGGCACGGCTCCGCTAGCGCGGTTCTTCTCGTCGTGCCGGATCTCGACCTCCGGAGCGCCGAGCCGGAAGGCCTCGGCGGTCAAGAGCCGCGCCGCCCTGGTGACGTAGCCGCGGCCGGTGTGGTGGCGGCCGAGCCAGTAGCCGATCTCGATCCGGCCGGGACGGGTGATCATGCCCGTGCCGCCCGCGAGTTCGTCCTCGACGAAGATCGCGAAGTCGTAGGTCTTGCCCTCGGCCCAGTTCTTCGCGGTGTTCTCCAGGAAGTCCGCCGCTTCGCGACGGCCGTAACCGTGGGTGGCCCAGATCATCCACGCGCCGAGATGTGCGGCCGAATCCCCCGCGACGGCGGCGAGGGTTTCGAGCTGCTCCGGCTTCCAGCGGCGCAGGGTGACGACTTCGTCGGCGAGGGTCTCGGCGGGCGTTTCCATCAGTCTCCTCGTGAGTGGTAAGGACGGTTAGAACCGTCCTTACCACTCACGAGGCCGACGATCAGGTCAAAATCGCGCTGTCCGGGATCTCCGTGTCGTTCTTCAAGGCGTCGAACAGCAGCTTCGACTTCGTCTTGTCCCAGTTCTCCGCCGAACCACTGGTCACCGGCACCGTCGTGGTGACGACGCCGCCCGAGGAGATCCCGCGCATCGCCAGCGCCAGCCCCACCAGGTTGTGCACGTGGTCGCCGGTGTCCATCGTCAGCGCGTCGGGTCCCGTGGACAACAGCGGGAACAGCGAGAACGGGTTCAGCAGGGTGCCGGGGCTGCCGATCTCGCTGACCAGCGCGCCGATGAACTTACGCTGGTTGGCGACACGGTCGAGGTCCGAACGCGGGGTGGCCTCGCTGTGCCGCATGCGGACGAAGCCGAGCGCCTGCGGCCCCTGGAGGTCCTGGCAACCCGCCGGGATCTTGATTCCGGTGAGGGTGTCCTCCATCGGCTTCTCGACGCACATGTGGACCCCGCCGATCGCGTCGACGATCTTGGCGAACCCGCCGAAGCCGATCTCGGCGTAGTGGTCCATGCGCAGGCCGGTGGCGCCTTCGACGGTCTGCGCGAGCAGCGCCGGGCCACCGATCGAGAACGCGGCGTTGATCTTGTTCTTGCCGTGCCCGGGGATGGTCACCTGCGAGTCGCGCGGGAGGCTCAGCAGGGTCGGCTTGGTGCTGTTGGACGGGACGTGCGCGATCATGATGGTGTCGGTCCGCTTGCCGCCGCCTGCGGCCTTGGAGTCACCTGTGACCAGCTTCTCCTGCTCTTCGGGGGTCAGCCCGTCCCGGCTGTCGGAGCCCACGATCAGCCAGTTGGTGCCTTCGGCCGAGACGGGGCGGCCGGAGTAGTCGGCCAGCGCGTCGACGCGGTTGATGGAGAACTCCAGGTACACCCACACGCCGGCGAGGAACACCACGAACACGGTCAGCAGGGTGAGCAGCACCTTGCCGAAACCCCAGCGCTTCCGGCGCCGCGGCGGCCGCGCACCGTCGTCCGCCGGACGGCCGGGAGGGGGCTGCGGCGGGCCTGGGCGGCGCGGTGGCGGGCCGGCGGGCCGTTCCTGGCCGCCGTGCCCCATGGGCCTCGTCCGCTCGTCGTACGGGCTGCTCCCCCGGCCCGGCAGCGGCATCATCTGCGCGGGCTGATGCCGCCGGGGGCGGCCGGACGGCGGCCGTTGCGGCGGCGGCATCCGTCGCCCTCGGTCGTCGCCTCCATACGTCATGCCGAATCACCCGTCCCGATCTCGCGTGTAGGGCCCAGTCAACCGCAGACCCTAGGTGAAGGACGTCCGGCACCCCGCATCGGTTGGGTGGAGCTCACTGTCCGTTTTCGGCGAATCCGAACTGGTGGACCTTGAGATACCCCGAACGGAACCCCGCTTCGGAGTACGCCAGGTAGAACTCCCACATCCGCTTGAAGACGTCGTCGAAGCCCAGTTCGGTGATTTCGCCCCACCGCTGGGTGAACTTCTCCCGCCACAGCCGCAATGTGCGGGCGTAGTCCTGGCCGAACTCGCGCACCCCCTGCAGTTTCAGCCTGGTGTGCGCCAGCACGCCCTGCTCGACCGACGTCGTGGACGGGATGAGCCCACCGGGGAAGATGTACTTGTGCATCCAGGTGTAGGACCGGGCCGCGGCGAGCATGCGTTCGTGGTCCATGGTGATGGCCTGGAGCCCGAACCTGCCGCCCGGCTTCAGCCGCTTCCCGATGGTCCCGAAGAACGTGGGCCAGTAGGACTCGCCGACGGCCTCGATCATCTCGACGCTGACCACGGCGTCGTACTCGCCGGCCGAGTCGCGGTAGTCGCACAGCCGGACATCGACGCGGTCGGCGAAGCCCGCCGCCGCGATGCGCTCGGTCGCCAGCTTCGCCTGCTCCTCGGAGATGGTCAGTGACGTGACCCTGGCCCCGCGCGCGGCGGCCCGGATCGAGAGTTCACCCCAGCCGGTGCCGATCTCGAGCACGGTGCTGCCTTCGCGGACCCCGGCGTAGTCGAGGACGCTGTCGATCTTGCGGTGCTGGGCGGTGGTGAGGTCGTCGTCGGGGCCGAACAACGCCGACGAGTACATCATCGACGGGTCCAGGAACGCGCCGAACAGTTCGTTGGACAGGTCGTAGTGGCGGTGGATGTTCGCCCGCGCGCCCTCGACGGTGTTCTCCTCGTCCGCGGGGTGGCCGCGGTCGACGAACCGGCGGAACCGTTGCAGCAGCGGCGGAACGAGCGTCGCCATCCGCTCCGCGAACGGCGTCAGCACCTCGGCGAGCGCGTCGCTCGTCCAGTCGCCGACCATGTAGGCCTCGCCGAAGCCGATCTTCGCGTCCACGCCGAGGCGGTGGAAGAACGCGGCGGGGCGGTTGAGCCGCATCTCGGGAGCCTCCGGCCCGCCCGAACCGAGCTGCGAGCCGTCGGGCATGCGCACGCGGACGTCCAGCGGGCGCACCGCGTGCCGGAACAACTGCTCGGCGATCCGCGCCCGGAACGGGGAATGCGGCGGGGTGGCCAGTCCCGGCCACCGGTTTTCGCCGGGGGCAGGCAGGCCGGACGAACCGGCCGCCCGATCGATGCTCGACGTGGACATGAGTACTCCCTCCCGCCCGGTCTAGACCGGGATCCGCAGCCGTTCCGAGCTCGGCCGCCCCCAGGCGCCGCTCAGCGTTTCGTCACTTCCCCCGGCTTCGATCAGCTCGAGTGTGAAAGACCGTACGAGACGGTTCCAGACGCGAGACCTTCGTAGCATCGCGTGCCCTTCGCCGCCTATTTCGAATCGCGCGGACCGCGACGTCACCTTTTCGGCGCGTTCCGCGAAAGCGTGTGATGCCACCGGATCGGTCATCCGGTCCTTGGTCCCGTGCGCGATGAGCACGGCACGCCCGTCGACGGCGCCGATGGGTTCACCCGGTGGTGTCCACGGTGCCAGCGCGCAGACGCCGATGACGGCCGGATCGTCGGCGACGCGCAGGGCGACCCGCCCGCCCATCGAGTGGCCGACGAGGATCACCGGAACCCCCGGATGCTCTTCGCGGACGCGGTCGAGTGCCCAGCGCGCGTCGGCGAGCGCGTCGGTGCCGTGGTCGTTCCAGCCGTAGACCCGGTTGCGCAGGAGCCGCACCTCGGCCCCGTGCGCCCGGCCCGCCCGGTGGACGTCCCTCGCCAGCGGCACCATCCGCTGGTACGCCAGCCGCCACGGCGCCACGCGGGCATGACTGTGCTCCGCGCCGCCGTGCAGAACCAGCACCACGCCTTTCACCTGGCCGCGTGCTCGCCAAGTCCGCACCGCGGGATCAGCCTCGCTCACCCTGGACCCTCCAGTCTCCGAAACCCCGGCCGCAGTGATCGGGTCAACCTCGATCATGACCCGATGTATTCCACTTCGGCCATTGGTCCACGCGATACATTCGTCGCTGATCTCCAGACGGAAGGGCGGATGTGGTGAGCACCACCGAACGTTGTGCAGACGTCGCCGAACGGCTCGCTGAGGCCGAACGGGGCAACGCGGAGCAGATCCGGAAATCGGCCGAGCTGATCCTGGGGGTCATCCGGGCGGACGCCCTGGTGTTCACCGCCGGGGCCGGGCATTCACTGGCCGCGGTCGCCGAGACCTTCTACCGGGCGGGCGGGCTCGCCTGCGTGTACCCGGTCTACCACCCCGAACTGCTGCCGCTGCACGGCGCGCAGCACAGCACCAAGACCGAGCGCCGTTCCGGGCTGGCCGAAGAGGTGCTGGCCGAGCGCGCGCCGGGCCCGGACGACGTCCTGGTGGTGTTCTCGACCTCGGGGGTCAACCCGTACCCGGTCGAACTGGCCGCCGGGGCCAGGAAGCGCGGGGCGTCGGTCATCGCGGTGAGTTCGGCCGCGTCGGTGGCCAAGGCGCCCAAACGCGCGGCCACGACGCTGATCGAAGAGGCGAGCATCGTGCTCGACTCGCACGTTCGTCCCGGGGACGCGAGCTACCCGCCGGACGCGCCGCGGACCGCGCCGCTGTCGACGGTGATCAACGCGTTCCTGTGGAATCTGGTCCTCGCCGAGGTCGTCGACCTCGGCGCGGCGCAGGGCGTCGACATCCCGCTGTGGCGCAGTTCCAACGTGGACGGTGGCGACGAGGCCAACGCCGCGCTGCTGGCCAAATACGGCGAGCGGGTTCCCGCTCTCCGCTAGCTCCTCCACCGCGCGGACGAGTTCCTTGACTCGTCCGCGCGGCGCTTCCACGGCCACATACCGACCGGTCGGTGTCCGCAGGAGGTCCGTGCCATGACCGAGATCCACGGCGAGTGCGCGGCGGGCTTCGAACCCGTCCGCGCCGCCTTCGAAGAGAACTTCGCCGAACGCGGCGAGATCGGCGCCGCGTTCTCGGTGACCCGGCACGGCGAGACCGTGGTCGATCTCTGGGCGGGCTGGGCCGATCCGGACCGGACGACCCGTGGCGGGCGGACACGCTCACCAACGTCTGGTCGACCACCAAGGGCATGACCGCGCTCTGCGCGCACCATCTCGCCGACGCCGGACTGCTCGACCTCGACGCGCCGGTCGCGAAATACTGGCCGGAGTTCGCGGCGGCGGGCAAGGGGGACATCCCGGTGCGCTGGCTGCTCTCGCACCGCTCCGGGGTGACCGGGATCGGCATCGACCGGCCGGTGACGGTGACGGAACTGTACGACTGGGACCACATCACCGGACTGCTCGCCGCGCAGGCCCCACTCTTCGAACCGGCCACAGCCAGCGGCTACCACGCACTGTCGTTCGGGTTCCTTGTCGGCGAGGTGATCCGCCGGGTGAGCGGACAGGACGTCCGCGCGTACTTCGCCGGGCACATCACCGTCCCGCTGGACGCGGACTTCCGGATCGGCCTGGACTCCGAAGCTGATCTGGCGCGCTGCTCCACCCTCGTCGAACCCGTGCTCAGCGACGAGATGACGACCGCGCTGACCCAGGCGTTCGCCAACGCCGGCCCGGCCGCCCTCGCGGCGCTGGCGAACCCACGCGTACAAGGCCGTGACGCCAACGATCCCGAATGGCGGCGCGCGATCCTGCCCGCCCTGAACGGACACGGCACCGCCAGGGCCATCGCGACCATCTACGGCGCGCTCGCCTCCGGGCGGCTGCTCTCGGCCGAAGCACTCGCGACCGCCTGTGAAGGACAGGGCCGCGAGGCCGACGTCGTCGGCGGGCTGGGCAATGAATGGGCGCTGGGGTTCTACCTCGGCAGCGAGGAACGCGGCTTCGGGCCGAACCCGCGCGCGTTCGGGCACGACGGGTTCGGCGGCTCGTCCGGCGGCGCGGATCCCGAAAGCGGGATCGCCTTCGGCTACACGATGAACCGGATGGGTCCGCTGATGCGGGACGATCCGCGGAAGATGGCGCTGGTGAACGCGACCTTCGCCTCCCCCGCGGTCATAAGTGGGCTCGGCACTGCGCCCGTGTCCGCCTGAAGTACATGAAGGCCCCCTTCCTTGCGCCTGACGCAAGGAAGGGGGCCTTCATGTACTTGCCAAGGTGTGAAGGCCGAGTTTCCTCGGCTGAGCCGAGGGAAGGCCTCCTGCACGCGCGCCCGCTGTGGTCGCTGGTGCACCTGGGACGAGAGCAGCGGCCCTGAACGTAGCGAAGGCCTCCTTCACCACCTGACCCGAATCGCCGCTCAAGACCCACCTGAGGGTCACGCGGCCGCAGGCTCCTCCGAGAACTGCGTCAGGTACAGCGTCGCGTAGCGCCCTTCCCGCGCGAGAAGCTCTTCGTGCGTCCCTCGCTCGACGATCTCCCCGTGCTCGATCACCAGGATCTGGTCCGCCGCCCGCACCGTCGACAACCGGTGCGCGATGACCAGCGCGGTCCGCCCGTCGAGCGCGTCGGTCAGCGCCTCGCCCACGGCGGCCTCGGACTGCGAGTCCAGATGCGCGGTCGCCTCGTCGAGGACGACGACCCTCGGCTGCGCCAGCAGGAGCCGCGCGATGGTCAGCCGCTGCCGCTCCCCGCCGGAGAGCCGGTACCCCCGCTCCCCCACCACGGTCTCCAGCCCGTCCGGCAGCTCCCGGATCAGCTCGGCCAGCCGCGCCTTCTCCAAGGCCGACCAGATCTCGGCGTCGGTGACGCCGGGCCGCGCGTATTCGAGGTTCGACCGGATGGTGTCGTGGAAGAGGTGCCCGTCCTGGGTCACCACGCCGACGGTTTCCCGCAAGGTGGCGAACCCGAGGTCGCGAACGTCCACATCGGACAATCGGACCGAGCCCGCGTCGACGTCGTAGAGCCGCGGCAGCAGTGAGGCGATCGTCGACTTGCCCGCGCCGGACGAACCGACCAACGCCACCATCTGCCCCGGTTCGGCGCGGAAGCTGATGCCGTGCAACACCTCTTCGCCACCCCGGTGATCCAAAGTGGACACATCCTCCAGCGAAGCCAGCGAGTACCGGTCCGCCGCGGGGTAGCCGAACCGGACGTCCGAGAACTCCACCGAAACCGGGCCTTCGGGGAGACTGCGCGGGGAAGGCTTCTCTTCGATCATCGGCTTGAGGTCGAGCACCTCGAAGACCCGCTCGAACGACACCAGCGCGGTCATCACGTCCACCCGGACGTTCGCCAGCGCGGTGAGCGGCGAGTACAGCCTGGTCAGCAGCAACGCCAGCGCCACGACGGTGCCCGGCGCGAGCGCCCCGGTCAGCGCGAGGTAGCCACCCAGCCCGTAGACAAGTGCCTGCGCGAGCGCGGAGACCGTGGTCAAGCTGGTCAGGAACCAGCGCGTCAGCATCGCCGTCCGCACCCCGATGTCGCGCACCCGCCCGGCCCGCGCGCCGAACTCACCGGTCTCGCGCTCCGGGTCGCCGAACAGCTTCACCAGCGTCGCGCCCGGCGCGGAGAACCGTTCGGTCATCTGCGTGGTCATCGACGCGTTGAGCCCGCCGGCCTCCCGCTGCAGTTCGGCCATCCGCCGTCCGAGGCGCCGCGTCGGCAGGATGAAGACCGGCAGCAGCACCAGCGCCAGCAGGGTCACCTGCCAGGACAACGTCACCATGACCACCAGCGACAGCACCAGCTGGATCACGTTGGTGACCAAACCGGACAGTGTCGCGGTGAACGTGCGCTGTGCGCCGATGACGTCGTTGTTGAGCCTGCTCACCAGCGCGCCGGTGCGGGTGCGCGTGAAGAACGCGACCGGCATCCGCTGCACGTGCCGGTACACCGCGAGCCGCAGGTCGAGGATGATCCCTTCACCGATCCTCGACGACTGGGCGCGTTCGGCCAGCCCGAGCCCGGCGTCGATCAGCGCCAGCACGGCGATCACCACGGCCAGCCACACCACCAGCGAGACGTCGTGCCCGCCGACGATCGCGTCGACCACCTTTCCGGCCAGCACCGGCGTGCTGACCGCCAGCACCGCCGAAACGACGGTGAGCGCCAGGAATATCAGCAATCTCCGCCAGTGCGGCCTGGCGAACCGCGCGACGCGGCGGAGCGTCCCCTTGTGCAGCCCCTTCGGAACATCGGCGGACCTCATCGCCGAGTTCATCAGCGCATACGTGTTGTCCATGAGAACCCTCTCTTCGCCCCCAAAACCTCGATATTAGTCGAGAGTTTTCCCGGATATAAGCATGACCAACACCGCGGCACACCGGATGCTTCCCGGTTTCCGCGTCCTCTTTCCAGCGGGTGCGGCCGCGTCGGTAGCCTGAGCCGGTGACCAAGGACCCAGACCGGCGACGACTGACCATCGACCTGGTCTTCTACACGGGCTGCCTCGTCTACGCCGTCGTGAACACCGCCGTCGCGGAATTCTACGGTTATCGCGTGTGGGCGAACTTCGCTGTAGCGGGTTACGGCCTCGCCGTGGTCCACACCGGCTGGCTGACGCTCGCCGCCCGGCGCGGCAAGCCGTTGTCCGGCGCGCTCGGTTCGCGGTGGCTCGGTATCGGCGCCATCGGCCTGTTCGCCATGATCCTTCCGTTGGGAATGCTCGTCATTCGCCGTCTGACCGGAGTGGACTGGCTCATCACGCCGGTGTCGTGGGCCGCCCAGCCCGAGGTCTGGGTGATCGAGCGGTCGGCGAAACTCCTTCTGGAGAACGGAACCCCGTACGTCGACGTCACCGCGCTCGGTCGCGCGGTGGAAGTAAACGATTACACGCCATACGGTCCGGTGATGACCGTCTTCGGCCTGCCGCGCGCCCTGTTCGGCGGCGGACCGGTCGCGGACGCCCTCACCGACGCGCGCTGGATGTTCGCGCTGGCGGCCGTCGCCTGCGTACTGCTGACGCTGCGACTGCTGAAGTGGCCGAAAATCCCGGTCAGTGCGGCACAACTCGCACTCGCCTGCCCGCTGACGGCGCTGACCTGGGCGGTCGCGGGCCCCGATCTGGCCATCGTCGGACTGCTGGTGCTGTCCTTCGCGCTGGCCACGACCGGCCGCGCGATCCTGTCGGGTCTGGTGCTGGCGTTGGTGGTCAGCGCGAAACTCATCGTCGCGCCCGCGATAGTCGTGCTGGGTGTCCTCTTGATCACGCGACGTGGTCCTCGCGCACTGGGCGGATTCGCCGCGGCACTCGTGGTGACGACCCTCGTCCTGCACGTCCCCGTCTACCTGGCCGGCCCCAAGGCGTTCGTCGAGCATGTCTTCCGGTTCCCGCTGGGAATCGGCGTGATCAAGTCACCGGCGGCGAGCCCGCTGCCCGGCCACCTCATCGCCTCGCTCGGCCCGGTGGGCACGGCGGTTTCCTTCGCCCTGCTCGGGATCGCGGCCGTCGCGATCCTGGTCTGGCTGCTTCGCCGTCCTCCCACCACCGGATCGGACGCGCTGCTGCGCATGGCTGCCGGGCTCGTCGCGCTGATCATGCTCACTCCGGCGACGAGGTACGGCTACCTGGTGTATCCGCTGGTCCTGCTCGGTGCCAGGCTGGTCTTCCTGGCCGCGGAAACCCGTGAAACAGCGGTCCCTGGAAAGGGAACTGCGCCCCCCGCGCAGCAGTCCGCTACTTCCTCGTGACTACTTCTTCTTGACCCTGGTGGCACCGCCACGGCCGCGCAGCTGGACGCCGGACTCCGAGAGGACCCGGTGCACGAACCCGTACGAGCGACCCGTGGACTCCGCGAGAGCGCGGATGCTCGAGCCCTTCTCGTATTTCTTCTTCAGGTCAGCGGCCAGCTTGTCACGCGTGTTGCCGGTGATCCGCGCGCCTTTCTTGAGATCAGCCACGTCGATCGCCTTCCCGCCGAGAGTGTTCTGGGCCACATATCGGCCCCTGTCGCCGCAATGATCGAACACTGAGCGCCGGAATGCCAGACGACGAGCGCAAAACTGCTGAAACCGCGATCACATTGGGCCATTTCAGTGGCCGGATGGCATCGATCAAGCACCCGAACGGACGCAGACCTCACGCAAGCTGGACAAGTTCCAGATAATCGGCCGACCAATGGTCCTCGGTGCCGTCCGGGAGGAGGATCACGCGTTCCGGCTCCAGCGCTTCGACCGCGCCCGGGTCGTGCGTGACCAGGACGACGGCTCCGGCGAAGCTGCGCAAGGCGTCCAGGACCTGGGCGCGGCTTGCCGGGTCCAGGTTGTTCGTCGGCTCGTCGAGCAGCAAAACGTTGGCAGCGCTGGACACCAGCCCGGCGAGCGCGAGCCGCGTCTTCTCACCGCCGGAGAGCGTGCCGGCGGGCTGATCGAGCTGCTCGCCGGTGAACAGGAACGAACCGAGAAGGTTCCGCAACTCCTGCGCTCCGGTGTCCGGCGCGAGGTGACGGATATTTTCCCACACGGACGCATCGTGGTCGAGAGTTTCATGTTCCTGTGCGTAATAGCCCAGACGCAATCCGTGACCTGGAATGGTCTCGCCGGTATCCGGAGTTTCCATTCCGCCGAGTAGCCGGAGCAATGTCGTCTTCCCGGCACCGTTCAATCCGAGCACGACGACCTTCGACCCGCGGTCGATGGCGAGGTCGACTCCGGTGAAGATCTCGAGCGAACCGTAGGACTTCGACAGTCCCTCCGCGGTGAGCGGCGTCCGGCCGCACGGGGCGGGCTCGGGGAACTTGATCCGGGCGACCTTGTCGGCCTGCCGGGTCTCGTCGAGTGCGGAGAGCATCTGCTCGGCACGGCGGGCCATGTTCTTGGCGGCCACGGCCTTCGTCGCCTTGGCCCCCAGTTTGGCGGCCTGCTGCTGCAGTGCCGACGCCTTCTTCTCGGCGTTCGCGCGCTCGCGGCGGCGCCGCTTCTCGTCGGTGGCGCGCGCGTCGAGGTAGCGCTGCCAGCCCATGTTGTAGAGGTCGAGCTCGCCGCGGGTCGCGTCGAGGAACCACACCTTGTTGACGACGTCCGCGAGCAGTTCCACGTCGTGGCTGATGACCACGAGACCGCCGTCGTGCTGCTTCAGGAAGCCGCGAAGCCAGTTGATGGAGTCGGCGTCGAGGTGGTTGGTGGGCTCGTCGAGCAGCAGGATCGTCTCGGATTTGCCGCCCGCGCCCGCCTCGGCGGCGGCGAACAGGATCCGGGCCAGCTCGACACGGCGTCGCTGACCACCCGAGAGCGTCTGCAGTGTCTGTTCGAGCACCCTGTCGGCCAGGCCGAGGTTGGAACAGATCCGCGCGGCCTCACTCTCGGCGGCGTAACCCCCGAGGGAAGCGAAGCGCTCTTCGAGGCGGCTGTAGCGGTTGACCGCCTTGTCGCGTTCCTTCTCGTCCGCGAGCTCCGACATCGCGGTCTGCGCTTTTTCCATGTTGCGCAGCAAGGTGTCGAGGCCGCGCGCGGAGAGCACGCGGTCCTTCGCGGTGACGGACAGGTCGCCCTCGCGCGGGTCCTGCGGGAGGTAGCCGAGCTCGCCGCTGCGGCGGACCTCGCCCGCGTACGGCTCGCCCTCCCCCGCCAGCACCTTGAGCGAGGTGGTCTTGCCGGCGCCGTTGCGGCCGACCAGGCCGATGCGGTCGCCCTGCTGGATGCGGACGTTGGTGTCGTCGAGCAGGATGCGCGACCCTGCGCGCAGCTGCAGGCCAGAGGCCGTGATCACGGGAACTCCCGGGAAAAGGGGTGGATGAGCGGACAGCTTCGACTCGTCTGCCGGCGGGCAGACGAGGAGCTACTCCAAGAGGATGTCCACGCGATCAGTGTACGGGCCGGTGTCGAACGGTTTTATCCGACCGTGCCCGACGTCACGGCCCGGTGAGGGTGATCTGGACCGCGACAGCCCGCTCCGCCGCGTCTTCCAGCACCGTGCGGCGCGGTTCGGCGATGTCGAGAACGCGGGCCTCGGCACGCTGGAACAACGGGGCGAGACGGTTGTCCTCGCGCAGGGACTCCAGGGCACGGCGGTCACCGCCGAGCACGACGGCGTCCACTTCGGACAGTTGCGGGACGAGCACCTCGAACGCGTCGTCCGCGGCGGACCGAAGCGCCGAGCGCGCTTGTCCTTCCCGCCGCCGCGCGAACCGTTGCTGAGACCAGCCACCCGCCGCGGACCGGCCCTGGACGAGATGACGGTCCGTCCTGGACTGGACGACCACTCCCCCGCGCGCGATCCCGACACTGTGCCCGCCGCGGCGCACCAGCAGGAGCGCGATCCTCCGCGAGATCAGCGCGTGCTCGACGAGCGGGCCGACGGCGAGACCCGGCACGGTTCCTCCGGCGCTCAGCGGTCCGAAAGGGACGGTCGCGACGGCTACCACGCCATTGTCGGCGGTGACCGTGACGGTGTCCGGGCTCAGCTCGGTCTCGCGGACGCCTTCATTGCGGACGGCGAACCTGGCGTACCACCCTTCGAGGCGATCCGGCGCGACCTCGACCGCCCGTCCCCCGCCCGCTACCTGCCGTTCCCTCGCCATGGGTTCAACGTACGGGGCGTGGCGCGGATCGGCAGGGGTCGGACGTTGCCGTTTCGCGGCGACGCTCCGGCTGCGGCCGTGTTGCGAAAGCCACTTTCGCAACGTTGAAGGTTGCGAAAGTGGCTTTCGCAACGCACGCCGCGGCTGGGGCGAGTAGGCGCGACGCTCCCGATCGGAGGTGTCGCGAAAGCCACTTTCGGGACACCAGACGTCGCGAAAGTGGCTTTCGCGACACCACCCGATCCGCCTGGCAAGCCAGAAGCCCCTACCCGTGCGACCGTCGCCGTTTCGCGGCAACGACAGACGCGTGCGGGCGTTGCGAAGCCACTTTCGCAACGTTGAGGGTTGTGAAAGTGGCTTTCGCGACACCAGCCACCACGCGAAAGGTCCCCTTCTCTCGGTTCAGCCGAGAGAAGGGGACCTTCACGAACAAGAGAGCTAGACCGGCTTCACCGGACCGCGCCCCACCGACTTCCCGACACCCGCGGGCCGCTCCGCCACCCCGGGCTGAACGAAACCGTTGATGTGCAAGGAGATGGAGCGGATCGACCCGGTGTCGCCACCGGCGACGTCCACCGCGGTGAACTTCCAGGTGCCGTCAGCCACACCGGCGGCCAGGCCGCCGAGCGCCTGCGCCGGCTTGTAGGTACCGGTGAACGGAGCGGCCACCGCGTTCACCGAACTGAACGCGGTGGCCGCGTTGTCGGCGAAGACGACCTGGCAAAGGTTGTTGCCCGAGCCGCCGCTGCGCTGGAACACGGTCGCCTTCGCACCCGAGGGCGACGTCAGCGTGCCGACCAGGTCACCGACGTACGAGTGGTTGATGCCCACCGTCGCCGAGGTCTGGTCCGCGTTGCAGGTCGCCCCGTCCACCGAGAACGTCAGCTTCGACGCACGCCCGACGCCGCTCACCGTGATCGGCACGGTCACGCCGGTCGGGTCGCTGTCCGGGATCGCCACCGCGTCTCCGGCGTAGGCGAAGTCCCGCGACACCGGCGACGGGGTGCCGACCGGCAGCGAGAACGTGGACGTCGTCGGCGAGTACGAACCCGCGAAGGTCACGCGCGCGTTCAGCACCACCGGCACCCCGAGTTCCTGCGTGGCGGGAACGGTGATGGTGAAGTCGTTCACGCCGGTCTGCCCGGGGCTGATCGTGCCGTACGACTTCGACCGCGGCGCCACCGTGACACCCGGGGTCGGGCTGGAGAGCACGACGCTGGTGGACGTCGCGGTGCCGTCGCCGCGGTTGGTCACCGGCAGGGTCACCTTGGCGGTGTCGCCCGGGTCGAGCGCGGACCCGCCGTCGGCCGGGGTGACCGTCGGCTGGCCCGCGGACGCGAGCGGCTGCGGGCTGGCGCCGGTATAGGCGAGCACCTTGTCGGCGAGGATGACGCCCGCACCGCTGGAGTTGTCGCGTCCCGGGGCGAGGATGTCGACGGCGGTGTTGATCAGCGCCTCGCGCACGTCGGCCGGGGGCAGCCCCGGGTTGCCCGAGAGCACCAGGCCCGCGATCGCGGCGGCGTGCGGCGCGGCGGCCGACGTGCCGTAGAACGTGGTGAAGCCGGTGACGCTGGTCGAGACGCCGTCGGCCGCGGTGATGTCCGGCTTGGCGCGGACCTCACCACCGGTCGCGGACACGTTGCCCGGGGTGATCGGCGTTCCGTCGGCCTGGTAGAACATCCGCCGCGGACCGTCCGAAGTGAACCGTTCGACCTTCGTGGTCGCGCCGAAGGCACCGGGGAACGGACCCGCCGGGTTGGCCGGGTCGCCCGGTTCGAGGGCACGGGGGAACGCCTTGGCCGCCGGTGCCGCCGCGACGCTGAACGCGTCCCGCGCGGCCGAGTGGCCGACGGTCACACCGGGGCTGGTGTAGGCCTTGAGGCCATCGGCCGAGTCGGAGAACCGGCCGCGCAGCGCGGACAGCGAAAGGTAGCGGCCTTCCCCGGAGAACTTGACGATGGCCAGTCGCAGTCCGGCGACGCCCGTGGTGTCCACCCGTTCGTAAGCGTCCTGAGTGCCGCTCTGGACGTCCTGGCTGAAGTCGACGACGTTGCCCGCCGCGTTCAGCAGGTACAGGTCGTAGTCGTTGTTCGAGCGGCCCAGCGGGTCGGACCAGAACAGCGTGACCGGCACCCGGCCCGAAGCGCTCGAGAGCGGCTGGAAGATCTGGTTGCCCGCGGCCCCGGCGAAATTGTGCGCGGTACCGGCGTATTTGCCGACGCTCTTGCCGGAGTCGACGAAGTCGCCTTCCCAGTGGCCCGAGGTGCCGTCGGTGACGTTGCCTTCGTTGCCGGCCGAGGAGAAGTACAGCGCGCCGTCGGCGGTCACGTCGTTGACGGCCTGCGCGATGATCCAGTCCTGGAACGGCGATTCCTTGAAGTACAGGACGTCGTCGACGATGACGTCGCAGCCCGCGTCGAACCGCAGTTTGCGGATGTTGTCGGCGAAACTGGCGTCGGAGTTGAACGCGCTGGCGAAACCGAGCGCCGCGTTCGGTGCGAGATCGTGGATGATCTCGAGCATCGCGGTGCCCTCGTCGCCCTCGCCTTCCTGGCCGGGGATCACGTCGACGCCCGCCGGGAGTTCGCCGCGCGCCTGCGAGGTCGCGAGCGAGTCGATCCCGTCGGACAGCGCGCAGATCTTCGTGCCGACGCCGGTGACGCCGAACTGCTGGCGCGCGGTGTCCGCGTTGTGCGCGCGGTCGCCCTCGCTGTTGATCGGTCCTGCGGCGATACCCGGCTGTCCCTTGGCGTCGACGGCCTTCTTCAGCTCATCCGCGATCCGGGCGGCCTTCTCCTCCTTGCTCTCCCGCTTGCCCGCGGTGGCGGGCTCGGCGAGCTGGCGGGCGGTGAACGCCTCGTTGGCGGTCTCGACCTTCTTGACGTCGGCGCGGGCCGCGATCGCCGAGACCGCGTTCAGCGGAACCTCGGCGCGCACGCTGCCGTACCGTTCGGACACCGCGCGAATCCCCGCACCGGATTCCCGCAGTCCCTTGAGGAGTTCTTCCGAGACCTGGCCCCGGATGTCCACGAGTACGGTGCCGGCCGCGGAGACATTCGCCCCAGACCCCAGTGCGGGAACCGCGGAGGCCGACATCCGCTGAGCGCGGAGTTTCTGTTCGACGAGCAGTCGGCTGTCCACTTTGGACTCGCCGGCGTTCTGGCTCTTCTTGATCGACTGCAGCGCTTCGATCTGCCGGACGGTGTTCGCCGAGAACGCGTCCGGGGATCCGCCGCTTTCGGCCGCCGCGACGGGCGGGCTCACCAGACCGAGCGCGGTGACGAGGGCCGCGGTGCCCGCGGTCAGGATCGTTCTTCTTCTCCTACTAGAACGGGTTGGACGCACGTGCGCCTCCGATTCCTGGGCGCGTGCCCCGACTCACGCTGACCGACGCCGGCGATCACCGGCTCGATCAAGCTAAGTACCGGGCGCGCACCGGCGGCAGGAGCCGTTCGGGTGACGTCGGATGGAGATTTTCCGGATTCGGCCGCAGACCGTGGGCCGTTCAGGGTAATCGCGTCGTCACAGGACGAACGAGTCCGACCACGGCTGGGAAGCACGGCCCGACAAGCCGTCCAAAAGGGTCACCGCCTGCTTGTCCGTCAGCGACGCCACGAAGTCGACGACCGCCCGCCCTCGTGCCAGTCCGCGTACGGCGTCGGCACCGGTGACCGGTTCCCCCGTCGCTCCGATGAGCAGTTCCGGTGAGGTCCGCGCGAGCGCGGAGAACTCGGACTGCGCCAATTCCACCAAATCGTGCAGCCGTCGCGGGAGCCGGTAGAACTCGTCGCGGTCGAGCAGCCACGCGTCGAGCGCGTCGACCAGCGTGGTCACCAGGCTGGCCTGTCCGCGTTGGTGCAGCGCGAGTTCCGGGCGCAGCAGCACGAACCGCCGGTGCACGAATTTCAGCACCTGAACCTCGTGCCACTGGGCGGGGCGCAGCGTGAGATGCCCTGTCCGGGCCGAAGGCGAGGCCACCACCTGGACGCCGTCGACGAGCCGCGCCGTCCACTTCGAGGAGAAGGCGGCGGTGGCCTGCTCCGCCTCGATGGAACCGTCGAAGCCGGTGGCGAGCAGACCGTCGACGAGTTCGGCGCGGACACGGGCGACGGCGCTGGTGAAGGCGTCGTCGTCGACGATCCAGCCGTCCTTGGCGTGCATCCGGCGGCGCAGCCGTTCCAGCGAACGGCCCGGCAGCCGCCGTTCCGCGGTCAAAGTCGCGTCGTCCAGCCCGGCCAGGTCCAGCGCGTGGTCGACCCAGCCGGAGAACTCGGCGGCGACCGGCGCGTGCTGCAGGACACCGATCCGGTGGAAGTCTTGGAGGTCGTGGATGGCGTAGGCGATGTCGTCGGCGGTGTCCATCACGGACGCTTCGACGGTCTGCTGCCAGGGTTCGATCCGGCCGTCGAACGGGGCCCGCGCCTGGGTGAAGTCGTCGAGTTCGGTGCTGTAGGCGGAGAATTTGCTCGCACCGGTGCCCGGGGCGTCGGCGGGCTCGGCCGCGCCGCGCGGCTGGACGGGCATCGACGTCGGGTGCGGGTCGGGTACGTGCAACCGGGCCCACGGGTACTTCAGCACGGCGGCACGCACCGCCGTGGTGAGGTCGAGCCCGGAAGCCGACGGGCCGCGCACGTCGGTGGTGGTGATGATCCGGAACGACTGCGCGTTGCCTTCGAAACCGTCGGCGAGGCCGAAGCGGTGACGGGCGATCCGGTCCAGGGTCTGCTCGCCGAGGTGCCCGAACGGCGGATGTCCCAGATCGTGCGCGAGCGAGGCGGCCTCGGCGACGTCCGGATCGCAGCCGCCCAGTTTCGCGGCGAGTTCGGCGGAATCGCTGCTCGCGTTGATCCGCTCGGCGATGGCGCGCGCGACCTGCGCGACCTTGAGGCTGTGCGTGAGCCGGTTGTGCAGCAGCCCAGCGCCTCCGGCGCTGACGACCTGGGTCACGCCGCCGAGCCGGGCGAAGAACGGCGAAGCGGCGATCCGGTCCCGGTCGATCCGGAACGGGCTCGTGGCGAGGTCGCTGAACCCGGCGTTCGCGCTCTCCGGATCGCGCCGCCACGCCCTCGGGTCCGTCTGTTCCATGCGTCACACGGTATCCGTCGGGGCTTTGAGAGACACTGCCCAGGTGGCGGACGTGGTGATCGCGGGCGGCGGCCCGGCCGGACGCGCGCTCGCGCGTGCCTGTGCCCGGCGCGGTCTGGAGACGACCCTGATCGACCCGGCGCCGGGCCGACGCTGGCGAGCGACCTACGGGTCGTTCGCCGACGAGCTGCCCGCGTTGCCCGGAACCGCCGTCGCGTGCGCGCCATCGACCACGCTCGCCTTCGGGACCAGGCCACACATCCTGGATCGGCGCTACCTGGTGCTGGACAACGGCGGCCTGCGCACGTGGCTCGACGGGGGCTACGACGTCGTCGCCGGGAAGGTGTCCGGTGTGGACCACGGCGGTCAAGGTTCGTCCGTGCGCCTCGAGGACGGACGAATCCTCGCGACCGGCCTGTACGTCGACGCGTCCGGTGTCCGGTTGCGAGGCGACCGGTACGAACAGACGGCGTTCGGCGCCGTCCTCCCGGCCGAGGACGCGTTGCGCCTGGTGGACGACCCGGACACCGCGGTGTTCATGGACTGGCGCGAGACCGAGTCCGGATTCCTGTATGTACTGCCGCTCGGCGACGGCACCGTCCTGGTCGAGGAGACCTCACTGGCCCGCCGGCCCGGCCTGCCGCTCGACGTCCTGGCGGCGCGGTTGCGAGCCCGTCTGAAGGCCGTCGGGCTGACGTCGCGCGGGCGCGAAGAACGCGTGCGCATCGTGCTCGACGCGCCGGTGCCGCGACGCGGCCGGACCGTGCCGTTCGGGACCGCCGCCGCCCTGGTGCATCCGGCGACCGGGTACAGCGTCGCGACGTCGATCCGGCTCGCGGAAACGGTGGCCGACGCCGTGGCCGCGGCTTGGGATCGAGGTCCCGCCGCGGCGGCGTCGGCGGCGCACCGGGCACTGTGGCCGTCTTCGGCGCGCGCCGTGCACGGATTGCGGCGGCACGGGCTGCGGGCACTGTGCGGAATGCCGCCCGAACTGGTCCCGGTGTTCTTCGATCTGTTCTTCACCTTGCCCACCGCGCTCCAGCGGGCATTCACCAGCGGTCGCGAAGATGTTTCGGGTAACGCCGAAGCGATGTCGACGCTTTTCCGGCTGTCACCATGGGCAGTAAGAAAACACCTGATCGGGTGGCGTGCGTTACGCCGTTCTAGGTAACCCGGGTGCCTTCGCGATGAACATCAGTTGACACGTATTTCGTTTCCCGCCGCCAGCGGAGAACATGCGCTTGTGACGTTGCAGATCGCTGTCCGCTTCGCTTACCAGCCGTTGTACAGCCTGCACACCGGTGGCGTCGTCGCGTTCGAAGCACTGGCACGGCCAGGCCGCGGCACCGCCCACGAACTGCTCGCCGACGCCCGGCGCAGCGGCAGGCTGGCCGAGGTCGACGTCGGCCTGGCCGCAGAGGCCGTCCGGCAGCTGCGTGAACCGCAGGCCGCCCTCCCCCTGCACCTGAACCTGTCCGCACGGACGGTGGCGGCACCACCTGCGCATTTCGACCCGCTGACCGAGGCGCTCAGCCTGGTGGGCCGCCGGACCAGGGACGTCGTGCTGGAGATCGGGCCGCCGTTCACGCAGATCCCCGCCGACCTGCTGCTCACCGGGATGCGACGGCTCACCGACCTCGGGTTCCGGCTCGCGCTCGACGGCCTCGGCCGCGGCGACCTCCCGCTCACGCTGCTCGCTTCGGCGCCCGTCGACCTGGTGAAACTGGACCGCAGCGTGCTGCGCGGCCTGCCGCGCGACCCGGCCGCCGTCGCGGTGGTCGAGGCGGTGCTGCACTTCGCGTCGCGCACCGACAACCGCCTGGTCGCGACCGGGCTCGAAACCACCGAGCAGCTGGAGTCCGCCCGGCGGCTCGGCGTGCGGATCGCGCAGGGCAACCTGCTCGCCCCGCCGGACGGCGACCACGCGCCGCTGCCCGCACCGGACGCGCCAGGGCCGTTCATCCCCGGTACCGCCCGCGCCCGCCGCGTCGGCGACTTCCTCCGGCCCGCGACCACGCTGCCGGAAGACGCGACCTGCGACGACGTGCGCGAGGTGCTGGCCGCCGCCGACGGGCCGAGCGGCATCGTCGGCATCGACGACCGGCACCGTCCACAGTGGTCGATCGACCGGACGCGGTTCCTGGTCGCGGTCACCGGGTTGTACGGCCACGCCCTGCACGCCAAGCGGCCGGCTTCGCGGCTCGCCGACCGGCCGCACACGATCCACGCCGACGCGAGCGCGCTCGAATTCCTCGAACTGGTCACCGACGCGGACTGGGGCCGGACCGGCGACGACGTCGTGGTGGTCGACGACCGCGGCCGGTGTGTCGGCGTGGTGCTGGTGAACGAGGTCGTCCGCGGGGTCGCGGAGGCGAAGGTCGAAGAGGCGGTCTCGCTGAGCCCGCTGACCCGCCTGCCCGGCAGCGACGCCGTCGCCAGGGACGTCGACCGCCGGATCAACGCGCGGGAGCCGTTCGTCGCGGCCTGGCTGGACGTCGACTCGTTCAAGACGGTCAACGACACCGCCGGGTTCGCCGCGGGCGACGACCTGATCCGCGCGCTCGGCCGGACCCTCACCGACCTGGAGGCCCGGCTGCGCCGGATGCGCGTCAGCCACGTCGGCGGGGACGACTTCCTGATCGCCTGCGACGTCGACGAGATCGGCACGGTCGCCGCCGCGCTGCTGGACACGGCTTGGTCGGCCGACGGGCTGCCGGTGACGGTTTCGCTGGCGACCCTGGTGTGCGGGCACGGCGCGATCCGGTCCTACAAGGACGCTTCCCGGCTCTTGGCGCCGCTGAAGAAGCGGGCCAAAGAGGTTCCCGGGTCGAGCTGGGTGCTCGGGCGGCCGGGCTCGGACCGCGTCGAGGTCCTGCGCGGGATCACGACGCGCGGCCTGCCTTCCCAGCGCGCCGCCGCCGGCTTCTGACCCCTCCCGCAATTCGTCATCTACTTGCGCTCCTTGCGCGGGCAAGGACCATCGCAAGTAGATGACGAATTGCAGGGGGGGGGGAGGTTCAGAGGGCGTAGGCGGCGCGGTAGGCCGAGAAGCGTTCGTCGACCTCACCGGCGGTGAGCCCGAAGTCCGCGAGGTCGTACCGGTGCACGGGTTTCCTTTCCCCGGAGCGGCTTTCGGCGTGCACCACGGCCATCGCGTCCCGGGCGGCGTCGCTCAGCGGCAGCCCGAAATGCCGGTAGACGCCTTCGACCGTGCCGATCGGGTCGGCGACGAAATCCTCGTACCGGACATCACAGAACTGCGCCGGATCGTGGCGTTTCCTTGCCTCCAAAGACTTCTCCGCACCGCGCGCCCAGAGATCCAGCTGGCTGCGGCCGATCACGTCGCCGCGGAAGACATCGGACCAGCCCGCTGAGGCCTGCTCGTTCAGGCTGCACACCGACGCGACGATCGTGCTCGGCGCGCGATGGGTCTGGACGATCAGCGCGTCCGGGTACACCTCCAGCAGCGCGTCGAGCGCGAAGAGATGGCTCGGGTTCTTGAGCACCCACCGCCGCCCGGCGTCGGGCAGGCCGATGAGCTGCAGGTTGCGCCGGTGCCTGCGATAGGCGTCGGTCCAGCTCTGCCCGTCCAGCCAGCGCGAGTACGAGGGCACGTGCGCGAGACATTCGTAGGACACCGATTTCAGCGACTGCCGCAGGAGCTGCCAGCATTCCTCCACCTGATCGGCGGACATATGGTGCAGGCCCATGAATTCGGGGTGTTCGACGTGGTGTTTCTCGTAACCCGCCTGTATCCCTTGGAAGACCGGGTTCTCCGCCCAGGTCTCGCGCGGCGGACGGGGTTGCGGCACTTCGGTCAGCCAGACTTCCAGCCCCTGGTGTGCCGGGTCCTCGGTGAGGAGCCGGTGCAGTGCGGTGGTCCCGGTGCGCGGGAGACCGGTGACGAAGATGGGGCGTTCGAGGGGAACGTCGGCATACTCGGGATTCCGCTTCCACGAGGCCTCGCTCAACGACCTCGCCACCAGTGCGCCGCGCAGGAACGCGCGATGGATCTTGTTGCCGTACGGGGTCAAACCCGCCTCGCCGGCGTACGAATCCAGCAGCACGCGGAGGCCTTCGAGATGGTCCTCGCCGCCGAAGTCGTCCAACCCGGTGAGTTTCGCCGCCGACGCGTGCAGATCCTCCACGGTGCCGACGTTTTCCCGCCCTGGCAGCATGTTCTCCCTCTCAGTGGTGGTATTCGCCGGCGTTGACGTCGAGGCACTGACCGGTGACGCACCGGGCGAGCGACGAGGCCAGGAACACGACGGTGTCGGCGATCTCATCCGGTTCCGGCAGGCGGCGCAAGTCGATCGTCTCGGCCGTCTCGGCGTACACCTGCTCCGGCGGCACCCCGCGTTCCTTGGCCAGATAAGCGAAATACCACTTCAACGAATCCGCCCAGATGTAACCCGGCGCCACGGAATTGACCCGGATCCCCCGCGGCCCGAGTTCCGAGGCGAGACTCTGCGCGAGCGCGAGCAGGCTCGCCTTCGCCATCTTGTACGCGCCGAACGTCCGCCGGGAATGCCGCAGCACGGCCGAATTGATCATCACCACCGAACCGCCGCTCTCGGCGAGCGCGGGCGTGAACAGGCGCGTGAGCCGCAGTGCGGCGAGCACGTTGGTCTCGAAGCCCGCCCGCACGTCGGCGAGATCGACGTCGGCGAGATCCATGATCGGCGGGATGGCGAAGGCGTTGTTCACCAAGGCGTCCACCCGGCCGAAGGCCTTCAGCACGGCCTCGGTGAGGTTCGCGGCCGAAGCGTCGTCGGTGATGTCGGCGGGCACGGCGACCGCGCGGCGGCCGAGCGCGTCGACCTCCCTGGCGACCTCGGCGAGCCGGGATTCGGTGCGGGCGGCGAGGACGACCTCCGCCCCCGCCGCGGCACAGCGCACGGCGATCGACCGGCCGAGCCCCGGCCCGACCCCGGAGATCACGATCACCTTGTCCTGCAAGAGATCCGTCATCCGAGCATCCTCGCCGCGACGGCCTTCTGACGGGCCGAGATCCGGTCCGCCCACTCCTGCGGGGTCACCCGCGCCTCGTCGTGGAACGGCAACCGGTCGGCGAGTTCGCCGAACTTCACCACCTCGACCTCGGGACCGTCGGCCTTCTCCAGCGCGCGGGACAGGCGCTGCCACCGGATCTGGACGTACCCGCGGTCGTGCCCGGTGCGTTCGAGCCAGTTCGCCAGGCCGGGATCGCGTTCGCTGATCACGAAGCGGATCTTGCCGTCCGGGTCGACCCGCGCCTGGTCGGCGGTGAGGCTCGTCTGGTGGTTGATGTAGTCCAGCGACAGATACCAGACGCTGCCGAGCTGGATGCCCTGATACGGCGCGTCCGATCGCGGCACCGTCACGATCATGACCTCTTCGTCGCCGAGTTCGTAGTGCCCGGCCGACGAGTACTGCGTGGTCAGGCCGCCCGGCGTTGGCCGCGGCTCGGTCATCGTGTTCACCGGCAGGTTCAGGTAGAACCACTTCGGGAAGGCGAGGAACGTGCGGAGCCTGCTCAACAGGATCTTGCCGCTCACGCCGTAGCGTTTGGCCAGCCCGTCGCGGGTGAGCGGCGCGGGCGCGCCACCCGCGGTGTCGGCGCACTGGATCTGGATCGTGCCGCGGCGTTCGGTGGCCCAGTCGCTGTAGACCTCTCGCACCACGAGCATCGACGAACCCGGGCCGAGGACGAAGTAGTTCGGCCCGGGGTCGGGTTTCGCCGGCCCGAAGCGGAGTTCGAACGAGCCGTCCTCGGCGATCTCGATCTCGCGGTCGTCGAAGGCGGCGAGACTGTCCGGCACCTCGACGGGCGAGTAGTCGCCGTTGAGGACCTGGAAACTGACGTCGGCCGTGCTCCCCCGCGTCCCGGTGACGACGTATTCGCGGTCCTCGCGGATGTTCGCGTTGAAGTACAGCGTGTCCGGGTTGTCCAGGCCCATCTTCGTGTACGGGCCGGTGGACTGGGTGAAGAACGGATAGTCCCGTTCGTAGGCCCACGCCATCTGCAAGGAAGCGCGGATGCTGCCGGCGAGGTAGTCGTACCCCTCGACCAGATCCTGTTCGGTCCGGATGTGCGGCGCCTCCGCGATGACCTTTTCGGCTTCGACGATCGCGTCCGCGAACGGTTGAGTGAGCACCGGCGACTCCCCATACTGGTACAAATACGTACCGACTTGGTACGTTCTTCGTATCATCAGACTAGAACGCGTTCTAAGGATGGGTCAATGACCCGACGCTCACCGCCCACCGAGCGAGTCGTGCGGCTGCTCGACTTCTTCACCGCGCACCCAGGCCGCCGCTTCGGCCTCTCGGAACTCGCGCGCGAACTGGACCTGGCGAAACCCACCTGCCTCGGCATCGTGACCGAGCTGACGGCGGGCGGCTACCTGGTCCGGGACCCGCAGCCGGTCACGTACCGGCTCGGCCCGGCGATGGTCGCGGCCGGCCGCGTCGCGAGCGAAGGATTCGGCGCGAGCGAGGTCGCGCGCCGGCATCTGGAGGAGCTGAGCAGGCGATATGGCGCCACGTGCACGGCGTCGGCCGTGGTCGGCGACCGGATCGTGATGGTGCAGAGCGCCGGTTCCGGCCGGGTCAAACTCGGCGAGACTTATCCGTTCGCGCCGCCGGTCGGCCTGATGTACGTGCTGTGGGACTCCGACGCGGCGTTCGACGCCTGGCTCGCCAAACCCCCGACGGTGCCGGTACGGCTGGACGAAGCGCATCTTCGCCGCGTGGTCGCCGAATGCCGGGAGCACGGTTACCTGGTGGAGAGCCTGACTTCCGCGGGGCGGCGGCTCTACGCGCTGATGGCGGGCGTCGACGCGGAGGAACTCCCGCCGGAAGTGCGCGGACTGGTGGGGGAACTCGTCTCGAGCCTCGGCGAGCGCGTCTACCTCGGCGCGGACCTGGAGCCCCGTCGCAAGCACGCGGTGAGCCTGCTCGCCGCGCCGACGTTCGACGCTTCGGGACGACAGGAGCTCGTGCTCACCCTTTCGGTCGGTGAACCGATCACCGGCGCGGAGATCGCGCGGCGGGGCGCGGCGCTGGTCGCCACCGCCGACGCCGTCACCGCCGAATCCGGCGGCCGTCACCCCCGCGTTCAGTCCTCTTAAATGCGTAGTCGCGCGGTCAGGGACGTAACACGTGTGAGGCCGGAATCGGCACTGTCTTCCGGCTCCGGACACGCGTGGTACGGCTTCAAGCACGCATGTTCCGGGTTCGCGCGAGCCCGATCGCCGCACTGAGAGGACTGAAGGCGGCTCAGGAAGACCAGCGGTTCGCGGTGAGCTTCAGGCTCGGCACGTCGTCCATCGACATCATCGTCTCGTACAGCCGGTCGTACTGGGTCGAGGCGGTCAGCCACACGCCGTCCACCCGCCGGTAGGTGTCCTCGTAGTACGCCGCACCCTCGATCACCACCCGATGTTCGGGCACGATCACCTTGTCCCGCATCAGCCAGGTGCCCGTCGCGGTGTCGCCGTCGACGTCGATCTCCGGCTGCCCGGCGAAGTGCACCGTCGTGATGCCGGGACCGACCGCGTTCCGGAAGAACTCGACGATGGCTTCACGGCTTTCGAAAGTCAGCGGTTTGCCGTACGACGGCGTGCCGTAGCGCGCGTGCGCGTCGGCGGTCAGGGTCTCGGCCATCTCGTCCCACAGCTTGAGGTCGAGACAGCGGAGGTAGCGGGCTTTGAGGCGACGGATCTCTTCGAGCGCGACCAGGTCCATGCCGACAGCGTCCCCCAGCCCTTGACCAAGCACAAGAACTTGTTCTACTTTTCTGATCTCGAACCACGGAGGTCACGATGGCGTCCCCGGCATACGAGCTCACCCATCTCGAAGCACTGGAAGCCGAAGCCGTGCACATCTTCCGCGAGGTCGCGGCGACCTTCGAACGGCCGGTGCTGCTGTTCTCCGGCGGCAAGGACTCGATGGTGATGCTCCACGTGGCGGCCAAGGCGTTCTGGCCGTCGCCGCCGCCGTTCCCGGTGATGCACGTCGACACCGGGCACAACTTCGACGAGGTCATCGAGTTCCGGGACCGCACGGTCGACACCTACAGGCTCCGGCTCGTCGTCACCAGTGTCCAGGACGACATCGACGCGGGCCGGGTCGTCGAAGACCCGAAGGCGGGTCGCAACCGTCTCCAGACCGCCGCCCTGCTCCGGGGCATCCGCGAGCATTCCTTCGACGCGGTCTTCGGTGGAGCGCGGCGTGACGAGGAGAAAGCCCGCGCGAAGGAGCGCGTGTTCAGCTTCCGCGACGAGTTCGGCCAATGGGACCCGCGCAACCAGCGCCCAGAACTCTGGGACCTCTACAACGGCAGGCACCGCAAGGGCGAGCACATCCGTGTCTTCCCGCTGTCGAACTGGACCGAACTCGACATCTGGCAGTACATCGAAGCCGAGAACGTCGACCTGCCGTCGATCTACTACTCGCACCGGCGTCCGGTCGTCCAGCGGGACGGCATGCTGCTCGCGCACACCCGGTTCCTCACCCTGAGCGAAGGCGAAATCCCTTACGAGGCAACGGTTCGCTTCCGGACCGTCGGCGACGCGACCTGCACCGGCTGCGTCGAGTCGACGGCGACGTCGCCGGGTGAGGTGGTCGCCGAGGTGGCGGTCAGCAGGCTCACCGAACGCGGCGCCACCCGCGCCGACGACCGGATCTCCGAGGCGGGCATGGAAGACCGGAAGAAGGAAGGCTACTTCTGATGAGCGCTTCGCTGGTCCGCCTCGCGACCGCGGGCAGTGTCGACGACGGGAAGTCGACCCTGATCGGCCGTCTGCTGTTCGATTCGAAGACGGTGTTCACCGACCAGCTCGAAGCCATCGAACGCGTCAGCCGCGACCGCGGCGAGGCGTACCCGAATCTCGCACTGCTGACCGATGGTCTCCGCGCGGAGCGCGAACAAGGCATCACCATCGACGTCGCCCATCGCTACTTCGCCACGCCCCGGCGCAAGTTCATCATCGCCGACACGCCGGGGCACGTGCAGTACACCCGGAACATGGTCACCGGCGCGTCCACCGCGGATCTCGCGCTGATCCTGATCGACGCCCGCAAAGGCGTGCTCGAACAGTCGCGGCGGCACGCGTTCCTGGCCAGCCTGCTGGGCATCCCGCATCTGGTGCTGTGCGTCAACAAGATGGACCTGGTCGGCTGGTCTCAGGAACGCTTCGAGGAGATCCGCGAGGAGTTCCGCCGCTTCGCCATGAAACTCCAGGTGCACGATCTCACCTTCGTGCCGATGTCGGCACTGCACGGCGACAACGTCGTGCACCGGGGCGCCGGTATGCCTTGGTACGAAGGGACTTCCCTGCTGCACCACCTCGAGCAGGTGCATGTCGCCTCGGATCGCAACCTCATCGACGCGCGATTCCCGGTGCAGTACGTGATCCGGGAGCACAGCCGTGATTTTCGCGGCTACGCGGGCACCGTCGCGGGCGGGGTGTTCAAACCCGGCGACGAGGTCGCCGTGCTGCCGTCCGGCTTCACCACGACGGTGCGCGCGATCTGGGGTCCGGGCGGCACCACCGTCACCGAAGCCTTCGCCTCGCAGGCCGTCACGATCGAACTCGAAGACGACCTCGACCTCGGGCGCGGTGACCTGATCTGCCGCCCCGGCAACCGGCCCCACACCAGCAGGGACGTCGACGCGATGGTGTGCTGGTTCTCGGAACAAGGAACTTTGAAAGCAGGGAACAACTACGTCGTGCGGCACACCACCAGGGAGACCAAGGCCGAGATCCGCGACCTGGACTACCGGCTGGACGTCACCACCCTGCACCGCGACGAGACCGCGGAATCGTTGTCACTCAACGAGATCGGCCGGATCCGGCTGCGCGCACGACAGCCGCTGCTGTTCGATTCCTACCGCCGCAACCGCTCCACCGGCGGCTTCCTCCTCGTCGACGAGCATTCCGGGGCGACGGTCGCGGCGGGCATGATCACCGGCCCGAGCGTGACCGCGTCGAACGTGGTCTGGCATACCGCCGCGGTCAGCAGGGCGGAACGGGCGACACGCGGGCTCACCGTTTGGCTCACCGGGCTTTCCGCGTCCGGGAAGTCGAGTGTGGCCGTGGAACTGGAGCGGCGGCTGGTCGCGTCCGGCAGGCCCGCGTACCTGCTGGACGGCGACAACCTCCGGCACGGGCTGAACGGGAACCTCGGTTTCAGCCCCGCCGATCGTACCGAGAACGTCCGCCGTGTCGCCGAGGTCGCGAAGCTGTTCGCCGACGCCGGAGTGGTGTCGGTGGTCTCCCTGATCAGCCCGTACCGGACCGACCGCGAACTCGCCCGCGCCGCGCATGAGGCGGCCGGGCTGCCGTTCCTCGAAGTCTTCGTCGACACCCCGCTCGAAGTCTGTGAAGACCGCGACCCCAAGGGGATGTACGCGAAGGCGAGGGCGGGCGAGATCAGCGGGTTCACCGGGGTCGACGCTCCCTACGAGCAGCCGGAGAACCCGGACCTGGTGCTGCGCCCGGAAAACGGCGATCCGGCCACGATGGCCGCGCTGATCCTCGCCGCCCTGGAGTAGCTGAACTCATGGTGCCCCGCTGCGAAAGCCACTTTCGCACCATCGGCCGACGGTGAGGTCGGCACCTCCGCTTCCCCTTCAGCCACTGTTGGCCGCCCGATACGGAGCGGTCGCGTAGGTGCGGGCGGTGACCGCCGTCGGCTTCAGCCCGCCGGCGTGACGAATCCGGTGTCGTAGGCCTTGATCACCGCTTGGGTCCGGTCCCGCGCGCCGAGTTTCGCGAGCACGTTCCCGACATGTGTCTTGACCGTCTGCACGCCGAGGTACAGTTCGCCCGCTATCTCCACATTGGACAGTCCGCCCGCCATCAGCCGCAGCACCTCGCTTTCGCGTTCGGTGAGCCCGGCGCCGGCGAGGCCGTCCTGCGGGCCCCGGTTCGCCTGCTGCGCGGCCAGCCGCCGGATCGCGGCCGGGAACAGCAGCGACTCCCCCGCCGCCACCGTCCGGATCGCCGCGACGATCTCCTCGGGCCGCGCCCGCTTCAGCAGGAAGCCGCTCGCGCCCGCGAGCAAGGCGTCGTATACGTAGTCGTCGTTTTCGAAGGTGGTCACCACGATCACCTTCGGCGGCTTGTCCATAGTGGACATCAGATGCGCGGTCGCGCGAATGCCGTCGACCGACGGCATCCGGACGTCCATCAGTACGACGTCGGGCCGGAACCGCGAGACCAGCCCCGGCACCTCGGCGCCGTCGGACGCTTCGCCCACGACCTCCAGATCGGGCTCGGAGGCGACGATCGCCCGCAGCCCCGCCCGGATGAGCTGTTCGTCGTCGACCAGCAGTACCCCGATGCTCATCGCCGTTTCCCCCATGGCACCGCCACCTCGACCTTCCAGAATCCGTCCGCCCGGCCCGCGGTGATCGTGCCTCCGAGCACTTCCACCCGTTCCGTCATTCCCCGCAGCCCCCGGCCGCCCCCGTCGCGCGACGGCGACGCGGCGCCGAGCGGGTTGGACACCCGCAGGCGCAGCAGCTCCGTTCCGGCGTCGACGAGCACCGTCACCGGAACCTTACCGGCGTGCCGCAGCGCGTTCGTCAGGCATTCCTGCAAGATCCGGTACGCCTCGCGGGAGACGACCGGCGGCACCGAGGACGGTTCTCCCCGCACCTCCGCCGCCACCTCGGCGCCCGCCAGCCGCGTCGCTTCGACCAGCGCGGGCAGCTCCGCCAGCCCTGACTGCGGTGTCCGTGACGACGCCTCGTCACGCAGCAGCCCGAGCACGTGGTCGAGGTCGTCCAGCGCGGCACGGGCGGAGTCCTCGATGGCGGTGAGCGCCTGCTCGGTGAACTCGGGATCCGACCTCAGCGTCCGTCGCGCGGCCCCGGCCTGGATGGTCACGACGCTCAGCGCGTGCCCGACGGAGTCGTGCAGTTCGCGCGCGAGCCGGTTGCGTTCGGCGAGTTGTTCGGTGCGCTTCTCCAGCTGGGCGATCCGTTCCGCGGCCGAGACCCCCAGCAGGCTCTTGGCGCAGCGGGTCAGCACCGCGCCCGCTCCCCACACGACGTAGGCCAGCGCGACCACGCCGAGCAGGCACGCCAGCGGGATCCACGCGCTCGCCCAGCCCTTCGGCACCTCGATCGGATCCTCGGTGGAGAGGGTGATCCGGCCGGTGAACGGGGCCGCGACCGTGAACCCGAACGCGACCGGGACGAGCAAGCTCACCAGGCTGACGACACAGCCGGTGCTCACGTGCAGCAGGAACATCGCGGTCGACCGCAACCGGACGGGCCAGCTCGACGCGGGCCCGAACGTCACACCGGGCACGGGATCGTCCAGGAGTTCCCGCACGGCCGCGCCCTCCAGCACCCGGACGGCGGGGATGAACGACGACGCGACCATCACCAGGACGACGGTGACCAGCGCGATGACGAGGCCGCGTTCCACCGTCACGACGAGGGGAAGCACCGACGGCACCACGATGGCGGCGAAGAGGATGTACGGCACGCTCAGCGCGCCGCCGAGGATGAAAAACACCCAACGGCGGTAGGTCGCCCGGTCGACGAGCGGGCCGAAAAGTCGCATGCGCTCTTTCTAGCGCGTGCCGGCCGGGCGCGGATCCCGCATCAGTACCTCCGCGATCTCCCTCGCGAGGGTGACCCGATGGGCGTCCCCGTCGATCCCGGTGTGCGCGACAGCGCCCTCGACGAGGAGGAAGAGCTGCTCCGCGAGCCTTTCCGGATCGTCCGCGTACGGGGCGTCCTCCCGGATCAGTTCGGCGAACTTCGCCCGCACGGCCGCCTTGTGCCGCCGGATCACGTCGAGTCCGGGATGCCCCGCGGGCAGTTCGGCGGCCGCGTTGAGGAACGCGCACCCCCGGTCACTCCCGAGCCGGGGGTGGTCGATGTAGGAGTCGAAGACCACGAGTGCCCGGGGACGATCGGCTTCGGCCAGCCGCTCTTCGAGGTACGCCCACCAGACGTCGTGACGACGTCGCAAGTACGCGACGGTGAGCTCCGTCTTCGACCCGAAGCACGCGTACAGGGTCTTTTTCGTGACGCCGGCGGCTTCGGCCACGGCCGCGACGCCCACCGCGTTGAGGCCCTCTCGGTAGAAGAGCTCACTCGCGGCGCTCAGGACACGCTCGCCAGCTGGGGTCAGCATGGCGCCGAGTATACCGATCGGTTGACCCGGCGGCGAAAAGCGGGAACACTCCCCAAGTATACCGATCGGTATACACGAGAAGGAGAGCTGATGGTTTCTTCGCACAAGCGTGAACTGACCCTCACGGCGGCCGGGTTGTCGCTGATCGCGGTCTCCTACGGACTCGCGAGGTACGCGTACGGCCTCTTCGCGCCGACCCTCCGGACGGAGTTCGACCTCGACGGCGGCGCCCTCGGCGCCATCGCGGCGGGAAGTTACGTCGCGTACTGCCTCGCGGTCGTCGGCTCGACCGCCATCACGACCCGCTGGGGAGCGCGGGCGGGCGCGCTCGCCGCCGGAACGACGGCCACGGCGGGAACCGCCCTGATCGCGGCCGCGCCGAACGCCGGCGTGCTCGCGCTCGGGGTCGTCCTCGCCGGCGCCAGCACAGGCCTGGCCTCCCCTTCGCTCGCCGACGCGGTCTCACGCGTCGTCCGGGCGACCCGCCGTGACCGCGCCCAATCCGTGGTGAACGCCGGAACCGGACTCGGTGTGCTGATCTCCGGCCCGGTGTCCCTGCTCGCCATCGGTGACTGGCGAATGGCCTGGTGGGCCTTCGCCGCGGCCTCGGCGCTGGTGACCTTGTGGATCGTCCGGGTCGTGCCGCCGGTTAAGGAAGACCGCGCGCGTGGGCTGCCGGTGCCGCTGTTCCCGCCCGCCACCGGACGGCTGGTGCCCGCCGCCGCGACGCTCGGCCTGGCCAGCGCGGCGATCTGGACCTTCGGCCGGGACATCGCCGTGAGCGTCGGCGGCCTCGACGAGACCGCCTCGACGGTGGTGTGGATCGTGCTCGGCGCGGTCGGCCTGGCGGGCGCGTTCACCGCCGAACTGACCTCGCGGGCTGGACTGCGGCGTGCTTGGTCCGCGGGGATGGTCCTGTTCGCCGCCGCCACGGCACTCTTCGCCCTCGCCACCCGTTCGCTTCCCGCGCTCCTCATCGCGGCCGCGGTCTTCGGAGCCGTCTACATCGGACTGACCGGCGTGCTGATCCTCTGGGGCACCAGGGCTTATCCGGCGGCACCCGCGTTCGGTGTCGGCGTGGCCTTCCTCGCGCTGGCGCTCGGCCAGGCCGCCGGGGCACCGCTCATCGGTCTCCTCGGCGATCTCCTCGACCTCCGCGCCGGCTTCCTCGCGGCGGCGGCGATCGCCGTACTCGGCGTCCTCTTCGCACCCCGGGAGGCGACCACGACGTACAACTTCGGGGTCCGTTCCCTCTCAAGGGTGAGTACCGTCCCGCCGGAGCGGGAATCCCCCGCGGACTGCGCGTGATGTGCTCTCCGGCATGAACCTGCTGCTCGGTCTGCTCACCCTGCCCGTCTACGCGCTGATGCTGTGGCCGCTCGTGGTCGCCGCCCGCCGCGTGCTGGGGGTGCGGATCGGCGTCGTCCGCGCGTTCTGCGCCGCCGGTTTCGGCTGGCTGGTCGCGGGCGGCATCCTCAGCGCGTTCCCCTCGCCGATGTACACGGGCGGAGCCTTCGCCGGGCTGGTCGTCCCGGTGGCGGGTGGCGCGTTCCTCGCGACGTTGATCTTCCTGTTCGTCGCGGAGTTCGTCCTGCCGTCCGGCTCGGGGCTCGGGCTGATCGGCAGGATCAGGTCGATGCGCCGCCGTGTCGCCCGGACGCGGCGTTACTCGCAGATCACCCGGATCGCGATCAAGCACGGTCTCGGCCGGTACCTCACCGGCCGCCGCGAACCCGGCCTCGCCCGGGTCCGGCACGCCAAACTGGCGCGATCGCTGCGCCGCGCGCTGGAGGAGGGCGGCGTGACGTTCGTGAAACTCGGCCAGTTGCTCTCGACCCGGTCCGATCTGCTCCCGCAGGTGTTCGTCGACGAGCTCAGCAAACTCCAGGATCAGGTCGCCTTCGCCGACGCCGACGAGGTCGCGACGGTGCTGCGGGAGGAACTGGGCGGAAACCCGGACGAGATCTTCGCCGAGTTCGACCCGGAACCGATCGCGGCCGCGTCGATCGCGCAGGTCTACCGGGCGAAGCTGCGCGACGGGCAGGAAGTGGTCGTCAAGGTGCAGCGGCCCGGCGTGCAGGCGCTGGTCGACCGGGACCTCGACATCGTCCGCCGCGTGGCGGCCGCGCTGGACCAGCGCGCGGAATGGGCGGGGTCGCTCGGCGTCGTCGACCTCGCCGAAGGCTTCGCCGACGCACTCGTCGAGGAGCTCGATTTCCGCACCGAAGCCAGGAACATCGAAGCGGTCGCCGCGGCCTACTCCGGCACCGAGGTCGCCCTGCCGACCGTCCACAAAGAACTGTCCACCGAACGGGTCCTGGTGATGCGGCGCCTCGACGGCAAGCCGCTCGCCGCCGCGCGGGAGCAGGTCCCGGCCGCGGAACGGGCAGGTCTCGCGCGGTCCATGCTGCGGTGCGTGCTCGGCCAGGTGATGGGCAGCGGTGTCTTCCACGCCGACCCGCATCCCGGCAACGTCCTGCTGCTCACCGACGGCAGGCTCGGCCTGCTCGACTTCGGCTCCGTCGGACGGCTCGACTCGGGCCTGCGCGGCGGGCTGCAGAACCTCATCCTCGCCCTCGACCGCGGCGACCCGGCCGCGTTGCGCGACGGCCTGCTGGAGATCGTCGACCAACCGGACGAAATCGACGAGCGTCGCCTGGAGCGGGCACTGGGTTCCTTGGTGGCGAAGCATTTCAACCACGGGCAGGCGCCCGATCTCGACATGTTCACCGACCTGTTCCGGGTGATCGCCGACTTCCGGCTCAGCGTGCCCCCGCCGATCGCCGCGGTGTTCCGCGCACTGGCCACCTTGGAGGGAACACTGGCCGCGCTGGCGCCGGGGTTCAACATCGTCGTCGAATCCCGCGCCTACGCCGCCGAGCAGGTAGGTGCCGGATTGCGACCGGAGTCGCTGCGCTCCACCGCCACCAACGAACTGATGGCGCTGCTGCCGGTGCTGCGGCGGCTGCCGCGCCGCGTCGACCGGATCGGCAACGCGCTGGAACAGGGCAGGCTTTCGGTCAACGTCCGGCTGTTCTCCGACGAACGCGACCGCGACGTGGTCACCGGACTGGTGCACGAGATCCTGCTGGCGTTCGTCGGTGTGGCCACCGGGCTGATGGCCGTGCTGCTGCTGGGCAGCACGACCGGCCCGGAGGTCCTGGACGGGGTCACGCTGCACCAGATGTTCGGCTACAACCTGCTGGTGGTCAGTGCGCTGGTGGGATTGCGGCTGCTCTTCGTCGTTTTCCGGCGGAGCGGACAACGGTCACGATCGCCCCGATGACACCGATCGCAACGAGGCTGATCCCGGCGAGCATGAAGTGGCGCGCGGCGAGAAATCCGGTGTCGGACACCGGTTCCCCTGGCAGGCCGGCGTCGACGAAAGCCGTTGTCTGCGGAAAGGGTTCCGCGTTGATGCTCCTGCCGATGCCGACGATGACCCCGTGCACCTTGTCCAGCGGAACGGCGCCATCACCCGGTTTCCCCGCGTAAAGCTGCGAGTCGCGGGAATTGTTCCGCTGATCGCCCGCGAGGAACACGGTGCCCGGTGGGACTTTGACGTCGAAGCGCCTCCCGCTGGTGCCCCCGTAATCGACGTAGGTCTCCTTGACGGCTTTCCCGTTGACAGTGATCAGGCCGTCCTTCGTGCAGCAGACGACCTGATCATCACCGACGGCGATCACCCGCTGGATGGCAAGGCCCTCACTGGGACTCGCGTCCGGATACGCGCTGAGATCCATGAGAACCACAGCGCCACGCGGAATGTCGCCGACCTCGGACCACCGGTAGGTCACGATGGTGCCGGGTTCGAGCGTGGGACTCATCGCCGGGCTGGCAGCGGTCTTCATCGCGTAGTCCGACAAGCTCCAGAAGCCGTAGCCGCCGGCGCCCACGCCGACGACCGCCACCAGGATCATCACCCACAGGAGCGGGGGGAATCTTCGCTTCGGCCCGGCCTTTTCGGGAGGCGGGGCGGGGAAGTCCATTTCGGTCACAGCGCAGATTAGCGTCTCAACCTCGGGGCGCGTACATGATTACTCCGACCCCCGCCAGGCAGATCAGCGCGCCGATGACGTCGTAGCGATCCGGCCGGTAGCCGTCGGCGACCATGCCCCACGCCAGCGATCCCGCGACGAACACTCCCCCGTACGCGGCGAGGATGCGGCCGAAGTTCGCGTCGGGTTGCAAGGTCGCCACGAAACCGTAGAGGCCGAGCGCGACGACGCCCGCGCCGATCCAGAGGTAGCCGCGATGTTCCCGCACCCCTTGCCAGATCAGCCAGGCGCCGCCGATCTCCAGCAGGGCGGCGAGCGCGAACAGCGCTATGGAGCGGAAGACCATGCCGTCACCCAACCAGACGCACACGCCGTCACCCGCGCCGTATAGGCCGTTATACGAAAGGGTGACCGTGTGGATTTTGGTGCATTGGATGTCACTCCAGCCACCCCGGCCCGAAGCGCGTGAAGGCCTCCTTCCCTCGGCTGAGCCGAGGGAAGGAGGCCTTCACGCGCAAGCGAGAATCAGACGGTGAAGCCGAGCGCCCGCAGCTGTTCGCGGCCGTCGTCGGTGATCTTCTCCGGGCCCCACGGCGGCATCCAGACCCAGTTGATCCGGAAGTCCTTGACCAGGCCCGTTCCCCCGCCGACGAGGGCGGCTCCGGTCTGGTCCTCGATGACGTCGGTCAGCGGGCAGGCCGCCGAGGTCAGGGTCATGTCGATGGTGGCGGTGTTGTCCGCCTCGACGCGGATGTCGTAGACCAGCCCGAGGTCGACGACGTTGATGCCGAGTTCGGGGTCGACGACGTCGCGCATCGCCTCTTCGACGTCCTCGACCTTCGCCACATCGGCGGCGTCCGGGGCGGCGGCGGTCTCGGCGTCGAGGTCGGCGGCCGTGCGCCCCTCGCGGGTTTCGGTCTGCTGTTCGGTCATGCCGTCTCAACTCCGTTGGTCGTGCGGGCGACGGCGTCCTTGAACGCCATCCACCCGAGCAGGGCGCATTTCACGCGGGCCGGGTACTTGGCCACGCCGGCGAAGGCGATGCCGTCCTCCAGCACTTCCTCGTCGGGTTCGATCTGCCCTTTGCCCTGCATCAGCTCGACGAAGGCGTCCATGGTGGTGAACGCCTCCTCCACGGTGTGCCCGACGACGAGATCCGTCAAGACCGACGTGGAAGCCTGGCTGATCGAGCAGCCCTGTCCCTCGTAGGAGACGTCGGCGACCTTCCCGTCGTCGACCTTCACCCGCAGCGTCACCTCGTCGCCGCAGGTCGGGTTGACCTGGAACGACTCGGCGTCGAACGGCTCGCGCAGGCCGCGGCCGTGCGGGTTCTTGTAGTGGTCCAGGATGATCTCCTGGTACATGCTCTCCAGGTTCATCACGCCACCCCGAAGAACTTCTGCGCCTCACGTACACCGTTCACCAGTGCGTCCACTTCGGACAGGGTGTTGTAGACGTAGAACGACGCGCGCACGGTCGCGGGCACCGAGCAGGCCCGGTGCAGCGGCCACGCGCAGTGGTGCCCGACGCGGACGGCGACGCCGAGGCTGTCCAGCACCTGACCCGAGTCGTGCGGGTGGACGCCGTCGATGACGAACGACACCAGTCCGCCGCGGTCGGCCATGTCGGTGGGGCCGATGATCCGCACACCCGGGATCTCGCCGAGCCCGGCGAGCGCCGCCTCGGTGAGGAGGTGCTCGTGCGCGGCGACGCGGTCCATGCCGATCGCCGACAGGTAGTCGGCGGCCGCGCCGAGACCGACGGCCTGCGACGTCATCGGGGTACCCGCCTCGAACCGCTGCGGCGGCGCGGCGAAGGTGGTCTGCTCCATGCGGACCAGCTCGATCATCGAGCCACCGGTCAGGAACGGCGGCATCGCTTCGAGCAACTCGCGGCGGCCGTAAAGGACACCGATGCCGTACGGGCCGACCATCTTGTGCCCGGCGAAAGCGGCGAAGTCGACGTCGAGGGCGTGCAGGTCCACCGGGAAATGCGGCACCGACTGGCAGGCGTCCAGCACGACCAGCGCGCCGACCTTGCGGGCCTTCTTCACCAGGAACTCGACCGGGTTGATCGTGCCGAGCACGTTGGACTGGTGCGTGAACGCGAGCACCTTGGTCCGCTCGGTGATCAGCTCGTCCACATTGGACAGATCGAGGCGGCCGTCCGCGGTGACGGAGAACCACTTCAGCGTCGCACCGGTGCGCTGGCAGAGCTGCTGCCACGGCACCAGGTTCGCGTGGTGCTCCATCTCGGTGATGACGATCTCGTCGCCGGGACCGATCTTGAACCGCTCGGCTCCGGGACCGGCCGTGGCGGCGTTGCTCATCGCGTAGGCGACGAGGTTGATGCCCTCGGTGGCGTTCTTGGTGAACACCAGCTCGTGCGGGGAGGCGCCGACGAACTCCGCGATCCGCACGCGGGCGGACTCGTAGGCGTCGGTCGCCTCCTCGGCGAGCTGGTGCGCGCCGCGGTGCACCGCGGCGTTCGAGGTCTCCAGGAACCGGCGCTCGGCTTCGAGCACCTGCACCGGCTTCTGGGACGTCGCACCGGAATCCAGATACACCAAGGGTTTCCCGTCCCGCACCGTGCGGGTCAGGATCGGGAAGTCGGCCCTGATGGCCGCTACGTCCAGCGGTGCAGCAGAGTTAGCCGTGGTGGTGGTCATCGGGCCAACTCCTCTCGGTGTAGTCGTGAAGTTCAGTGATCAGACGGCGGCGGTCTCGGCGGAGCCGGTGTACTTGACGTACCCGTTCTCCTCCAGCTCGTCCGCGAGTTCACGGCCACCGGACTCGACGATCTTGCCGCCCGCGAAGACGTGCACGAAGTCAGGCGTGATGTGCCGCAGGATCCGCGTGTAGTGCGTGATCAGCATGACGCCGGCGTCGTTGCCGGCCTTGAACTCGTTGACGCCCTCGGACACGACGCGCAGCGCGTCGACGTCGAGGCCGGAGTCGGTCTCGTCGAGGATGGCGATCTTCGGCTTGAGCAGCGCCAGCTGCAGGATCTCGTGGCGCTTCTTCTCACCGCCGGAGAAGCCCTCGTTCACCGAACGCTCGGCGAACTCGGACGAGATCTCCAGCTTGCCCATCTCCTCCTTGACCTCCTTGACCCAGTGGCGCAGCTTGGGGGCCTCGCCACGGACCGCGGTGGCCGCGGTGCGGAGGAAGTTGGACATGGACACGCCCGGCACCTCGACCGGGTACTGCATGGCGAGGAACAGGCCCGCGCGGGCACGCTCGTCGACGCTCATCTCGAGCACGTCCTCACCGTCGAGCAGGACCTGCCCGGAGGTGACTTCGTACTTGGGGTGACCGGCGATGGCGTAGGACAGCGTGGACTTGCCCGAACCGTTGGGGCCCATGATCGCGTGGGTCTCGCCCGACTTGATGGTCAGGTTGACGCCCTTGAGGATCTCCTTGGGGCCTTCCTCGGTCGTGACCGAGGCGTGCAGATCCTTGATTTCCAGCGTAGGCATTTCTTTCCTAAAAGTCTCTTGTGGACGGACGCGCGCTCAGGCGCCGACAGCTTCGAGTTCGGCTTCGATCGCGGCCTCGAGACGCTCGCGCACCTCGGGAACGCCGATCTTGACCAGGATCTCGTGGAAGAACCCGCGGACGACCAGGCGGCGCGCGGCGTCTTCGCCGATTCCGCGCGACTGGAGGTAGAACAACTGCTCGTCGTCGAACCTTCCCGTCGCGCTCGCGTGGCCCGCGCCTTCGATCTCGCCGGTCTCGATCTCCAGGTTCGGGATCGAGTCCGCCCGGGCGCCCGGCGTCAGCACCAGGTTGCGGTTGAGCTCGTAGGTGTCGGTGGCCTCGGCGGCCGCCCGGATCAGCACGTCGCCGACCCACACGGTGTGCGCGCCCTCGCCCTGCAGCGCGCCCTTGTACATCACGCGGGACTTGCAGTTCGGCACCGCGTGGTCGACGAAGAGACGGTGTTCCTGGTGCTGTGCTTCGTCCGCGAAGTACAGGCCGAGCATCTCGACGTCGCCGCCCTTGTCGGCGAAGGTCGCCGTCGGCGAGACGCGGACGAGGTCACCGCCCAGGGTGATGACGATGTGCTTGAGCGTGGCGTCGCGGCCGAGCTTGAGGTGCTGCTCGGAGACGTGCACCGCGTCGTCGGCCCAGTCCTGGACGCTGACGACGGTCACGTTCGCCGAATCGCCGATGACGAACTCGACGTTGTCGGCGTAGGTGCCGGAGCCGGCGTGGTCGAGGACGATGACGGCCTCGGAGAACTGCTCGGCGCGCACCTGCACGTGCCCGTAGGCGACCTTGCCCTCGCCCGGACCGGTGATCTTCACCGTCGACGGCTTCGACGTCTTCGTCTCCTTGGGCACCGTGATGACGGTGGCCTCGGTGAACGAGGAGTACGCCTGCGCGGCGATCCGGTCGCTCGGGACACCGGCGGCGCCGAGGCGCTCGTCGTCCCGGCCGACCGTCTCGATCTTCAGTTCGGGCGCGGCGTCGGCGTCCACTGTGGCCGAACCCGAAGCGGCGGCGGACCCGTCGTGCAGGCCGCGCAGCCGCTTCATCGGAGTGAAGCGCCAGTTCTCCTCACGGCCGCCGGGAACCTCGAAGGCCTCGACGTCGTAGGAGGTGAAGCGCTCCGCGCGGGACGTGGCCGGGATGACCACGCCCTCGCGCATCGCTTCGGAAACGTTGTTCTCGGTAACCGACATGACTAGCCGACGGACCCTTCCATCTGAAGCTCGATCAGGCGGTTCAGCTCGAGCGCGTACTCCATCGGCAGCTCACGCGCGATGGGCTCGACGAACCCGCGCACGATCATCGCCATGGCCTCGGCCTCGTCGAGACCGCGCGACATGAGGTAGAACATCTGGTCTTCGCTGACCTTCGAGACGGTCGCCTCGTGGCCCATGGAGACCTCGTCGTTGCGGATGTCGACGTACGGGTACGTGTCCGACCGCGAGATCGTGTCGACGAGCAGCGCGTCGCAGACGACGCTGGACCGCGAGTGGTGCGCCCGCTTCGCGACCTTGACCAGGCCGCGGTACGAGGTGCGGCCACCGCCGCGCGCCACCGACTTCGACACGATGGTCGAGGAGGTGTGCGGCGCCAGGTGCTCCATCTTCGCGCCGGCGTCCTGGTGCTGGCCCTCGCCCGCGAAAGCGACCGAGAGGACCTCGCCCTTGGCGTGCTCGCCCATGAGGAACACGGACGGGTACTTCATCGTGACCTTGGAACCGATGTTGCCGTCGATCCACTCCATGGTCGCGCCCTCTTCGCACTTGGCGCGCTTGGTGACCAGGTTGTAGACGTTGTTCGACCAGTTCTGGATGGTCGTGTACCGGCAGCGGGCGCCCTTCTTCACGATGATCTCCACGACCGCCGAGTGCAGCGAGTCGGACTGGTAGATCGGCGCGGTGCAACCCTCGACGTAGTGCACGTAGGCGTCTTCGTCGACGATGATCAGGGTCCGCTCGAACTGACCCATGTTCTCGGTGTTGATGCGGAAGTAGGCCTGCAGCGGGATGTCCACCTTGACGCCCTTGGGCACGTAGATGAACGAGCCGCCGGACCACACCGCGGTGTTCAGCGCGGAGAACTTGTTGTCCCCGGCCGGGATCACGGAGCCGAAGTACTCCTTGAAGATCTCCGGGTGCTCCTTGAGCGCGGTGTCGGTGTCCAGGAACAGGACGCCCTGTGCCTCCAGGTCCTCGCGGATCTGGTGGTAGACGACCTCGGACTCGTACTGTGCGGCGACACCGGCGACGAGGCGCTGCTTCTCCGCCTCGGGGATGCCGAGCCGGTCGTACGTGTTCTTGATGTCCTCGGGCAGGTCTTCCCAGGAAGTGGCCTGCTTCTCCGTGGACCGCACGAAGTACTTGATGTTGTCGAAGTCGATCCCGGAGAGGTCCGCACCCCAGTTGGGCATCGGCTTCAAGTCGAAGAGCTTGAGCGCCTTGAGTCGCGCTTCGCGCATCCACTCCGGCTCGGACTTCTTCGAGGAGATGTCGGTGACGACGTCCTCGTTCAGCCCGCGACGGGCCGTTGAGCCCGCCTCGTCGGAGTCCGCCCAGCCGAACGCGTACTTGCCAAGGGACTCGATGGTCTCTTCCTGGCTCATGGGCGCGGTGGTGGGAGTGCGCTGCTCGGCAGCGGCAGTCATGCGGGTTTCCCTCCATTCGGGATCCGTGCTGTGCGCCCTGGGGAGGGCGCCGTGCTTCCCGGCCCGGGTGTGGCCGGGTGACCCGCCGAGACGGCGGGTACGTGTGTGGTGCACGCGTTGTCACCGCGTGCGATGGTCGCCAGCCGCTGGACGTGAGTACCCAGAAGTTCCGCGAAAGCCTCTGTCTCGGCTTCACACAACTGAGGGAACTCGGCGGCGACGTGGGCGACCGGGCAATGGTGCTGGCAGAGCTGTTCGCCGACACCGACCTGACGGGTCGACGCAGCGTAACCCTCCCTGGTCAGCGCCGCAGCGAGGGCCTCGGCGCGCGAGGCGGGGTCCGTGTGCTTGGTGATCGCGTCCTGGTGCGGGCCGACCAGCGAGGCGACCCGAGCCTCCGCGAAGGCCTTCACGGCGTCTTCCCCGGCGTGTTCGGCGAGGAACCGGATGGCCGAGGACGCGAGGTCGTCGTAGGCGTGCCCGAACCGGGCGCGGCCGGCTTCGGTGAGCAGGAAGTTCTTGGCGGGACGGCCGCGGCCGCGGGGGCCGCGGCGGGGCGCGTCCCGGGTTTCGGCCTCGCCGTCGGCGAGCAGGGCGTCGAGATGACGACGGACGGCGGCGGCGCTGATCCCCAGCTGCTCGGCCACCACGACGGCGGTCATCGGACCCTGTTCCAGCAGCAGACGGGCCACTTCATGCCTGGTCCGGCCCTCGGGGCCGACCTGCGCGGGGACAGGCTGGACCTCGGCGCGGAGCATGTCGCCACCGGCCTCGTCCTGCGTCCCCGTCTTTTTCACAACATAAGTGTGACGTATTTCCGGAGAGACGGCAAAGAGGGGTGCCTCACGGAGTGGCGTGGGTCACTTCACGCCGACACCGACGCAAGTAGATGACGGATTGCGATCCTTGCACGCGCAACTACCGCAACCAGGTGCCGAGTTGCGTTGTTCCCGGCATCGCTACCCTTCCCGAGTGGCAGTGGGCGATCACCCGGCACAGCGGGACACGGACGGGGCGGAGCCGGAAGACCGGGCGGCAGGGCCGGTGGCGACGCTCGTCCCGGGGCGCCCGCACGAGCCGGAGCCGCTGGACGACAAGGAACTGCGCGGGCTGAACGTGGTCCGCCGGTTCGGCGCGGTCGGCTCCCTGTTCCTCGCGCTCGGCTCGCTCGGCGCGGGCGCCGCACCGGTGATCAACCCGGTGCAGGAGATCCCGGTCCTGCGGCTGTTCACCCGCATCCCCATGGTGTCGCTCGCGATGGGCCTGGCGGGCATGGCGATCATCGTGCTCAGCTGGCTGCTGCTCGGCCGGTTCGCGCAGCCCGCGCGCCGCCGCCTCGCCACCCAGGGCCAGCTCGCCCGCACCATCGCGCTCTGGTGCGCGCCGCTGCTGTTCATCCCGCCGCTGTTCTCCCGCGACGTCTATAGCTATCTCGCGCAGAGCGAGATCGTCGCCCGCGGGATGGACCCGTACTCCCTCGGCCCGGCCGAAGCCCTCGGCGTCTCCGACCCGCTGACCTCGGGTGTCTCCAACATGTGGCGCGAGACGCCGGCGCCCTACGGCCCGCTGCTGCTGCGCCTCGGCGGCTGGCTCGCCCCGCTGAGCAGCGGCAACATCGTCACCGGGGTCCTGCTGCAGCGCGGGCTCGCGCTGATCGGCGTCATCCTGATCATCTGGGCGCTGCCCCGGCTGGCCCGGCGGTTCGGCGTGCAGCCCGCCACCGCGCTGTGGCTCGGCGCCGCGAACCCGCTGCTGATCTTCCACTTCGTCGCGGGTGCCCACAACGACGCGCTCGCGATCGGGCTGATGGTGGCCGGGCTGGAGGTCGGCCTCCAGCGGATGCCGGTGCGGTTCAAGAACGACGCGCCGCCCCCTCTGGCCAAGGGCGAACTGCTGTACATCGGACTCGGGGTCGTGCTCATCACCCTCGGCGTCGCGGTGAAGATCAACGCGATCCTGGCGCTGCCGTTCTTCACGGTGATGGTGGCCAGACGCTGGCACGGCCGGATCAAGGACCTGGTCACCGCCGCGGTCCCGATGGCGCTGCTGTTCGGCGTGACCCTGGTGGCGGTCTGTTACGGCACCGGCCTCGGCTTCGGCTGGGTCGGCGCGCTCGGCACGCCGGGCCTGGTCCGCTCGTGGATCTCGCCGACGTCGGAACTCGCCGCGCTCGGCGGCGTCCTCGGCATCGCGCTCGGCCTCGGTAACCACACCAACGCGATGGTGCCGATCCTCGGCACGCTCGGCTACGCCGTCGCGGGCGCGGTGACGGTCAAGTTCCTTTGGGACAGCTTCAAATGGCGCTACCGGCCGATCATCGGCCTCGGGGTCTCCCTGGGCGCGGTGATGGTGCTGCACGTCGCGCTCCAGCCCTGGTACCTGCTGTGGGCGATCATCCCGCTCGCCGCGGCGGCGGGGACCTCGCGGTTCCGCATCGCCGCGACGATCGTCACCGCCGTCCTGCCGTTCCTGCTGCCGACGACGGGAAGCACCTTCGAGGGCCGCGGTTTCGTCCTGCCGTTCGCGTGGGCCGCCGCCGGGGTCGTCACGCTGCTGGGGCTGTTCATCGTCCACCGCCTCTCACCACTGCTGCTGTCCAGACCGTCCCCGGAGCATTCGGTCCCCGCGTGAGGCCGTATCGTGACCTGTCGTGAACGCCCCCGCCGTCGAGATCACCGGGCTGGTGAAACGCTACGGATCCACCACCGCCGTCGATGGACTCGACCTGCGGATGGAACGTGGCGCACTGCTCGCTCTGCTCGGCCCGAACGGGGCCGGCAAGACCACCACCGTCGAGATCTGCGAAGGCTTCCTGCGGCCTGACGACGGCGAAGTCCGCGTGCTGGGCCTGGACCCGGCGCGCGACGGCGCCGCGCTGCGGCCCCGGATCGGCGTGATGCCCCAGGGCGGCGGCGCGTATCCCGGCGTCCGCGCCGACGAGATGCTCGGGCTGGTCGCCGCGTGTGCGGCGAACCCGCTCGACCCCGCCTGGCTGCTGGACGTCCTCGGCCTTTCCGGAGCGCGGAAGACGCCGTTCAAACGGCTTTCCGGCGGGCAGCAGCAGCGGCTCTCGCTCGCCTGCGCGCTCGTCGGACGGCCCGAATTGCTCTTCCTCGACGAGCCGACGGCGGGCATGGACCCGCAGGCCCGCCGCCTGGTCTGGGATCTGCTCGGGGCGCTGCGTGCCGACGGGGTCAGCGTGCTGCTCACCACGCATCTGATGGAGGAGGCCGAAACGCTGGCCGACACCGTGGTGATCGTCGACCACGGCAAGGTCGTCGTCGAAGGTTCCCCGCAGTCGCTGACCGTCGAGGCAGGTGAGACGGCGCAGCTGCGGTTCAAGGCACGGACGCGGCTCGACACCGCGCTGCTGACCGCCGCCCTGCCCGAGGGCCACCTCGTCCACGAATCGGCGCCGGGGACGTATCTCGTCGAGGGCGCGATCGATCCGCAGGTGGTGTCGACGGTGACGGCGTGGTGCGCGCAGCAGGGTGTCATGCCCGAGGAACTGCAGGTCGGCAGGCGCACGCTGGAAGAGGTCTTCCTGGAGCTGACCGGACGGGAACTGCGCGCATGACCACGACGCCCACACCCCGATTCGCCCCTGGCACGTTCACCCCCGCCCCCGGCCGCGGTTCGCTCGGCAAGATGCTCCGCACGCACGCGAAGGTCGAAGCGAGCCTGACGCTGCGCCACGGCGAGCAGATCCTGCTGACCCTGCTGATCCCGCTCGCGCTGCTGATCGGCTTGTCGCTACTGGACATCCTGCCGTCGTCACAACTCGGCGACTCGTCCAAAGTGGACTGGATCACGCCGAGGATCCTGGCGCTGGCGGTGATGTCTTCGGCGTTCACCGGGCAGGCCATCGCGCTGGGCTTCGACCGCCGTTACGGGGTCCTCAAACGACTTTCCGCCACCGCGCTGCCCCGCTGGCTGCTCGTCGCGGGCCGGGTCGCCGCCGCGCTGGTCGTGGTCGCGCTGCAGGCGGTGATCCTCGGTGGCGTCGCCGCGCTGCTGGGCTGGTCGCCGTCACTCGGCGGGCTTGTCGGCGCGATCCCGTTCCTGATCGTCGGCACGCTCGCGTTCGGCGCGCTGGGCCTGTTGCTCGGCGGGGCGCTGCGCGCGGAGGCCGTGCTGGCGCTGGCGAACATCGTCTGGTTCGTGCTGCTGCTCGCCGGCGGCATCCTGCTGGCGCCATCGACCATGCCGTCCGGCGTCGCGTGGATCGTCGAACTGCTGCCCTCGGGCGCGCTCGCCGAAGGCCTGCGGTCGGTACTGCTGGACGGCTCGTTCGGCTGGGGCCCGTTCGCGGTGCTCGTCGGCTGGGGTGTCGTCGCGGGCGCACTGGCGAGCAAGACCACCAAGCTGACCTGAGGCGGCCGACACAGCGGGTCCGGCCGGTGGAACGCTCTCAGGAAGGGCGTTCTAGCATCGGACCGTGCCGTTCCAGAGCCTTGTAGCGCGTCTGCCGTATCCGTCGTTCGCGGTCCAGCGAGCGGTCGCGATAGCGGCGGTGATCGCACAGGCCGGAATCGGCGTCACCGGCTCGGTCGTCCGGGTGACGGGTTCGGGCCTCGGCTGCCCGACCTGGCCGCAGTGCGTCGAAGGCAGCATCGTGCCCGTCGCGCATCCCGAGTTGGACATGCTCACCCAGTGGATCGAGTTCAGCAACCGGTTGCTGACCGGGGTGGTCATCCTGGTCGCCGCGCTGTGCGTGATCACCGCGTGGCGCGTGCAGATCGAGCACCCGAGCCGCCGCCGTCTGGTGAAACTGGCCTGGACGATGCCCGCCGGCGTGATGCTGCAGGCCGTCGTCGGCGGGATCACCGTGCTCGCGAAACTCGAATGGTGGACCGTCGCGCTCCACTTCCTGGCCTCCACTCCCCTGGTCTGGCTCGCGGTCCTGCTGTTGCGCGCGTTCAAGGAGGGTGACGAGCCCGCCCGCTGGCTGATCCCGGACGCCGGCCGCAAGACGCTGATCGCCCTCGCCGTGTCCATGTGGGCCGTCCTCGCGGCGGGGACCACCGTGACCGGGGCGGGCCCGCACGGCGGCGACCCCGGCACCCACCGGCTCCAGGCCCCGATCGAGACGCTCACCCAGATCCACGGCGGACTGCTGGTGGTCTACCTGATCGTGCTGGCCGTCTTCGGGCTCCAGCTGATGCGTGGCGAGACGCCGAAGCAGCTGTGGAAGCGGTACACCATCGTGTGGGTCGTCGCGGTCCTCCAGGGCGTCGTGGGTTCGGTGCAGTACGCCCTCGGTGTGCCGGAGGCGCTGGTCTCGTTCCACGTCCTCGGCTCCGCGCTGGTGATCATCTCGACGGCGGCACTGTGGTGCGGATCACGCGATCGTGGTTCCGCGCCGGTTTCGCCCGCCGCTGACCGGGAACTCGCCACTTCGAACTGACCCCCTGGCAAACCGGACGTAACCCCCGGGCGGCGTGCTCGCCAGACACTGCCCTTACGCTGCGCTCGGTGCCCCGCACGGGGGTCACCACGAGTCGAGGCACGAGGTGTCGTATGACCGCCAGCACCGAGCCGGACGCACCGGCCAGTCCGTCCAAACCCCTGATCTCCCACCGGCGAGGCTCCGGGGAGATGCTGATCCTCAAGACCTTCCTGCTGGTCCCGTTCGTCGCGCTGATCGCCGCCGTGCCGATCGTGTGGGGCTGGGGCATGACCTGGGTCGACCTGGCACTGGCGGCCGTGTTCTACACCGTCGGGACCCTCGGGGTGACGGTGGGATACCACCGCTACTTCACCCACGGCGCCTTCAAGGCCAATCGCCCGCTGCGCGTGGCTCTCGCCATCGCCGGGAGTTTCGCGGTGCAGGGTTCGGTCATCTTCTGGGTGGCCAGCCACCGCCGCCACCACGCCTTCGCGGACCGCGAGGGCGACCCGCACTCCCCCTGGCTGTTCGGGACGTCGCCCTCGGCGCTCCTGCGCGGCTTCTGGCACGCGCATATGGGTTGGATGTTCAGCCGCGAGGTGACCAACTACGACCGGTTCGCGCCGGACCTGGTGGCCGACAAGGACCTTCGCGTGGTGAACCGCTACTTCTGGCTGTGGATCACACTGAGCCTCGCGCTGCCCGCGGTGCTCGGCGGGCTGATCAGCTGGTCGTGGTGGGGTGTGGTGACCGGGTTCTTCTGGGGAGGGCTGGTCCGGATCGCGTTCCTGCACCACGTCACGTGGTCGGTGAACTCGATCTGTCACCTGGTCGGCGAGCGCCCGTTCGCCAGCCGTGACAAGGCGGCGAACTTCTGGCCGCTGGCGATCCTGTCCATGGGCGAGTCGTGGCACAACTCCCACCACGCCGACCCGACCTGCGCGCGGCACGGTGTCCTGCGCGGACAGGTCGACGTGTCGGCGCGGGTGATCTGGCTGTTCGAGAAGTTCGGCTGGGCACGGGACGTGCGGTGGCCGAAGCCGGAGCGCTTGGCCGCCAAACTCGCGAAACCCGCCTGACCCCCGCTCCGCCATCGCAATTCGTCATCTACTTGCGACGGCGGGCGGGTCAGGCGAGTTGCTGGCGGACGGCGGAGGCGAAACGCCAGGCCGCGGCGGCGTCGGTCTGCCGGAACCCGAGCGAAGGCTCGACGAGCTCCAGTTCCAGCAGCAGCGGCCTGCCGTCCGGCCCGGCGACGAGGTCGACGCGGGCGTAGAGCAGTTCCGCGCGCAGGATGCCGAGCAGCGCCGCGGTCGCGTCCAAAGCGTCTTCGGCCAGCGCCCGGAATCCCGCGGCGGGCTGCACGGGCGCGAGCTTCTCCGTCACGTACAGCCCGGATTCGTCGAGTTCCCGGCCCAGCATCGCGGCCTTCGAGAAGGCGTGCGAGTACACGCCGCCGAAGTACACCAGTGCGATCTCGCCTTCACTGTCCACACTGGACTGGTACGGCTGGAGCAGCACGGTGTTCCCGTCGGCCTGCAGCCCGGAGAGATGTGCGGCGGCCGCGTCGCCCGCCGTGAACCGGCCCGCGCCTCGCGAACCGGCACCGACCGCGGGCTTCAGCACGAACTCGCCCTTGGGCCAGCGCGGGGCCTTGTCGTCCGGCGCGATCAGGGTCGTCGGCACGACCGCGACCCCGGCGTCGCCGAGTTCGGCCAGGTAGGACTTGTCGGTGTTCCACCGCACGACATCGGCCGAATTGGCCAGTGACGGCACGGATTCGGTCCAGGACAGGAACTCGTCGCGGCGCTCGGCGTAGTCCCAGGTGGCGCGCAGCACGACGATGTCCGCGGCGCCGAAATCGACGGTCGTGCCGTCCCAGGCGGCCCAGCGGGTCTTGAAGCCGAGGTCGGCCAGCGCCTCGGGTACCGCGTGCTCGTCGCCGTCGCCTTCCGGCAGGCTGGAGCAGGCGACGAAGATCGCGGAGCCGCTCACTTCCCCGCCATCCGGCGGCGGTGCTCGGCGCCGATCTTGGTGGCCTTCACGGTCTCGCTGTCCCATTCGGCGGGCTCGAGGTCTTCGACGGCCTCGACCAGCGCCTCGCCCGCCTCGACGGAGGTGACGACGACGTCGCCCAGCGCGCCGTCGGCGCCCACGAGCACGACGCGCGCGCCGACCCGGCCGATGTTCTCCACCACCGCGCGCGACGGCTTCCCGTGCCGCTTCACGAAGTCGCGGGCGGCCGCGACCTGGCGCGACGTGGGGGCGGCGGTCTCGGTCTTCTCTTCGGTCTCAGCCACGCGCCGAGCTTAACCGCGAAAGGCCCGGGACGCGGAATAACCGTGGCGTCGGCCATAGTTGTGCCGGTCGGAACGACCTTGAACGAGGAGGATGTATGCCCGCGGCAGTGCAGATCCGGCGAACCGGTGGCCCCGAAGTCCTTGAACTATCGGAAGTCGAGGTCGGTGAACCCGGTTCCGGCGAACTGCTCGTGGACGTCGCGGCGGCGGGCGTCAACTACATCGACACCTATCACCGCGAGGGCATCTACCCGGTCGACACCCCGTTCATCCTGGGTATGGAGGGCGCCGGCACGGTGGCCGCGGTCGGCGCGGACATGACCGGTTTCGCCGTCGGCGACCGGGTCGCCTGGCAGGGTTCGCTGGGCAGCTACGCCCAGCGCCGCCTGGTGCCCGCCACGATCGCGGTGAAGATCCCGGATGGCGTCTCCGAGGAGACCGCCGCCGCCACGATGCTCCAGGGGATCACCGCGCACGCGCTGATCGCCTCGACCTACGAGGTCAAGGCCGGTGACGACGTGCTGATCCACGCCGCGGCGGGCGGCATGGGCCTGCTGCTGGTCCAGCTGGCCAAGGCCCGCGGCGCCCGGGTCATCGGCACCGTCTCCACCGACGAGAAGGCCGAACTCGCCAAGCAGGCGGGCGCGGACGACGTCATCCGCTACGACCAGGTCGACTTCGCCAAGGCCACCCGCGACCTCACCGGCGGCAAGGGCGTCGAGGTCGTCTACGACGGGGTCGGCAAGTCCACTGTGGACGGCAGCCTCGCGAGCCTGAAGATCCGCGGCCTGCTCGCCCTCTACGGCGCGGCCAGCGGCCCGGTGCCGCCCATCGACCCGCAACTGCTCAACCGCAGCGGCTCGGTGTACCTCACCCGCCCGACCTCCGCGCACTACGTGCTCACCCGCGAGGAACTGGAGTGGCGCGTGAACGAGCTGTTCGCCGCCGTTCAGGACGGCTCGCTGAACATCCGGATCGGCGGCCGCTACCCGCTGGCCGACGCGCGCCAGGCGCACGAAGACCTCCAGGGGCGCCGCACCACCGGCAAGCTCCTGCTGATCCCGTGACGGCGCTCTGGCCGGAGGAGGTCCGGCTCACCGGCGAGGGGCTCGTCCTGCGGGAGTGGGTCGAGGACGACATCGCGTTCATGCCGGGGCTGTTCGACAATCCCGCTGTCGCCCGGTTCACGCCGCTGCCTTCCCCGTTCGACGAGGTGGCGGCGAAGGCCCACTACGCGAAGTCCGTCGCACGCCGCGCGGAAGGCAACGGACTACGGCTCGCCATCACGGCCGACGGCGGCGAACCGCTCGGCGAGGTGGTGCTGTTCCTGAAAGAGGATTCGGCCGAACTCGGATACGCCGTCGGTCCCGCCCACCGCGGGCAGGACCTGGCGGCGCGGTCGCTGCGGGTCCTCACCGCGCACGCGCTGGACCTGGGGCTCGGACCGCTGCAGCTGAAGATCGACGCCGAGAACGCGGCCAGTCAGGCCGTCGCCCGCCGCGTCGGCTACGCCCTGACCGACGCTCCGCCCGAGACGAAGGTCGAGAAGGGACTGAAGATCACGCTGCTCACCTGGGAGTACGCCGGGTCCTGACGAGAAGTCCGTGAAGGCCTCCTTGAGGGACTCTGGGTCCCTCAAGGAGGCCTTCACGGACTTCAGCCGAGCGTACGGACCCAGAGCGCCCGCAGCCGGAACTCGTCCTGTTCCGCGTGCTCGACGGTCAACTCGACCTCGTCGCCTACGTCGAGCTTCCGGAATTCCTCTGGCCCGAAGCCCTCCAGCATCGCGTAGTGGACCCAGATCGGGTCGGCGAAATCGGCCGACCCGACCACTCCCCAGCCCTCGTCCACCAGCCAGGAACGAACCGTTCCTCGGTGGACGCGGCCGTCGGAAGTCCCCATCAGCCCTTGTCGGTCGGGACGCTCACCGCGTCGGTCACGAACACCAGCGTCTCGTTCGGCGCGATACCGTTGCCGCCCTGGCCGTAACCGAGGTCCGGCGGGATGATCAGCAGCCGCCGCGCGCCCTGCTTGATCCCTTCGAGGCCCTTGTCCCAGCCCTGGATGACCATGCCGGCGCCGAGCGTCAGCTCGAACGGTTCACCGCGGTCGAACGAGCTGTCGAGCTTTTGCTTGTTCGACCAGGTGACCAGCGAATAGTTCATCTTCAGGTTCGCGCCCGCCTTGGCGCCCTCGCCGGTGCCGGGCTCGAGGTCCTTGGTGATGAGCTTCTTCGGCGGGTCGCAGTCGTCCGGGATGGTGATGGCCGGCGCCTCGCCGAACTTCCCGGTGGTCTTCACGTCCTCGGCCGTGCATTCCTTGCCCTTGGGGGCGGCGGGAGCCGAGGACGACGCCGACGCGGGAGCCGCGCCGGAGGTCTGGGCCGAACCCGCGGTGTTCTGTTTCCCGCCACAGGCCGCCAGGGCGAGGACGCCCGCGCCGATGACCACGATCTTGCCGAGTGTGCGCATGCGGCCGACCTTAGCCAAGACCCTCCAGCGCCGGAACAAGGTCACCGGTCTGCACTACGCCCATCCGACGGGTCGCCCTGGTCAGGGCCACATAAAGATCGTTGAGCCCACGCGGCGACTCGGCGACGACCTCGTCCGGGGACACCAGCAGCACCGAGTCGAACTCCAGGCCCTTCGCCCGCTCGACCGGCATCACCGACACCCGGTCCCCCGCCTCGCCGAGCGTCTCCGAGAGCGAAGCGACCAGGGGCGACGGACACAGCACGGCGACCGTTCCACCGTCCACAGCGGACAGTTCGGCATCGACGAGGCGGGGCAGTTCCGCGGTGAGATCCGCCGGGGCCACGGACCGGAGCCAGGGTTCGAAACCCGTCTCCCGCACCGAAACCGGCGCCTCGAGTTCCGGGTTGACCTCGGCGAGCACCCGGGACGCGACGGCCATGATCTCCGCCGGGGTCCGGTAGTTCACGGTCAGTTCCTCGAGTCGCCAGCGATCGGCGACGTACGGCGAAAGCGCCTCGCCCCACGTCCGCGCCCCGCCGGCCGCCCCGGTCTGGGCGACGTCGCCGACCAGCGTCATCGACCGGTTCGGCGACCGGCGCATCAGCAGCCGCCAGTCCATCGCGGTCAGCTCCTGCGCCTCGTCGACGATCACGTGCCCGAAGGTCCACGTCCGGTCCTGGGCGGCCCGCTGCGCCGCGGTCATCTCGCTGCGGCGCTGCTGACGTTCGGCGAACAGCTCCGCGTCGAGGACGTCGCCCACCCGCAGCAGTTCCTCGTCGACGATCTCCTCGTCCTGTTCGAGGATGTCGAGCACGCCTTCCGCGTAGGCGCGGTCTTCCCGCTCGCGGCGAGCGGCCTCGGCCCGGGCTTCGGTGTCGTCCTCGCCGAGCAGCTCGGCGAGTTCGTCGAGCAGGGGGACGTCCGACGGGCTCCACTTCGCGTCGGTCGGGCTGTAGAGATGCTCACGGTCGGTGTCCGACAGGGCTTTTCCGGCCGCGCTGCGCAACCGTTCGCGGTCGGCGAACAGCTCGTCGAGCACGATCTCGGGGGTGAGTTTCGGCCACAGCCCGTCGATCGCGGCCGCCACGTTCTTGTCCGCGGCGACCTCGGCCCGGATGTCCTGGACGTCCCGCGCGTCGAGCAGGTCCTCCCCCAGTTTGCGGGCGGCCTGCCGGGTCAGCGCGTCGAGGAGGTCCGAGACGAAGATCCGCCGGGCGAGGTTGTGCGGGCGGCGCGACCGGCGGGCCCGTGTCCGCGCCTCGGTGCAGGTCTTGCGGTCGAGCATGAGGATCTCGCGCTCGAACTCGATCTCCAGCACCGGTTCGGGCACGCGCTGGCGGTCGCGGACCGCGTTGGCGAGCACGTCGGCCATCACCGGACGGCCTTTGATCTCGGCGGCCTCGCGGGTGATCGGGCCGTCGGCGTCCAGCCCCGGGTACAGCTGCCCGATCGTGGCCAGCAGCACCCCGGTCTCGCCCAGCGACGGCAGGACCTGCCCGATGTAGCGCAGGAACGTGCTGTTCGGCCCGACCACCAGCACGCCGCGCGTGGTCAGCTGCTGGCGATGCGTGTAGAGCAGGTACGCCGCGCGGTGCAGCGCGACGGCGGTCTTGCCGGTTCCCGGGCCGCCCTGGACCACCAGGACTCCGTTCGGCGACGCGCGGATGATGCGATCCTGTTCGGCCTGGATGGTGGCGACGATGTCGCTCATCTCGCCGGTGCGACGGCGTTCGAGGGCGGCCAGCAGCGCCGCCTCGCCCGCGAGGCCGAGGTCTTGGCCCTGGTCGGCGGCGGAGAGGTCGAGGATCTCGTCGTCGACGCCGACGACCTTCCGGCTCAGCGACCGGATGTGGCGGCGGCGCCGCACACCTTCGGGTGAAGCGGCGGTGGCGAGGTAGAAGGGCCGCGCGACCGGCGCGCGCCAGTCGACGAGCAGCGGACGGTACTCGTCGTCCTCGTCGAACAGTCCGAGCCGCCCGATGTAGGTGGTCTCCTCGCCATGCTCCGGAAGGAAGTCGAGGCGGCCGAAGCACAGGCCCTGCTCGACGGAGCTCAGCTGGGCCAGCCTGTCGGTGTACAGCGTCGTGGCGACGTCGCGTTCGGTGCGCGCCTGCGGGGTTCCGCCGGTCTGGCGCAGCGTCTCGTCGAGCCTGCGCTGCGCGTCCACGCGTTCGGCGTCGAGCTTGCGGTAGAGGGTGGTGACGTACTGCTGCTCGAGCGCGACGTCCTGCTCGAGCGCGTCGGGTTCCCGGTCCGGGGACACGGACAAAAGCAGCCTGCTTTCGAGAGGTGGGACAGGGGCCGAACGAGTTACAACGGCGCCCGCCATCATCTCATTCCCGCGCTCTCACCCGGACCAGGAGGAAGGCGGCGAGGGAGAGGACGGTGACGACGACGGCCCACAGGACGTTCTCGTGGAGCAGGACGGCGATGGTGGCCGCGACACCCGCGATGGACTGCGCGACGAAGCCGCACAGCGCGACGGCGTACGCGTCGTGCGCGGGCACTTCGCTCACCGCGACGGCCATGCTGCTCGGGAAGAGCGCGGCCTGGCCGAAGGTGATCCCGCAGTACAGCGCGATGAACGTCACGAGCGCGGCCGTGAGCGGGATCGCGGGCACGAGCCACAACGCGATCGTCAGCGCGCCGGCACCGGTCATGACCAGCGCGCCCGCCCGCATCAGCCACGGTGAGCCCTTGCGGGCGGCCAGCCGGTTCACCAGCAGTGCGCCGCCGAAGTAGGCCAGCCCGAACAGGAGGCCGAGGCTGCCGTACTGCTCCACGCTCAACCCGAAGTGCCGCTGGAAGACGAACGGCGCGACCTCCTGGAGAAGGACGATCGTCGCGAAGCCGAGCCCCGCCGCGATCGTCGGCCGCAGGAACGCCGGAACGGCGAGGATCCGGAGATAGATCCGGACCATGCCCATCTTCTCGCCGCTGCTCTTGCGGAGCGGAATCGTCAGCGTGCCGATGACGCAGAGCACCCCCGCCGCCGTCAGCACCGCGAAACCGCCCTGCCACCCGCCGATCAGCCCGCCGGCGAACTGCCCGCCGCCGAGTGCGGTGACGAACGCGATGGACAGCACCGAAAGCCGCTTGGCGAGCGCGTCGCCGTCACCGAGGTCCCGCACGGCGATACGGGCGATGATCGCCGCGCCTCCGGCACCGATCCCTTGCAGGGCACGGAGAACGAGGAGCCACGTGGGTGACGTGGTGACGATGAGCACCGCGCTCGACACGGCGAACAGGCCCAGCGACGCCAGCAACGCGGCCCGGCGACCGAGCCGGTCGGCCGCCCGGCCCCACAGCACCACCGGTGCCGCCGCGCCGATGACGAACAGCGACACCGACAGCGCCGCGACGCTGCGCGACACCCCGAAGTCGCGCTCGATCAGCGGGAGGGCGGGAAGGTAGATCGTCGTCGCCATCTGCGCGGTGAAGACGATCAGGCAGGCGACCGCCATGGTCGCGCGCCCGGCTCGGACGGTGGCCGGGCGTTCGGTTGTGCTCGTCACTCCGCCGGACGGTACTGACGGGTAGCCGGGCCGGGTAGCGCACTCCATCAGGTGGGAAGCCGGGTCCGAAGGCACCTTCACGACAGGCGGGCCGCACGTCCTCGGGATGACCGTGAGCAGCTTGGTGCCCCGAATGCGACATTGGGAACTCTCCCGCCACCAGAGCACCACACGCGTGAAGGCCCCCTTCCCTCGGCTGAGCCGAGGGAAGGGGGCCTTCACGCGCTACAAGATCAGAAAGGCAGCCCGATGACCGGCAGCCCGATCGCCGAGTCCACCGCCAGCGCGACGAACACGATCATCAGGTACGTGTTCGACCGGTGGAATAGCGACATCGGCTTGGTCTCCTCGCCGCGCCGCACCGCCGCGTTCAGGCTGTGCGCGTAGAAGAGGAACCAGCCGCCCGCCAGGATCGCGAACGTGGTGTAGATCCAGCTCGTCACCGGGACCAGCAGCAGCGTCCAGGCGACCATCACCCACGAGTAGATGACGATCTGCCGCGCCACGTGCTGCGGGGTGGCGACCACCGGCAGCATCGGCACACCGGCGCGCTCGTAGTCGTCGCGGTACTTCATGCCCAGCGCCCACGTGTGCGGCGGGGTCCAGAAGAAGATGACGCCGAACATCACGAACGCGGGCCACTCGACGGTGCCGGTGACGGCGGCCCAGCCGATGACGACCGGCATGCAGCCAGCCGCACCGCCCCAGACGACGTTCTGTGACGTACGCCGCTTCAACACCAGCGTGTAGACGAAGATGTAGAAGAGGATCGTCACGATCGCGAGGATCGCCGAGAGCAGGTTCACCGTGAAATAGAGCACGACGAACGACAGGACGCCGAGCACGAGACCGAAGATCAGCGCGCCGCGCCGGGGCACCGATTCCTTCACCAGCGGACGGCGCTTGGTGCGGTTCATCACCTTGTCGATGTCCGCGTCGATGACGCAGTTCAAGGCGTTGGCGCTGCCGGCGGCCATGGTGCCGCCCACGAGCGTCGCGAGAACCAGCCACGGCGACGGGATTTCCCGGCCTGCCAGGAACATCGCGGGAATCGTGGTGACGAGGAGGAGCTCGATCACCCTGGGCTTCGCGAGGGCGGCGTACGCGCCGACGACCTGGCGGATTGTTCGCCGGCCACCGTGCGGTCGTTCACCGGTCGGATGTACGGCGCTGGTGCTGTCACTGCGTCCGTGCGCAGCGTTCACCAACGACATTTCACTCCCTGCGTCAGTTTTCGGGGCCGGGCCCACCAGGCTTCCGGGTGATGTGGCGGCCCCGGATCCGGAGTGTTCTGAACCCTTCCCCGATGTTAGACGTGCTGTTTCCAGAGGGTGATCGCGGGTCCTCGACCGGCCGAACCATTAGGCTGGCCGCGGTAGCTCGCGGCGTACCTCTGCGAACGGCCCGGACCAGGAATATCGTCCCTTCCGGATCGATTGAGATTAGTAGCGGTACCCATGGGTTACCCACGAGGGAAGAGAAGCCACAACCTGATGACGGGGAGTTCGAGTTCAGTGTCCGAAACCGCCTCTACCAGCGAGAAGAACCCACTCCTCCGGCGCAACGTGCCCGCCGACTGGACCGACCTCGACACGCGGGCCGTCGACACCGTTCGGGTGCTCGCCGCGGACGCGGTCGAGAACTGCGGCAGCGGTCACCCCGGCACCGCGATGAGCCTGGCGCCGCTCGCGTACACGCTCTTCCAGCGGACGCTGCGTCATGACCCGGCGGACCCCGAGTGGCCCGCTCGTGACCGCTTCGTCCTCTCCGCCGGCCACTCGAGCCTCACCCTCTACATCCAGCTGTACCTCGCCGGGTTCGGCCTGGAGCTGGAAGACCTGAAGCAGCTGCGCAAGTGGGACTCGAAGACCCCGGGTCACCCGGAGTACCGCCACACCAAGGGCGTCGAGACCACCACCGGCCCGCTCGGACAGGGCCTGGCCAACGCGGTCGGCATGGCGATGGCGGCCCGCCGCGAGCGCGGTCTGCTGGACCCGGACGCTCCGCAGGGCGAGAGCATCTTCGACCACTACGTCTACGTCGTCGCCTCCGACGGTGACATCGAAGAGGGCGTCACCGCCGAGGCCTCCTCGATCGCCGGCCGCCAGGAGCTGGGCAACCTGATCGTCTTCTGGGACGACAACGAGATCTCGATCGAGGACGACACCAAGATCGCGCTGTCCGAAGACGTCGTGAAGCGCTACGAGGCGTACGGGTGGCACACCCAGGTCGTCGAGGGTGGCGAAGACGTCGTCGCGATCGAAGAGGCCATCAAGGCCGCGAAGGCCGAGACCGAGCGCCCGTCGTTCATCGCGCTGAAGACCGTCATCGGGTACCCGGCGCCGAAGAAGATGGGCACCGGCAAGGCACACGGTGCCGCGCTCGGCGCCGAAGAGGTCGCCGCGGTCAAGGAGATCCTGGGCTTCGACCCGGAGCAGAGCTTCCAGGTCGACGACGAGGTCATCGCGCACACCCGCCAGGCGGTCGACCGCGGCAAGACCGCCCGCGCCGAATGGCAGGAGAAGTTCGAGGCGTGGGGCGCCGCGAACCCGGAGCGCAAGAAGATCGCGGACCGGATGTCGACCCGCACGCTGCCCGAGGGCTTCGCGGACAACCTGCCGAAGTGGGAGCCGGACGCCAAGGGCATCGCGACCCGCAAGGCCTCCGGTGAGGTGCTCAACGCCCTCGCCGAGCCGCTTCCCGAGCTGTGGGGCGGTTCCGCGGACCTCGCGGAGAGCAACAACACCACCATGAAGGGGGCCGACTCGTTCGGCCCGGAGAAGGCTTCCACCGACATGTGGAAGACCAGCCCGTACGGCCGGACGCTGCACTTCGGCATCCGCGAGCACGCGATGGGCTCGATCCTCAACGGCATCGCGCTGCACGGCGGCACCCGCCCCTACGGCGCGACGTTCCTGATCTTCTCCGACTACATGCGCCCGCCCGTGCGGCTGGCCGCGCTGATGAAGGCGCCGGTCACCTACGTGTGGACGCACGACTCGATCGGCCTGGGCGAGGACGGCCCCACCCACCAGCCGATCGAGCAGCTCTCCGCCCTGCGCGCCATCCCCGGCCTCAACGTCGTCCGCCCGGCGGACGCCAACGAGACCGCGTACGCGTGGAAGGCCGTCCTGGAGGACGTCCACCACCCGTCGGGCCTCGCGCTGACCCGGCAGAACGTGCCGGTCCTGGAGGGCACCAGCGCCGAAGGCGTCAAGCGGGGCGGTTACGTCCTCGCCGAAGCGTCCGACGGCAACCCCGAGGTCGTGCTGATCGCGACCGGCTCCGAAGTCCAGCTGGCCGTCGAGGCCCGCAAGACCCTCGAGGCCGACGGCATCCCGGCGAGCGTCGTCTCGATGCCGTGTGTCGAGTGGTTCGACGCGCAGGACCAGTCCTACAAGGACTCGGTCATCCCGCCGTCGGTCAAGGCACGCGTTTCCGTGGAAGCCGGTATCGCCCAGTCGTGGCACCGCTTCACCGGTGACGCCGGGGTGAACGTTTCGATCGAGCACTTCGGTGCTTCGGCCGACGCCGCCACACTGTTCCGTGAGTTCGGTTTCACCGCGGAGGCAGTCGTCGAGGCCGCCCGTCGCTCGATCGCCAACACCAAGAACTGAAGGGGATGACACAGCAATGAGCAACGACAAGCTCGCTCAGCTGTCCGAGGCAGGCGTCTCGATCTGGCTCGACGACCTGTCCCGTGAGCGCCTGAACACCGGCAACCTCGCCGCCCTGATCCGCGACAAGCACGTCGTCGGCGTGACGACCAACCCCACGATCTTCGCCAACGCGATGTCGAAGGGCGAGGCGTACGACGAGCAGACCAAGGAGCTCGCCGCCCGCGGCGCCGACGTCGAGGCCACCATCCGCGAGCTGACCACCACCGACGTGCGCAACGCCGCGGACCTGTTCCGCGACGTCTACACCGCCACGAACGGGGTCGACGGCCGGGTGTCCATCGAGGTGGACCCGCGGCTGGCCAAGGATTCCGACAAGACGGTGGCCGAGGCGCAGGACCTGTGGAAGACCGTGGACCGGCCGAACGTGCTGATCAAGATCCCGGCCACCGAAGAGGGTCTCCCGGCGATCACCAAGACCCTGGCCGAGGGCATCAGCGTCAACGTCACGCTGATCTTCTCGGTCGAGCGGTACCGGGCGGTCATCGAGGCCTACTTCGCCGGGCTTGAGCAGGCGAAGGCCAACGGACACGATCTCAAGGGCATCCACTCGGTCGCGTCGTTCTTCGTGTCCCGTGTGGACACCGAGATCGACAAGCGGCTCGACGCGATCGGCACCGACGCCGCCACCGCGCTGCGTGGTGAGGCCGCCATCGCCAACGCGCGGCTCGCGTACGCGGCGTTCGAGGAGCTGTTCGCTTCGGACCGCTGGAAGGCGCTCGCCGAGGCAGGCGCGAACCCGCAGCGTCCGCTGTGGGCCTCCACCGGCGTGAAGGACCCGCAGTACTCCGACACCCGCTACGTGGACCAGCTCGTCGTCAAGGACACGGTCAACACGATGCCGGAGAAGACCCTCGAAGCCGCGGGCGACCACGCCGAGATCACCGGTGACACGGTGACCGGCAAGGGCACCGACGCGCAGGCCGTCTTCGACAAGCTGAGCGCTGTCGGCATCGACATCACCGACGTTTTCCTCACCCTCGAGAACGAGGGCGTCGAAAAGTTCGAGAAGTCGTGGACCGAACTTCTCGAGACCGTCACCGGGCAGCTGGAAAAGGCAAAGGACTGATCACCGACCATGGCAGGGGAAACGACCGGCGTCGAAATCGTCGACGCCGCCCTGGCCGGCGAAGCCGCTCCGTTCGCGGAGCGGCTCGTCGCCGACCAGGGCGCATCGAAACTGGCGTCCCAGGACGCCACACTGTGGGGTCCCGAAGCCGAGTCCGAAGCGTCGATCCGTCTCTCGTGGACGACGCTGCACAAGTCCTCGCGGCCGTTGATCGGCGAGATCGAGGCACTGCGGACCGACCTGCGCTCCGAGGGCGTCGACCGTGTCGTCCTCGCGGGCATGGGCGGTTCGTCGCTGGCCCCCGAGGTCATCACCGCGACCGACGGCGTCCCGCTGACGGTCCTCGACACCACCGACCCGGGTCAGGTCGCCGACGCTCTGGCCGGTGACCTGGAGCGCACGGTCATCGTCGTGTCGTCGAAATCCGGCGGCACCGTCGAGACCGACAGCCACCGCCGGATCTTCGCGAAGGCCTTCGCCGACGCGGGCATCGACGCGGCCCGGCGGATCGTGGTCGTCACCGACCCCGGCTCGCCGTTCGCGGAACTGTCCGAAAAGGAGGGTTACCGCAAGGTCTTCCTCGCCGACCCGAACGTCGGAGGCCGCTACTCGGCGCTGACCGCGTTCGGGCTCGTCCCGGCCGGGCTCGCCGGCGCGGACGTCGCCCGTCTGCTCGACCAGGCCGCTTCGGTGGCCGACGAGCTGGCCGCCGATTCCGTGGACAACCCCGCGGTCAAGCTCGCGGCGGCGTGGGCCGCGGCGCACGAAAAGGGTGCCGAGAAGGTCGTCATCGGCGACACCGGTTCCGGGATCAAGGGCTTCGCCGACTGGGCGGAGCAGTTGATCGCCGAGTCCACCGGCAAACAGGGCACCGGTCTCCTCCCGGTCGCCGTCGAGGGCCCGGACTCCCCCGGGTTCGCCGACGCCAAGGGCGACGCCACTCCGGTGGCCGTCGGCGAGGCGGAAGGCGCGGCGAAGATCTCCGTGACCGGTTCGCTCGGCGCGCAGTTCCTGCTGTGGGAGTTCGCCACCGCGCTCGCCGGACGGCTGCTCGGGATCAACCCGTTCGACCAGCCCGACGTCGAGGCCGCCAAGAAGGCCGCGCGGTCGCTGCTGGACAACCCGGACAAGCTCAAGGGCGGCGAGAAGCCGTCCACTGTGGACGGCGCGGTCGAGGTGTTCGGCTCGGCGGGTGTTGCCACCGACGGAAAGCTCGCGGAAATCCTGCGGGCTTTCTTCGATTCCGCTCCGGAAACCGGCTACATCGCGGTGCAGGCGTACCTCGACCGGCTCGACGACGCGTCGACGGCGGTCCTGCGCGGCGAGATCGCCAAGCGCACCGGCCGCCAGACCACCTTCGGGTGGGGGCCGCGGTTCCTGCACTCGACCGGGCAGTACCACAAGGGCGGGCACCAGAACGGTGTCTTCCTGCAGATCACCGGCGCCGTCGAGGACGATCTCGACGTTCCGGACCGGCCGTACACGCTCGGCGTCCTGCAGCACGCGCAGGCACTGGGCGACGGCCAGGTGCTCGCCGAGCACGGCCGTCCGGTGCTGCGCCTGCACCTCACCGACCGGGCCGCCGGCCTGGCCGAACTGGTCCGCGCGGTACAGGAGGCCGGCGAGTGACACGAGCCTGGAACAACCCGCTGCGCGACCCGCGCGACAAGCGGCTGCCGCGGATCGCCGGGCCGTCCAGTCTGGTGATCTTCGGCGTCACCGGTGACCTCGCCCGCAAGAAGCTGATGCCGGCGATCTACGACCTCGCCCACCGCGGGCTGCTGCCCGCCGGGTTCTCGCTCGTCGGGTTCGCCCGGCGGGACTGGGAGCACCAGGACTTCGGCGAGCTCGTGCACGACTCGGTCAAGGAGCACGCGCGGACGCCGTTCAAGGAGTCGGTGTGGAACCGGCTCGCCGAAGGGATCCGCTTCGTCCAGGGCACCTTCGACGACGACGACGCCTTCGACCGGCTCGCGCAGACGGTCAAGGACCTCGACGCCGAACGGGGCACCGGTGGCAACACCGCGTTCTACCTGTCGATCCCGCCGAGCGCGTTCCCGGTGGTGACCAAGCAGCTCGCCCGCTCCGGTCTCGCCGAGGCGAGCGAAGACACCTGGCGCCGTGTCGTCATCGAGAAGCCCTTCGGCCGCGATCTCAAGAGCGCCAAGGAGCTCAACGAGATCGTGAACGACGTCTTCCCCGAGGAGTCGGTGTTCCGCATCGACCACTACCTCGGCAAGGAGACGGTGCAGAACCTGCTGGCGCTGCGGTTCGCCAACCAGCTGTTCGAGCCGATCTGGAACGCCAACTACGTCGACCACGTGCAGATCACCATGGCCGAGGACATCGGTCTCGGCGGCCGCGCGGGGTACTACGACGGTATCGGCGCCGCACGCGACGTCATCCAGAACCACCTGCTGCAGCTCCTCGCGCTGACCGCGATGGAGGAGCCGGTCTCGTTCGCTCCGCGCGCGCTCCGGGCGGAGAAGGTCAAGGTGCTTTCGGCGACCAAGCCGCTGGCGCCGTTCGACGAGACCACCGCGCGCGGGCAGTACGCGGGCGGCTGGCAGGGCGGCATGAAGGTGCCGGGCCTGCTGCAGGAGGGCGGTTTCGCGAAGGACTCGATCACCGAGACCTACGCCGCCGTGACGCTGGAGGTGCAGAACCGCCGCTGGGCGGGGGTTCCGTTCTACCTGCGCACCGGCAAGCGGCTGGGCCGCCGGGTCACCGAGATCGCCGTGGTGTTCAAGCGGGCGCCGCATCTTCCGTTCGACTCGACCTCCACCGAGGAACTGGGCCAGAATGCGCTGGTGATCCGGGTACAGCCCGACGAGGGCATCACGCTGCGGTTCGGGTCGAAGGTGCCGGGGACCACGATGGAGGTCCGCGACGTCACCATGGACTTCGGCTACGGGCACGCGTTCACCGAGTCGTCCCCGGAGGCCTATGAACGGCTCATCCTGGACGTGCTGCTCGGCGAACCATCGCTGTTCCCGGTGAACGAAGAGGTCGAACTGTCCTGGGAGATCCTGGACCCGATCCTCGACCACTGGGCCAAGAAGGGCGCGCCCGAGGCGTACCCGCCCGGTTCGTGGGGACCGCCGTCCGCGGACGAAATGCTGGAGCGTACCGGCCGGAACTGGAGGCGTCCGTGATCATCGACCTGCCGTCGACCACGACGTCGCAGCTGAACAAGAAACTCGTCGAGATCCGCGAACAGGGCGGGCAGGTCGCGCTCGGCCGCGTGCTGACGCTGGTCATAGTCGCCGACGACGACGACAAACTCGAAGAGGCGATCGAAGCCGCCAACGAGGCCAGCCGGGAACACCCCTCGCGGGTGATCGTGGTGGCCAAGGGCGCGCGGACCGCGGCGCCGCGGATCGACGGCCAGATCCGGGTCGGCGGGGACGCCGGCGCGAGCGAGGTCATCGTCCTGCGGCTCTACGGCCCGCTGGCCTCGCAGGGACAGAGCGCGGTCGTGCCGTTGCTGCTGCCGGACGCGCCGATCGTCACCTGGTGGCCGGGCACCGGTCCGAAGGCTCCGGCCAAGGACCCGCTCGGTGAGCTGGCGCAGCGCCGGATCACCGACTCGGCGGCGGAAAAGGCGCCCATAAGGGCACTCACCACGCGGGCGAAGTCCTATGTGGAGGGTGACACCGACCTGGCGTGGACCCGGCTGACCAGCTGGCGCGCACAGCTGGTGTCCGCTTTGGACCTTCCGCCACATGAGAAGGTCACCGGCGCGACCGTGACCGGTGAGGCCGACTCGCCGTCGACCGAACTGCTCGCCGGCTGGCTGGCCGAGTACCTCAAGGTGCCGGTGAAGCGGGTCAAGAGCAGCGGTGCCGCGGGCATCATCTCGGTGACGCTGGACCGGCGTTCCGGGCCGGTGGAACTGCACCGGCCGGACGGGCGGGTCGGCATGCTGACCCAGCCGGGCCAGCCGACGCGCCGTATCGCCCTGCAGCGGCGGAACAACAAGGACTGCCTGATCGAGGAGCTGCGGCGGCTCGACCCGGACGAGGTCTACGAGGCTTCGCTGAACGGGCTGGGCAAGATCTCGTCGGGCACCGCGGCCAAGGCCGCTCCGGCGAAGAAGACGGCTCCGGCGACGAAGAAGGCTCCGGCCGCCAAGACCGCGAAGAGCGCCTCATGAGCAAGACCGAGGTCGTCGTCTACGAGAACCCGGATCTCCTGGCCGCCGCCGCGGCGGCCAGGCTGGTCACCCGGATCGTCGACGTCCAGGCCGCCAAGGGCTCCGCTTCGGTGGTGCTCACCGGCGGCGGCACCGGGATCGCGATCCTGCGCGAACTGCGCGAGTCCAGTGCCCGTGACGCCATCGACTGGTCGCGTCTGGACCTCTACTGGGGTGACGAGCGCTTCGTCCCGGCGGACTCGGACGACCGCAACGAGAAGCAGGCCCGCGAGGCGCTGCTCGACCACGTCCCGCTCGACCCGAAGCGGGTGCACGCCATGGCACCCTCGGACGGCGAGTTCGGCGACGACGTCGATGCGGCGGCCGCGGCCTACGCGGAGGTCCTGGCGGCCAACGACGCGGCGTTCGACATCATGCTGCTGGGGCTCGGCGGGGAGGGGCACACCGCCTCGATCTTCCCCGACAGCCCGGCGGTGCACGAAAAGGAGCGCTCGGTCGTCGCCGTGCGGGACTGCCCGAAGCCGCCGCCGACCCGGATCTCGCTGACCCTGCCCGCGATCCGTCGCGCGCAGGACATCTGGCTGGTCACCGGCGGCGACGCCAAGGCCGACGCCGTCGCGCAGGCGCTGGCCGGTGCGGGCGAGGTCGAGATCCCGGTGGCGGGAGCACGCGGCTCGCGTCGCACGCTCTGGCTGCTGGACCGAGGCTCCGCCTCGAAACTCACGAAGGTCTACGAGACTCCGTCCGCCTGACCTTTCACGCGTGAAGGCCCCCTTCCCTCGGCTGAGCCGAGGGAAGGGGGCCTTCACGCGCTTCGGGTGGCTGCGGGCGAGGTGCCCCAAGGCGCGACTCGCGTGATCAGAGACGTAACTCGCGTGCTTGGAGGCGTATCTGCGAGTTACGCCTTCAAGCACGCGAGTTACGCCTTCAGGCACGCGAGTCGCGAGTTCGAGCGCGACCACCCGGTAGTGATACCCCCATGGCGGAAGTCCGCGAAGGCCTCCTTCCCTACGCTGAAGGACGGGAAGAATGCGCGGCAGGGTCACCGCGCGGCCACGAAACGTGACGTAGATCAACTTCCGGGGGCTTCGGCATCAGAGAGGACTTGTTCGCGCGTCGAAACGATCGACGGACCACCGAGCCCGGGTGGTCCGGTGTGGATTCGACCGACCGAACGTTCATGCACTTGTCCGCAGAGCGGACAGTGACCGGACAGTCGCTAGCCCGACTGGGGGAAACTTACCGCCCTTGTACATCCACCCGTTAGCATCCGCACATTTGTTCGTTCCTGCGCGTCCCGTTCGGGCGAAGAACACGTCTCACCATCCAAGTCCACAAGACGAGTGAGGTCGCCAGCGATGAGCACAGAGGGTCTCTCGATGCCAGGTATCTCGGTGGGCGGCTCCGGAGCGGACGCCGCCGACCGGATGCGCCGTGCCGCCGGGGTCATTTCGTTCGCCAAGATCAAACGCCCGGCGCTGGTCGCGCTGGGCATCGACACACTCGCGATCTTCCTGGCCGCGCTCGACGTGTGGCTGGTGATCCCCGAGAAGGCTCAGCCGTACTCGATCTACCTGTCCGGCGCCGCGTGCCTCGGCCTCGCCTTCCGGCGCAAGTTGCCGTTCCTCGCGGTGATCGTCACCGTCCCCGGGTTCCTGGCGGGCTGGTCACAGCTGGCCGCGATGATCGCACTCGGCTTCCTCGCCACCCGCAAACAGATGCACTGGCAGACCTGGACCGGGTTCGCCCTCGTCTTCACCTGCCGGTTCGTCCAGTGGCCGCTGGCCGACTTCGTCGAACTCAGCTGGCGCGAGCACGTCCTGGACGGCATCTACGGCGTCATCGTCGCCGGGATGCCGGTGGCCATCGGCCTGCTCATCGGAGCGCGGACCGAGATCTCGCAGAAGCTCTCCGAACTCGCCGCCAGCCGCGATCGTGAGCGCCGCTTCCACGCCGACGCCGTGCGTGCGGAGGAACGCGCCCGCCTCGCGCGGGAGATGCACGACGTCGTCTCGCACCAGATCACCCTGATCGCGATGCAGGCCGGCGCACTGCAGGCGCAGACCACCGACGCCCGCTCCCTCGAAACCGCGCAGGTCATCCGGAAGCTGAGCACCAAGACGCTCGAGGAACTGCGTTCACTCGTGAGCGTGCTCCGCTCGGGCTCCGAAGACGACGGGCCCCGGCCGGGGATCAACGAACTCGACCGGCTGATCCGCGGTTCGGACGTCCCGGTGCACCTGACCGTCGAGCGGATCCCCGACCTGCTGCCCAGCCAGGTTTCGGCGGCGGCCTACCGGACGGTGCAGGAATGCCTGACCAACGTGCACAAGCACGCGCCCGGCGCCACCGCCACCATCCGGATCCAAGGGGAGCACGGTTCGCTCAAGGTCGAAATACGCAACGAGCGCGCCCGGACCCCCGGTGCGGCCCTGCCCTCGGGAGGGCACGGGCTGACCGGGCTGGCCGAACGCGCTCGACTGCTGGGTGGGAGCTTCGAGACCGCCGACACCGAGGACGGCGGGTTCCGGGTGCGTGCCCGGTACCCGCTCGACCGATGACCGGCCGGTCGGCGGAGCTGCGCTGAACCCGGATGGCCGCGGGCCCCGCTATCCCACCGCCCTGGCGACGGGATAGCGGACGCGGACTCAGCCCTGAACAGCGGTGACTAGATCTCCCGGCGCTGGCGCAACCGCTCCAGCGCCTCGGCGAGAATGGCCTCGCCGTCGGCGTCGGAACGCCGTTCCTTCACGTACGCGAGGTGAGTCTTGTAAGGCTCGGTCCGCGGCGCGGCAGGAGGGTTCTTCTCGTCCTGCCCACCGGGGAGTCCGCAGCGCGGGCAATCCCACTCGTCGGGAATCTCGGCGTCCATCGAGAACGAGGGCTGTGCCTCGTGCCCGTTGGCGCACCAGTAGGAAATACGGCGCCGCGGCGCCGACTCACCCCGTTCCGATTCGCCCGAAGGACCGGCACCCACACGGGTGCCCCGAATCGCGTTACCGCCAACCATGAATCCTCACACCTATAGGGATCGGCGGCGCGCCCCCCATAGGCACGCCGAAACACCTGGGTCGATCAGACCTTGAGCAGGAGCCCGAGGCCGATGATGCTGATCAGCCACACCGCGCCCAGTAGCAGCGTGATCCGGTCGAGGTTCTTCTCGGCCACGCTCGAGCCGGAGAGGCTCGACTGCATACCGCCACCGAACAGCGAAGACAGACCGCCACCACGGCCGCGGTGCAGCAACACGGCGACCACCAGCAGCACGCTGGAGGCGATCAACAGGATTTGCAGGAACAGCTTCATGTCATCCTCTGCGCTCTTGGAGAATGCAGGAAAACGGTGTGCACAGGCGGCCGGGATTTGAAACAACCCAGCACCGCCAGGACACACCGTACTCCTGGACTCGTCCACTGCTGTGTGACGGACCGGATACCCAGGTTACCCGGTAGGTGCCCCGATCAGGGCAGGGGCCCGCCCGCGGCGAGTGCGCAGAGTTTGGTGAATTCGTCACCATCCAGGCTGGCACCACCGACGAGCGCACCATCGATGTTCTCGCAGGCGACGAGGTCACTGATGTTGTTGGCCTTGGCCGAGCCCCCGTAGAGCACGCGGACCGAGGACGCGACCTCGGCACCGTACTTTTCGGCGAGGGTGGCGCGGATGGCTCCGCACACCTCCTCGGCGTCCTGCGGGGTCGCGACCTTGCCGGTCCCGATCGCCCAGACGGGCTCGTAGGCGACGACGACGTCCTTGACCTGCTCGGCCTTGAGCCCCTTGAGACCCTCGACCAGCTGGGTCGTGGTGTGGGCGATGTGCTCGCCGGCCTCGCGGACCTCGAGCTTCTCCCCCACGCACAGGATCGGCGTGATGCCGTGCTTGAGCGCCGCCTTGACCTTCTTGTTCACCAGTTCGTCGGACTCGCCGTGGTACTCACGCCGCTCCGAGTGCCCGACGGTGACGAAGCTGCACCCCAGCTTCGCCAGCATCGGGCCCGACACGTCACCGGTGTAGGCACCGGAGTCGTGCGGCGACAGGTCCTGGGCGCCGTAGGTGAGCGACAGCTTGTCGCCGTCGGTCAGCGTCTGGACGCTGCGGATGTCGGTGAACGGCGGCAGGACCGCGACGTCGACCTTCGCGTAGTACTTCTCCGGCAGGGCGAAGGCGATCTTCTGAACCAGCGCGATGGCTTCGAGGTGGTTCTGGTTCATCTTCCAGTTGCCGGCGATGAGCGGTTTGCGCGCCACTAGTCGTTCTCTCCCAGCACAGCGACTCCGGGCAGTTCCTTGCCCTCCAGGTACTCCAGCGACGCGCCGCCGCCGGTCGAGATGTGCGAGAAGCCGTCCTCGGGCAGGCCGAGCTGCCGCACGGCCGCGGCGGAGTCTCCCCCGCCGACCACGGTGAAGGCATCGCTCTTGACCAGCGCTTCGGCCACGGCACGGGTGCCGCCGGCGAAGGACTCGAACTCGAACACGCCCATCGGGCCGTTCCAGAACACGGTCGCGGCGTCGGCCAGTTTGCCCGCGAACAGTTCCCGCGACTTCGGGCCGATGTCGAGCCCCATGCGCTCGGCCGGGATGGACTTCGCGTCGACGACGTCGAACTCGGCGTCGGCGGCGAAGCCCGTCGCGGCGAGGACGTCCACCGGCAGGATCAGCTCGACTCCGCGCTTCTCCGCCTCGGCGAGGAAGCCGCGGACCTGCTCCAGCTGGTCCTCCTGCAGCAGCGAGTTCCCGACCTCGTGGCCCTGGGCCTTGAGGAAGGTGTACGCCATGCCGCCGCCGATGAGCAGCCTGTCGACCTTGGTCAGCAGGTTGGCGATGACGCCCAGCTTGTCCGACACCTTCGCGCCACCGAGAACGACGACGTACGGCCGAGCCAGGTCCTCGGTGAGCTTTTTGAGGACGTCGACCTCGGCCAGCACCAGACCGCCCGCGTACGCCGGAAGCGCTCGCGCGATCTCGTAGACCGAGGCCTGCTTGCGGTGCACGACACCGAAACCGTCGGAGACGAACGCGCCACCCGGGACGAGCGCGGCCAGCTCTGCGGCCAGCTCCTGACGCTCGGCCTCGACCTTGCTGGTCTCGCGCGCGTCGAACCGCACGTTCTCCAGCAGGGCCACCTGGCCGTCGGTCAGGCCGGCGACGGTGGCCTTGGCGGACTCGCCGACCAGGTCACCGGCCAGCGGGACGTCGACGCCGAGCAGCTCGGTGAGCTTCGCGGCGACGGGCGCGAGCGAGAACTTCGGGTCCGGCTCGCCCTTGGGACGGCCGAGGTGCGCCGTGACGACCACCTTCGCGCCCGCCTCGGCGAGGCGCTTGAGGGTCGGCAGGGCCGCGCGGACGCGGCCGTCGTCGGTGATCTTGTTCCCGTCGAGCGGGACGTTCAGGTCGGAACGCACGAGTACGTACCGACCTGAGACGTCCTCGCCCAGCAGGTCTTCGAGGTTCTTCAGCGCCATGGCTCAGGAGAGCTTGTTGCCGACGAGCTTGACGAGGTCGGCGAGGCGGTTGGAGTAGCCCCACTCGTTGTCGTACCAGCCGACGACCTTGACCTGGTTGCCGATGACCTTGGTCAGCGGCGCGTCGTAGATGCAGGACGCCGGGTCGGTGACGATGTCGGCCGAAACGATCGGGTCGTCGCTGTAGCGCAGGATGCCGGCAAGGGGGCCCTCGGCGGCGGCCTTGTACGCGGCGTTGATCTCCTCGAGGGTCGCGCTCTTGGTCAGCGTGACGGTGAGGTCGGTGGCCGAACCGGTCGGGACCGGGACGCGGACCGCGTAGCCGTCGAGCTTGCCGTTGAGCTCCGGCAGGACCAGGCCGATGGCCTTGGCGGCACCGGTCGAGGTCGGGACCATGCTCAGCGCGGCGGCACGGGCACGGCGCAGATCCTTGTGCGGCGCGTCCTGCAGGTTCTGGTCCTGCGTGTACGCGTGGATCGTGGTCATCAGGCCCTGCTCGACACCGAAGGCGTCGTTCAGCACCTTGGCCAGCGGGCCGAGGCAGTTGGTGGTGCAGGACGCGTTCGAGATGATGTTCTGCGAACCGTCGTACTTGTCGTCGTTGACGCCCAGCACCACGGTCAGGTCCTCGCCCTTGGCGGGCGCGGAGATGATGACCTTCTTGGCGCCACCGGCGAGGTGCGCCTTGGCGGCGTCACCGGTGGTGAAGAAACCGGTCGATTCGACGACGACGTCCACGCCGAGGTCGCCCCAGGGCAGGTTGGCCGGGTCGCGCTCGGCGAGGGCCTTGATCGTCTTGCCGTCGACGACGATGCCCTCGTCGCTGACGCTGACCTCGCCCGGGAAACGGCCGAGGATGGAGTCGTACTTGAGCAGGTGGGCCATGGTGGCGACGTCGCCGAGGTCGTTGAACGCGACAACCTCGATGTCGTGACCGGCGGCCTGCACGGCCCGGAAGAAGTTGCGGCCGATGCGGCCGAAGCCGTTGACACCTACGCGAACCGTCACTGCTGCCACTCCCTTGAGACTCGTCCGGGATCGCCTCGGAAAGACGTCCTTTACTCGGGCGCAACCCTAGCGTGCGTGCTCGGGCGACCCTCTTTGCCCTGACGAGACTTCCACCACTCGGTGGGTCAGGTCAAGAATCGATTAAGACCATCGCTACCAGGCCGTCTTGTCGAAACTCTCAGCTTCCCTGTGCTAGTCGTCGCTCCACCGGAGTCCGCATCCGCGGCGTGACTCGCACCTCTCCGAACCACTCGGCCAGGTGGTTCGCCTCCGCCTCGACGGCCCGTTCGACGTCCGCGCCGACGTCCTCCAGGAAGTGGTGGACGACCTCGCCGTCCGGGCGCTGCGCCCAGCCGCCGACGATGCGGCCGTCGGCCCAGACGGTGGGACCGATGTTGCCGGTGCCGTCGAACAGCGGCGCCTTGTGCGGGCCGAGATACCAGTCGCGCTCGATCCAGCCCATCGACGTCGGATCGAGGGACGGGAGCAGCGCGACCCACGGCCCGGGCTCTTCGACGGGCTCCAGATCGTCGGCGAGGACCACGCCGGGAACGCCGTCGAGGTCGACCTCGACCGGCTGAATCGCCGCGAGGGCCTTCTTCGTCTGGCCCGCCGTCCAGCCCGTCCACCAACGGAGGTCCGCGATCGGAGCGGGACCGTAGGCGTAGAGCCAGCGCCGGGCGAGCTCGGCCCTGGCGGCGTCGGCGTCCCATTCGGCGAGGCCCTGTGGCAGCCAGCCCGCCATCGGGGCCCAGTAGTACTGGCTGCTGATCCAGCTGCCGCGCGGGCGGCCGCGCACGATGCGGCCGTCGACCGCGAGCTGGAACAGGACACGGCTGGTGACGTTGGCGATCGCCTCGTACGGCTTGCCCTTGGCCATCAGCAACTGCTGCTTGAGACGCGGCTCGTCCTCCGACAGCTGCTGAGCCGTGGCGGAACCGCGGGCCTTCAGCGCGCGCTCGGTCGCGTCCTCGACCTCGGCGAGCCAGCGTTCCGGCTCCGGCACGTTCTCCGGATGGCCCTGCGTGCCGAGGTGCTGCTCGAGGAGGCGGCGCTGCTTCTTCGCGATATCGGCGGAACACGCGGCCTGCACGAGCGCCGCGTTCTCGTGACCGAGGACGAAGACCGTGCGGCGCATGCCGAGCATCCGGATCAGCGTGCGCTCCTCGTACAGCGCGCTTTCCAGCTCCGCGACGCCGTCGCCTTTGACACGCGCCCACGCCGACAGGTGCACCGACGCCGGATCGGTGGCGTGCAGCGCGACGACCGCGTCCGCGGCGGCGAGCACCGACTCGGCGGGCGCGGTGAGGCGATGACGCGTCGCGAGCCGGGCACGGCGCTGCCGGATATCGATCTTGGGGATCACGGATCGTTCCTACCACCGGGCCCCGACAAAACGGATCGGTCCGCCCGTCAGTTCCGGCGCTCCCGGCCGTGGGCCAGTGGCGGCACCGATGCCCCGGGCCGCGGCCTGAAGCGAGCGACTTGAGGCGCCGGCCGGCGTGGCGGCGAAGCAGGAGGGACGGCCCGGATCACCTGGGTGATCTCGGTGTCCGGGTTCGGCGCGGGAGGGACGGCCGGAATCACCTGGGTGACCTCGGTGTCCGGGTTCGGCGCGGGTCTTCCGTCGGCGGACCGGGATTCATCCGGCACCCGGAGGTAGATCCGCAGTTTCTGGGTCGGCCGTTCGATCAGCCGCCAGGAGACCACCCCGCAGACGTACGCGGTGGGCACCGCGAGCACGATCAGCAGGTACGAATCGCGGACCCCGGCGAGCGTGAACAGCTGCTGCACCGGCATTCCCCACACGTACATCCCGTAACTGGGATAGACCCACTGGTCGTAGCCGTCCAACCGGCGCGGCCAGTGGTACGCCCAGGTGATCGCGCCGTAGCCCGCGGCGATGGGCAGGATGAACCGCGTCGCGGGTTCGATGGGCGGGGTGAAGTTCGCGACGAGGTAGAGCGCCACCAGCGCGTACGCGACGGCCGGGCGCAACGGGATCAGGTCCCGGTAACCGTGCAGCAGCATGCCGAGGACGAACGCCACCAGGAACGCCACCATCGACCCCAGCGGCACGCTGAACAACGAGCCCGCGTCGCCGTGGAAACCCACCGAGGCCCCCATGATCCCGTCCGCCACCATGAACGCCAGCAGCAGCGGGAACAGCACGATCCGCCCGCGCGCGAGGCCGCCCACCAGGCCGATGACGAGCACGATCAGATATCCGGTGGTCTCCATCGGGAGCGTCCAGATCGAACCGTTCGCGGAGAACGGGTACGGGTTCTCGGTGAACACGCCCGGGAGCAGATGCTGCAACGGGTACAGCATCGCGTTGTTCACGACGTAGCCCCAGGTGTCGTGATTCCCCCAGTACTCGCGCGGGCTGAGCACCGTCACGAGTGGCCCGATCACGAACGCCGTCACCATGACCACGAACAGCAGCGGCGGCCAGATCCGCAACACCCGCTTGAGCAGGTACCGCCACCACGAGGAGTCCCGCCGCCAGCTGTCCGCGATCTGGTAGCCGCTCATGGCGAAGAAGCCCATGAGCGCGAAGTACCCCAGCGAGATGTTCCAGCTCGACGGCAGGCTGGTGATCCGGCTCGGTTCGATGATCGGGAAACAGTGCTCGAAGACGACCAGGATCGCCCCGACCATCCGCAGCCACGCGAACCCGGTGTCCGGTTTCGCGTACGTCTTCGCGCCCGGGCTGCTCATGGGCCACCGTCGGCGAGCGTGTACCGGCGCTCGCGGATCATCCGGATGTCCCCGGCCCACGGCACACACCGCACACCCATCCGATCAACCGCCATGCGCGGGAGATTACCGGGGCCTTGCCGGGCCCATACGAGATACCGATACTTTTGGTGGGAAAGTATCTATACCAATCCTCGCCGAACACTGAGAGCACAGAAGGAGCGACCCACGGTGACCGAGTCCGATCGTTCACGCCGGGAACGCAAGCTGGGGCTCGTGGTGATCGTGGCGTTGTTCCTCGTCCTGGAGGCCGCCGTGATCGGTTACCTCGTCACGTCGAACTGAGCGGCTGTCAGGCGTTCACCGGACTCCCGTGCCCCAAGGCTTATGACGCCAATGCCGTGCGGGAAGGCCACCGTGCCCGGACTCGGCGATCGCCACGCACACCAGGTGTCACAACGGCTGAGCGTGAGGGGCTAGACCCGCTCCAGCTCGAAGACCGGGATGACGCGGCGGGTCTTGCTCTGGTACTCGGCGAACTGCGGCATGACGGCGGACTGCCTGGCGTAGACCTCGTCGCGCTCGGCGCCGGCGAGCAACCGTGCGCGGACCGGGAAGGTCTCGGTGCCGAGTTCGACCTTCGTGTCCGGATTGGCCACCAGGTTGTGGAACCATGCCGGGTTGTCGTCCGAGCCGCCCTTGCTCGCGAAGATGAAGATCCGGTCGCCTTCGAGCAGCGGGACGAGCGGCGCGATCCGCTGAGTGCCGGACTTCGCGCCGGTGTGGTGGACCAGGACGAGCGGGTAGCCCTCGAACATGCCGCCCGCCTTCCCGCCGGTCTCGCGGAACTCGGCGATCACGGTGCGGTTGATCTGATCGAAGTCGAACGTGTCAGTCATGACCTTGATCGTATGACGCACCCGGTGACCGTATCGATACCTGAAAACGCCACGAAGATATCCACCTGTAGCACTACCCTCGGTGCCATGGACCTGTTGGCCGAAGCACTCGCCGTGGGCGGGGTCCGCGGCGCCGCCGGAGCGCGGATCGAGGCGTCCGGACCGTGGGGCATCCTCTGGCACGGCATCACCCGCGCGGCCTTCTACGCCGTCACCTGCGGCACCGCCTGGCTGGAACTGGCCGGGCACCCGCCGCGGCAGCTCATGCCCGGCGACGTCGTCCTGTTGCCGAACGGCCCGGAGCACACTCTGCGCAGCGCTCCGGACGTCGCGATCATTCCCAACCTGTGCACGGCGGCGGAGAAGGCGCGAGCCTGCGGCGGCGTGTTGCGCCTCGGGTCCGGCGAGGTGGACACCCATGTCCTCGGCGCGTCCTACGACTACGACCCGGCGGTGTCCACCCAGGTGCTGGCCACCCTGCCCGAGCTGGTGCACATCCGCGCGAACCATGTCGGCGGTGGACTGGACGACACCGTCCGCCTGTTGTCGCGGGAACTGGCCTCTCCGCAGATCGCCACCGAATTCGTCCTCAACCGGCTCGTCGACATCCTGCTGGTCCAGTTGCTTCGCGCGTGGCGAACCGAGAAACCGGCCGAGGCGCGGGGAACCTGGCTCGGCGTCCTCGGCGATCCGCTGATCAGCGTGGCGCTGGCGAAGATCCACGAGGACCCGGCGAAACCATGGACCACCGACCTGCTCGCGACGGAGCTGGCGACCTCGCGCAGCACGCTGACCCGGCGCTTCCGCGAAACCACCGGCCGGACGCCGGGCGAGTACCTGACCCAGTGGCGGATGGACCTGGCCGCCGTCCGGCTGCGCGACACCGACGCCACCGTGGACACCATCGCCCACTCGGCCGGCTACACCTCGGTGTACGCGTTCAGCCGGGCCTTCCGCCGCGCTCGCCGTCAGGCTCCCGGGCAGTACCGGGCCTCGACACGGGGTCGTGCGTGATTCGGAGTCGTTCTAACGACCCGGCCGGGTGACGGGAACGACCTCGAGAAGTTCCTTCAGGCCTTCGAAATCCTGCGGATTGGTGGTGTACAACGGCATCCGGTGCGCGATGGCCACGCTCGCGATCATCAGATCGGCCATCCGCCGCCGGGGCGTCCTGCCCATCGCGAGCACGGACGCCGACACCCTGCCGAAGATCCTGGCCGCTTCGGTGCCGAAGGGCAGCGGGTCGAATTCGGACTCCACTCGTTGCAGCAGATCCGTACGCCGGGCCCGCTCGGCCGGATCGGTGGCGTAGTGCGGGCCCGCCGACAGTTCCGCGAGCGTGATCGTGCTGATCGACATCAGATCCGGCAGCTGGGCGTGGTCGATCGTCCGCCGGAGGATGAGGATGTTCGTGTCGAGCAGGCCGTGGACCTCAGCGGCCATAGGGATCTTCCGCCTCGCCTTCGAAAGCGTCGTCGAGGTCCGCGCGGAACCCGTCCGGGTCGATGAGCGGAGCGTTGGCCGAGCCGGTGGCGAACTGGTCGCGGGAAACGGCGTGACGGCGGCACAGCGGGACCAGCTGGGCGATGGGCGAACCACTGCGGGTCACGGTGAAGGTCTCCCCGTGCTCGACCGCGTCCATGATCTCGCCGGACCGGTTCCGGAGATCACGCTGGGAGATCTCGTGCTGAACGCTCATAAGCGCACTATAGCGCTCATGTGCCCCGGAGTGCCACACGGTGCCACCTAGGCGGTCTCCTCTTCCGGTTCTGGCTCGTCCGACGGCCGCGTGAACAGCCGCGTCGCCGAAAGCCGCGCGACGCCGTCCGGCTCGCCGAGTTCGTCGGTCGCGTTCCGGATCGTCGCGTCGACGGACAGGTACTTGCGCCCCGCCCGCAGGTCCGCGTCGTTGCGCAACCGCACGATCAGCGGGAACTCGCTCAGCGCGCCGGCGTCGAACAGGCCGGTGGTGTAGATCAGCTGGACGCCCAGCGCCTCCGCGACCGCGCGCTGCAGTTCCAGCAGGTAGCCCGCCGACGCGCGGCCGATCGGATTGTCGAGGAACAGCACGCCGGAATGCCGGTTGCGGGCCTTGCCGCGGTTGTTCGCCCGCAGCGCCGCCAGGGTGCAGTACAGGATGATCGCCGCGGTCAGCTGCTGCCCGCCGGAGAAGACGTCCCTGATCTCGGAGACGCGCTGCCGCTCGGTCCGCAGCACGGAGTCCGGCTTCAGCATGTCGACCCGGAAACCCTTGGGAGCGGCGGCCTGCACGCCGCGCAGCACGAGGGATAGCCCGTCCCGCTTGACATCCCGGCCGTCGGAGGTCTTCCCCACCGCGGCCTCGTCGACGACCTCGCCCAGTTTCTCGGCGAGCACGTTCTCCTCGAGTTCGGTGAAGCGGATCCGCAGGAACTCCTGGCCCGACCAGTCGCCGAGACCGTCCGGCAACCGCGAAACCCGTTGTGCCGCACGGAGAGTTCGCAGCGCACCGTCGACCATGCCCTGCAGGCGGGTGATGATGCCGCCGCGGTGCCGGTCGATCTGCGCGAGATCGTCGGTGAGCGTGCGCAGCCGGGGCCGCAGCGCCTCCGCCCATTCCGCGGCGTGGGCGGGCAGCTGATCACGGCGGACCGAGATCACCTGCTGCCGCACCGGTGTGCTGAGCTTCTCGAAGCGCTTGTCCGTGGCGTACTGCGCCAGCTGGTCGGCCGCGGCCCGCACCCGGCGGTCACCCGCGTCGGCGGCGTCCTGCGCCTCGGTGAGCGAGGTGTTGAGCCGGGAGTGCTTGGCGCGCGCGGATTCGACATCACCGTCGAACGCCGCCTCTTCGTCGTCTTTGGACAAGAGGTGCGCCATGGATTCGGCGAGCAGGCCGAAGCCGGACGCGGAAACCTTCGCGGACTCCAGCGTCGCTTCGGCCGCGGCGCGGCGCTTCTGCAGTTCCTCCCATTTCCGCGCGGCGGCGGACACTTCGAGGCTCGCCTCGTCGATCAGCTCCAGGCCGTGCTCGATGTCTCTCGGCCGCGCGTCGGAAGCGATCGCGGACGGCTGTTCCGGCAACTGGCCCAGTTCCGCCTTGCGGGTCGCGACGAGCCCGACGATCTCGGTGCGCTCCTCCTCCAGCACCGCGACCGCGCGGTTCGCCCGCGCCTGCGCCGCCGCCCGCGCCGAAGCGTCGGAACCGTCCGGCGTCTCCAGCAACGCCGAGGCCCGCTCGCGGACGGCGTCGTCCAGCGCCTCCACGGCCGCCCGCGCGGACGCCTCGACACTCTCGGCCTGGTCGAGTTCGGCACGGAGGTCGCTGCCGACCTCCACCTTCGCGTACGCCTCCGAAGCCGACGCGAATGTCCTCCGCAACGCGTCCACCGGTTCGGCGGGCACGGGGTCGTTTTCGGTGACGTCACTCGATCCCGGCACCTCGGCCAGTTCGGCCTTCGCGGTCGTCGCCGTGCGCCGGTGCCCGTCGGCGGTGCGTTGCTCCTCGCTCGCCTGCTCGCGCAGCCGGGAGGCCCTCACCGCGGCTTCGGCCGCCGTCGTCTCCGCCCGTTCGGCGGTTTCGGTCGCGCGTTCGACGTCGTCCGTCCACTCGGGAATCTTCGCGGCGCGCGCCGCGAGCGTTTCGAGCCCGCGAGCCCGCTCCCCCGCATCGGCCGAAGCCGCGCGCAGCTCGGGCACCCGTTCCCGCAGCCCGGCCGCCTTCTCGCCGAGACGCTGGAACTCCTTTTCCGCTTGATCCAACGCGGTCTGTGCGGTTTCGTGCGCGGTACGCGCGTTCTGGAGCTGCTCGGCCAGTGTCGCGATGCTGCCGGGCGGGTAGTCCTCACGCCAGGTCTTGAGCTTCCACGACAGGGCGCTGTCGTCGGCCAGCGATGTCGCCAGCGCTTCCAGCCTTCGCTGCCGTTCCGCGTGCCGGAGCGCGATGGCCTCGCGCTCGGCGTCAGCGGCCTCTTCGTCGTACATCGCCGGGTTGGGCGGCACGAGGAATTCGATCCCGGCCTCGTCCGGCAGGCGGTCGGTCGTGGTGGCCTCGGTCGTGGCGACCGGGATGATCGTGGTGGGCAGCAGACGCCGCTCCGACAGGACCTTCTCGGCGAGCCGGACCTGCTCCGGTTCGTTGAGCAGGATCCCCGAGACCAGCTGGGGCGCGCGGGCCAGTACGGCCGCCCGCCTTTTCTTGTCCAAAGTGGACAGGTAACGCCAGCCGGACCACGCGTTCATCCCGGCGGCTTCCAGCGCGTCCAAAGCGGCTTGGACCTCTTCGGTGGCGGGCAGGAGGCCGCCCGAGCCGAGCGCGTTCAGCGCGCGCTCGTCGACCGATTCCTCCATCCGCAGCGCGGTCTGTTCCTTCTCCGCGGCCGAACCCGCCTCGCGAAGCCGCTCCAGCAGCACCGGAAGGTCCGTCTCCAGCGTGACGTCGTCCGCGCCGAGGAGTTCGCTCAGCCGCGGTTCGACGGCGAGCGCGTCGGTGCGCCGGTTGGCCCGGTCGAGTTCGTCGGCCGCGCGTTCCAGACGGTCCTTTGTGGACCCAGCGAGCCGGTGCGCGTCGTTCACGGTGGCCTGCGCGGACCGCAGATCCTCCGCGACACGTTCGAGTTCCTGTTCACGACGGACGAGTTCCGCGGCGGTCTCCTCGGCCTCCGTCCTGGCCGCACGCGCCGCTTCGGCGACGTCGGCACCGGCCTTGAGCGCGCCGGACCGGACGGTTTCCGCGATCTCCTCACGGATTTCGGCGATCCGCGCGCCCAGCCCGCGGGCCTCCGCCCGGCGCGAGGCCGCGAGGTTCGCCGACTCGTCGCGTTCCGCCTGGGCCTTTTCCGCCTCGGCACGCAGGGCGCCGACATGGGCTTCGGCCTTCGCCGCCTGCTCGGTGGCGTTCTTGGCCAGCGCCAGCAGTCCCCGCGCGAGCGCACCCGCGGCGGCGTTGCGAGCCTGCAGCGCGGGCTGCGCCTTCTGCTCGCGATTCCCCACCAGTTCCCGGAAATCTCGCGCCTTGCGGGAGGCGTTGAGGTGGTTGAGCACGGTGGCGCATTCACGCCAGGCCTCGGCGGCCGTCTTCGCTTCGGCCAGTTCGCCGTCGATCCGCTTCTTGCTCTCCTGCGCCTCCTCGAGCCGCAGTTTCCCGACCAGGCGGCGGAGTTCGGTGACACCGGCGGTGAGGCGGCGGTGGTCGCCCTCGGCCAGCTTCTCCGCGGACTTCACCTCGTCGACGTGCTGTTCGAGCCCGCTCAGCCGCTCGTTCTCCAGCTTGTCGCGCGCGGCGACCTGACCGGCCAGCGTCCGCATCTCGGCGCGGGCAGCGTCGGCGAGCTTCCGTGACGCGGCGGCGACGCCTTCCTCCTCCGCCAGCGGCGTGAGCAGATCGAGCGCCCCCGCGACGAAATCACGCTCCGACAGCAGGTCCCCGCGCTGGGCGAGGTTGTGCGCGTACGTCGCGACCACCTCGGCGAGATCCTTCGGCTCCTCCTCCGAAAGCACCGCGCGCAACAGGAACTCGACGAACGCCTCGTCGGTGCTGAACGCGAAGGCGTCCGCCGCCTCGCCCTCACCGGCGTTCATCGCGCGCTGGTACCGGAAGAGCTCGGTGTCGAGGCCGAGGCCGTCGAGCCGGGACGTCCATTCGTGGTGACGCCGGGTCCAGAACAGCTCCAGTTCCGGCTCACCGCCGTGCACCTTGTCGAGCTGGTCGTGGAAGCCGGACATCGTCAGCAGCCTGCCGTCCGACGTCAGCGGCAGCGAATCCAGATCGAGCGAGGGCGTCGGCCGGAAGCAATACCAGGAATCGACGAGGTTCTCCGAATCCGCCGACACCACGTGGCCGCGCCATTCCGACACCTTGCCGGTGATCACCCGATGGCCGGTCTCGACCTGCAGCCACTCCAGCACGACGTGCGAGACGTCCTTGGCGGCGACGAACTTCTCCAGCACCTTGGTGTTCGTCGTGCCGACCACCTGACGGCGGCCGGGCAGCATGACCGAGAAGATCAGCTTGATCAGAACGGATTTGCCGCCGCCGTTCTCCAGGAACAGCACGCTCGCCGGCGACGGTCGCCGCGGCGGCCCCTCCCCCGCGAGGTGGATCCCGGCGCTGAACAGCGCGTCCTGTTTGGGCGCGGTGATGGCCGCGCCGACACCGCTGAAGTCCAGCACGACATCCTGGTACCGCGCGCCTGCCGGGCCCACCGAGTGCAGGCGAACCCGCGAAAGCTCGTACATCGACTCCCCTTGGTTAAAGCGTGTCCGACGCGGCCGCGCGCAACGTCCCGCCACCGTTGGCGACCGAGACCACGTTCAGTTCCAGCAGGTCGTCGAAGGCCGCGTCGGCGGCGAGTTCGCGCACCTGCACCTGATAGCGCGGTGTCGTCCGGTAGGTCCCGCCCTGTTCCCCGCTGACCTGGACGAGAAAGCCTTGATCGGCCAGGAAGCGCAGGGCGCGCGCGACCATGCCGCGCGTGGTGTCCGACGCCAGCCTGCCGTCCTTGGTCGCCGCCGTCGCCGGACGCCGGGCGTAGGCTCGCCAGGCCTGTTCGAGTTCGGGCGCGTCGGCCAGCGGGTCGTTGTTCGCCTCCGCTTCCGCCGCGCGCTCGTCGAGGATCCGGCAGGCCTCGCGCACCATCGCGTCCACCTGCTCGACGCTGACGCGGCCGATGTAGGTGTCGTTGGCGAGGTCGTCCGGGCGCGGGTAGCCGAGCGCCGCGGTGGCCAGGTGGACGAGTCCGTGCAGGACCTTCTCGGTCTCGCGGCGCTCGCGGATCTTGCTCTGCCGCGCGTAGCTGTCCATCTTGATCTCGAAGACGGACTCGTCGGTCGCCGCCAGCACGGCCCCGGCCTGGAGGTTGACCTCCAGCACCATCAGCCCGAGCCCGGCCGCGACCGCGTGCGTGAGCTGTTTGAAGGCCCTGTCCTCGCCGTAGCGCCGGACGAGGTCGCCGTACACGACATCCCTCGACGGCAGCTGCTTCGGGCGCATGCCGAAGGAAACCAGCCTGGCCGCGGATTCGACGTCCCCGGTTGTCGTCACGCGACCTCCTCCTCTTCTTCGTGGCGATCGACCGTGGCCGACGAAAGCAGCAGATCCGCTCCGCCGAACTCCGGGTCGTCGAGCAGCGTGCCGTCGTCGACGGCCAGCAGTACCTGGCGCTCCCCCAGCCGGAGCGCCGCGCCGACCTCGGGACTGTAGGCGTGCACCGCGCGCAGGGCGACCAGGGCCGGGAGCCCGGGATCGATCCGGCGGGCTTCCTCGAGCAGCCCGGACAACCGCCGCGGCACCTCCGGCAGGTCGAGCAGGTCGTCGGCGAGGCGCCACTGCTCGTCGCCGAACCTGTCGGTGACCTCGGCGGGCATGAGTTCGGGCTCGGGGATCTCTCCGACGAGCTGGTCGCGTTCGGGCGCGGGCCGCAGCAGCAACGACACCAGCGACGACAGCGACGGCACGGTCGGCGGGGAGATCCCGGCGCCTGCGTGGAAGAACGATTCGGCGGGCGCGACGGCTTCGGCGATCGGCAGGCCCAGCGTCGGCATCAGGAGCTGGCCGAACAGGTCGATCGTCGCGCGCTGCGGCGGACCGGAGAACTGCTGACGGTCCTGCTCGGCGCGGAACACCGCGCCCGCGTCGGCCAGCCGTGACTGCAGCCGGGTGTGGCGGCGGATGCAGTCGCCGACGATGTCGACGAGCTCGGCCGCGCGCCGTTTGCGGTCGGGGTCCTCGGTCTCGTCCCTCGACGCGGTGATGTTCTTGAGGATCGCGTTCTCGGCGCGGAACCGGGACTCGATATGGGACAGCGCCTGATCCAGCAGGTCCGGGACCTCGCGCTCCCAGTCGACCGCGCGCACGTCACGCCGGGTGGCGTCGAGCTTGGCGCGCAGGGTCTCGCCGTACTGGACCGTCCGGTAGCGGGCCTGCTCCGCCGCGAGCTTGGCGTCGGCGAGGCGGCCGCGGTTGATCAGGTTCTCCAGTTTGACCTCGGCCGCGATCTGAGCCGACTCGACGTCGGTGTCCAGCGCGCCGACGAGCACGTTGATCGCCTCGTCGGTGGCGCGCAGGTAGACCTCGCCGTCGGGCGCGGCCAGCTCGACGAGCAGCTTGAAGTCGAACTGGCGGCGCTGGTAGCCGCCGCCGGGGCCGATGGAGCCGTAGACGCGGCGGAACCCGCGATCGGTGGTGCCGACGTTGATCAGGTTGTCGAGTACCCAGCGGGCGACCTTGGCGTGCTCGTCGGGGGTCCGGCCGGGAGCCTGGAGCGCCACGAACGGCAGCAACCGCGCGATCACCTGGTCGTGGTCGGCGCCGGTGTCGAAGTCCATCGAGACGGTGACCTGGTCGATCGTGTGCAGGGCGATCTCGGCCATCTGGTAGATCGTGGCGTCCGCCCAGTCCAGCTTCGCCTTGCGCGCGTCGAGGTCGTGCAAGGGCGCTGTGCAGGCCAGCGCCTTGAGGCGGCGGGTCAGCCCCTCGTCGGCCAGCCCCATCCCGGTCAGCTCGTCGTCTCGCACAGCAGGCCAGGCTAGTCGCCGCCCCTCGCACCCCGCACGGGTGACCGGGGTGCCCGGCGCGCCGGGCGGCGGTAGCGTCTGGTTCATGCGTGAAATGAGCCGGGACGAATGGTGGAAGTTCGCGAGCGAGGGCACGCGGACGGGCATGCTCGGCCTGGTCCGCGCCAACGGGGCGCCGATCGTGACGCCGGTGTGGTTCCTGCTGAACGAGGGGCCGGACGGTGACGAGCTGATCTTCACCACCGGCACCGACACTCTCAAGGGGAAGGCGCTGCGACGCGATCCGCGGCTTTCGCTGGCCGTCGACGACCAGAAGCCGCCGTACTCGTACGTGCAGTTCACCGCCGAAGCCGTGCTGCACAACGACCTGGACGAGATGCTCGAATGGGCGACCAGGCTCGGTGGGCGCTACATGGGCGAGGACAAGGCCGAGGCCTACGGGAAGCGGAACGCCGTCCCGGAGGAGTCGTTGGTGCGGGCGCGGATCACGAAGGTGATCGCACGGGCGGACATCGCGGGGTGAGGTTCCGGCTTCACTGGATACTTGTGCGCGTGAAGGCCCCCTTCCCTCGACTGAGCCGAGGGAAGGGGGCCTTCACGCGTGTTCGGCTTGTCGGGCGAGGGCGCATTCGGGGGCATGACTCTGCGTGTTGATGTTGGTCAAGTATTGACACGAAGCACCCTCTGGTGTGTGATCTGAACCATAGATAGGAAAGTTTCCTAACTAAAACTCCACGTCCCCCGCCGGGCTCGCCCGGTCCGCCGTTGCACCCTCCCGAACCCCGAACTTTCACTCATGGAGGCTCCAGTGGCACCCCGACCACCGTGGCGCGCGCTGCTCACGTGCGCCGCCGCGACGGCGATGACCTTCGCCGTCCTGCCGGCTCTGCCCGCCGGCGCGGCACCGACCGATCACGAATCCGAAGCCTCGACGATCTCCCAAGGCGCCGTCGAAAAGAACCACGCGGGCTACTCCGGCACCGGGTTCGTGAACTTCGACAACGTCGCCGGCAGCTACGTCGAGTACACGGTGAACGCCGCACAGGCCGGAACCCAGACGCTGACCTTCCGCTACGCCAACGGAACCACGATCGACCGGCCCGTCTCCTTGAGCGTCAACGGCACCGCCGCCGGGACTCTGTCCTTCCCCGGCACCGGCGCGTGGACCACCTGGAAGACCGTCACCAAGGACGTCGCGCTGGCCGCCGGGGCCAACAAGATCCGCACCACCGCGACGACCGCGAACGGCGGGCCGAACGCGGACAAGCTCACCGTGAGCGGGGTGGTCGACGCCGAAGCGCCGACCCCGCCGAAGAACCTGGCCGCCAAGGACATCAAGGCCCGCAGCGCCACCTTCACCTGGGAGGCCGCGACCGACAACGTCGGCGTGGTCCGCTACGACGTCATGCGCGGCGGCAACGTTCTCAAGACCGTCGACGGGAACACGCTCACCACCACCGTCGACGACCTGCAGCCGAACACGGCCTACGACATCTCGGTCGGCGCCTTCGACGCGGCCGGAAACCCCTCGCAGCAAAGCAATGTCGTCCAGTTCACGACACCGCCCAGCGGGGACACCACACCGCCGACGGTGCCGGGGAACCTTCGCTCGACGTCGGTGACGGCGAACAGCGTCTCCTTGGCGTGGAACGCTTCCACGGACAACAGCGGCACGATCGCCGGTTACGACGTGTACCAGGGCACCGCGAAGGTCGCGACGACGCCTTCGCTCGAAGCCACGGTGACCGGCCTGACGGCGAACACGTCGTACACGTTCACGGTGAAGGCGCGTGACCTCGACGGCAATGCCTCGGCCGCGAGCACCGCACTGACCGCGAAGACGAGCGGCGCGGCGGGCGGCGGGATTCCCGAGTACGACAAGGACATCACGAAGGCGGACCTCGCCTGGTCGGTCGACTTCCTGCCGGACGGCACGGCGCTGGCGACCGAACGGGACCGGTTCGAGATCCTGCGGATCACGCCGTCGGGCGAGAAGACCACGGTCGGCAAGGTACCGGGCGCGGTCGGCACCAACGGCGAGGGCGGCTTGCTCGGCATCGCGATCTCGCCGAACTACGCCACCGATCACGCGATCTACCTGTACCACACGGCGTCCGGCGACAACCGGATCGTGAAGATGACCTACGAGAACGGAAAGCTGTCCTCGTCCTCGACGCCGGTGCTCACCGGGATCGCCAAGAACCGTTACCACAACGGCGGAAGGCTGCGCTTCGGCCCGGACGGCAAGCTGTACGCCACCGTCGGCGACGGGCAGAACAAGGACACCGCGCAGAACAAGGGCTCGCTCAACGGGAAGATCCTGCGGGTCAACCCCGACGGATCGGCGCCGAGCGACAACCCGTTCTTCTCCACCGGCGGCAACGCCCGCTACGTGTGGAGCTTCGGGCACCGCAACCCGCAGGGCCTGGCGTGGGACTCCCGCGGCCAGCTGTGGGCTTCGGAGTTCGGTGACGGCAAACTGGACGAGCTCAACCTGATCCAGAAGGGCGGCAACTTCGGCTGGCCCCAGTGCGAGGGCACCAGCGGAACCTGCGGTGGCACGGTCGCGCCGAAGAAGACCTGGCCGACCAGTTCCGGCGGGCCGAGCGGGATCGAGATCGTCAACGACTGGATCTACGTCGCGGCCGTCACCAGCGAACAGCTCTTCGCCACGCAGATCAACGCGGCGGGCAACGGCGTCGGTTCGGTGCAGTCGCTGTTCTCCGGCCGCTGGGGCAGGCTCCGCTCGGTCACCAAGACCCCGGATGGCGGCCTGTGGGTCACCTCGACCAACGCGGACAAGAACGGCGGCACCCCGAGCGGGATCGACAACGTCGTGGTCCGGCTGAAGTTCCCCGGCGCCTCGCAGCCGGGAGCGTTCAAGCTGACCAGTTCGGCGTTCGCCGACAACGCGTCGATCCCGGACAAGTTCACCTGCGCCGGTGACGGCACCGCCGGCCAGGACACGTCCCCGCCGCTGGCGTGGGGCGCCGGGACGACCGGCGCCAAGGGATACGCGATCGTCTTCGCCGACGTGGCCAACAACGGCAACAAACTGCACTGGGCGATCTGGGACATCCCGGCGTCCTCGGGGTCCACGGTTTCACTGCCCGAGGGCCTGGGAGCGGGCTACACCGTCCCGAACCAGAACGGCGCCAAGCAGAAGGCCATGGGCAGCGGGGCGAACTCGCAGAAGTACTTCGGCCCCTGCCCCGGTGGCTCCAGCCATCCCTACACCTTCACGCTCTACGCCCTGAAGTCGGCGACGGTGCCGGGCTTGTCCTCGTCCTCGACGATGGCGCAGATCGAGACGGCGATCAAGAACGCGTCGACGGCCAACGTCACGCTACGCGGCAAATCCAGCGCCGCGTCCTGAGTCACGGCCGGGGTGTCCGGAGCGGCGCCGGGCACCCCGACCGTATCCAGTGTGAGCTGGAGGAAAGCCACCCCGCCCGGGATCTCCCGGCGGGGTGGTTTTTCGTTCACCAGCCGAACAGGTTCCGCATGATCCGCCCGCACCGCTCGGTCATCGCCGCGGCGTCCTGGTCCGGCTGGTCGATCCACCAGCTGATCAGCGAATCGACCACGCCGGTCCACACCTGCGCGATCGCCTCGATGTCGCGATCGTCGTCCAGGCCCCGTGAGCGCATCAGCTGGGCGGCGCCGACCAGCGCGAACCCGTCGAGCCGGTAGCGGTAGTCGATCGCGACGCCGGCGATCTCACCCGTCGAAGGCACCGTCGGGTCGCGGAGCAGCTTCCAGGCGTACCGGTCGTTGTCGAACGTCTCGAAAATGGCCGAGAGCACCGCGAGCGGCATCCGTTCCGGCGGCTCGGCCTCCGCCGCCATCGTCTCGGCGACGCCTTCGGTCAGCCTGTCCCCCGCCCGGTGCAGGCAGGCGAGGTACAGCCCGTCCTTCGAGCCGAAGTACTGGTACAGCAAGGGTTTCGTGACACCGACCCGGCGGGCGATCTCCACCATCGACGCCCCGGCGTACCCGTTCTTGCCGAACTCCTCCGTCCCGGCGCGCACGATCTGGGTCTCCCGCTCCTCACGGGGCACCCCCTTCGTGCCGACGGCCCTTGCTTCTGTCACGGCGGTTATCTTACCCTGAGGTAAGTGACCCTCGGGTAAGTTACCTGATGGTCAGATAACGGGGGCGGACGAGGGAGAGGTGCGGTGGCGGATTTTCTTGCCCATCTGAGTGACCCGGTGCTGCTGGCGACACCGGTGTTCCTGCTGTTCGTCGCGATCGAGATCCTCGCGCTGCACGTGCTGGGCCACGACGACAACGTCATCGGCTACAGCGTCAAGGACACCCGAACGAGCATGTCCATGGGCGCGGTGGCGGTGGTGATCAACGGTGTCTTCCGCATCGCCATGCTGTTCGTGTTCGCCGCCCTCTACGAACTGGCGCCGGTGAAGTTCAGCCCGCACGACTGGTGGACCTGGGTCCTGATGCTGCTGGGCCAGGAGATCGTCTTCTACGCCTACCACCGGGCGAGCCACCGTGTCCGGCTCATGTGGGCGGGCCACCAGGTGCACCATTCGAGCGAGCACTACAACTTCTCGACGGCGTTGCGGCAGAAGTGGACCCCGTACTTCCAGCTGCCGTTCTGGTCGATCCTCGCGCTGGCGGGCATCCCGCCGTGGATGATCCTCACCGGCCTGTCGATCGACCTCGTGTACCAGTTCTTCGTGCACACCGAGAAGATCCGGAAGCTGCCGCGCTGGTTCGAGTACGTGTTCAACACGCCTTCACACCATCGTGTGCACCACGGCAGCGACCAGGAGTACCTGGACGCGAACTACGGCGGCATCCTGATCATCTGGGACCGGATGTTCGGCAGTTTCGTGCCGGAGGGCAAGCGCCCGACGTACGGGCTGACCAAGAACGTCGAGTCCTACAACCTGCTCAAGGTCGGCTTCCACGAATACGGCTCGATCCTGCGCGACGTCCGCACGGCCGGGTCGTGGCGGGACAAACTCGGCTACGTGTTCGGCCCGCCGGGCTGGCAGCCCAGGGAGGCGCTAAGCGCTCCTGCGCAAAGCGGGTGAGTTCTCCGGGCGGATCTCCGGCGGGAGGCTCTCCAGCGGCGGCCGCTGCGTGAGGGCCACATCGGTGAGCACAAGCTCCCGCTCGACGGACTCCCCCGCACCGCGCCGGAATTGAGCGAGCGACGTCGCCGGGGGCGCCGCGGAGATCACCCGGCCGCCGCGTTCCAGCCGGTCCATCAGGGTCAGCATGATCTGCGCGGACATCCGGCCGAGTGCCTGCGTGCTCTGGTGGCGGTGGGTCCGGTGACCGAGGTCGACCTGCGCGAGCGCGTCCAGCCCGTGCAGTTCGAGCAGGTCGATCAGATGGCCGACCTCGACGCCGTAGTGCGTGACGAACGGGATGCCCTCGAGCACTTCGCGGCGTCCCGCGTACTCGCCGGCGAGCGGCTGCACGAAACCGGCCAGCTCCGGCCAGTACATGTTGAGCAGCGGACGGGCGACGAGTTCGGTGACGCGGCCACCGCCGTCGGGTTCGACGCCCGCCTCCCCGGCGAGCGGGCGGTGGTAGAAGCCTTTGACGTAGGCGATCCCCGGATCGGTCAGCAGCGGTCCGAGCAGACCGGTCACGTAATCCGCGGTGAAGTCGTGAAGATCGCCGTCGACGAAGACGACGAGGTCGCCGGTGGTCTCGGCGACGCCCTTCCAGAGCGCTTCTCCCTTGCCCGCCAGGCTTTCCAGCTCCGGGAACACCGAGTCCTGCGCGATGACGTCCGCTCCGGCCGCCCTGGCGACCTCGGCTGTCGCGTCCGTGGAATGGCTGTCCACCACCAGGATCTCGTCCACCAGGGGGAACCGTTCGACGAGTTCGCGCCGGATGGTGCCGACGATCGCGCCCACCGTCTCCGCCTCGTCGCGGGCCGGGATCACCACCGAAACCCGGGTCCCGCGTTTGGCGGCGACCAGCTCCGCCGTCCACCAGTCACCCGCCCGGCTGCTGCGCCGCGCGAGCCACGTGCCGACCTCCGCCGATACCCGCATGGCTTCACCCTTCCGTCGAAGATCACCTCTCCGGCGATCTTCGAGGACGGCTGTTTCCATCGGTCGTCACCGCGGAAACCGCCGCGTTACGCCTGCCCGCCGCGGGTTAACGCCTGGGAGAGGACCTCACCGGTGCGGCGCTTCGCGAGGTAGAACGCCGCCTCGTGCGGTTTCGCCCCGTTGTCGACCGTGTAGCCGCTGTCCAGGACACCGTCGGCGCCGGGGAACAGCCCGCTGAGATCCGGCCGCGCGGCGACGAGATCGTCCCGGTCGGCCAGGTTCACCCAGCGCGCGACGCCGGGTGGGACGGACGGCGGCTGCGGACGGGTCCGTTCGTAGACCACCGTCCGCAGGCCCAGCGGTGAGCCGAGGGTGAGCAGCAGCGGTAGCGGACGGCCGTGCAGGTGGGCGGCTTCGTAGGCGACGACGGAACCGAGCGAATGCCCGACGATCACCTCGGTCTCCGGCCCGATGTGCTCGGCGACGCGCTCCTGCACGCGTTCCCGGATCGTCTCGTCGGTGAGGTACAGCGTCACCTGTTTGAGCGCCTTGACCACCACGCGTTCGGCGAACGCGACCCCGAGCCTCGCGAACGGCTTCAGCCGCACCAGCGCGTTCAGCACCGGACGGGCCGCCGCGCGTACCCCTTGGGTCTCCCCGGCCGGGCCGACGAGCTGGGCCAATTCGGCCTTCGCCCGCTCTCGGTCCGTCTCGCGGGACGCCGACTCGGCCGCGTTCCGGAGCCATTCCGCCGCCAGTGTCTCGGCGAGCGCCCACTCGTCCGCGGTCAGTTCGTCCGCGCCACCTTGCTGGCCGTCCTTGCGGAAAAGGTCGCCGTAGAAGGCCATCCGCGCGTCTCCGGGCCGGGCGTCGCGCCACACGGCGTCGGCGAGCGCGGCGTCGCCGGCGAGCCGGACACCGCCCGCGAGACTCGGCAGCCATTCGGCCTCGAGGGTATCGGCGGACTTCTGTTCCTGAGCGATGCCGTGCACCAGAACGATCCGAGCCATGGCGCACAGTATCGCGGGCCGCCCTTGCCGGTGACCGTCCGATGAGACAAAGTGATCTCCGTGGGAGAGCGCAGGTCGTTGGTGGTCGCGTCGCAATGCGACTCACTGAACCTTCTCTCGTTCCTCCCCGACGCGGGGCATCAGGTGTCGACGGCCCTGCTCGATCCCGAGATCGGCGGATGCGTGCCCGCGCTCGAAGACGGCCGCGGCCTGCTCGTCGACCCGACCATGGTCGAGCTGGACGACGCGCTCGTGGAGGCCTTCGAGCGCGCCTCGGAAGACGAGGCGACGCTCTTCCTCTCGCTCGTCGGCCACGGCGAATACGCCGACGACGACTTCTACTTCCTCACCAAGGACACCGGCCTGCCGGTGGACAGCCGCCGGTCGTTCCTGTTCGCCCAGCGCATCAAAGAGCTGCTCGGCCGCTACTCGACGCTGGACGGGCTGGTGATCCTGCTCGACACCTGTCACGCCGGCATCGGGGCGAGGCAGGCGGGCCAACGCTGGCTGAGGATCGTCGGCGAAGCGGGCAAACGTTTCGACCTGCTCACCGCCTCGGACGACCGGGTCGCCGCCAACGGATGCTTCAGCCGGTCGCTCGTCTCGGTGCTGCGGTCGGGGCACGCGGAGTTCGGCGAACGCGTCCGGTGCGCGGATCTCAAACGGGTGATCACCGGCCTGTGCCCGATGCAGACCGCCATCCACCTCGGTTTCGACGGCACCCGTGAGGTGACCGAGGCCGATCAAGGGCTGTGGCTCGCGCTGAACTCCTCCCCCGCTTGGCGGCGTTCCCCGCTGGCGGGGAACCCGGCCGCGCCCCGGATCGAACGGCTGACCGCGAACTACCGGCAGGATCCGAAACTCGGTGAGACCGTCGGACGTCTGCTCACCGGCGCCCGGCTGGTCGCGATCACGGGTGAAGCCGGCGCGGGGAAATCGACCATGCTGGCCGCGCTCGCCCGGCCGTCGGTGGCCGGTTCCTATGTGCCGCCCGACTTCCTGCACGGCGTCCTGTTCGCGAGCCGCGGCGACACGGCGGAGCGGCTCGCGCGGGAACTCGCCCGCCAGTTGCGGCGCACCGTGCCCGGTTTCGCCGAAGCCGAGCAGGCGCACCATGCCGGGCTCGACGACGCCGTCCGCAGTGGTGCCAGCGTTTTCGACCTGGCGCTGCTCGGTCCACTTCGGACGCTCGCTCCACAGTGGACCGGAGCGCCGGTGCGGATCGCGATCGACGGGCTCGACGACCTCGACCCCGACGTCCGGGAACGCCTGTACGGCCTCGTCCGCAGCCTTGCGACGGATCCGGGCCTGGAGCTGGTGACGACGGTCGTGGCGACGCGGGATCCGGCGCGCCTCCCGCCCGCGGCGGAGGTTCCCCTGATCCTGACCGGCGGTTTCGAGCCGCCCGGCGGAGGGTGGCCGACCGTGGATCCGCGGCCTGCTCCCGTGACACGGGAGCCGGAGCACATCGGCGGCTGGGGCGGCCAGGACACCGGTTCGCCGACCTCACCGAGGATCACCCCGGCCACGCTGATCATCGACGTCCCCGGTCAGCCGCCCGCCCACCACGAGCTGTCCTTCGGGCTTACGACCCTCGGCCGCAGCAGGAACGCCGCGATCCGGCTCGGGGACTCGCGGGTGTCCCGGCTGCACTGCAAGATCCGCTGGGACGGCACGAACGCGTGGCTGACCGACCTGGATTCCGCCAATGGCACCTTCGTCAACGGGCAGCGGGTGCCTGCCGCCACGCTGGCGCATGGTGACGTGCTCCGGCTCGGCGATTCGACGGTCACCTTCATCAGCGTCACGCAGGTGGACGACCCGGAAGACGAAGACATGTCCGACGTCGAGCCGGGCACCGGCGCGGTGGCCTCACCGCGGCCGGGACACGCGGTCCTGCTGGACCTGCTGACGCTGGCCGCCACCCGCGGGCCCATCCCGATCTCGATCCTCACCGCGGCGAGCGCGGCGGCGGGTGGACCGGATCGGCGGGTCCACGTCCGCGACTTCCTGGCCGGGCTCGGTGACTCGGTCAGCCGCACGCGAGCGGGCCTCGCCGACGAAACCGTCCTGTGGACCTCCGACGCGCCCGCACTTTCCCCAGATACGGTGACCCGGCTCCACGCCCGGCTGGCGGCGGCGACCTCGGAGGTGGCACTCGTGGCCGGAGACGACGAGCCGACGCTGGAACAGGGCTACGCGGTGGCCAACGAGGCCGAGCACTTCTGGCTCGCCGGACTCCGCGAAGACGCCCTCGTCGCGTTGGAGCGCCGGGCGTCCCACATCCCCGTCGAGAACCGGGAACGCTGGGCGGCCTGGGCGAAGCGCGCCGAACGGGAGCTCGGCGAGACCGACCGGATGACGCTGCGCTGCAAGGCACGGCACGCGACGTGGACCGGCAAGGCGGGCGACGCGGCCGCGGCACTCGCCCGGTTCGAAGAGCTGCTTCCGATCGCCACGGCCACCCTGTCGAGTGGCGACGAAGAGGTCTTGAGCATTCGCCACAACGTCGGATACCTCCGAATGGAACTCGGCCGCTTCGAAGAGTCCCGGGCGGCGTTCGAAGCCCTTGTCCGGGACGCCACCCACGCTCTCGGAGCCGGCCATCGCGAGACGCTGCACGCCCGGCACTTACTCGCGGTGGCGACCGGCAAGACCGGGAAGGGGGAGGAAGCCCTCCGCCTCTCCAGGGAACTGCTGCCGCAGGCGAAACAGGCACTGGGCGACGACGAGATCGTCGGCCACGTGCGGCACAACATCGCGTTCTGGAGCGCCGAAATCGAGCAACCCCCCCCCCGTCGTTTCGGAGTATCGACAGCTCCTCGACGAAGCGAGGGGACGGCTGAGTGAGCGGCATCCCGACGTCCTCGACCGCCGTTTCGGTCTCGCGCTCGCCCTCGCCAAGGCGGGCCAGGTCACCGAGGCGCTCTCGCTCTGGACCCTGCTGCTGGACGATTCGGTCGAGGTCCGCGGCGAACGGCACGGCGAAACCCGGAAGATCCGCGAGCAGCTCGCCTATTGGGGTACGCGGGAGTGAGCGGTGAGCGCACTGCGGATCGCGCTCCTGACCTACCGCGGGAACCCGCGCAGCGGCGGTCAGGGCGTGTACGTCCGGCATCTGAGCCGCGAACTCGCCGCGCTGGGGCATCACGTCGAAGTGCTGTCCGGTCCTCCGTACCCGGAGGTGGATGACGGCGTGCGGCTGACGAAGATCCCGGGACTCGACCTGTTCGCGGAGCCGACTCCCTTCCGGACACCGCGGCCGGGGGAACTGCGCGATCTGCCGTCCTGGGTGGAGTTCGTCGGCATGCGGCGCGGCGGCTTCCCCGAACCTCTCGCGTTCTCCCTGCGTGCCGCGCGCGCTCTCGCGAAACGCCGGGGCGAATTCGACATCGTCCACGACAATCAAGGGCTCGGCTACGGAATGCTCCATTGTGGACTGCCGACGATCGCCACCGTCCACCATCCGATCGCCGTGGACCGGGCGTTGAAGCTCGCCACCGTCACCGGGCACGACGCGGCACAGGTCAAGCGGTGGTACGGGTTTGTCGACATGCAGCACCGGGTCGCGCGGCGGCTGCCCACGCTGACGGTGTCGCGGGCGTCCCGTGCGGCCATCGGCCGGGAAATGGGCGTGCCGGAGGACCGGATCCACGTCGTCCCGCTCGCCGCCGACACCAGGATCTTCCGGCCGCGTCCCGAGATCCGGCGGGTCCCGGGACGGGTCGTGGCCACCGCCAGCGCGGACGAGCCGTTGAAGGGGCTCGATCAGCTCCTGTCGGCGTGGGAACGGATCGAGGGCGAACTGGTGATCGTCGGCAAACCGAAACCCGACGGCCCGGCGGCGCGGGCGCTCGCCCGGCTCGGCCCCAGCGCCGGCGTCCGCTTCGTCAGCGGGCTGACCGACGACGAACTCGCGCGGTTGCTCTGTTCCGCCGAAATCGCTTGTATACCCTCGTTGTTCGAGGGGTTCTCGCTCCCGGCCGCCGAGGCGATGGCCTGCGGGACGCCGGTCGTCGCGACGACCGGCGGGGCGCTTCCCGAGGTCGTCGGCGACGCGGGGATCCTGGTGCCGCCGGGTGACGTACCGGCGCTCGCGGAAGCGCTCATCAAGGTCCTCGGCGACGAACACCTCCGCGCCGACCTCGCGGCCCGCGGCCTGGAGACGGCCGGAGCGCTGAGCTGGCGGCGCACCGCCGAGGAGACCGCGGCGTACTACCGGCGTGTTCTCGGCCGGGAGCGTGCGGGATGCTGACCGTCGACTTCGGCCGGTTCCCCGTCGGCCCCGGGGACCGGGTGCTGGACCTCGGCTGCGGCGACGGCCGTCACGCCTACGAAGCGTACAAACGCGGCGCGGACGTGGTCGCCGCCGACCTCGACGACATCGCGCTCAAACACGTGCGGGACATGTTCGCCAACCTGGCGCAGGCGGGTGAGGCTCCCGCCTCGGCTTCGGCGCTGGCCGTTCGCGCGGACGCCCTCCGGCTTCCGTTTCCGAGCGGTTCGTTCACGCGGGTGATCGTGGCCGAGACGCTGGAGCACATCCACGCCGACCGGACGGTGCTCGCGGAGGCGAGCCGTGTGCTGGCGCCCGGCGGCAGGCTGGTGGCGACCGTGCCGCGCTGGTGGCCGGAGCGGATCTGCTGGCTGCTCTCGGACGCGTATCACGAGGTCGAAGGCGGGCACATCCGGATCTACCGCCGCCGCGAACTGCTCGGCAAGCTCAGGGAAGCCGGGCTGTCGACGACCGGCGGCCATCACGCGCACGCCCTGCACTCGCCGTACTGGTGGCTCAAATGCGCCGTCGGTCCCGACGAAGAGCACCGGCTCTGCGCGCTGTACCACCGGTTCCTGGTCTGGGACATCATGCGGAGTCCCCGGCCGGTGCGGTTCGCCGAGTGGGCGCTGAATCCAGTGCTCGGTAAGAGCCTCGTCGTCTACGCGCGCAAACCGTGAAGGCCACCGCCGCGACGATCGCGGCCGTGCAACGGCCGGACGGCGGGATCCCGTGGGAGACCGGTGGTCACCTCGACCCGTGGAACCATCTCGAAGCCGCCATGGGCTTGGACGTCGCCGGGTTCGGGGCCGAGGCCGAAGCCGCCTACGACTGGCTGGTCCGGAACCAGCGTCTTGACGGATCCTGGGCGGCCCGGTACCACGGCGGCGGAATCGACTTGTCCACTATGGACACGAACTTCACCGCCTACGTCGCGGTCGGGACCCGGCACCATTTCCTGCTGACCGGGGATCGCGCCTGGCTGGACCGGATGTGGCCCGTCGTGGACCGGGCCGTCGACGCCGTCCTGCGGCGACAGCAACCGTCGGGCGCCATCCCCTGGCGCGACGACCCCGGAATCCGGCTGGTCACGGGATGCAGCAGCATCCACCACGCGCTGACGCAGGCACTGGCGCTCGCGTCCATGGTGGGGCTTGACCGTCCACATTGGCTGGACGCGGCGCACCGGCTGCGGGCGGCCCTGGTCGGCGAGCCGCGGCTGTTCGCGGCGAAACCGCACGCGATGGACTGGTACTACCCGGTTCTGGGCTCTGTGGTGACCGGCGCCGACGCCTCGGCGCGGCTGGCGGCGGGCTGGGACCGGTTCGTCGTACCCGGGCTGGGGGTGCGGTGCGTGCACCACGAGCCGTGGGTCACCGGTGGGGAGACCGCCGAACTGGCATTGACCCTCGCCGCCCGCGGAGACCGGGTCCGCGCGAGCGAACTCCTCGCGTGCCTTGCCCGGCTACGCCACGACGACGGCTCGTACTGGACCGGGTATCAGTGCGCGGACGGGGAATTCTGGCCGGACGAGCGCACCACGTGGACCTCGGGCGCCGTCCTCCTGGCGACCGCCGCACTCGATGGCGACCCGGCCACCTGCCAAGTCTTCGGCGAACAACCTCGTGAGTGGTAAGGACGGTTAGAACCGTCCTTACCACTCACGAGAGTGACGTCAGGCCTCGTCTTCTTCGAGCATGTCCGGCGTGACCGCGGATTCGGTGTCCGGAATGCCTTGTTCCTTCGCCTTCTTGTCGGCCATCGCCAGCAGGCGGCGGATCCGGCCGGCGACGGCGTCCTTGGTCATCTGCGGCTCGGACAGCTGGCCCAGTTCTTCGAGCGAGGCCTGCCGGTTCGACAGGCGCAGTTTGCCCGCGGCGAGCAGGTGATCCGGCGCGGATTCGCCGAGGATGTCCAGCGCGCGCTCCACCCTGGCCGCCGCCGCGACGGCCGCGCGGGCCGACCGCCGCAGGTTCGCGTCGTCGAAGTTCGCGAGCCGGTTCGCGGTGGCGCGCACCTCGCGGCGCATCCGCCGCTCTTCCCAGGCGAGCACGCTCGTGTGCGCGCCGAGACGGGTCAGCAGCGCGCCGATCGCGTCACCGTCACGCACCACGACCCGGTCCGCGCCGCGGACCTCGCGCGACTTGGCCTGGATCCCCATCCGCCGGGCGGCACCGACGAGCGCCAGCGCGGCCTCGGGGCCGGGGCAGGTCACTTCGAGCGACGACGAGCGCCCGGGTTCGGTGAGCGAACCGTGCGCCAGGAACGCGCCCCGCCAGGCGGCTTCCGCGTCGGCGACGCCACCGGACACGACGGCGGCGGGCAGCCCGCGCACCGGACGGCCGCGCTGATCGATCAGGCCGGTCTGCCGCGCGAGCCCCTCGCCGTCCTTGACCACCCGGACGACGTACCGCGTGCCCTTGCGCAATCCGCTGGAAGAGATGACGTGGACGTCGGACTGGTGTCCGTACAGTTCGTGGATCTCCTTGCGCAGCCGCCTCGCCACCGAACCGGTGTCGAGTTCGGCCTCCACCACGACGCGGCCGGCCACGATGTGCAGCCCGCCCGCGAATCGCAGCATCGACGCGACCTCCGCGCGGCGCGGGCCGATCTTGGTGATCTCCAGCCGGCTCAGCTCGTCCTTCACGGCGGCGGTCATCGCCATCGCTGCCCCTCCATACCTTCAGCTCCTCCCCCGGTGAGACCGAGAGCGTCCCGCATACAGCCCGCGAGCGCATCAGGATCATGCCGCCCCGTCACGACCGGGTCAGCCACCGCCCCCAGCAACGCCCGCGCGCCCAGTCTCCCGGCAGCGTCTCGCAACCGGGCTGGTGAGGGCACCGAGTCACGGTCCGCGATGACCGCGTCCACCCGCAATTCCGGGGCGTGTTCGAAGAGTACGTCCAAATGCTTCTCCGGCGAGAACCCCGCCGTCTCCCCCGGTTGGGGGATCAGATTGAGGATCACGACCTTCGTGGCGTCCGTTCGGAGCAACGCGTCGTGCAGATCCGGTACCAGCAGATGGGGCAGCACACTGGTGAACCACGACCCCGGGCCGAGGAACACCACGTCCGCGTCGAGCACCGCCTCGATCGCCTCGGCGCAGCCGCGCGGCGGCCGATCGGCCTGGCCGGACGGATGCAGGCTGATCCGGTGCACCTGCCCCGGGGTCGTCGCCACCGCCACCTGACCGCGGATCCGCCGGACCGCCTCGGGATTCTCGGCGTCCAGCCCCGAAACCTCCCCCTGGATCTCCAGCGGTTCGGGTGACATCGGCAGGACGCGCCCGGAGATGCCCATGAGCCTGCTCGCCTCGTCGAGCGCGGCGACCGGATCACCGAGCACTTCGAACAGCCCGGCCAGCAACAGGTTCCCGACCGCGTGCCCGGCGAGCGCGCCGTCGCCGCCGAAACGATGCTGGAACACCTCCGCCCACAGGGTCCCGCCGTCTTCGGCGGCGAACGCGGCGAAGGCCTGCCGCAGGTCGCCCGGCGGCAGCAGCCCGAGTTCCCGGCGCAGCCTGCCGGAGGAGCCCCCGTCGTCCGCGACGGTGACCACGGCGGTGACCTGCGAGGTCACCCGGCGCAACGCGGTGAGGGTGGCGTGCAGGCCGTGCCCGCCCCCCAGTGCGACCGCGCGCGGATCACTCGCGGCCAAGGTCGCGGTGCACCACCTTCACGGCCATACCGTCCTCATTGGACAGACGCTGGGCGAGTTCCTCGGAAATGGCGACGCTGCGGTGCTTCCCGCCCGTGCAGCCGACGGCCAGCGTCAGGTACCGCTTGCCTTCACGCTTGTAGCCCGCGCCGATCAGGCGCAGCAGCTGGTGGTAGCGGTCGAGGAACTCGTCCGCGCCTTCCTGGCTGAGCACGTAGTTGCGGACCTCGCCTTCGAGACCGGTGTGGTCGCGCAGTTCCGGGATCCAGAACGGGTTCGGCAGGAACCGGACGTCCATCACCAGGTCGGCGTCCATCGGCAGGCCGTACTTGTAGCCGAACGACAGCACGGTGACGCGGGTCTGCGTGCTCGCCTCGGAACCGAAGGCGTCCTCGATCTTGGCGCGCAGGTCGTGCACCGAAAGCGACGACGTGTCGAGCACGAGGTCGGCCTCCTCCCGCAGCGGCTCCAGGAGCGTGCGCTCGGCGGTGATGCCGTCGGCGAGCCTGCCGTCGCCCTGCATCGGGTGACCGCGGCGGACGGCCTCGAACCGGCGCACCAGCACCGCGTCGGTGGCCTCCAGGAACAGGACGCGCGGCTTGTACCCGCGAGCGTCGAGGTCCTTGATGACCGACGCCAGGTCGTCGGTGAACGCGCGCGAGCGCACGTCCATCACCACGGCGACCTTGGTGATCGCGCCCCGCGCCTGCGCGCCGAGCTCGACCATGGTGGCGATCAGTTCGGGCGGCAGGTTGTCCACCACGAACCAGCCCAGATCCTCCAGGCATTTCGCGGCGGTGCTGCGGCCGGCGCCGGACAGACCGGAAACGACCGCGACCTCCATCCCCGAACCGCGGCCTTCTTCTTGCGCACTCACGATGGTCCCTTCACCGGTCACGAACTGGACTCCCCCGCCGTCTGCGGCTGCTCCCCTGCGAGTGCCGCGACGACCGCTTCGGCGGTGCGCCTGCCGAAGCCGGGCACCGCCTCGATCTCCTCTATCCGCGCTTCGCGGAGTTTCTTCACCGAGCCGAAGTGCTTGATCAGCGCGGTACGGCGAGCCTGCCCCAGCCCGGGCACGCCGTCCAAAGCGGACACCTGCATCCGCTTGGACCGCTTCTCCCGGTGGTACCGGATGGCGAAGCGGTGCGCCTCGTCACGCAGCCGCTGCAACAGGTACAGCGCGTCGGAGGTGCGCGGCAGGATCACCGGATCGGGATCGCCCGGGAGCCACACCTCCTCCAGCCGCTTCGCCAGGCCGACCACGGCGACGTCGGTGACACCCAGTTCGGAGAGGACGTCCGCGGCGGCGGTGGCCTGCGGGCCCGCGCCGTCGACGACGAGCAGGTTCGGCGCGTACGCGAACTTGCGCGGCTTGCCGGTCTCCGGGTCGATGCCCGGACGGTCCGGATCGACCTCGGCACCCTCGGCGTTTTCCTTGAGGTAGCGGTAAAAGCGGCGGCGGACGACCTCGGCGATCGAGGCGACGTCGCCTTCTTCCGCGGCCTCGCGCAACGCGAAACGCCGGTACTCGGACTTGCGCGGAATGCCGTCCTCGAACACCACGAGCGACGCCACCACGTCACTGCCCTGGATATGGCTGATGTCGACGCATTCGATGCGCAGCGGCGCGGTTTCCAGCGCCAGGTAATCCTGCAGTTCCGCCAGCGCGGCCGAGCGGGCGGTGAGGTCGCCCGCACGGCGCAGTTTGTGCTGAGTGAACGCCTCGCCGGCGTTGCGTGTCACGGTCTCCGCGAGCGCGCGCTTGTCCCCGCGCTGCGGCACCCGCAGGCTCACCCTCGACCCCCGCAGCCCGGAAAGCCATTCGCCGAGCGCTTCCGCGTCGGCGGGCAACTCGGGCACGAGGACTTCGCGCGGCACCGGCGACCCGAGGTCGGGGTCGTCCGCGCGTTCGGCCTCCTCACCGTAGAACTGCGTGAGGAAATGGTCGACGAGGTCCTTGACGTCCATCTCTTCGGCCTTGTCGATCACCCAGCCGCGCTGGCCGCGGACCCGGCCGCCGCGCACGTGGAAGACCTGGACGGCGGCTTCGAGTTCGTCGTGGGCGAAGGCGACGACGTCGGCGTCGGTGCCGTCGCCGAGCACGACGGCCTGCTTCTCCATGGCGCGCCGCAACGCGCCGAGGTCGTCGCGCAGCCGGGCCGCGCGCTCGAACTCCAGCTCTTCGGACGCGGCCGCCATTTCCTGTTCCAGGCGGCGGATCAGCGCGTCGGTGCGGCCGGCGAGGAAGTCGCAGAAATCCTCGACGATCGCGCGGTGTTCGTCGGCGGAGACCTTGCCGACGCACGGCGCGGAGCATTTGCCGATGTAGCCGAGCAGGCAGGGCCTGCCGATCTGGCCGTGCCGTTTGAAGACGCCCGCCGAGCAGGTGCGCGCCGGGAAGACCCGGAGCAGCAGGTCGAGCGTTTCGCGGATGGCCCAGGCGTGCGCGTACGGACCGAAATACCGCACGCCCTTCTTGCGCGCGCCGCGATAGACGTGCAGGCGCGGGAACTCCTCGTTCATCGTGACGGCGAGGACCGGATAGCTCTTGTCGTCCCGGTAGCGGACGTTGAACCGCGGGTCGAACTCCTTGATCCAGTTGTATTCCAGCTGGAGCGCCTCGACCTCGGTGCTCACCACGGTCCACTCGACGCTCGCCGCCGTCGTCACCATCTGGCGGGTGCGCGGGTGCAAGCCCGTGATGTCGGCGAAGTACGAGTTCAGCCTGCTGCGGAGGCTTTTCGCCTTGCCGACGTAGATGACCCTCTTCGTGGCGTCACGAAATTTGTACACGCCAGGGGCGTCCGGGATGCTCCCCGGCGAGGGACGGTAGGTGGTCGGGTCAGCCACGCCGCCAAGCCTATGGGGCACCACCGACAGTCTTGCGAGCCCCCATGCTCTAGCCCTCATTCGAGTGGCGCCTACCACGATGCGGTCCGTATTTCATTACGTATACCGACCTAAGTCGGGTCTTCGGCCGGATCCGACGTTCGTTGGTTCCTATCGGGTGAACCGGGTGATTACTTTCCGTCCCAGTTCCACTTCACTCGGTTCTTCGTCAGATGACGCTCGAAAGGACTCCTGCACCGTGAGCCGTCTTCGTACGCTGGGCGCCGCCACCCTCGCCGCCGCAGCCCTCACCATGACCGCCGGCGCGGTCGCCTCCGCGGGCACCCCCACCGGTGTCCAGCCCAACATCGTGGGCGGCGGCACCGCCCCCACCGTGAGCTGGGGCGCCCAGATCTACGTCAACACCCCGGGCCGTCAGTGGGACGGGTTCAACTGCTCCGGCAGCGTCATCGCCCAGCGCTGGGTCCTGACCGCCAAGCACTGCCTCGACTCCGACGGCAGCGGCATGCGGGTCCGCGTCGGCAGCAACCAGCTCCAGGGCGGCCGTGAGATCGCGGTCGACCGCAAGGTGTCCTCGCCGAACGGCGCCGACATCTCGCTGCTGCACCTGGCCTCCGACGCCGGTGTCACGCCGATCAGCCTCACCAGCTCGAACCCGCCGGTCGGCAGCACCAACCAGCTCTACGGCTGGGGCCGCGAGACCCCGACCGGCCCGCCCGCCTCGGCGCTGAAGGTCGCCAACGTGCGCGTCACCGGTACCTCGCGCGACGCCTACGGCGGCCCGGCCATCCAGAGCGTCGGCATCAACGGTTCGGCGTGGAAGGGCGACTCGGGCGGCCCCCAGGTCTACAACGGCGTCCAGGTCGGTGTCGCTTCGACCGTGCAGAACCAGAGCGGCTCGAACATCCGCGGCACCAACAACTACGGCAGCGTCGCTTCGGCACGCTCCTGGATCCGTACGACCACCGGGGTCTGACCTCCACCCCGGCCGGGCCCCTGTCGCGACGTGATCCGCCGCGACAGGGGCCCTTTCACGTCAGGGTGTCGGTGGGATGTGGGACGCTCGCGGGCATGCGGATCGCGACCTGGAACGTGAACTCGATCGGGCCCCGGCTGCCGAGGGTGCTGGACTGGCTCGGCTCGGTACAGCCGGACGTGCTGTGCCTGCAGGAACTCAAATGCGGCACCGACGCCTTCCCCTTCGAGGCCGTGAAGGAACTGGGCTACGAGACGGCCGCGTACGGCATCGGGCGCTGGAACGGCGTCGCGATCGTGTCCCGCGTCGGTCTGGACGACGTGACACGGGGCCTGACCGGCGAGCCCACCTTCGAGGACAAGGCCGACGCGCGGGCCATCGGCGCCACCTGCGGCGGGCTGCGGCTGTGGTCGGTGTACGTGCCGAACGGGCGTGACCTGGAGAACCCGCACTACGGCTACAAACTGGCCTGGCTTTCGGCGCTGGAGGCGACCGTGCGGGAGGAACAGGCGCGCGGGCTGCCGTTCGCGGTGCTCGGCGACTTCAACATCGCGCCGACCGACGCGGACGTGTGGGACATCGGCCTGTTCGCCGAGTCGACGCACGTGACCGAGCCGGAGCGGAAGGCGCTCGCCGCGCTGCGCGACCTCGGGCTGTCGGACGTGTTCCCGAGGCCGCTGAAGTACGACCACCCGTTCACGTACTGGGATTACCGGGCGGGGAACTTCCCCAACAACAAGGGAATGCGGATCGACCTCGTGTACGCCGACGCCGTCGTGGCCGGCGCGGTGACGGATTCCTATGTGGACCGTGAGGCGCGGAAGGGGAAGGGGCCCTCGGACCACGCGCCGATCGTGGTGGATCTTTCGCTCTGAGCGGTGGCGTGGTGGGTCCAGTCTCGTGAGTGGTAAGGACGGTTAGAACCGTCCTTACCACTCACGAGAGGTCAGTCTTCCCAGGCCGCCTTGTGCAACTTCCGCAGCGCTCGCACCGCGGCCACCGCGCGTTCCCGGTCCACCGCCTGCACCGCCATGACCGAGTAGTACTCGTCGTCCGGCAGCTCCAGCCGCGCCCACGAGGCCCCGTCCGGGAAGCTCACCGAGAGCACCTCGCTCCACGCGAATTTCTTGGTCATCAGCACGTTCCGGACCTCGATGCCGTCGGCGTCGGCCTTCACGCGCGCGGTCGCGAACAGCATCGTGCCCGCGGCGAGCAGGACGCCGATGCCGATCATCGCCGCCTGGTCTGACGGCTGGAAGATCACGCCGGTGTCCGAGCCGCGCAGCAGGACCGCGACGACCACGAACGTCGTCAGCATGATCACCGCCAGCACCGAGCACATGACCAGGGCACGGCGGGGCCGCACCACCACGACTTCGGACTCCGTCATCACATCCGCCTCGACGCTCACACGAAGCCCCGCTCGGTCCACGGCTGGCGCAGGTTCCGCAGCGCGTGCGCGGCGTCCAGCGCGGCGACCGTCGCTTCGTAGCCTTTGTCCTCGACGGAGCCGGGCAGCCCCGACCGGTCCAGGGCCTGCTGTTCGGTGTCGCAGGTGAGGACGCCGTTGCCGACCGGGGTGCTCTCGTCGAGCGCGACCCTGGTCAGGCCCGCGGTGACCGCGTCGCAGACGTACTCGAAGTGCGGCGTCCCGCCCCGGATGACCACGCCCAGCGCGACGACCGCGTCGTGCGTGCGGGCCAGCGCCTGCGCGGCGACGGGCAGTTCGACGGCGCCCGCGACGCGCACGACCGTCGGCTCTTCCTCCAGGTCGGCCGCCTTGGCCGCCTCGAGGGCGCGTTCCAGCAGTGCGCTCGTGATCTTCGTGTGCCAGCGCGTGGCCACGATCCCAAGCCGGATGTTCTTACAGTCGGACAGGTCGAGCTCGACGTCCGGACGGCCCTCGCCGCTCACCGCGTGCCACCTCCGTTGCCCTGGTCGACCTCGGCGCCGACCTGGTCGAAATGCTCCAGCTGGGACAGGTCGTGTCCCATCCGGTCCCGTTTGGTCTTGAGGTAGCGCAGGTTCTCCGGGTTCGGCGAGATCGGCAGCGACACCCGCCCGCTCACCCGCAGGCCGTAGCCCTCCAGCCCGACCCGCTTGGCCGGGTTGTTCGTCAGCAGCCGCATCGAGCGGACGCCGAGGTCGCACAGGATCTGCGCGCCGGTGCCGTAGTCCCGCGCGTCGGCGGGGACGCCGAGCTGCAGGTTCGCGTCGACGGTGTCCGCGCCGGCGTCCTGCAGCTGGTAGGCCTGCAGTTTGTGCAGCAGCCCGATGCCGCGGCCCTCGTGGCCGCGGATGTAGAGCACGACACCGCGCCCTTCCTTGGCGACCGCTTCCAGCGCGGCCTCCAGCTGCGGGCCGCAGTCGCAGCGCAGTGAGCCGAAGACGTCACCGGTCAGGCACTCGGAGTGCACGCGGACCAGGATGTCCTCGCCGTCGCCGATCTCGCCGTAGACGAACGCGATGTGCTCGATGCCGTCGAGCAGGCTGTCGTAACCGACCGCCCGGAAGGTGCCCGCGTTCAGCGGGATGCGCGCCTCGGCGACCCGCTCGACCTGCTTCTCGGTGCGCCGCCGGTACGCGATCAGGTCGGCGATGGTGATCATCTTGAGGTCGTGGTCCGCGGCGAAGACCTCGAGTTCGTCGCGGCGGGCCATGTCGCCCTCGTCCTTCTGCGAAACGATCTCGCAGAGCACACCGGACGGCGAGAGCCCGGCGAGCCGGGCCAGGTCGACGGCGGCTTCGGTGTGCCCCGGGCGCCGCAGGACGCCGCCCTGCTTGGCGCGCAGCGGGACCACGTGGCCGGGCCGCCGGAAGTCCGACGCCTTGGAACCCGGGTCGGCGAGCAGCCGGACGGTGTGCGATCGGTCGGCCGCGGAGATACCGGTGGTGATGCCCTCGGCGGCGTCGACCGTGACGCTGTACGCGGTGCCGCGCTGGTCCTGGTTCGTGTGATACATCGGCGGCAGGTCGAGCCTGTCCGCCTCGGCCTCGGTCAGCGCCACGCAGACGTAACCCGAGGTGTAGCGCACCATGAAGGCCATCAGTTCCGGCGTGGCCTTCTCCGCCGCGAAGATCAGGTCGCCCTCGTTCTCGCGGTCCTCGTCGTCGACCACGACGACCGGACGGCCCGCCTTGATGTCGGCGATGGCCGCCTCGATGGCATCGGCGTTCACGGCCACCCCGCCTCCACAGGGGGTCAGATCCGCCGACCCCGGAATCGCACTCGTCTCGCTCACGCCCGCTCCTCCGTACCGCCATTGTCCCCCTGCGTGCGCAGGTGCGGCATGGCCAGCTTCTCGACGTACTTGGCGACCACGTCGACCTCGAGGTTCACCAGGTCGCCCGGGGTGTTCCGGCCGAGGGTGGTGAGTTCGAGGGTGGTCGGGATCAGGGCGACGGAGAACTCCTCGTCGGTCACCGAAGCGACCGTGAGGGAGACGCCGTCGACCGCGATCGACCCCTTCTCGACCACGTACCGGGACAGCTTCTTCGGCAGCGCGAACGTGGTGAGTCCCTGCTCGTCGCGTTTGAGGAAGACGCCGGTGCCGTCGACATGGCCCTGCATGATGTGCCCGCCGAGCCTGCCGCCCGCCGGCGTCGCGCGTTCGAGGTTGACCACGTCACCGACGTGCACCTTCGCGAGGCTGGAGCGCTGCAGGGTCTCGTGCACGACATCGACGGTAAACTCACCGCCCGTCACCGCGACCACGGTGAGGCACACGCCACTCACCGCGATGGAGTCGCCGTGCCCGGCGTCGCTGGTCACCAGCGGCCCTCGCACGGTCAGTCTCGCGGCGTTGGGGACCTGCTCGACCGCGGTGACCTCGCCGAGTTCCTCGACAATGCCGGTGAACACTCCTGCTGCCCTCCTCTTGGCTCGCACCGTCGCTGAAACGGTGCTCCCCTCATCCAACACCCATCGGGACCGATTCCTTCTCCTGACCCGACGGCGGATCAAGAGGCGGGATCAGCCGCGGGCGCGGGCCGCCTGCTCGCGCAGCGCCGCGACCGCCTTACCAGGGTCTTCGGCGCCGTAGACGGCGGAACCGGCGACGAAGCAGTCCACACCGGCCTCGGCGGCCTGCTCGATGGTGTCGGCGTTGATCCCGCCGTCGATCTCGACGACGAGCTTCAGGTGGCCGGTGTCGACCAGGCGCCGCGCGGTGCGCACCTTGTCGAGGACGCCTTCGATGAACGACTGACCGCCGAAACCGGGCTCGACCGACATCACCAGCAGCGTGTCGTAGTGCTTGAGGGTCTCGAGGTGGTCCTCGATCGGCGTGTTCGGCTTGATCGACAGCCCGGCCTTCGCCCCGGCGGCGCGCAGGTTCTTCGCCAGCGCGATCGGGTCGTGCGCGGCCTCGACGTGCACGGTGACGTTGTAGGCGCCCGCCTCGGCGTACCCGATGGCCCACTTGTCGGGGTTCTCGATCATCAGGTGGCAGTCGATCGGCACGTCGGTGGCCTTGAGCAGCGACTGCACCACGGGCAGGCCCAGGGTCAGGTTCGGCACGAAATGCGCGTCCATGACATCGACGTGGACCCAGTCCGCGCGGGTCTCCCCCTCCCCCGCGACGGCGCGGATCTCGTCGCCGAGCCGGGCGAAGTCCGCGGAGAGGATGCTGGGTGCGATCAAAGGTCGATGAGCCACGCGCCCGAGTGTAAGAGGGCGCCGCTAACGCCCGCTAACCGGCTGTGACCGGCGTCCCGGTCTGGAGTATGACGCGAAATGGCACCGCAGTGGGAGGTGCGCGCACGCGCCGCCGCATAGCGTTCCGGTCATGGTCAACCCACTCAAGCCCCTGGTCCGGATCGGCAGCTACCGCAGCCTGCCGTTCGGCTTCCTCGGCATGGCGATCACCGCGATCCCGTTCCCGATCGCGCTCATCCCCGCCGTCCTCATCCCGGGCGACGTGCGGGCGAAGGCGCTCTACGGCGTGCTCGCCATGGGCGTACTGGTCGCGCTGGCCGGCTTGCCGGGGCCGATGCGGCGGGTCGGTATCTGGTTCTCCAACCAGATGCTGGGCACCCGGATCGCGCAGCCTCCGCCGAATACGAAGGTCGCCTGGCCGGAGCGCCGGCGCTCGGCCGCCTGGCTGCTCGTGCACACCGCGCTCGGCTGGGTGCTGTTCGGCCTCGGCTGCTTCCTGTTCCTGGGTTTCGTCCTGACGCTGGTATGGGCCGGGGGTGGCGGCAGCCCCATCGCGATCTTCGGTGAAGAGGTGACGATCGAACCCGGCGTCGCCGGAGCGTGGACCTTGCCGATCGGGTTCTTCACGCTCGTGGTGATCGCGTACGTCCTCGCCGGCTTCACCAAACTGTTCCAGTACAGCGCGGTCGCGCTGCTGGGCCCCTCGGCGGCCGAACGCGTCGCCGCCGCCGAAGTCCGGGCGAACCATTTCGAGCAGCGCAACCGGCTGGCCCGCGAACTGCACGACTCCATCGGCCACACGCTGACGACGTCGACCATCCAGGCGGCCGCGGCCGCCGAACTGGTCGATTCCGAACCGCAGTTGGTGCGCCGGGCGCTGGGCACCATCGAGGAGTCGTCCCGTGCGGCGCTCGAAGACCTCGACCACGTGCTGGGCCTGCTGCGGGACGACCGGTCCTCCCGCGAACCCGAACGACGGCTGCTCGAGGCCGGCACGCTGGCCGAACGAGCTCGCGCGGGTGGCGCGGTGATCGACTACGAGCTGACCGGGCCCGCCGCGGAACTTCCCGCCACCCTTTCGCGGGAGGCGTACCGGATCGTCCAAGAAGGACTGACGAACGCGCTGCGGCACGCCCACCCCGGCCCGGTGACCGTGCGGGTCGCGGTGCTCGCCGACGCGTTGCGGATCGAGATCGTGAACCCGCTCGTGGAGCACGCCGTCGCTTCCGGCCGCGGCGGCAACGGACTGCCGGGGCTCACCGAACGTGTCGAAGCGCTGCGCGGCGAACTCGTCGCGGGGCCGGCCGTCGACGGGGAACCGCTGTGGCGGCTGGTGACCACGATCCCGCTACGGTCGCACCCATGACACTGCGGGTCCTGATCGTCGACGACGAACCCTTGCTGCGCGCCGGTTTGCGCTCACTGCTCGGCAACCAGCCCGATCTGACCGTGGCCGGGGAGGCCGGTGACGGCGGCGAAGTGGTCGATCTGGTGCGGCGGACGCGTCCCGACGTGGTCCTGATGGACGTGCGCATGCCCGGGGTGGACGGGATCGAGGCGACCCGGCGGGTACTGGCCGAAATCCCCGAACCGCCGAAGATCCTCGTGATCACGACGTTCGACAACGACGACTACGTCTACGACGCGCTGCTGGCCGGGGCCAGCGGATTCCTGCTGAAGCGGGCGCGCAAGGAGGAGTTCGCGCACGCCATCCGGACCATCGCCGCCGGGGAGACGCTGTTGTTCCCCGACGCGATCCGCCGGATGGTCACCGCGCGACCGGCGCCGTCCGGCCTCGCTCCCCGGCCGTCCTCGCTGACGAAACGGGAGACCGAGGTACTGCGGCTCATCGCCACCGGGAAGTCCAATGTGGACATAGCGGCCGAGCTGGTGATCAGCCTCGAAACCGTCAAGACCCATGTGGGCAACATCTTCGGGAAGCTGGGGGCGGCCAACCGCAGCCAGGCGGTGGTGTTCGCCTACGAGACCGGCATCGTCGCACCGGGGCACAGCCTGCGCTGAGCCTCTCGGCGCGCGGCTCCACGCCCGGTCCCTTCCCTACTGTGAGGGTCGGGAAGGAGGCCTTCACGGACAGGTGGGGCAGCCCCCAGTACGACGCGGGGGTTTACCCCATGGCCACCGCGCCGGAGCCTCCCTAGCTTGGTATCCATGCGAAAATCCTTGCCAGGCAAGAAGATCATCGCCACCGCTTCCCTGGTCGCGCTGCTCGCCGCGACGGCGGCCACCCCGGCGCTCGCCGTGGGCGGAGCCCGTCACGACGTCGACGAAGCGCTGAAAACGCTGGTGCGGGACGGAGTACCCGGCGCGCAGGCGACGGTGACGAACCCGTCCGGGCGGACGTGGTCGGAGCGCGAAGGCGTCGGGAACGTCGAGACCGGGACACCCTTCCCGCACGGTTCGAAGTTCCGGGCGGCCAGTGTCACCAAGACCTTCGTCGCCGTCGTGATCCTGCAGCTGGTCGCCGAGGGGAAGGTGCGGCTGGACACGCCGATCGACCGGTACCTGCCGGGGCTCGTCAGCGGGAACGGCAACGACGGCACGAAGATCACCGTGCGCCAGCTGCTCCAGCACACCAGCGGGCTGTACGACTACGTCCGGGACCTCGACCTCGAAGAGTGGCGCCATCGCGGCGCGGAACCCGGAGAACTGGTGGCGATCGGCCTGGCACATCCTCCGGCGTTCGCCCCCGGGACGAGCTGGGCGTACTCCAACACCAACTACATCATCGCCGGGATGCTCATCGAAAAACTCACCGGCCGCTCCGTCGCCGACGAGATCCGGAGCAGGATCAGCGAACCGCTGGGCCTGCGCGGAACCTCCCTGCCGCAGCGCGGGAACGAAGAGCTGCCGCGCCCGCACGCCAGGGGTTACGCACCCGGGCCCGTCGATTACACCGAATTCGATCCGTCGGCCGCCGGCGCCTCCGGCGGGCTCATTTCGACCGGTGAAGACCTGAACCGCTTCTACGGCGCGCTCGTCGACGGCCACCTCCTGCCGCGCGCGCAGCTGGCGGAGATGCAGCGGACCGTTCCGCGGCCCGGCGGCGTTCCCGGCTCGGACTACGGCCTCGGCATCGGCTCCGTCCCGCTGTCGTGCGGTGGCAGGTTCTGGGGGCACGGAGGGAACATCGTCGGCTACGCGAACCTGTCGGGCGCCGTCCCGCACGGCAGGCGGGTGAACGTCGTGGTGAACCAGAATCCGTTGCCGGACAAGGCGTCGAAAGACCTCGCCAAGGCGCTGGACACCGGGTTCTGCGCCCGCTAGACCGGCGGCAGCAGGTCCAGCACGGAGGTCCACGAGGCCTCCGGGCTGAGCCTCGCGGTGGTGACCCCTGCGGAGACGAGCGTGTCGAGATGGCGCTGCCACGCCGGATGGTGGATCCGCGTGTCCTGGATCTGGTAGCCCAGCACGATCGTGCTGCCCGGCGTGCCGAGGACGTCGCCGAGCAGGGTCAGCGCCTGGTTGTCGGCGATGCCCAGCGCCAGTTTCGCCACGGAGTTCGCGGACGCCGGCGCGAAGAGGAACACCTCGGGGTCCGGATGCGGCCGGGGTTCGCCCGGCAGCCGGGAGGTACTGCGGACCGGCAGCTCGGTGAGCTTCTCCAGCTCACCGATCCCGCCGGTCTTCTCCAGCCAGCGGGCCGCGGTGGGGGTCAGCGTGATCGCGAGCTCCCAGCCGCGGTCCGCGGCCGGTTTCGCGAGCTGCGCGGCGAACCGGGTGTCCAGTCCGCCGCACGAGCTCGCGACCAGGCCGAGGACCCTGCTCACCCGGCGGAGTCCGGCTTCCGCAGGACGGCGCAGAACATCGCGTCCGTACCGTGGCGGTGCGGCCACAACTGCACGTACGGGCCGTTGCCGAGTTGCGGGACCTCCGGGAAGAACTCCCGCGCGTCGACGATCTGGGCACCGGCGCGGCGCGCGGTCTCCCCCACGACGCCTTCGGTCTCGGCCAGATGCGGCGAGCAGACGACGTAGGTGACGACGCCGCCGGGCCGGACCAGGTCCAGCGCCGCGGTGATCAGCTGGCCCTGCAGTTTCGTCAGGTCCGAGATGTCGCTGGGCTGACGCCGCCAGCGCGCCTCGGGGCGGCGCCGCAGCGAGCCGAGACCACTGCACGGCGCGTCGACGAGGACGCGGTCGTAGCCCGGTTCGAGACCGGTCTCGCGGCCGTCGGCGACGTGGACCGTCACCGGCAGCCCCTGGACGGCGTTCTCGATCAGCTTCGCGCGGTGCGGCGCCTTCTCGACGGCGTCGACGGTCGCGCCGCTGATCGCCGCCAGCGCGCCGAGCAGCGCGGCCTTGCCACCCGGTCCGGCGCACAGGTCCAGCCAGCGCTCGTCGGAGCCGGTGAGCGGGACCTTCGTGACGGCGACAGCACACAGCTGGCTGCCCTCGTCCTGCACGGCGGCCAGCTTTTCCTTGATCGGCTCGATGTCACCGGGGTCGCCGGAGCCGGCGGGCATCCGGACGCCGTAAGGCGAGTACGGCGCGACGTCGCCGCCGGTGATGGCGGCCAGTTCGTCGGCGCTGATCTCGCCGGGCCGGGCGACCAGGTGGACGTCGGGGCGGTCGTCGTCGGCCTCCAAGGCCGCCTTCAGCTCAGGCCCCTTGTCCCCCAAGGCTTCCGCGAACGACCGCGCGACCCAGCGCGGATGCGCCGTCCGCAGGGCGTAGGCCCCGATCGGGTCGACGGCCTCGTCGGGGGCCAGCTCGTTCAGCCAGGTCTCTTCGTCCTTTTCGGACACCGAGCGCAGCACGGCGTTCACGAAACCCGCGATCCAGGAACCGACTTCGGCGCGGACGAGGTCCACAGTGGACCCGACGGCGGCGTGCTGGGGGATGCGGGTGCGCAGCAGCTGGTACGCGCCGAGCCGCAGCCCGTCCAGCACGATGGCGTCCACCTTGGCGAGCGGCCGGTCGAGGCAGGCCTCGATGACGGCGTCCAGCATGCCGACCGCGCGGCAGGTGCCGTAGGTCAGTTCGGTGGCCAGCGCCGCGTCACGACCGGAGATCCGGCGGGTGCGCAGCAGCTGCGGCAGCACCAAGTTCGCGTACGCGTCGTCTTCGCGGACCGCGCGCAGGACGTCGAAGGCGACCTGACGGGCCGGGTCGATCTGCGGCGGGCGGCTCGGCCCCTCTTTACGCTGGCCGGGACGGCCGCGATCCGGCCTCGACGGCCGGCGTTCCCTACGCTCGTTCACTGCAGGCGCTCTCCTTGTTCGATCCTCGTACCGCGCGCCCAGTCGGTGGCCGCCATCCGCTTCTTCCCCTGCGCCTGCACCTCGCCCAGCCGCACCGGCTTCGACGCCGTGCCGACCAGGACCCGCTTGCGCTCCACGACCAGTTCGCCGGGCGGAGGGCCCGGCTCGTCGGCGACCGTCACGGGGCCGAGCTTCAGCCGCTCGCCCCGGAACTCCGCCCAAGCGCCCGGTTCCGGCGTGACCGCGCGGATCTGCCGGTCGACGGCGGTGGCCGGGTCGGCGAACGAGACCCGCGCGTCCTCGACGGTCACCTTGGGGGCGTAGGTCACTCCGTCGCCGGTCTGCTCCACCGCGCGCAGCGTTCCGTCGGCGATTCCGTCCATCGTGGACACGAGCAGCTTCGCCCCCGACTCCGCCAGCCTGGCGAGCAGCTCCCCGGCGGTGTCGGTGTCGGCGATCTGCTCGGTGACCACGCCGAAGACCGGTCCGGCGTCGAGTTCCTTGACGATGCGGAAGGTCGAGGCACCGGTGATCTCGTCCCCGGCGCGGATCGCGGCCTGGACCGGCGCGGCGCCACGCCACGCGGGCAGCAGCGAGAAGTGCAGGTTGACCCAGCCGTGCGCCGGGATGTCCAGCGCGGCCTGGGGCAGCAACGCCCCGTACGCGACCACCGGGCACGCGTCGGGCGCGATCTCCGCGAGCCGGGCGAGGAACGCGGGGTCACTCGCCTTCGGCGGGGTCAGCACCTCGATCCCGTGCTCGTCGGCCAGCGCGCCGATCGGCGATCGGACCACCCGGCGGCCGCGGCCGGCCTGGGCGTCCGGGCGGGTCACGACGGCGACGACCTCGTGCTGCTCGGACGCCAAGAGCGCGCGCAGTGACGGGACGGCGGGTTCGGGGGTGCCGGCGAAGACGAGGCGCATCAACGCACCTCCGCCGGGGGGACGGGTACCTCTGACTGGGCGAACATCGCCGCTCAGTCTAGAAGGAGCTCACCACCCCGGCGCGCTCGCTCCACTCGTGGGGGCTGAAGGACGCTTTCCCCGCATGTCATGTGGGGAAAGCGCCCTTCACCGCGTGAGATACGGGGAAAGCGTCCTTCGGCTACCTGGGTGGCCAGGGCAGCACGACGGCCGCCGCGCCGCCACCCCGGCGCGTGGGTTCGGCGGCGGCGAGCCACCGGCCGTCCCGCAGCCGTTCGACACCGGTCGCCGCCCCGATCTCGGCGGGCGTCGTCGAGAAGCCCTGCCCCTTGGCCTTCAGCGCCTTGAGCACCTCGGTCTGGTCCAGGAACGCCTGCTCGACCTGCGCGGCCGTCGAGTTCCGCTGCGAAGCGCGCGGTTCGGCGATGGCGTCGACGAGCTTCAGGCCGCGGTCGATACGGCCGGTGAGGATCTGCAGCACCGTGGTGATGATCGACGCGCCACCGGGCGAGCCGACGGCGAGGAACGGCTTGCCGTGATCGAGCACGATGGTCGGCGCCATCGACGAACGCGGCCGCTTGGCCGGGCCCGGCAGGTTCGGGTCGGGCACGCCCGGCGTCACCGGGGTGAAGGAGAAGTCGGTCAGTTCGTTGTTGAGCAGGAACCCTCGGCCCGGCACGACGATGCCGCTGCCGCCCTCCTGCTCGATGGTCAGCGTGTACGCCACGACGTTGCCCCACCGGTCGGCGACCGTGAGGTGCGTGGTGTTCTCGCCCTCGTACGGCGTCGGCGCGGCGTTCGTCCCCGCCACGCACGGCGTGGGTTTGCGCGGGTCGGCCGGCGCGACCGGGCTGGTCCCGGCCTTCGCGGGGTCGATCAGGCACGCGCGGCTGTCGGCGAACTTCTGGCTGATCAGTTCCTTCGCCGGGACGTCGACGAAGGCCGGGTCACCGATCCACCGGTTGCGGTCGGCGAAGGCGTACCGCGTCGACTCCAGGAAGTAGTGCAGGTAGTCGGCCTTCTCCAGCTTGGAGAGCTTCGTGTTCTCGAGGATGTTCAGCGCCTCGCCGACGGTCAGCCCGCCGGACGACGGCGCGGGCATGCCGTAGACGTCGAGGCCGCGGTACTTCGTCTTGGTCGGCTTCCGCTCGACGACGCGGTACTTCGCGAGGTCGGCCGCCGTCATGTCGCCGGGCCGGACCTTGAGCGTCGACGCGGGGTCCACCGGCGGTTTCCGGACGGTGTCGACGACGTCCGCGCCGATCGGGCCTCGGTAGAGCACGTCGGTGCCCTTGGCGGCGAGCTGGGCGTACGTGCCCGCGAGGTCCGGGTTCTTGAACGTCGTGCCGACCGCGGGCGGCGCGCCGCCGGGCAGGTACAGCGACCTGGTCGACGGGAAGGCCGAGAAGCGGGCGGCGTTGTTCGCGATCTGGGTGGCGAAGGTCTGGTCGACGGTGAAACCCTTGCGGGCGAGTTCTTCGGCGGGTTTGACCGCCTTCGCCAGCGACCTGGTCCCCCACCTGCGCAGGGCTTCGTCCCAGGTGGCGGGTGTGCCGGGCACGCCGACGCTCAACCCGCTGGTCACCGCTTCGGGGAACGGGATCGCCTTGCCGTTTTCGACGAAGAGGTTCTCGTTCGCCGTCGACGGCGCGGTCTCGCGGCCGTCGAGAGTGTGCACCTTGCCGGTGCGCGCGTCGTAGTAGACGAAGAAGCCGCCACCGCCGAAGCCGGCGGAGAACGGGTCGGTGACGCCCAGCGCGGCGGCCGTCGCGACGGCGGCGTCGACGGCGTTGCCGCCCTCACGCAGGATCTTCGTGCCGATCGCGGTCGCGTCCGCGTCGATACTCGACACCGCGCCCAGATAGCCGACGGCGGTCGGCGACTTGGGTGTCGGTGGTGCCGCGGCCGCGGTTCCCGGCGCGGCCGTGCCGACCAGTGCGGCGATCGCGGTGACTGCGGTGATGCGTCCCAGAGTGCTTCTGTGCGCGGCCATGGCGCGAGTCTGCCCCGCCTGTCCACCCCGGACAAGACCCGGCCGGACCTGCGAACGTCGGTAGTGCGGCCCGGCCTCGATGAGAAGAATGCGGTCCATGAAGACACCCGGCAGGCGGTGGAGCGCGCTCCTCCCGCTGCTCATCGTCCTCCCCGTCCTCGCGGTCCCCGGCGTCGCGCACGCCGAAGGCGCCCGCGCCTGCTTCGACGAGTCCGCGGCGATCACCGTCGAGGAGAAACGGCTCACCGCGACCCTGCCTTCCGGCGGCCCGGCGGTCGGTCCGGAGCTGGTCCGGCTCGCCGGATTCGACCGGCTCGTCTCCGACTTCACGACCCGTCTTTGCGCGACGAAGACCGCTTTGCGCGCTGAGAAGCTCGCCGTGACCGCCGGCGATGGGCTCTGGCGGACCGCGGTCGACCGTGCGCAAGGCCGCCGTCCCGATCTCGGCAGCATCGACAAGGCCGACGACCGCCCGCTCTACTGGGCACGCCTGCAGATGAGCAAGGCGCTGCGGGAGTGGACTCCGCGCTTCCCGCTGTCCGCGCCCGCCCGCGCGGAGCTGCTGAAGACGTTCGACTTCGGCGCGCGAGGACTCGACGACGCCCGTTTCCCGTCCGCCCAGAAGCCGCGACGCGTCCTGGTGAGCGGATTCGACCCGTTCACCCTCAACGGCGCGGGCGTCCGCATCGCGAACCCGTCGGGCGCGGCGGCGCTGCACCTGGACGGCAAGGTGATCCAGACCCCGGCCGGGCCCGCGCAGGTGCAGGCCGTCTCGTTCCCGGTGGTGTGGAGCTACTTCGACGCCGGCATCGTCGAGGCGGCCTACGGTCAGGCGTTCAAGGACCGCTTCCGCCGCCCGGAGCTGATCATGACCATCAGCCAGGGCCGCCCCGGCCGCTTCGACATCGAACGCTGGGCCGGCGCCTGGCGCGGCGGGTCGCCGGACAACCTCGACGAGCCCGTCCGCGGCCCGGTCCCGCCCGCCGACGGCTGGCCGCAGCCGGACGTCCAGTTCATCGAAACCACGCTGCCGTACGAAAAGATGCTCGCCGCGCCCGCCGGGGCGTACCAGGTGCTGTACAACCAGGCGTTCTGCGTCTGGCCGGACAGCGGCAACCCAGGAGTGGGAACGGCGGTCTGCCGGACGGACGCGCCGAAGCCCGGCGAGATCGCCGCTTCCGGTGGCGGCGGCAACTACTTGTCGAATGAGTCGATGTTCAGGAGCAACCGGCTCCGGACGGGGCTCGGCCTGACGGGTATCGCGGGCGGGCATCTGCACACGCCCGTCCTCGGCACGCCCGCCGATCCTTCGGCGCTGACCGACGCCGATTTCGAGGCGCGGCGGGCGGCGATCTCCTCGCAGATCGTCACCCTGCTCACCGCCGCACTCGGCGGCACGGCCACCAAACCCGCTTCGCCCGCTCCGGGTGCTTCGGCCCGCGCCGACGTCCTCGCCATCCCCGGCACAACCCTCTGACCCCACGCGATCAGTCACCTGGATGCGGTAGTTCGAGGCCGAACTACCGCATCCGGATGACGAAACGCGGGGGGTTAGATGAGCTCCAAGGGGTCCAGCTGGATCCGGATGGGTTCGGCGGCCTTGCGCGCGTCCCGGCGGGCGGCGGCCGCGTGGATCGCGGCGGCGAGTGCCTTCCCTTCCGGACGTGCGACGCGCACCAGTGCCCGCTCCCGTTCGGCGTTGCCGTCCTCGTCGACCTCGCCGAGCGGCACCGGACCCAGGACCTCGCCGGACTCCGGGAGAGCGAGGTCGTCGAGCAGTCCGGCGACCGCGTCCGGCGTGCCCTCGATACTCGCCATCCGCATCGCGGGCGGGAAGCCGAGTTCGCGCCGCTCGGCCAGTTCCAGGCTCGCGTGCCAGCCCGGATCCCAGCGCACCAGCGCCTGCACGACGGAAAGGCCCGCTTCCGCGCCGACGAACACGCGACCGCCCTCGGTCCCCGGCCGCACCAGGGCCGCGGCCGCCATCCAGCGGCGCAGGGTCTCCTCCCCCGCGCGCAGGTCCTGCCGTCCGAGCAGTGCCCAGCCATCGAGCAGCAGCGCCGCGCCGTAGCCGCCTTCCGCGACCGGCTCGGCTCCCGGCGTGCACACCACGAGGGCCGGTTTGCCGGGCACCGACGCCAAGACCTCCGTCGCGCCCGAGGTCCGCACCGGAAAGCCGGAGAACGCCCGGCCCAGTTCCTCCGCGGTCCGCTTGGAGCCGACGACGACCGCCCGCAACCGCACCGAACCGCAAGCGGCGCAATGGAAGTTCGTCTCGGGGACGCCGCACCACCGGCACGCGGGCGGCCTCGGTGAGCCGTCGATCAGCCCACCGGGCAAGGACAACGGACCGGCGCAACGACGGCAATGCGCCGACGTCCGGCAGTTGCCGCAAGCGAGCCCCGGGACGTAACCGCGACGCGGAACCTGGACCAGCACGGGGAATCCACCGGCCAGCGACTGCCGCGCCGCCTCGAAAGCGACCGATGGGAGGCGCGCGGCCTTCGCTGCTTCATCCCGGGCGACGTCGAAGTCCTCACCGACCGGCGTGACCCGCGGCGCGGCCGACCGCAGTTCGGGGCGCGCCGCCACGAGGGGCTGCGCCCAGCCCGATTCCACCAGGAACTGCGCCTCGGCGGTCCGCGCGAACCCGGCGACGAGCATGGATCCCTTCGCGGCATGCGCGCGGTCCATCAGCACGTCGCGGACGTGGGGGTACGGCGCGTGCTGGTCGAGGTGGACGTCGTCGCCGTCGTCCCACACCACGAACAGGCCGGGATCGGCGACCGGCGCGAACATCGCCGCGCGTGTGCCGACGACGACGCGCACCGCGCCGCGCAGCACCGCGAGCCAGCGGCGGTAGCGCTCGGCGGGCCCCAGCCCGGCGATCAGCGCGACCACGGAATCGGCGCCCAGCAAGGAAACACACGCGTCGTGCAGCCGCGTCAGGTCGCGGTGGTCGGGGACGACCATGACGACGCCGCGTCCGGCGGCGGCCGCGACGGTGGCCGCTTCGGCGAGGCGGCGAGGCCAGTCCTCACCCGGTAGTGCCTGCCAGACGGCGTTGGCCGGACGCCGTTCCGCGACGGCCTCCAGGAAAGCGGGGCCACTTTGGTACCTCTCCCAGGCCGCGGTTTCGGGTGGCTCCGGCGTCCGCGCGGGTTCGGCGGGTGGTTCGGCTTCCACCTTCGCGTGGCGGGACGGGATCGCGAGCCGCAGGACGTCACTGAGCGTGCCGCCATAACGGTCCGCGACGGACCGGCAGAGCGTGTGCAGCGCCGGTGGCAGCACCGGCTCGCTGGAAGTCACCCTGTCGATGTACGCGAGCTTCCCGGTGAACTCCGTGGTGTCGGCGCGCTCGACGAGATACCCGTCGACGAGCTGGCCCGCGAACCGGACGCGGACCCGGCAACCGGGCACGGCGGCTTCGTGCAGCTTCTCCGGGATCCGGTAGTCGAAGGTCCGGTCGAGATGCGTGAGCGGGATGTCCACGACGATCCGCGCGACCGGGTTCTCGGGCGCGGGGTTCTGCGCGCCGCGACGGCTGGCCGTCTTCGCGCGCGCCGGTTTGGCCTTCCGCGCCGGCTCGGCCTTCGGCTCCGGAAGGTCCCACAGCGGGGTCGGTTCGGGACTGCTGCTCACCCCGTGATCTCTACCAGACTCCGTCGCCACCGCCTGTCACCGCGTGCGATTCCTGCCGCAGAGTGCCAGGCAACGCCCCGTTCGCCACAGGTACATCAGCAGTCACAACGGCCGCGGGTGAAGGCCCCTCCGAGTACATGAAGGCCCCCTTCCTTGCGCCTAGGTACAGGACGGACCCCTTCATGTACCTCCGGCAAGCAAAGACGCGCCACCACCACGCAGGCCGGGATCTCAAGCTGGCGGCCTCGCGTGGTCGAAGGGACGACACGTGTGATCCGGCGGACGACACGCGTGACTGGATGGACGACACACGCGCAACCGGGCTCCGACCCGAATCACGCCCGGAGCACACAGCCCGGACGCCATGAAGGCCTCCTTCCCCACCCTCAAGGTAGGCAAGGAGGCCTTCACGGACGGAACAGGCGGATCAGGCGCCCGCGGCCGACTTCAGGTCCGCGGCCCGCGCCGTGCTCTCCCACGGGAGATCCAGCTCGGGACGGCCGAAGTGGCCGTACGCGGCCGTCGGCGCGTAGATCGGGCGAAGCAGGTCGAGGTCGCGGATGATCGCGGCCGGACGCAGGTCGAAGACCTCCTGGATGGCGGCCTGGATCTTCGACGGGTCGACCGTCTCGGTGCCGAAGGTCTCGACGAAGAGACCCACCGGGGCCGCCTTGCCGATCGCGTACGCCACCTGGACCTCGGCCCGCGAGGCGAGACCGGCGGCGATGACGTTCTTCGCCACCCAGCGCATCGCGTACGCGGCCGAGCGGTCCACCTTGGAGGGGTCCTTGCCGGAGAACGCGCCACCACCGTGACGGGCCATGCCGCCGTAGGTGTCGACGATGATCTTGCGGCCGGTCAGGCCCGCGTCACCCATCGGGCCGCCGATGACGAAACGGCCGGTCGGGTTGACCAGCAGCCGCACGTTGGAGGTGTCGAGCCCGAGCTCGGCGATCTCCGGGGCGACCACGTGCTCGCGGACGTCGACGCCGAGCATCTGCTCGAGGTCGATGCCGTCGGCGTGCTGGGTGGACACGACCACCGTGTCGAGCCGCACCGGCTGGTCGCCGGCGTACTCGATGGTGACCTGGGTCTTGCCGTCCGGCCGCAGGTACGGCAGCACGCCGTCCTTGCGGACCCTGGTCAGCCGCTGCGAGAGCCGGTGCGCCAGCGCGATCGGCAGCGGCATCAGCTCGGGGGTGTCCGAGCAGGCGTAGCCGAACATCAGGCCCTGGTCGCCCGCGCCCTGACGGTTGATCTCGTCCTCGTCGGACTCCACGCGGGACTCGTACGCCGTGTCGACGCCCTGCGCGATGTCCGGCGACTGGGAGCCGATCGCGACGTTGACGCCGCAGGAGTTGCCGTCGAAGCCCTTGGCCGAAGAGTCGTAGCCGATCTTCAGGATCACGTCGCGGACGATGGTCGGGATGTCCGCGTAGGCCTCGGTGGTCACCTCTCCGGCGACGTGCACCTGCCCGGTGGTGATGAGGGTTTCGACCGCGACCCGGCTGCGCGGGTCTTTAGCCAGCAGACCGTCCAGGATCGAGTCGCTGATGGCATCGCAAATTTTGTCGGGATGACCTTCGGTCACCGATTCCGACGTGAACAGTCTGCTCGTGGACGCGCTCACGGTGGCCGTCACTCCCTCACCTAGACGTCTGATGCCCAGTAAGTTAGGCACCCCTCAGCTTGCAATCAAGCCTACTGACTATCGCTTGGGGGACTCTCAACGCTTCATCAAGGTCACAACGGCGTCCCACAATGTGGACGCCAGTTCGGCCTTGGCGCCGAGCGGGATCGGGATTTCGGTGCCGTCGGCCCCGAGCAGCCAGCCCGAGTTGTCCTCGGTCCCGAAGGCCTTCCCCTCGCCGACGGCGTTCACCACCAGCAGGTCCGCACCCTTGCGCTTCAGTTTGACCCTGGCGTGATCGAGGACGGAGCCCTTGTCGTCCCCGGTTTCGGCGGCGAAACCGACGACCACCTGGCCGTTTGCCCGGTTTCGCACCAGTTCGGCCAGGATGTCCGCGTTGCGCGCGAGTTCGACCACGGGGTCCGGCGTGTCGTCGGACTTCTTGATCTTGTGGTCCGCCTGGTTCGATGGCCGGAAATCGGCGACGGCGGCGGCCATCACGAGGACGTCGGCGGAGGCGGCCTCGGCGTGCATGGCGCGGCGCATCTCCTCGGCCGTCGACACGTGGACGACCTTCGCGCCCGCGGGCTCCGGCAGCGCCACGGTGTGCGCGGCGACCAGCGTGACCTCGGCGCCGCGCTGGGCGGCGACCCTGGCCAGCGCATAGCCCTGCTTGCCCGACGAACGGTTGCCCAGATACCGGACGGGGTCCAGTGGTTCACGGGTGCCGCCCGCCGAAATGGCCACGCGCACGCCTTCGAGGTCGCGCGGGAGGGCCTTCGGGACGGCGAGCAGGAGCCGGGCGAGGTCGACGATCTCGGCGGGGTCGGCGAGCCGCCCCTTGCCGGTGTCCTTGCCGGTGAGCCTGCCGGCGGCGGGTTCGGCGACGACCAGACCGCGCGAGCGCAGCAGCGCCACGTTGTCGCGGGTGGCCGGGTGCTCCCACATCTCGGTGTGCATCGCCGGGAAGAAGGCGACCGGGCACCGGGCGGTGAGCAGGGTGTTGGTCAGCAGGTCGTCCGCGATGCCGTGCGCGGCCTTGGCGAGCAGGTTCGCCGTGGCGGGCACGACGATCACCAGATCGGCTTCCTTGCCGACGCGGACGTGCTGGACCTCGGGCACTTCGGTGAACACGCCGGTGTGCACCGGGTTCCCGGACAGTGCCTCGAAGGTGGCCGCGCCGACGAAGTTCAGCGCGGCTTCGGTGGGGACCACGCGGACGTCGTGACCGGATTCGGTCAGTCCGCGCAAGACCTCACAGGCCTTGTAGGCGGCGATCCCGCCACCCACGCCCAGTACGACGCGGGGCTTATTCACCCTCGGTGTGCTCGAGCAGGCCGCCGTGGATCTCGCGCAGGGCGATGGACAGCGGCTTCTCGCGCGGGCCCGGCTCGACCAGCGGGCCGACGTACTCCAGCAGGCCTTCGCCCAGCTGGGCGTAGTAGTCGTTGATCTGGCGAGCGCGCTTGGCCGAGTAGATCACCAGCGCGTACTTCGAGCTGACCTTCTCGAGGAGGTCGTCGATGGGCGGGTTGGTGATGCCTTCGAGCTCTTCGTGCAGCGTGGCCTGAGTCGTCACTCGTGGTGCTCCGAATCTTCGGGTCTAGTTGTCGCCGGTTATCAAGTTTAGCAACTGCTCAGCGGCCTCTCGCACGTCGGCGTTGACGACGCGCTCGTCGAACTCCCCGGCGGCGGCGAGTTCGCGTTCGGCCTCGGCCAGCCTGGCCTTCACCGCGGCCTCGTTTTCGGTGCCGCGGCCGGTCAGCCTGCCGACCAGTTCGTCCCACGACGGCGGCATCAGCATCACCAGCCGGGCCTCCGGCATCGCCTTGCGGACCTGCCGGGCGCCCTGGAGTTCGATCTCCAGGATCGCGTTGCGGCCTTCGGCGAGCACCCGCTCGACGGGCCCGCGCGGGGTGCCGTAGCAGTTGCCCGCGAACTCGGCGTGTTCCAGCAGTTCGCCGCCGGCGACCATGCGGTCGAACTCGGCCCGGTCGATGAAGTGGTAGTGCTCGCCGTCCACCTCACCCGGCCTCGGCTTCCTGGTGGTCACCGAGACGCTGAAATAGATCTCCGGATCCAGCTTGCGCAGCTCCTTGGCCACGCTCGACTTCCCGACCCCCGAAGGCCCTGAGACGACCGTGAGCCGGTGCCGGGATTCGACTCCCGCCACCGGCTCACCGCCGCGGTCAGCGCCCGGGTTCACCGGGTGGCCCTGACCGGTGCCGCTCACTCGCCGCTGAATTCGGCCAGCAGCGCCTTGCGCTGCCGGTCGCCGAGGCCGCGAAGACGACGGCTGGGTGCGATCTCCAGTCGTTCCATGGTCTGCTGGGCACGGACCTTGCCGACGCCCGGAAGAGCCTCGAGCAGAGCCGAGACCTTCATCTTGCCGAGGACTTCGTTCTCCTCGGCCTGCTTCAACACGTCGACCAGAGTGGTACCGCCCCGCTTCAGCCGCTCCTTCAGCTCAGCACGGATGCGGCGGGCGGCGGCGGCCTTCTCCAGCGCCGCAGCGCGCTGTTCCTCTGTCAGCTGGGGAAGTGCCACGTTTTCCTCCGGTAGTTCTCAAATCTGGGTGGGTGTGGCGACGGTACCCACCCGTTACCTCGGCCCACAATGCGGGGGTGGCTGGTCATGACGGATTCCCGGGCCTGCTATTGGCCTTTTTCCAGGGGACCGAGGGAATCCCGGGTCCGCCGAACGGCCGCACGCAACGCCTCCGGGTCCGGTCCGTGCTTGAGGACGTCACGAGAGGACGCCGGGAGCACACCCGGGAGTCCTGGGCCGAAAAGGCCCCGGAGATCGGCCACGGTGGCTCCCTGGGCCCCGAAACCGGGCGCCAGGATCGGACCGTTCAGCTTGCTCAGATCGAGTTCTCCCGGCGCGATGGTGGCGCCGACGACGACGCCGATGTCACCCAAGGGGCCGACGCCTGTGTTGTACGCGGCCGCCGTGTCGACGATGTCCTGCGCGACGGTCTTTCCGTTGGGCAGCAAGGCGTTCTGCAGCCCCTGCGCCTCCGGATTCGAGGTGCGCGCGAGCACGATCAGCCCCTTGCCCTGTGCCTGCGCGACGTCGATCGCGGGCGCCAGCGAACCGAACCCGAGGTACGGCGACACCGTGATGGCGTCCGCCTCGAGTTCCGCGCCGGCGGGCAGGAACGCCGCCGTGTACGCCGCCATCGTCGAACCGATGTCGCCGCGTTTGACGTCCAGCAGGACGAGCGCGCCCGCCTCCCGGCACACCTTCATCGTCTTGGCCAGAACGGCGACCCCAGGAGGCCCGTAGGCCTCGAAAAAGGCCGACTGGGGCTTGATCACCGCGACCTCGGGCGCGATCGTCTCAGCGGCCGTGAGGGCGAACTTCTCCAGTCCGCTCGCGTCCGCCGGGAGACCCCACGCCTGGAGCAGCCCGGGATGGGGGTCGATCCCGGCGCAGAGCGGTCCCTTCTCGGCGACCGCCCGCGCCAGCCTCGCCCCGAACCGCTCGCTCACGCCTTGGCCTTCAGCGCCGCCTGGAGGCTCTGCAGCGACCGCACGCCGATGTCGCCCTTGATGACGGCCTCTATCCCGTGCACGGCCGCCGCCGCGCCCTGCACCGTGGTGATGCAGGGGATGTCCCTCGACACCGCGGCGGTGCGGATCTCGTAGCCGTCGATGCGGGGACCGCTGTTGCCGTAAGGCGTGTTGATCACCATCTGCACCTCACCGCTGAGGATGACGTCGACGACGTTCTGTTCGCCTTCGGCGGAACCCTCGTAGTGCTTGCGCACGACGGTGCAGGCGATCCCGTTGCGCCGCAACACTTCCGCGGTGCCCGACGTGGCGAGGATCTCGAAACCGAGGTCCGCCAGCCGCTTCACCGGGAACACCAGCGAACGCTTGTCGCGGTTGGCGACGGAGACGAACACCTTGCCCGACGTCGGCAGCGAACCGTAGGCGCCGGCCTGCGACTTGGCGAACGCCTTGCCGAAGGAGACGTCCACGCCCATGACCTCGCCGGTGGACTTCATCTCCGGGCCGAGCAGCGAGTCGACGCCGTGGCCCTCGGGCGTGCGGAAGCGGTGGAACGGCAGGACCGCCTCCTTGACCGCGACCGGCGAATCGGCGGGCATGTGGCCGCCGTCACCCTCGGCCGGGAGGACGCCGGACTCGCGCAGATCCTTGATCGACGAGCCGGTCATGATCAGCGCGGCCGCCTTGGCCAGCGGCACCGCGGTCGCCTTGGACACGAACGGCACCGTCCGCGAGGCGCGCGGGTTGGCCTCCAGGACGTACAGGACGTCGTCCTTGAGCGCGTACTGGACGTTCAGGAGCCCGCGGACGCCGACACCGCGCGCGATGGCCTCGGTCGAGCGGCGCACCGTCTCGATGTCGGTCCGGCCCAGCGTGATCGGCGGCAGCGCGCACGAGGAGTCGCCGGAGTGGATCCCGGCCTCCTCGATGTGCTCCATGACGCCGCCGAGGAAGAGCTCGTCGCCGTCGAACAGCGCGTCGACGTCGATCTCGATGGCGTCGTCGAGGAACCGGTCCACCAGCACCGGGTGCTCGGGGGTGACCTCGGTGGCGCGGTGGATGTAGCCGGCGAGGGATTCCTCGTCGTACACGATCTCCATGCCGCGTCCGCCGAGCACGTAGGACGGCCGGACCAGGACCGGGTAGCCGATCTTGTCGGCGATCCGCTTCGCGCCCTCGAACGAGGTCGCCGTGCCGTACTTCGGCGCGGGCAACCCGGCGTCGGTGAGGACCTCGCCGAACGCGCCGCGGTCCTCGGCGAGGTGGATCGCGTCCGGGGAGGTGCCGATCACCGGGACACCGGCGTCGGCGAGGCGCTTCGCGAGCGAGAGCGGGGTCTGGCCGCCCAGCTGCACGATGACCCCGGCGACGGTGCCCGACTCCTGCTCGGCGTTGACCACTTCGAGCACGTCCTCGAACGACAGCGGCTCGAAGTACAGCCGGTCCGAGGTGTCGTAGTCGGTGGAGACGGTCTCGGGGTTGCAGTTGACCATGACGGCCTCGAAACCGGCCTCGCGCAGGGCGATCGCGGCGTGCACGCACGAGTAGTCGAACTCGATGCCCTGCCCGATGCGGTTCGGCCCGGAGCCGAGGATCAGCACCTTCGGCTTGTCGGTCTGCGCGGTGATCTCCGACTGTGCCGCGGGGTCGGTCTCGTAGGCCGAGTAGTGGTACGGCGTCTTGGCCGCGAACTCGGCCGCACACGTGTCGACGGTCTTGTACACCGGCCGCACGCCGAGACGGCGGCGCAGCGCGCGGACGCCGTCCTCCCCGGCCAGTTCCGGCCGCAGCGAGGCGATCTGGCGGTCGGAAAGGCCGATCCGTTTGGCGCGCCGCAGCAGCGGCTCGTCGAGGACCTGGGCGTCGCGGACCTCGGCGCCGACCTCGCCGATGAGGGCGATCTGGTCGATGAACCAGGGGTCGATCCCCGACGCCTCGTGCACCTGCTGGACCGTGGCGCCGAACCGCAGCGCCCGCTCGACCTCGTAGAGACGGCCGTCGTGCGGCGTGCGCAGCGTCTCTAAAATCGAGTTCAGCGTCACCCCCTCGGGGTCGGGCCGGGTCCAGAAGCCGGTGGCCTTGGTGTCGATGGACCGCAGCGCCTTGCCGAGCGCCTCGGGGAAGCTGCGGCCGAACGACATCGCCTCGCCGACGCTCTTCATCGTCGTGGTCAGCGTCGGGTCCGCACCGGGGAACTTCTCGAAGGCGAACCGCGGCACCTTCACCACGACGTAGTCCAGCGTCGGCTCGAAGGCCGCAGGGGTCTCGCCGGTGATGTCGTTGCGGATCTCGTCGAGGGTGTAGCCGATGGCGAGCTTCGCGGCGATCTTGGCGATCGGGAAACCGGTCGCCTTCGACGCCAGCGCGCTGGAGCGGGACACGCGCGGGTTCATCTCGATGACGACCATGCGGCCGTCCTCGGGGTTGATCGCGAACTGGATGTTGCAGCCGCCGGTGTCGACGCCGACCTCGCGCAGCACGGCGATGCCGACGTCGCGCATGTGCTGGTACTCGCGGTCGGTCAGGGTCATCGCGGGCGCGACGGTGACCGAGTCGCCGGTGTGCACGCCCATCGCGTCGATGTTCTCGATCGAGCAGACGACCACCACGTTGTCGTGCCGGTCGCGCATGAGCTCGAGCTCGAACTCCTTCCAGCCGAGGACGCTCTCCTCGATGAGCACCTCGGTGACCGGCGACTCGGTGAGGCCGGTGGAGGCGAGCCGCTCCAGTTCCTCGTCGGTGTGCGCCATCCCCGAGCCGAGCCCGCCCATGGTGAACGACGGCCGGATGACCACCGGGAGCCCGACCTCGGCGACGGTCGCGCGGACCTCGTCCATGTCGTGGCAGACCCGCGACCGCGGCACCTCGCCGCCGATCGTGCGGACGATGTCCTTGAACTTCTGCCGGTCCTCGCCGCGCTGGATGGCCTCGACGTCGGCGCCGATCAGCTCGACGCCGTACTTCTCGAGGACACCGCGCTCGTGCAGGGCGACCGCGCAGTTCAGCGCCGTCTGCCCGCCCAGCGTCGCGAGGATCGCGTCGGGGCGCTCCTCCGCGATGACCTTCTCGACGAATTCCGGCGTGACCGGCTCGATGTAGGTGGCGTCGGCGAACTCGGGGTCGGTCATGATCGTCGCCGGGTTCGAGTTCACCAGCGAGACGCGCAGTCCCTCTTCGCGGAGTACGCGGCAGGCCTGGGTGCCGGAGTAGTCGAACTCCGCCGCCTGGCCGATCACGATCGGCCCGGAGCCGATCACCAGCACGTGCTGGATGTCTGTCCTCTTCGGCATTACTTGGCCTTCTCCATCAAGCTGACGAACTCATCGAACAGGGGGGCCGCGTCGTGCGGGCCGGCGGCGGCCTCGGGGTGGTACTGCACCGAGAACGCGGGGACGTCGAACGCGCGGACACCTTCGACGGTGTCGTCGTTCGGACAGTAGTGCGAGATCTGCGCGGCGCCGAACGGCGTCTCGAACCGCTGGCCTGGCTCGCCTTCGAGGGCGAAACCGTGGTTCTGCGCGGTGATCGCGACACGTTTGGTGGCCACGTCGATCACCGGGATGTTGATGCCGCGGTGGCCATAGCGCATCTTGTAGGTGCCCAGCCCCAGCGCGCGGCCGAGGATCTGGTTGCCGAAGCAGATGCCGAACAGCGGGATCTCCCGCTGCAGCACCGATTTCGTCAGCTCCGTGGCGTGCGCGGTGGTCGCCGGGTCGCCGGGGCCGTTGGACAGGAACACGCCGTCCGCCTCGACGGCGAGCAGTTCGTCCACAGTGGACGACGAGGGCAGGACGTGCACCTCGATGCCGCGCGCGGCCATCATGCGCGGGGTGTTGGACTTGATTCCCAAGTCCAGCGCGGCCACGCGGAACTTCCGTTCGCCCTGCGCCTCGACGACGTACGCCTGCTTCGTGGTGACTTCGCCGGCGAGGTCGGCGCCCTTCATCTGCGGGCTCGCCTGCACCTGCGCGAGCATCTCCTCGTCGGTGCCCAGCGCGTCACCGGAGAACACGCCGGACCGCATGGCGCCCTGCTCGCGCAGGTGCCGGGTCAGCGTCCGGGTGTCCACCTCGGAGATCCCGACGACGCCCTGGCGCTCCAGTTCCTCGTCCAGCGTGCGCTTGGACCGCCAGTTGGACGGGGTGCGCGCCGGGTCGCGGACGACGTAGCCCGAGACCCAGATCCGCGAGGACTCGTCGTCCTCGTCGTTCCAGCCGGTGTTGCCGATCTGCGGCGCGGTCTGGACCACGATCTGCCGGTGGTAGGAGGGATCGGTCAGCGTCTCCTGGTAGCCGGTCATGCCGGTGCAGAACACCGCCTCACCCAGGCTGCGGCCGCGAGCGCCGTACGCGGAGCCGCGGAACACGCGGCCGTCTTCGAGGACCAGCGCGGCGGGGGTCCTGGTGCTGTTCGCGGTGCTCATCAGGCACCTCCCTTGATGTCGTTGCGGGTGTCTTGCAAAGCTTCGATCCACTGTGGATAGTCGTCGACGTCGTCCCCGCGGAATCCGGTGTCCAGTTCGACGTCGCCCGCCAGCCAGGTGACGACGAGCAGCGCGTCGATGCCCATCACCTTCCCGGCCATCCCCTTGTCCTTGCGGACGCCGGTGACGGACGCGCGCGGGATCCAGAAGTCCGGGGCGCCGCCGCGTTCGATGGCGATGCCTTCTTCGTGCAGGCGCCACACCGCGCCGGTGCGCAGGCCGGCGCCGCGGGTGACCACGCGCTCCTGCCAGTGCCCCGCCGTGGTGGTGCTGATGTAGACGCCGGTCGATTCGAGCGACGCCTCACCAGGCTCCGCGGGGATCTCCGGGAACGGCGGCACCTGCACGCTCTGCGCGCGGGACTTCCGGCGCCAGCCGCGCCACATCAGGAAGACGCAGAACAGGAAGAAGGCGAAGACCGCCAGGGTCAGCAGAAGCCGGTCGCTCATGATGCGATCTTCCCTTCCCGTGCGGTGATCCGCCCGCGCAGCAACGTCGCCGTCACCACGCCGGGGAGCCGCATTCCTTCGTACGGGGTGTTCGCCGCGATGCTCGCGAACTCGGCCCCTCGCACGGTCCATTCGGTGTCCGGGTCCACCAGCGTCAGGTTCGCCGGTTCGCCGACCTCGATCGGACGGCCGTGGTCGGTCAGGTTGCCGATCTCGGCGGGCCGCTCGCTCATCACGCGCGCGACGCCCCGCCAGTCCAGCAGGCCGGTGCGAACCATGGTCTCGACCACGATCGACAGCGCGGTCTGCAACCCGAGCATGCCCGGCCTGGCCGAACTCCACTCGCAGTCCTTGTCCTGGACCGCGTGCGGCGCGTGGTCCGTGGCGACGCAGTCGATGACGCCCTCGGCGAGCGCGGCGCGCAGCTTCTCGGCGTCGGACTCCGTGCGCAGCGGCGGGTTGACCTTGTTGACCGGGTCGTAGGTCGCGAGCCGCTCGTCGGTCAGCAGCAGGTGGTGCGGGGTGACCTCGGCCGAGACCTTGGTGCCGCGGTCCTTGGCCCATTTGAGGATGTCCGCGGTACCCGAGGTCGAAACATGGCAGACGTGCAGCCGCGCGTTCGCGTGCTCGGCGAGCAGGCAGTCACGGGCGACGATCGACTCCTCCGCCGAAGCGGGCCAGCCGGTGTAACCCAGGCGCGCGGCCTGCTCACCTTCGTGCGCTTGCGCGCCGACGGTCAGCCGCGGCTCCTCGGCGTGCTGCGCGATGACCACGCCGAGCGCCGTCGAGTACTCCAGCGCGCGGCGCATGAGCAGCGGGTCCGCGACGCAGAGGCCGTCGTCGGAGAACACCTTCACCTGGGCTTCGGATTTCGCCATGGTGCCCAGTTCGGCGAGCTTCTCGCCCTTGAGGCCCACGGTGACCGCGCCGACCGGGTGCACGTCGACCAGCCCGGCCTCCTGGCCGCGGCGCCACACGTGGTCGACGATCACCGCGTTGTCGGCCACCGGGTCGGTGTTGGCCATGGCGAACACCGCGGTGTAGCCGCCGAGCGCCGCCGCGGCCGAGCCGGTGGCGATGGTCTCGGTGTCCTCGCGGCCGGGTTCGCGCAGGTGGGTGTGGAGGTCGACGAAACCGGGGAGCAGCACCTGGCCGCCCGCTTCGATCACTTCGGCGTCTTCGGGCACGTCGATCGCAGCGGTGTCACTCATGCCGGTGATGACCCCGTCCTCGACGAGCACGTCGACCGGATCGCCCTCGCCGTAGGGTCGGGCGCCCTTGATCAGGACGGTGGTCACGCGGCGGCTCCTTCGCTGGCGAGCAAGTGGTAAAGGACCGCCATGCGCACGTGGACGCCGTTGCGGACCTGTTCGGTGATGGCCGAGGCCGGGGAGTCGGCGACCGCCGAGGCGATCTCCATCCCGCGCAGCATCGGGCCGGGGTGCAGGACGACGGCGTGCTCGGGCAAGAGCTTCATCCGCCGTTCGTTGAGGCCGTACGCGATCGAGTACTCGCGGGCGCTCGGGAAAAAGCCCCCGTGCATCCGCTCCGCCTGGACCCGCAGCATCATGACCGCGTCGAGCGCGGGCAGTTCGGCGTCGAGTTCGTGCGACACCGTGACCGGCAGGCTCTCCACGCCGGCGGGCAGCAGCGTCGGCGGCGCGACGAGCACCACCTCCGCGCCCAGCGAGGACAGCAGGTGGATGTTCGACCGCGCGACCCGGCTGTGCAGGACGTCGCCGACGATCCCGATGCGGCGGCCCTCGAACGAGCCGAGGCGCTCCCGCAGCGTGGCCGCGTCGAGCAGCGCCTGCGTCGGATGCTCGTGGGTGCCGTCCCCGGCGTTGACGACCGCCGTCCCCGCTTCGGCGAGCCAGCCCGAAAGCCGCTGCGCCGCACCGGACGCGGGATGCCGGATGATCACGCAGTCGGCGCCGGCCGCGGCCAGCGTCAGCGCGGTGTCCCGCAGCGATTCGCCCTTGTTGACCGAGGAACTGGACGCGGAGACGTTGATCACGTCGGCGCTCATCCACTTCCCCGCGATCTCGAACGAGACGCGGGTGCGGGTCGAGTTCTCGTAGAACAGCGTGATGACGGTGCGGCCGCGCAACGTCGGCAGTTTGCGGACCTCGCGGCCCAGCAAGGTGTGCTTGAGCTCTTCGGCGGTGTCCAGCACGGCTGTCGCGAGCGCCGGGTCGAGCCCGTCGGTGGCGAGCAGGTGCTTCACGATCGATCTCCTTCTGGTTGCGCGCGAAGCAGAACCGAGTCCCGTCCGTCCACTTCGGACAGCAGGACCTCGATCCCCTCGGCGCGCGAGGTGGGCACGTTCTTGCCCACGTAGTCGGCGCGGATCGGGAGTTCGCGGTGGCCGCGGTCGACCAGCACGGCCAGCTGGACCGCGCGCGGGCGGCCGTGGTCGCGCAGGGCGTCGAGGGCGGCGCGGATGGTGCGGCCGGAGAACAGCACGTCGTCGACCAGGATCACCACCGCGTCGTCGATACCGGTCGGCGGCAGCTGCGAATGTTCGAGCGCGCGGGGCGGGCGGCGGCGGAGATCATCACGGTAGAGCGTGATGTCCAGCGCGCCGGTCGGCGGACGGATGCCGGAGAACTCGGCGATCTTGTCCGCGAGCCGCAGGGCGAGCGGGGTCCCCCGGGTGGGGATGCCCAGCAACACGGGCGGAGTCGAGCCACCGGCACCGAGAGCGGTCTTCTCGATGACCTGGTGGGCCATTCGGGCGATCGTGCGCGCGACATCGCCGGACGAGAGCAGCTCGCGCTCTCCCGCCGGTTCCGCCGCGCCACGCGGGCGTGACGACAAGGCGGACCTCCTTCCCCGCCTCTCTGGACGGGTCCTTAAAGGACGTCGACTTCCTGCTTGGCGAGGAAATCGAACCGACACTAGCAGGAGCGGACGCTCATTCTTACGAGTGGCGCGCCCCAGGTGACGAAGGCCTCTCGAAAGCACCCGCTTGACCTGGTGACAACTATGCGTAACCATTACTCTGAGTATTCGACTCTAGGAGTCCCCTGGATCGGTCACCCCCGACCGGTCGGGGGTGAGGAAACGGAGAACCACCAGATGGGCGATTACGCCAAGGCGCTCGGGGCCAAGCTCCGCGGGATCCGCCAGCAGCAGGGTCTGTCCCTGCACGGGGTCGAGCAGAAGTCCGGAGGCCGCTGGAAGGCCGTCGTCGTCGGTTCGTACGAGCGCGGAGACCGCGCCGTCACCGTGCAGAAGCTCGCCGAGCTGGCCGACTTCTACGGGGTCCCCGTGGTCGAGCTGCTGCCGGAGGGCCGCGTGCCGTCGGGTGCCGAGCCCGCCACGAAGATCGTCATCAACCTGGAGCGTCTCCAGCAGCTCCCGGCGGAGAAGGTCGGGCCGCTCGCCCGCTACGCCGCCACCATCCAGAGCCAGCGCGGCGACTACAACGGCAAAGTGCTTTCGATCCGCACCGAGGACCTCCGTTCACTGGCGATCATCTACGACATGACCCCCGGCGAGCTCACCGAGCAGCTGATCGACTGGGGTGTGCTGCCGCCCGAGGCTCGACCGTCCAAAGAGGACTAGAGATGGCGACGTTTTCGGTCCGGGGGGACCGGAAACGCCAACCTGCACCACCGAGCACGAGAACGGGCCGTGCCCTCGGCAGAGGACACGGCCCGTTGTAGTACGTCTTCTACAGGACCGCGCGAAGCCGGTCCGCGATGGTGCCGATCCGGCCGAGCACGCCGTTCACGAAACGCGGCGAATCGTCGGTCGACAGCTCCTTCGCCAGCCCGACGGCCTCGTCGATGGCGACCGGGTCCGGCACGTCCTCGGCCCACAGCAGTTCGTAGACGCCGACGCGGAGCACCGCCAGGTCCACCGGCGGCATCCGGTCCAGCGTCCAGCCCTGAGCGTGCTCGGAGAGCAGCTCGTCGATCTGGGTCTTGCGGCCGGTGACGCCCTCGACCAGCGAGATCGTGTAGTCCCCGATCGGGTCGACCTCGACCGAACCGACCCGGTCCGCCAGCAGCGTGACCGCGTCCGCACCGCGCTGGGCGGCTTCGTACATCATCTCGACGGCCCGCTTACGAGCCTGGCGACGGCTGATCGGCCCGCCGCGGTTCGGGGACTTGCCGGATTTGCCTGAGCCTGCCATCAGCTGGAGACGCGGCCCAGGTAGCGGCCGTCACGGGTGTCGACCTTGATCTTCTCGCCGGTGGTGAGGAACAGCGGCACCTGGATCTCGGCGCCGGTCTCCAGGGTGGCGGGCTTGGTGCCACCGGTGGAGCGGTCGCCCTGCAGACCGGGGTCGGTGTGCTGGACGACGAGCTCGACCGAGGTCGGCAGCTCGATGTACAGCGGGACACCCTCGTGCACCGCGACCTGGACCTCGGTGTTCTCGAGGAGGTAGTTCGCGTTGTCGCCGACGGTCTCGTTCAGCACGGTGATCTGGTCGTAGGTCTCCGCGTCCATGAACACGAAGTCCTGACCCTCCTTGTACAGGTAGGTCATGTTGCGGCGGTCGACGGTGGCCGTATCGACCTTCGTGCCCGCGTTGAAGGTCTTGTCGACGACCTTGCCGGTCAGCACGTGCTTGAGCGTGGTGCGGACGAACGCGCCGCCCTTGCCCGGCTTGACGTGCTGGAACGCGGTGACGGTCCAGAGCTGGCCGTCGAGGTTGAGGACGAGCCCGTTCTTCAGGTCGTTGGTGGTGGCCACGAGTGTGCAGTCTCCTGTGTCGATCTTCCGGGCCGCCGTCAGACGACCACGAGTTCCTTGGTGCTCAGCGTGAGGAGTTCGGGCGTACCTTCCCGCACGACCAGCGTGTCCTCGATGCGCACGCCTCCGCGTCCGGGCAGATACACACCAGGCTCGACGGTGACGGCCATACCGGCGGACAGTGTACCGACGCCGGTCGCGGCCAGGCTGGGCGCCTCGTGCACCTGCAGCCCGACGCCGTGGCCGAGCCCGTGGCCGAACTCCTCGCCGCGCCCCGCGCCGACGATCACGCCGCGGGCCGCCTTGTCCACTTCGGACACTTCGGCGCCGGGGAGGACGGCGTCACAGCCCGCCGCCTGCGCGCGCTGGACCAGCGCGTAGATCTCCTCCTGCCAGGCCGCGGGCTTGCCGAGGACGAACGTGCGGGTCATGTCGGAGTGGTAACCGTCGACCGTGGCGCCGAAGTCGATCTTGACGAAGTCGCCGGTCGCGAGCACGGCGGAGGTGGGCCGGTGGTGCGGGATCGCGGAGTTGGCGCCCGCCGCGACGATCGTGTCGAAGGACGGCCCGGTCGACCCGTGGCCGAGCATGCGATTCTCGAGGTCGCGGGCGACGTCCAGCTCGGTGCGGCCCGGCCGGAGCCCGCCGGCGGACACCAGGTCCTCCAGCGCCCGGTCGGCCGCCGCGCACGCCTGGCGCAGCGCCTCGATCTCCTGCTCGTCCTTGACCAGCCGCAGCTGCTCGACGAGCCCGGGCGTCCGGACCAGCTCGACACGGTCGAAGCGGACCTTGAGGTCTTCGTGCTGCTCGACGCTGACGTGCTGGCTCTCGAATCCGGTCTTGCCGAAGTGTTTTCCGGCCGCCAGATCGGCGAGCTTCGCCGCGCTCGCGCGGTCGAGCACCCGCTCGAGGTCGGGCACCTCCGTCGCCGACTGGACCGTGTAGCGGCCGTCGGTGCAGAAGATCGTCTTGTCGTCGCCGCTCCCGTGGACGAGAAGAGCGGCGTTGGACCCGGTGAAGCCGGTCAGGTACCTGATGTTGAGCAGGTCCGTGACCAGCAGCGCGTCCACCCCGGAGTCGGCCAGCAGGGAACGCAGCGCCGCGCGGCGGCGAGAGAAGTATTCACGCACGTGATGGAGTTTAGGGGGTGGGCCGCCGGTGGCACGCTTTTCGGCGCCGCCCAAGTCCACCGGCTGCGGGGCCGCGGCGGGCGTGACAGTCGCTACTGGCGAGTTAAACTCCCCCAATGGCACCGTGGCTGACTCGTGGACTCGTGATGGCGCTGCTGCACGGCGCGGCCGTCACCGTGCTGGCCAAGTATGAGGTCTTCAACCCCACCGACAAGACCCTCGTCACCGCCCTCACCCTCGCAGTCCTGGTCGGCGCGGCCGCGGGCTGGGGCGCCGTGGACGCCTGGCAGGGCAAACCCGAACGCGGCAAGAACTGGTTCATCGCGGCGCTGATCGCCGGACCGGTCTCGGGCGTGCTGTACGTGATCGGCCGCGCGGTGTTCGTCGATCAGACCGGCGCATCGGAGCTCGGCGGCGCGCTCACGGGCGGCGCCGCCTTCTCGGCCCTGCTGGTGCTCATCCCGGCCGGGCTCGGCCTGTTCGTCGGCGGCCGCATCACCAAGCCCGATCAGCCCGCGAGCGAGAAACCCACCGGGAAGCCGTCCCAGGTCTGATCGGCGATCTTCTCGACGGCAGAGTCGTTCAGGGCCGCCGCTCCGCCGTCGGGCAGCGCGAAGAGCTTGCCGTCGAGCACCACGCCGAACCCCCGGCCCGGCGCGTGCACCATCCGCGCCCCGGCGCTCAACCGCGCCGCCGTCGGCAGGTGGTCGACGACCTTGAGCCGCTGGTTCAGCACCTCGCCCGCGAGCGCCGCGGCCACCGAGCGCCGGTCGACCCGCACCAGGGCGCCGTCGGCCACCAGGTCGATGGTCCGCTGCGGCGACGGCATCGCGACGCCTTCGAACGAGGTCCGGATCCGGGCCTCGTTCTCGCACGCCCCCGAACCTCGGACGTCCAGGCCGAAATGCTTGAGGTCGGTCGGCGCCCCGGCGCCGCCGATGACCGTGGCGCGGACGACGTCGAACGGGACCCGGTCGCAGACGTCGCCCGAGGAGAGCGGCGCGTGCCCGTCGGGCCGCCGGACCAGCCCCGGGCCTTCCTTCCACACGCCGGGGATGAGCGCCTGCCGGTACGGCTGCGCGGAGAAGTCCCTGGTCCAGAACGTGAGGGTGGTGCCCTTTTCGGTCTCGTGCGCGATCACGAAGGCGTCGAGCGAACCGACCCACATCAGATCGGAGCTGAACGCGTCGACCAGCGAACGGGTGCGCGGCGAGGTCGTGGTGGGCTTGGCGAGGAAGCCCTGCTCCCCCATCGTCTCCACGTTCCGGGTGAACGCCGCGTCCTTGGCGCGGAGCAGGAACTGCCCGGCGCCGTTCCATCCGGCGCCCTTCGCCGTGGTGTCGGTGAAGAGCACGTAGAACCAGCCGTCGAGGTACACCGCCGAGGGCTGGCCCGCGCCGTAGACGTTGTCACGGTGCACGTCGTGCGACGGTCCGATGATCGGCTTCCCGCCGGCCGCGCGCGTCCAGGTCAGTCCGTCGGGGCTGGTCGCGAGGCCGATCGAATTGCCGAGCGCGTGATCACCCGCCGCGCCGGTGTAATACATGTAGTAGGTCGAGCCGACCTTGATCACCGAGGGGTCGCAGGTGTGCATTCCGTCGAACCCGCCGGGCGCGCCCGAGAACACCGCCGCCGGGCCACCACCGGACGGGCCGGTGAAGGGACCGTCGAGCGAGGACGACCGCGCGTAGAGGACATCGTCGCCGGGAGGCTGGGCGCTGCCGTACTGGCTGCACCACCACAGCTTGAGTTCGCCGCCGTCCCGCATCACGGTCGGGCTGTAGTTGTAGACCGCGTCCCGATCGCCCGCGGCGACCACACCGCCGCTGGCCCGGGGATCGCTCGTCGCGAGTTCGACGTCCATCGGGCGCGGCTTTTCCTTGGGCGCCTGCTGGGCTCCGCCGATCCCGCCGCCCTTGCCGTCGGCCTGGGACTGCACCGTGCCGTCACTGCACGCCACGAGGACCGCGCCGGCCGCGAAGAGGGCCACCACGGCACGGGCGGGTCGCCGACCCCCACGAAAAAGGCGCATGATGGCCGAGTGTAGCGAGGCTTAACCCAGTCGAGTGACCTCAGTACCCGGGAGAGCGACCAACTCCACTTCGAAGCCATCGGCGTTTTCGAGGTAGGCGGCGTAGTGGTGATCACCGCCCGCATACGGATACTTGTCCGCGAACATCGGCGACCAGCCGTGTTCGAGCGCCTTCGCGGCCAGTTCGTTCACCCGTTCGCGGGACTCGACGTGCAGGGCGAGATGGTTCAGGCCCGGCGCGGTGCGCTCGTGCTTTTCGCCGCTGAGCGCGGGAGAACGCTCGACGACGAGATAGGTCGCGCCGTGTTTCCAGCTGACTCCGGCGGGCCAGCGCTGGAACTCCCGCCAGCCGAGTTCGCCGAGCAGCCAGCCCCAGCTCTCCTCCGCGCGGCCGAGATCGGGCACCCACAGCTCGATGTGATGCGCGCGGCCGTGGTCCGAAGGCAGCGCGACGAAGACCCGATGTGGCCCGCTGCCGTAGTGGTCACCGCCGCCGACGTCGAGGAAACCCAAACGCCGCACCAGGTTCTGACTGGCCACATTGGACTCGCCGACCAGCGCCCACACCGACGACAGGCCGAGCCCGACGAGTCCGTGCTCCAGCAGGGCCTTCGCGGCCTCGGTCGCCAGGCCCTGCCCGCCGTGCGCGCGCGAAAGGTAATAGCCGATCTCCGGCACGTCACCGGGCAGCTCCTGCGACGGCCGCAGATGGGCGAGACCGATCACCTCGCCGTCGCGTTCGATCGCCCAGTGCCCCGTCCCGGCCGGGCCGTCGTAGGACAACCTGCGGCCGACCATTTCGCGGACGCGGTCCGGCTCGGTGAGCGGCACCGCGAAATGCGCGCTCATCTCCGGGTCGGCGAAGAGCTTGACGATCGCGTCGGTGTCCGCCTCCGTCAGCGCGCGCAACCGCAGCCTCGCGGTCTCGAGCGTGGGCGGGTTGTTCATGCCGCGTTCGCGGCCATCCAGCGCAGGGCCAGCGGGTACCCGTCGACCCCGAGCCCGGCGATCACGGCGGTGGCGACATCCGACAGCACGCTGTGGTGCCGGAACTGCTCACGCTTGTGCACGTTGGAGATGTGCAGTTCGATCAGCGGAGCCTTGAGCTGGGCGGCGGCGTCGCGGACCGCGATCGAGTAATGCGTCCACGCGGCGGCGTTGAGCACCACCGGCCACCCCGCGTCGGCGGCCTCGTGCAGCCAGCCGACCATCTCGCCCTCGTGGTCGGTCTGCCGGACCTCGACGTCGATCCCCAGTTCCTTGCCGGTTTCGACGCACGTGGAGACCAGGTCCGCGTGCGTGGCCGAACCGTAGATACCGGGCTCGCGCAGGCCGAGCCTGCCGAGGTTGGGACCGTTGAGGACGAGCACCTTCACAGCAGCACACTCCCGCCGGGCTTCGGGGCTTCACCGGCCACCACCGAGTACGCGGCGGCGAGCAGCGACGGGTCCGGGCCTTCCAGCCTGCCGGGCTTCGCGAGCCCGTCGAGGACGACGAAACGCAGCACGCCCGAACGGGTCTTCTTGTCGCCCTTCATCGTCTCCAGCAGTTGCGGGAGCGCGTCCGGGTCGTAGGTGGTCGGCAGGCCCAGCAGCTTGAGCACCTTCGAGTGCCGCTCGGCGGTGGCGTCGTCGAGACGGCCCGCCAGACGCGCGAGTTCGGCGGCGAACACCAGGCCGACGCTGACCGCCGCGCCGTGGCGCCACCGGTAGCGCTCGCGGCGCTCGATGGCGTGGGCGAGCGTGTGGCCGTAGTTGAGGATCTCGCGCAGATCCGACTCGCGCAGATCCGCGGCGACGACGTCGGCCTTGACCTGGATCGAGCGGCGGACCAGCTCGCCGAGGACCTCGCCGGTGGTGTCCAGCGCCGCGGCGGGGTCCTGCTCGACGAGCTCGACGATCCGCGGGTCGGCGATGAACCCGGCCTTGACCACCTCGGCCATTCCGGCGACGAGTTCGTTGGGGGGCAACGTTTCCAGCGTCGCGAGATCGACGAGGACCGCGCTCGGCTCGTGGAAGACGCCGACCAGGTTCTTGCCTGCCTCGGTGTTGATGCCGGTCTTGCCACCGAGGGAGGCGTCGACCATGCCCAGCAGCGTGGTGGGCACGTTGACCAGCCGGACGCCGCGCATCCAGGTGGCGGCGACGAACCCGGCCAGGTCGGTCACGGCGCCGCCGCCGAGCCCGACGACCACACCCTGGCGGTCGAGGCCGATGCGGCCGAGGACCTCCCAGCAGAAGCTGGCGACGGTGAGCGCCTTGCCGTCCTCGGCGTCGGGGATCTCGACCCGGTGCGCGTCGATCCCGGCCTCGGCCAGTTCGTCGCGGATGGCCTCGGCGGTGGTCGTCAGCGTCGGCGGGTGGATCAGCGCGACCTTGGAGGCGTCGGCGAGCTGCTCGGTGAGCTCGCCCAGCAGGCCGCGGCCGATGACGACGTCGTAGGGCTTGGCGGTGTTGACGGTGATGCGGACCGGCTCGGTCATCGTTTCCCTCACTTCGGCGGAAGCCGCTTGGCCCTCGCGACCTCGCAGGTGATCTTGCCCTTGACCGGGGTGTCCCCCGGGATCTCTTCGGTCACCTTCTGGCCGGGCGTCATCCGGTTCTTCGCGAACAGCGCCTCACCGGAGGGCTTGCCGTCGGCGTCCTTGATCGCGATGGTGACGGCATACCGCGCGTCTTCCGCGGTGCTGTTGGTGACCTCGATGGTGATCTTCGGGGTGTAGCTGTTGCTGCCGCACTTGGTGACCTTGACGTCGGCCGCGACGTCCGCTTCCGGAGCGGCCGACGCGGGCGCGCCGGTGGTGGCCGCTCCGGTCTGGACGACGTCGGCTCCCGCGGGCTGCTTCTCCTCGCCGCACGCGGTGAGGGTCAGGGCCACGACGGCGAGCAGTACGCCGGCGGTGGTGCGTTTCATGCTCGATCCTTGCTGATCTCGGTCAGTCCGATGACGGCGGCCTCGACGACCTCGTCGGCGGTCAGCTGGTCGGTCTCGATCTCGAAGGTGGCCACCTCGCGGTACACCGGCAGGCGCGCGTCGAGGAGCGCCTTGTAGGTGGCGCGGGGGTTCACCCCGGCCAGCAGCGGGCGCACGGTCGAGAGCCCGGCGCGCTGGACGCCCGCGGCCATCCCGACGTTGAGAAAGACCACGGTGTGCCCGGCGAGGCGCTCGCGGGTGCCCGGCGTGATCGGCGCTCCCCCACCCAGCGAGAGGACGCCGTCGTGTTCGGCCAGCGCCTTCGCGACCATTTCCTCCTCCAGCGCGCGGAAGGCGGGCTCGCCCTCCTCGGCGAAGATGTCGGTGATGGGCTTGCCCGCGCTGGCGACGATGTCGTCGTCGCTGTCGCGGAAGGCGAGACCGAGCCGGGCGGCGAGCGCCGGGCCGACCGTGCTCTTGCCCGAGCCCGGCGGCCCGATGATCACCGCGCGAGGAGTCACCAGCGCTCCTCGAGCGCCTTCAGGTAGGCCTCGGCGTTGCGCTTGCCCTCGGCCAGCGAGTCGCCGCCGAACTTCTCCAGCGCGGCGTCCGCGAGCACCAGCGCGACCACCGACTCCAGCACGACCCCGGCCCGGGGCACCGCGCAGACGTCGGAACGCTGGTGGATGGCCACCGCGGGTGCGCCGGTGGTGACATCCACAGTGGACAGTGCCTTGGGGACGGTCGAGATCGGCTTCATGGCGACGCGCACGCGCAGCGGCTCGCCGTTGGTGATGCCGCCTTCGAGGCCGCCCGCGCGGTTGGACCGGCGGGTCACCCCGACGGGGCCGGTCCCGCGGTCGATCTCGTCGTGGGCCTGGCTGCCCCAGCGCTTGGCCGTGGTGAAGCCGTCGCCGACCTCTACGCCCTTCATCGCCTGGACGCCCATGAGCGCGCCGGCGAGACGGGCGTCGAGCCTGCGGTCCCAGTGGACGTGCGAACCGAGGCCCGGCGGCAGGCCGTAGGCGATCACCTCGATCACGCCGCCGACGGTGTCACCCGCCTTCCGCACGGCGTCGACCTCGGCGACCATCGCGTCGGTCCCCTCCTGGCCGAAGGCGCGGACCGGGCTCTCGTCGATGGCCGGGAGGTCCGACGGCACCGGCAGCGGCCCCTCGGGCGCCGAGGCGCCGCCGATGGACACGACGTGGCTGAGGATCTCGACGCCGAGCAGCTGCTTGAGGTACGCGCGAGCCACCGTGCCGAGCGCCGTGCGGGACGCCGTCTCGCGGGCGCTCGCGCGCTCCAGCACCGGACGGGCCTCGGGGAAGCCGTACTTCTGCATGCCGGGCAGGTCCGCGTGGCCGGGCCGGGGACGCGTCAGCGGCTCGTTGCGCGCGAGGCCTTCCAGCTCCTCGGCGGGCACGGGATCGGCCGACATGACCTTCTCCCACTTGGGCCACTCGGCGTTCTCGATCTGGACCGCGACGGGGCCACCCTGGGTGAGCCCGTGCCGGACGCCGCCGGTGAACTCGATGTGGTCGGTCTCGAAGCCCATCCGGGGGCTGCGGCCGAAGCCGAGCCTCCGGCGCGCGAGCTGCTCGCCCACTTCGGCGGTGGTGACCTCGACCCCGGCAGGCATCCCTTCCAGGATGGCGGCGAGGGCGGGTCCGTGCGATTCCCCTGCGGTTATCCAGCGCAACACCTGACAGATCCTGTCACAACCTCCTCTCTGTCCCGGTACAGGCCGGGCTATCCCGGACCGGGTCCGGCGAAGACGGCGAGCACCCACGCCGCGACCAGGAGACCCGGCCCGTGCGGCACCGTGGGAAGCCGGGGCCCGCCCACCGCGAGCGCCACGCTCAGCAACGCGGCGGCGACGGCGCCCAGCACGATCGACGGCCAGCCCGTCGCGGCGAGGACCGCTCCCAGGCTGCCCGCGAGCTTCACGTCCCCGGCGCCGAGGGAGCGCGGCGACCACGCGTGAACGAGCGCGTGCGCCCCGCCGAAGACCAGCGCGCCGAGCACGGCCCGCCACGCGATGGCCGCCCCTCCCCCGTGCGCGGCGATCGCGAGGGCGGCGGCCAGTGCCGGGTACGCGGGCAGGGTCAGGACGTCGGGCAGGCGGCGGTACTTCAGGTCGGCGAGCGCCAGCGGGACGGCGAAGACGGTCAGCACGGCCGGGACCGCGAGCCACCACGACGGCCAGGCTCCGGCGTCGTGCCGCAGCCAGACCGCCACGAGCGCCGCCGCGGCGATGGCGGCCGCCCATGCCGTGACCGGCGCTCCCGCCCGGCGCAGGCAGGAGCGCGTGGCGAGCGCCGATCCGGCGCCCGCCATCGCGAAGGCGATCGGCGTGAACACAAGATGAAGAGTGCGCCCGTCGCGCTCGGTGCGGCAAGAATTTCTTTTCGTGACAGGGACTTTCACGTGCTTTCGGCAGGTCGGGCGGGGGTGCGGAAGTCGTGAATGGACCGTTCACGGGCGGGCGGGCGGGCGGGTGAGGGTGGAGGGACCGGGCGCGCGGTGGTGGGAGCCGACGGGAGCCGGGCGCGCGACGGTGGGCGCCGACGGGACCCGGGCGCGCAGCGGTGGGCTGAAGGGGCCTTTCACCGCGTCTCATCCCGCGAAGGGAGCTTTCACCGCGCGTCTCACGCGGCGAAGGGAGCTTTCGTCACATGAGACGCGGGGAAAGCTCCCTGCAACCCCCGCGGGAGGCGGCGCCTTAAGGATCGAGGTCTCCCTTGAGGGGCAAGGCAAAGAGGCACGTTGCGAAAGCCACTTTCGCAACGTTGAAGGTTGCGAAAGTGGCTTTCGCAACGTCCGCGCAGGCGGGAAAGCCGCGAAGAAGGCCTTCGCTACGCCACCGATATGGCTTCGGCGAGTCCTAAGGCCCAGGCACGTCGCGCCTGAAACTCACCCCAATCCGCATGGCTTCCGGCGCCGAAGGCCTGGCATGACACCGGAATCAGGGGTTCATCCGCAGCAGCGGGAGACCCGAGGGCGTGCGGATCTCCAGCGCCTTGATGTCCCCGGTGCGCATCGCGGTACCGACCACGATGTGCGCGGTGTCCTTGGGCATCGCGCGCCAGGACGCCAGCTCGCTGGTGCCGCCGTCGGCGCCGACGGCGACCAGGATGTAGTCCCCGGTGCGGTTGCCGCCGTAGCTGCAGGTCATGTCGACCTTCGTGCCGGTCTCCGTGGCGGACATGGCGACTTCGGCGGTCACCGGGTAGTCGCCGAGCGGGGTCATCGGATCGCCCGCCGCCGCGACCGGCCCGGTCAGGACCACCACGAGCGCGATACCGGCGGCGACGGCCGCCCCGGCCGCGGTCGTGGTGACGGCCCGTTGGATCCGCCTTCCCCGGCGGACCCGTTTGAGCACGGTCGGCAGCAGGTCCGGCGAGGGCGCCGGTTCGTCCTCCAGCAGCGCCGGGGCGCCGGCCTGGGCGAGCAGGCCGGGGATCCCGGCCAGGTCGCGCACGGATTCCGCGCACCGGTCGCAGACGCGAAGGTGCTTTTCGTAGGCGGACCGGTCTTCCGGGGACAACGCCCCGAGCACGTAGGCCGCGTCGTAGGTGGCGAAGGGGTCGGTCATTGAGTCACCCCTCTTTCCTCCAATATCAGCCGCAGCGCCCGCAACGCGTAGTGCGTCCGCGACTTGATCGTCCCTTCGGCCACACCCAGCCGTTTCGCAGCGTCGGCGACGGAGTAACCCTGGAAATAACACAGGACGAGGACGTCCCGATGTCGTGGCGAGAGCTCGCCGAGGGCTTCGGCGACCAGCCAGCCCTGGACGGCGCGTTCGGTGCCGTCGGTGACCGCCGTTTCGGGCGGCCGGCCGGTCACCACCTCGGGATGGGCCTCGGAAGCGCGCCAGTCGTCGATGGCGATCCGCCTCGCCACGGTGAACAGCCAGCCTCGCGCCGACCCTTCGGACTGGTCGAGGACCTTGGCGTTGCGCCAGGCCCGCAGCAGCGTCTCCTGGACGACGTCTTCCGCGCGGACCCGGTCACCGCTGGTGAGGTGCAATGCGTAGGACCAGAGTGCCGCCGCGTGCTCGTCGTGCAAAACCCGCATCAGCCGGTCCTCCGCGAATTCCTTCACCGATCCGTGCTTTCGCGGTTGAAGAGCAGAGGAAGGGCGAAGACCACACAAGCCACTTCGGTGATCAGGCCCCACAGCTCGGCCTGGGTGGTGAAGCGCTCCGAGACGCCGAAGAACCCTGTGGTCAGCGAGAGCACGTACGCGCCCAGCGTGGCCAGGCCGAAGCCGATCGCAGCGAGCGCGGGAAGCCAGTGGTGCCAGGCCAGGACGGCGATCGCGATGACCACGCCCGCCACGACGTTCACCAGGAAGAGCGGGCCGACCACATCCGTTTCCGACGCCCAGTCCTGCCATACGACGTAATGCACCCATGCCGAGCCGAGCAGGCCCGCCGCCACGACCGCCCGCAACAACCACCGGATCATGTCCGTATCTCTTTCCGCGTGTTCGGTTCCCCTATGCCCTTGAACACGGAAAAACGGGCCTCTCGGTTCAATCCGGCACCCGATGGTCGCCGAAATTGAACCGGATGGCGGTCTGGACCGTGTGTACGGGCATGACTGCCGAACTCCACTCCCGCCGCACCGTCCTGACCACCGGGGCCGCCGTCGCCGGCGCGGCCGTCGGTGCCGTGGCCCTCACGGCCTGCGGAAGCGACAACAACCCGCCGTCCGGTTCGACCGCCGCACCGCCCGCCGCCGCGCCGGGCGAGACCCTGACCGCGCTCTCCGACATCGAGGTCGGCAAGGCGAAGGCCGCCAAGACCGCGGACGGCAAGGACGTCATCGTCACCAGGACCGCCGAAGGCACGGCGGCCGCGTTCAGCGCGATCTGCACGCATCAGGGGTGCGCGGTCGTGCCCGAGGGCGCGGAGCTCAAATGTCCCTGCCACAACTCGATCTTCGACGCCGCGACCGGCGCGGTCAAAAAGGGGCCCGCGGACCAGCCGCTGCCCTCGATCGCGGTCAAGGTCACGAACGGCCAGGTCGTCACCGCCTGAGAAACACACGAAAGGGTCCCTTCAGGACGGGAATTCCGTCCTAAAGGGACCCTTTCGGCAAGCTTTCAGCTGTCCCAGGTGAAAATCGCGTCGCCCGCCTCGACGTCGCCGCCGGTGAGCAGTCCGGAGAGGACATCCGCCTTCGCGTCGAGCGCCACCACGGGCACGATCGGCGAGTAGCCCGCGGCCTTGACCGCGTCGGGGTCCCAGCCGACCACCGGCTGCCCGGCGCGGACGGCCTCACCCTTGACGACGTGGAGGGTGAACCCCTCGCCCTTCTGCTTCACCGTGTCGATCCCCAGGTGGACCAGCACGCCGCGGCCGTCTTCGGTGGCCACCACGAACGCGTGCGGGTGCAGGGTCACGACCGTCCCGTCCACCGGGGCGACCGCGTCCTGGCGTCCGCCCGAGGGCAGGACCGCGATGCCGGGGCCGACCATCGCCTGCGCGAAGACCGGATCCGGCACTTCGGTCATGGTGGTCGTCTTACCGCTCACCGGGCTGAGGATCTCGAGACTCACAGCAGATCCTCGATGTCGCTGGCGATGTTGTCGGCCTCGGGGCCCACGATGACCTGGACACCGGCCCCCATGCGCACGACGCCCATCGCGCCGGCGGCCTTCAGCGCCGCTTCATCGAGCAGGCTCATGTCTTCGAGCTCACAGCGGAGCCGGGTGATGCACCCCTCGACCTCGATGACGTTCTCGGCACCGCCGAGCCCCGCCAGGATCTTTTCCGCCCTGTCATCCGCCATCGCGGTCTCCCTGTTCCCTGTCGGTTTCCCACATGCGAACCAGCTGTACTACGCCGTTCGCCGACTCGCACGTGATCCCTGGCCACGAACGCGTAACGGTGGTTGACACCCGCTCGTGCGACGGAGCATCCTGCCCCATCGGATCATTGGTCTAGACCGGAACGTACCAATCTTCCGGACCAGATGCGAGTACGGGTTCCCCAACCGACCGGCCCGAAAGGACGGTGACCGTCATGAGCGCTTCGGCGCAGCTGCCGCCGTCCGACCGTGTGATCAACGGACCGACGCCCAAGCACGCCCAGCTGCGGGAGATTCTGCGCCGCACGGTGGAGCGTGAGCTACCCCCCGGCTCACCCATCCCTTCGGAACGTGACCTCGCCGAGACCTACCAGGTGTCGAGGCTCACGGTCCGCTCGGCGATCGGCAAGCTGGTCGAAGAAGGACTCTTGTCGCGGGTGCGCGGCAAGGGGACCTTCACCGCCGCGAGGCGGATGGAACTGCAGCTCTACCTGATGTCCTTCACCGAGGACATGCGCCGCCGCGGGATGACCCCGACCACGGAGGTCGTCAAGACCTCCACCGAGGTCCCGCCCGCCCCCTCGGCGCACGCGCTCGGCCTGGCCGCCGGAACTCCGGCACACCGCATCGTCCGGCTTCGCCGCGCCGACGGGGTGCCGCTGGCGGTCGAACGCGGCTGGTATCACGCGGGCCGGATGCCCGGTCTGCTCGACCTCGATCTCACCCGATCGTTGTACGTCCAACTCGCCCAGTCGTACGACCTGCGCCCGGACCACGCGTGGCAGACGGTCTGGGCCGAATCCGCGGACCGCGAAACGGCACGCCTGCTCGGCATGCGCGCGGGCAGTCCGCTTCTTGTCTTCCGCCGGGTCTCCAGCGTCAACGGGGAACCGATCGAAGACATGACTTCCTGGTACCGGGGCGATCACTACCAGGTCACCATGCAGCTGGACCGGAACACCCCGGATTCCGGTCATCATCCTCACTACGGAGGTACCCGATGAGCTCCACCACCGCGGAGGGGGCGAAGGGCAAGGGCAAGGGACTGGCCGGGCTTCAGCGCTTCGGCCGCAGCCTCATGCTCCCCATCGCCGCCCTGCCCGCCGCCGCGCTCCTCAACAGGTTCGGCCAACCCGACCTGCTCGGCGAGAAAGGGCTCGGCTGGAACAAAGTGGCCGAGGTGCTCGGCGCGGCGGGCAACTCGCTGTTCAGCTGGCTGCCGCTCCTGTTCGCGGTGGGTATCGCCGTCGGATTCGCCCGGAAGAGCGATGGCGCGACCGGGCTGGCCGCCGTGGTCGGCTTCTTCGTGTTCACCAGCGTCCTCCAGGTCTTCGCACCGTTCTCCGAGCTGCCGGGCTGGAATCCCGAGAAGCCCGCGGGCCTGATGCTCAACCCGATGAAGTGGCCCTACAGTGTGCTGGCCGGCGTGATCGTCGGCCTGGTCACCGCGCTGCTGTGGCAGAAGTTCTACCGCATCAAGCTGCCGCCGTACCTGGCCTTCTTCGGCGGCCGCCGGTTCGTGCCGATCATCACCGCGCTGACGATGATGGTCCTCGCGGTGCCGCTGGGCCTGGTCTTCCACTGGGTCAACGAAGGCATCCAGGCCGCGGGCGAAGCGGTCACCGGCGCCCCGGTCGTCGGTGGCGGTATCTACGGTGTGCTCAACCGCCTGCTGATCCCGGTCGGTCTGCACCAGCTGCTGAACGTGCCGGTGTGGTTCATCTTCGACGGTGGCGACCTGACCGAGTTCTTCAACGGTGACCCGACCCGCGGCGCCTTCATGACCGGGTTCTTCCCGATCTTCATGTTCGCCATCCCCGCCGCGGCGCTGGCGATCTGGCAGAGCGCGAAGCCCAGCCAGAAGAAGATCGTCGGCGGCGTGATGATCGCCGGCGCGCTGACCTCGTTCCTGACCGGTATCACCGAGCCGATCGAGTTCTCGTTCATGTTCGTCGCATGGCCGCTGTACCTGATCCACGCGGTCCTGACCGGTACTTCGATGGCACTGGTGAACGCGCTCGACATCCACCTCGGCTTCGGCTTCTCCGCCGGCGCGATCGACTTCGCACTCAACAGCGGCCTCCCGGCGGCGAGCGGCAACGTCTGGCTGCTCATCCCGATCGGTCTCGCGTACGCGGTCATCTACTACGTGATCTTCCGTTTCGTGATCAAGAAGTGGAACCTGCGGACCCCCGGCCGCGAGGACGACGCGATCGAGGCCGATCTCGAGGCCACCGCGGCAAAGCCCGTCAAGTAGTTTCAGCTCAGTAGAACCGAAGGCACGAAAGGGAAAGAACATGCCGGAGAAACGCGTCACCGTGGCCAGCAAGGTGGGCCTGCACGCCAGGCCCGCGGCGACGGTCGCCAAGGCGGCCGCGGCGCAGCCCGTCGCGGTGCACATCGCCAAGGCGGGCGGTGACCCGGTCGCGGCCGGCAGCGTGCTGAACCTGATGACGCTCGCCGCCGGTTTCGGCGACGAGGTCATCATCAGTGCCGAGGGTGAGGGCGCCGAGGCGGCCGTCGACGCCATCGCCGAGCTGGTGGCGACCGACCTCGACGCCTGATCCCTGCCTCTGCGAAGCCCGGGCCGCCCCGACCGGCCCGGGCTTCGTAGGGTGTGGGGTATGGAAAGCCTGCGTGGGATCGAACAGTGGCCGGTGGACAACGCCGCCACGGCCGTGGTGACCGCCGCCGGTGACGTGCTGGGCACGCACGGCGAGACGACGAAGGTGTACCGGCTCGCGTCGGTGACCAAGCCGCTCACCGCCTACGCCGCGTTGATCGCCATCGAAGAGGGCGTCGTCGAACTCGACACCCCCGCCGGGCCGGAGGGCTCCACGATCCGGCATCTGCTCGCGCACACCTCGGGCCTGGCCTTCAACGAGCACAAGCCGATGGCCGCGCCGGGCAACCGGCGCCTGTACTCCAACGCCGGGTTCGAGCAGCTCGCCGACGCGCTCACCGAGCATTCCGGCATCCCCTTCGCCGACTATCAGGCGGAGGCGCTTTTCCAGCCGCTGGGCATGAAGGCGACCAAGCTGACCGGCTCCCCCGCTTCGGGTGCCGAGTCCACTGTGGACGACCTGGCCGCGTTCGCCGCCGAACTGCAGGCGCCGAAGCTCATCGCCGCCGAAACGGTGCGCGAGGCGACTTCCGTGGTCTTCCCCGGCCTTTCCGGCGTCCTGCCCGGCTTCGGCCACCAGAAGCCGAACGACTGGGGCCTCGGCTTCGAGATCCGCGGCCACAAGAGTCCACATTGGACCGGTTCGTCGAGCTCGCCGCGGACCTTCGGCCACTTCGGGCAGTCCGGCACGTTCCTCTGGGTCGATCCCGACGCCGGCGCCGCCTGTGTCGCGCTCACCGACCGCGCCTTCGGCCCGTGGGCGGCCGAGGTGTGGCCGCCCTACACCGACGCCGTACTGGCCGAGCTCACTCCATGACCCGGATCGGTGAGCCCGCCTGGAAGGCAGCGATGTCCTCGACCGCGTCGCGGTAGAAGATCTCGTAGGTCTCACGGGTGACGTAGCCGATGTGCGGGGTGAGCACGACGTTGTCCAGCGTCCGCAGCGGATGCTCCGCGGGCAGCGGCTCGACGTCGTACACGTCCAGCGCGGCGACCGCGATCTCCTTGCGGCGCAAGGCGTCCACCAGCGCGGCTTCGTCCACGATCGGGCCGCGCGAGGTGTTGACCAGCATGGCCGTCGGCTTCATCGCGGCGAGTTCGGGCTCGCCGACCAGCCCGCGGCTGCGATCGCTGAGCACCAGGTGGACCGAAAGGACGTCCGCGCGGGCGAACAATTCGTCCTTCGACACCGCCGTCACCCCATGGGGGTCGGCCTTCTCCTGGGTCAGGTTCTGGCTCCAGGCGATGGTCTCCATGCCGAACGCCTGCCCGATCTTGGCCGCGCCGGCACCCAGCCTGCCGAGCCCGAGCAGTCCGAGGGTCTTGCCGGACAGGATCGTGCCGACGGTGGTCTGCCAGCCGCCCTCGCGCATGTTCCGCGACTCGACCGGCACGTTCCGCGCGGCGGCGAGGATCAGCGCCCAGGTGTGCTCGGCCGCCGGGGCCGCGATGTACCCGGTGGAACAGACGACCACGCCGTTGCGCCGGGCGGCGGCCACGTCGATCGCGGCGTTGCGGTGGCCGGTGCTCACCAGCAGCTTGAGCGCGGGCAGCCGGTCGAGCACTTCGGCGGGGAAGCGGGTGCGCTCGCGCATCGCGACCACGACCTCGAAGTCGCGGAGGCGGGCGACCACGTCGGCGGGGTCCGCGAACGGTTTCGTGAACACCTCGATGTCGGCGCCGAGGGAACCCCAGTCCCCGAATCCGAGCGCCACTTCCTGGTAGTCGTCGAGAATCGCGATCTTCATGCTTCCCAGGCTAGAGTCGGCGCCGAAGCCATGCCTGGGGAGGCCACCGTGATCCTGGAGTTCCGCACCTACCGGTTGAAGCCGGGGACCAGCGAAGAATTCCTCCGGGTGATGACCGAAGAGTCCATCCCCCTGCTGGAGCGGGCGGGGTTGCGGGTCATCGACTTCGGACGCTCGCTGGTCGCCGAGGACGGATACGAAGAGGCTTACCTCATCCGCGCGTTCGGCTCGCTCGAAGAACACGAACGGCAGGAACGCGAGTTCTATGGCAGTGAGGCCTGGCTGACGGGCCCGCGCGAGGCGATCGTCTCGCGCATCGAGAGCTACCACACGATCGCCATCGAGACCTCCGAAGAGGCGGTCAAGGCGCTCGAACGACGGTGAGCCGAAGACGAGGAGCGGGATGGACGACGGCGAAGTCTTGGCGTGGACCGAGGCCGAACGGCTGAGCTTCGCGGATTTGCTGGAGGGCCTCGCCGAGCAGGACTGGCCGGCGAAAACGCTGTGTACGGAGTGGACGGTCCACGCGATGGCGGGCCATCTCGCGCAGACCACCAGGAACCGGCTCAAGGACACCCTGGTCGGCCTCGTGAAGGCCAAGGGGAACTGGGACCGGATGAACGTCGACCAGGCCGTCGCCTATGCCGCGCGGTTCACCCCGGCCGAACTCGTCGCCCAGATCCGCGAGGACGCCGGATCGGCGCGCCGCCCGCCCGGCGCCAAACCGGTCGACGAACTCGCCGACGTCCTTATCCACGGCCAGGACGTCGCCCGCCCGCTCGGCATTGCCCGGCCCATGCCGGAGAAGCCGGCGATCGCGGCGCTGGAGCACCTGCTGGTCAGCCCGTTCTGGGGTGCCAAGAAGCGCTGCAAGAACCTCAAACTGATCGCCACCGACGCCGACTGGTCCGGCGGAGCGGGCACCGAAGAGGTCCGGGGCCCGCTCGTCGACCTGCTTCTGTCGGTGAGCGGGCGAAGCGTCGGCCTCGCCACGCTCACCGGCCCGGGCACCGCCCGGCTCGGCGCCGGCTGAACGTCACCAGCGCGGGACGAACACGTCCACCCGCACCAGGTGGTGGTCCGAAGCGTCGTTGAGCCGGGCCAGCGGTGAATCGGGCAGCGGCCAGAAGACCTCGGCGCGCCACGGGAACAGGCCCTTCGACGGCAGGACGTAGTCGATCCGCAGGTTTCCCGGCGCGTTGTCGTTGAAGTCGCCGGTGTCGAAGTACGGGTCGCCCTTCTGGCCGATGTTGGCGCCGGCCTGGTCTTGCGCGGCCCGCACACCGCCTTCGCTGCCCGGCCGGGTCTCGATGACGCGCGGGGCGTTCAGCAGGCGCGAAATGGCACCGGGAACGCTGTCGCCGTCGAGCGGGTCGGAGTTCTGGTCACCGGCGATGACGAACTTCTCATGCGCGCCCAGCCCGCCGCGACGGCCGTCGTCGTCGCGGATGTACCGGCCCTTGCCCGGGGTCACGTAGTCCGCCCAGAAGCGGATTTCGTCGTGGTTGCGGGTGCCGTTGCGGTCTTCGGGGCCGTCGAAGGTGGGCGGCGTCGGGTGCGAGGCCAGGAAGTGCACGGTCGAGCGGCCGACCCGGATCGGCACGTCCCAATGGGACTTCGACGACAGGCGCAGCACGTCGAGCGCCTGCGGCGAGTACCAGTCGTTCGGCGTCGCGGTGGCCGGATCGTCCGGGAGCAGCGCGCCCGGCATGTCCTTCCAGAGGAACTTCTGGAACGTCCGCGCGTTCTTGGTGTCGATCGGGTACTTGGACAGCACGAGCATGCCGTACTGGCCCTCGAAGAGGCCGAAGCCGTGCGCGTCGTTGCCGCCGCCGACCTGGCCGTTGCGGTCGAGGTCGAAACCGGTCGCGACACCGGTGTTCGACGGCGCGGTGAACGCGTACGGGTAGTCGATCGGCGCCGCGCCGTTCTGGCCGCGCGCGAGGTAGTTCTCGCGGAACAGGTCGGCGGCACGGTTGCCGGGCACGTAGTCGAACTCGTTGATCAGCAGCACGTCCGGCCGGTTCCGCTGGACCACCTCGGCGACCTCGTTCGCCTGCGCGTTGCCCGGCTGCGACAGATCGGTCACGAGCTGACCGGCGGCTCCGCGGTTGAGCGAAGCGTTGAACGTCGCGAAGCGGACGTTCTGTCCGACGGCGGCTTCCGCCGGTGCGGCGGCCAGCAGCGTCCCGGCCAGCACGGCGCCCGATGTGAACACGGCGGCGATGCGTTTCACGGTTCTTACCTCCCAGAGTCGTAGCGACCTTACGCACTCCGTGCGGCCGCACGGGTGAGCTTCAGGTGAACACCAACTCTTGAACGCGTTCAAAATCTGGGCTACGGTTCTTCTTGAACACGTTCAAAAGGAGGTCCCCATGCAACCCGTAGTCGTGGCCTACGCGCTCTACCTGGCCATCACCGTCCCTCTGACCGTGCTGGTCGCCCGCACGCTGAGCAGACACGGCAAGACGTTCCTGGAAGACGTCTTCCAGGACGAACAAGCGCTGGCGCATTCGGTCAACCAACTGCTCGTCGTCGGGTTCTACCTGGTCAGCCTGGGTTTCGTGACCCTGTTCCTGACCAGCGACGACACCGTTCTCGACGCGCGCGACGTCTTCGAAATGCTGTCGGTCAAGGTCGGCACCGTGGCACTCGTGCTCGGCGTGATGCACGTCGGGAACGTGCTGGTGTTCAACGGGATCCGGCGCAAGCACCTCAACCACGCGGCCGAGCGGCCCGCGCCGGTCCCGCCGCCCTACCCCGGTTACCCGGCGCCCGCTCCACACCCCGCGCCCTGACCGGATACCGTGCAGTGGTGGCGAAGAGTGAGGAAACCAAGTCACTGATCGTGGCGACGGCGTTGCGGTTGTTCGCCGAGAACGGCTACGACCGCACGACCATGCGGGCCATCGCCGCCGAAGCGGGCGTGTCGGTCGGAAACGCCTACTACTACTTCGCCTCGAAAGACCAGCTGATCCAAGGTTTCTACGACGAGATCGCCCACGCGCACCTGACGACCGCGCGCGAGTCGATCGCGGGTGAGCGGGACTTCAGCGCCCGGCTCAGGACCGTCCTGCTCACCTGGCTCGACGTCGCCGAGCCGTACCACCGCTTCGGCACCCAGTTCTTCGTCAACGCCGCCGACCCGGACTCGCCGCTGAGCCCGTTCAGCGAGGAGTCTTCACCCGCGCGGGACGCCTCCGTCGGCCTGATGCGCGACGTCATCGCCGACTCCGACGCCAAACTCGACCCGGACCTGCGCGACGACCTGCCCGATCTGCTGTGGCTGTACCAGATGGGGGTCGTGCTGTTCTGGGTGCACGACCGCTCGCACGGCCAGAAACGCAGCCGGCTCCTGGTGGAGCGGACGGTCCCGCTGATCGCGCGGCTGGTGGGCCTCTCGCGGCTGCGGGTACTGCGGCCGGTGAGCCGGGAGATCGTTTCGCTGATCCGGGACCTCTCGAAGCGGGACGACCCCGCTCCTCCGCGCGATTAGCCACCTACTTGCGGGGGTCAGGACTCTCGGACGGTCCGGAAGTACAGGAACCGCGGTTCGGTCCGCAGCTTCGCGTACCACCGCGGGTCCGCTTCGGCGGCCGCCTCCTGCGGCATCGGCTCGACCAGCCGGTCGACCGCGAAGCCGGCGTCCCGCACCGCGTCGAACGTCCAGCTCAGCGGCCGCCGGTAGAACCGGACCTTCTGCCCCGGCGGGAACTCGTCTTCCAGCAGCTCGAGCTGGAAGTAGTTCCGCTTGTCGAACCAGCGCCAATCCTCGCCGGGATGATGCACCGAGAACACGAGGAGCCCGCCCGGTTTGAGCACCCGCCGGAACTCCGCCAGCGCCGGCGCCCAGTCCTTCAGGTAGTGCAGGACCAGCGACGCCGTGACGACGTCGATCGAGGCATCCTCCAAAAAGGACATCGGCCGCGAAACGTCCGCCGTCTCGAAACGAGCGACGCCCCCGAACTTCTCCCTGGCGACGGCCACCATGCCCTCGCTGGCGTCGACGCCGAGGACGTCCGCGCCCTTCGCGGCGAGCAAGGCGCTGAGGTGACCCGCCGCACTGCCGACGTCCAGCACCCGTTTGCCCGCCACGTCCCCGGCCAGCTCCACGATGGCGGGCCGGTCGTAGAGGGCGTTGGTGCTGCTGCTCTCGGCGTGCGCCGCGTACAGCCGCGCGAACCCGTCGTACTGGGCGGCGCGCGCCCGTTCGATGATCTCGTCGATCACCTCGGTCTTGGCGTCGGCGTACTGCTGGATGTACTTCCAGGTGCGCGAGGCCAGTTCGCGTTTCCTGTCCTCGTACAGCTTGAGCTCGTCCTCGTGCGCGATCAGGCGGTCGCGGAAGAGCCGGTAGCGCTCGGCCTGGCCGTTGTCCGGCGAGTAGACGTGGAGGTTGATGTCGGTGTCCGGGCCTTTGAAGCAGCGGTGCTTCTCCCACTCCGGCTCGCGGATGACGAGCTTGTAGCCTTCGGCCTCCAACTGCGGCACATAGGCGTCTTCGTCATCCGAATCGGCGACGATCAGCATGATGTCGATGATCGGTTTCGCGCAGAGACCCGGCACCGACGTGGAGCCGACGTGCTCCAGGACCAGCGCGCGCTCCCCCAGGATCCTCCTGATGCGCTTCGCTTCCCGGTCGAACAGCTCAGGCCACGCCGGGTCGTATTCGGCCAGCGTGACGGTGGAATTCAGCACCGGAGCCTGATCGACCCACGAGTCGTTGATGTCTTCTTCGGTGTAGTCGTCTCGATCGGGTTTGGGCATTGACCCCTTGTTCCTTCCTCAAGGCAGTCGACCAGATTATCGAACCCGGGCGATCTTGTCAGCCGATCGGCAGAGAAAGGATCCCGCCGGTCGCCTCGCGGAGCGCGTCCCGCATCTCGGCCCGCGGCGCCGGCTGTCCGGTGAAGTACTCGGACTGCCCGAAAGCCTGATGCAGCAACATGTCCAGTCCGGTCGCGAGCCGCCCGCCCCGCTCGGAGACGGCTTCGGCGAGCGCGGTCGGCCAAGGGTGGTAGATGACGTCGAGGACGCAGCCGATCCGGGCCAGCTCCGTCAGATGTGGCCGGACGGCGTCCGGGGGCACGGTGTTCACCAGCACCGCCGAATCGGCCGCGAGTTTCTTGAAGTCGGCTTCGGCCCAGCGGAGGACCTCGACATCGAGCCCGGCCCGCTGAGCCGCCTCGACCGTTTCCCTCGCCCGTGCGGGATCCCGCACGACGAGCCGCACCGTCCGCACGCCGAGCGACGCCAGCCCGACGACGGCCGCGGCGGCCGTGCCACCCGCTCCGAGGACGACGGCGGCGTCGTCGGTGTCAGGCGAGTACTCCCCCGCGATCCGCAGCGCCTCGGTGACGCCGTCGACGTCGGTGCAGTCGGCGAGCCAGCCGGTTCCCCGGCGCACCAGCGTGTTCGCCGCGCCGACGGCGGCCGCGCGCGGCGTGACTTCGCCGGCGTGCTCCAGCGCGGCCCGTTTGCCGGGCATGGTCACCGAAAGCCCGGTCCACTCCGGACCGAGACCGTCGACGAACGCGGGCAGCCCGGGACCGTCCATCTCGACCCGCTCATAGGACCAGCCGTCCAGGCCGAGCGCGCGGAAGGCGGCGCCGTGCAGGACGGGCGAGAGCGAGTGTTCGACCGGTTTCCCGAGGACCGCGGCCTTGCGCTTAGTAGACACCGCGCCTCTGTGCGTCCAGCTTGGCCTTGTTGTGCTCGTCGTTCGTCACCGAGAAGCAGGAGAGTCCGTTCTTCTCGCACTTGACGAAGAACAGCCACTCCCCCGCCATCGGCTTCAACGCGGCCTGGATCGCCTCCGCGCTCACGACCGCGATCGGCGTCGGAGTCAGGCCGACCGACTTGTAGGTGTTGTAGGCGCCCGCTTTTTCCCGTTCTTCGGGTTTGGTGAGCAGGGTCGGCCGGTCGAGGACGTAGTTGACCGTCGAGTCCATCTCGAGCCGCATCTTCTTGTCGAGCCGGTTGTAGATGACCCGCGAGATCTTCCCGAAGTCGGCCTTCACCGCCTCGCGTTCGATGATCGACGCGATGACGAGCGTCTCGTAGGGGGTCTTGCCCTCCCCCTTCGACTGATCGCTCAGCCCGGCGTTCAGGATGCGCTCCGCCGAGGTCTTGACGACGAAGGTGAGCAGCTCTTCGGCCGTCCAGCCGGGCTTGATGTTGTAGATGCCCGGGGCGATCAGCCCTTCGAGCCGCCGGTCCTTGTGCTCGGCGTTCGTGGCGGACTCGACGGCCCAGGACGGGACGCCCAGCTTCGCCAGATCCGCGGTCTCGATCGTCTTGCGCAGTTCCTCGACCGGGATACAGGTGCTCGTACCGTTCAGGTCGGCGCAGGAAGCCTTGGACAGCAACGAATACACCCCCGGCGTCACCTTGCCGTCGGGCTGGGTGATGTCGTGGAACTGGGTGTACGGCCGGATCTCGACCTGGCCGACCTTCGACGCGGGCGCGATCATCTTCTCGACCGCGCTGGCACCGGACATCTTCGTCTTCATGACGTAGTAGCCCTGCTGGAGCCGCGAGACGGCGGTGTTGTCCTCGCCCGCCTTCACGAACGCCTTGCCGCTGGCGACCACCCCGGCCGCCTGGAGCCGGTTGCCGATCGCCGACGTGGAGTCGCCCTTCTCCACCTGGACGAGGACGTCGCTCTCGCCCGCGCCTTCGTAGTCGTCGTACCCGAAGATCTCGGTGAAGCCGTAGTAGGCGCCACCGGCCAGCAGGACGAGCACGGTCAGCGCGGCGATCCAGCCCAGCGCGCGCTTCTTCGTGCGCTTCTTGGGCGGCGGTCCCTGACGTTCCGGGCGCTCGTCCTCGATGCGTTCGGGCTCGGCCCGGTCTTCGTCTTCGAAGTCCTCGTAATCTTCGTAGTCGTCGTACTCGTCATAGTCGTCGTACGGGTCGTCGCCGAAGATCTCGTTGTATTCCTCTTCGCTGCCCTCGGGCGGCGAAGCGGGGTTCGCGCCGGGACGCCGGGCGATCGGCGCTTCCTGGATCGCGGGGAGGATGTCGGTCGGCCGCTCGTCCGGGAGCGGGCCGTCGTCCTCGCGGCGCCTGCGGCGGCCGGGGCGGGGTGCCTCGTCCTGGGCGTAGGCGGGCATGCCAAGACCGCGGTCACCCGGCTGGGGGGACCGTCGCTGCGGAGCGGGGGGCGGTGGCGGGACCGCGGGTTCCGGCACCCGCCTCGGCCGAACCGGACGCGCCGGCTCGTCGGCGGCGCGCCGGGCACGCGGCGGCGGCTCCTCCGGCGACCGGCGGGCACGCGGCGGTTCTTCCGCCGGACGCCGTACGGGCGGCGGCTCGGGCGGTTCCTGCCGGACGTGCCGTCGTCCCGTCGGCTGGGGTTCCGGCCGTCGACGCGGCGGGGCCGGCGGCGGGCTGGCCTCCTCAGGCTCCCGCAACCGTCGTCTACCGCCCTGACGGCGCTCGGGCCGGCCGTGGGGCTCGGTCATGTATCGCCCTTCCGTGCGCGATGTGCCGCTACCGCGTCGATCCACGCCTGCAGGATCTCGACCGCGGCCGCCTGATCGACGACGGCACGTTGCTTACGTCCCTTCACCCCACGCTGCGACAGCATCCTGGATGCCGTCACCGTGGTCAACCGCTCGTCGGCCAGTCGCACCGGCACCGGCGCGATCCTGGCGGCGACCTTTTCGGCATAGTCCAGCGCCGCTTCGGCCGCCGGGCCATGACGGTCCTTGAGCGTCCTCGGCAAGCCGACGACGACCTCGACCACGTCGTGTTCCGTGACGAGTCCGACGAGCAGGTCGACGTCCTTGTCGCCCGCCGCGTCGCGAGTGAGGGTAACGAGAGGGCTCGCGAGGATGGGGTCGGGATCGCTCAACGCGACCCCGACCCGGACGGATCCGACATCCACGCCAAGCCGCCTGCCACGCCCCGGATCGGACTCTCCTGGTCGATCCGGGCGCCGCTGGGGGGCGTCGTCAGCCAACTTGGGCGACCGCCGCGCGCAGGGAGGCGATGGCCTGCTCGGCCCCGGCGGGGTTGGTGCCGCCGCCCTGGGCCATGTCCGGCTTGCCGCCGCCACGGCCGCCGATCGCCTCGGCGAACGACGGGACGAGCTTGCCCGCCGCGATCCCCTTCTCCTGCGCCGCCTTGGTGGTGGCGACGACGAAGGCGACCTTCTCGCCTTGCGGGGCGAACAGCGCGACGATGCCGGGACGGGCGCCGAGCCTGCCGCGGATGTCCGAAGCCAGGGCGCGCAGGCCGTTCGAGTCGACGCCCTCGCCGAGCTTCTCCGCAACGACCGCGACGCCGCCGATGTCTTCGGCCTTGTCCGCGAGCGAGCCGGCCGAACCGAGCACCTGCTGGGTGCGCAGCTGCTCGATCTCCTTCTCGGCGTTCTTGAGCCGGGTGAGCACGTCGTCGATGCGCGACGGCAGCTGCTCCGAGGGCACCTTGAAGGTGTTCGCGAGCTGCGAGACGAGCAGCTGCTCCTTGCGGACGTACTTGAGCGCGTCCGTGCCGACGAGCGCCTCGACGCGGTGCACGCCGGAACCGATGGACGAGTCGCCCACCAGCTTCACCAGGCCGAGCTGGCCGATGCGGTCGACGTGGGTGCCACCGCAGAGTTCGCGGGAGTACTCGCCCATGTCGACGACGCGGACGTCGTTGCCGTACTTCTCGCCGAACAGCGCGACCGCGCCCAGCTCGAGGGCCTTGTCCTTCGTGGTGACGAAGGTGTTCACCTCGACGTTGGTCTGGAGGTAGTCGTTGACCTCCTCCTCGACCTCGGTCAGCACGTCGGCCGACACGCCGCCGGAGGTGGTGAAGTCGAAGCGCATCCGGCCCGGCGAGTTCAGCGAACCGGCCTGAGCCGCGCGCTTGCCGTACGCGCCGCGCACGGCGGCGTGCACCAGGTGCGTCGCGGAGTGCGACCGCTCGATCGACAGGCGGCGGTGCTGGTCGACCGAACCGGTCAGCGTGCTGCCGATGCCGACCTCGCCTTCGGTCACCTCGACGCGGTGCACGAACAGGCCCGGCACGATCTTCTGCACGTCGTGGACCTTGAGCTCGACACCGTCGCCGAGCAGGACGCCGGTGTCGGCGACCTGGCCACCGCTCTCGGCGTAGAACGGCGTGCGGTCCAGGACCAGCTCCGCCTTCTTGCCCGCGCCGACGCTGGAGACCGGCACGCCGTCCTCCAGCAGCGCGACGACCTTCGCCTCGGCCTGCAGGTCGGTGTAGCCGAGGAACTCGGTCTCGCCGTTGCGCTCCAGCACCTTGCGGTACTCGGACAGGTCGCCGTGGCCGGTCTTGCGCGACGCCGCGTCGGCCTTCGCGCGCTGCCGCTGCTCGTTCATGAGCGTGCGGAAGCCCTCTTCGTCGACGGACAGGCCCTGCTCGGACGCCATCTCCAGGGTCAGGTCGATCGGGAAGCCGTAGGTGTCGTGCAGCTGGAACGCCTTGTCGCCGGCCAGCAGCGAACCGCCGGCGCGCTTGGTCTCCTCGGCCGCCATGTCGAAGATGCGCGAGCCGCTGGTGAGCGTGGAGAGGAAGGCCTCCTCCTCGACGCGCACGACGTCCTCGATGCGGTCGAAACCGGAGACCAGCTCGGGGTACGTCGGGCCCATGGTGTCGCGGACGACCGCGGCGAAGGCGGGCAGCACCGGCTCGTGCACGCCGAGCAGGCGCGCGGACCGGATGATGCGGCGAAGCAGACGGCGCAGCACGTAGCCGCGGCCGTCGTTGCCCGGGGTGACGCCGTCGCCGATGAGCAGGACACCGGTGCGGGCGTGGTCGGCGATGACGCGGAAGCGGACGTCGTCCGTGTGGTCGGAGCCGTAGCGGCGGCCGGAGAACTCCTCGGCGCGGCCGATCACCGGGCGGACGAGGTCGGTCTCGTAGACGTTCTCGACGCCCTGCAGGATCGTCGCGACGCGCTCGACACCCATGCCGGTGTCGATGTTCTTCTTCGGCAGCTCACCGATCGGCTTGTGGCCGTGCTTCGGGCTCTTGTCGCCCCGCACGTCCTGCATGAAGACGAGGTTCCAGATCTCGATGTAGCGGTCCTCGTCGGCGACCGGGCCGCCCTCGCGGCCGTAGTCCGGGCCGCGGTCGTAGTAGATCTCCGAGCAGGGACCGCCGGGACCGGGCACGCCCATGTCCCAGTAGTTGTCCTTGCCGTCACGGGACTGGATGCGCTCGCCGGGCAGGCCGGTGAGCTTCTTCCACAGGCCCGCGGCCTCGGAGTCGTCCTCGTAGACGGTCGCCCAGATCCGGTTCGGGTCGAGGCCGTAGCCGCCTTCGCTTTGGGGCTTGGTGATCAGCTCCCAGGCCGCCTCGATCGCGCCTTCCTTGAAGTAGTCGCCGAAGGAGAAGTTCCCGGCCATCTGGAAGAACGTGTTGTGCCGCGTGGTCTTGCCGACCTCGTCGATGTCCGGAGTGCGGACGCATTTCTGGACGCTGGTCGCGCGCGGGTACGGCGGCGGGGCCTCGCCGAGGAAGTAGGGCTTGAACTGGACCATGCCCGCGTTGACGAACAGCAGGTTCGGGTCGTCCAGGATCAGGGGAGCGCTGGGGACACGCGTGTGTCCCTTGTTCTCGAAATGGCTCAGAAAACGCTGGGTGATTTCGTGTGTTTCCACGGGATCGTCCTTGTATACGGGCTCGCGCGAAGGCGCTGGGAATGCGGACAGGCGGGAACGGCGAAGGGCTGGGCTTCCGGACGCGGCCGGATCAGCCCTCCGCCCGGCGAGCTCGCCGGACCGGGCGCCGCGACGACGCCGCGTGCCTGCCCTCGGTCACGGGGGCCGTGCTCAAGCCGGTCCGTTCGGACACCATGTCGTGCAACTCCTGTTCCCGCTCGCTCATCCCGGCGCGGACCTCCGCGCCGAACGAACCGACGGCGCCCGCGAGTTCCCGCACGGCGTCGCCCAGGTTCGAGGCTAACCCCGCCGGGGTGGCCTGGCGAGCGGTTTCCGTCGCTTTGCGTGACAGGGCGACTCCGGCGACCACGCCGACGCCGAGCCAGAACAGGCGCTTCATTTGCGGCCCCGCTTCTTCGCCGGACGAGAGGCTTTCGCTTCCGCCTTCTTCCGGCGGGCCTTGATCGCCTTGCTGAGGCCGTAGGACAGCGCGGCCGTCTTCACCAGCGGTCCGCCGAGCGTCGCGGTGAACACCGACGACAGCGCGGACACGTTGCCGGACACGGCCTGCGCGCTGGCGGTGATGCCGTCGACCCGCTCCAGCTGCGCGTTGACGTGCGTGATCGTCTCGTTCGCGCCGATCAGCAGCGGGTCGGTGTTCTCGTGCGCCTTGCGGATGGCGATCGTGGCCTCGTCCAGGGTCCGGCCGAGCTTGAACAGCACGATCGCCAGCAGCACGACGAGTACGACGAATGCTCCTGCGGCGATCAGCGCGGCGATCTGCCCTGCCGACACGGGCCCTCCTCAAGGGTCTGCGGTCTTTGGTGCCCGTGAGGTTACCGCGCAGGCGGCCGTTCGGCGGGGTCACCCCACCGGACGGTCACTCAGCGCAGTGACCTCACGACGAACCGGGGAGAACCGGACGTCAGTGCCCGCTCTTGGGCGGCGCGGTCTTCGCCTTGCCGGGCGGGTCGCCGGGCGCGCGGCCGTTGCGGCGGTCGCCGCCCGACGGCGGGGAGCCGGCGGGCTCTCGCGGGCCGGGCGGGGTGGGCGGATCCGCGGTCCGGACCGGAACCGGCCTGGCGCTCGTGCGCGGAGTTTCGCCGACCGGCTCGGGCGCCTCCTGCGATTCCGACGGTGAAGGCGTTCGAGACTCGTCCGTCGTGGTCGCGGGCGGTGGGATTGCGGGCGGTGGGGTCACCGGCGGCGGGGCCACCGGCGGCGGTGACGTCGCCTGTGGCGTGGGCAGCGGCCTGGGTTCCAGCGCGGCGGGCAGGTCCGGCACGCCGGAGAACGCGACGAGGAGAAGCACCCCGTAACCGGCGGTGGCACCGGCACTGATCGCGATCCGGCGGGCCAAGACGCGACGACGGCCACTGGGGTCTGCGAACACCGGTCTCACGAGGCCTCCCCGCCTTCGTTTCGTCGTGATGTCCGGGAACCACGGCCCTCCGGCTACCGACGCCGAGTCGACCTGTTCGGTTCTTGTGACGTTCATGTTACTGGGTCAAGGTTCCGGCATGCCTGAACTGTCACGCCGTACGTTGCTGGGTGCCACCGGCGCCGCGGCCGCCACCACCCTTCTCCCGCCGTCCGTGCACGCCGCCATGGCCGAACCCATGCGGCGGGGCGGACTCGACGCCATCGAGCACGTGATCGTGCTGATGCAGGAGAACCGGTCGTTCGATCACTACTACGGCAGCCTGCGCGGTGTCCGTGGCTTCTCCGACACGCATCCGCTCGAACTGCCGTCGGGCACCTCGGTGTTCGAGCAGCCGAATCCGGCCGGCGGCACGGTGTTGCCGTTCTCGGTGCGCAAAGCGGCCGAACTCGCCGGGCGGAAACCGGACGACATCCAGTACCTCGGCGACCTCGACCACAGCTGGAACGGCAGCGGCAAGGCGTGGGCGCGCGGCTGGAACAACGGCTGGATCGCGGCGAAGACGCCGGCCACCATGACCTACTACGAGCGCCGGGACATCGCGCTCCAGTACGAACTCGCGGACACCTTCACCCTCTGCGACGCCTACCACTGCTCGGTCTTCGGCTCCACCAACCCGAACCGGAACTTCCTGTGGACCGGGACCACCGGATTCGAACCGGGCAGCACGACGAACCGCGCGGTCACCAACGCCGCATACTCCTACGACCACAAGGGCTACGACTGGACGACGTACCCGGAGCGTCTCGAGGCCGCCGGGGTGCCGTGGCAGATCTACCAGGAGTGGGACAACTTCACCGACAACGCCGTCGAGTACTTCGTGCCGTTCAAGAAGGTCGGCACGAAGATCCTCGCTTCGGTCGAGGGAAAGTTCCGTACCACCGAAGAGTTCTACGACACCCTGCTCAAGAAGACCCCCGAAGAGCGCACCAAGCTGCTGGCGCAGTTCGACGCCGGGGTCGCGAAACTGACGCCCGCCGAGCGGAACCTGTTCAAGAAGGCCATGTACCGCAGCGAGCCGGAGACGCTGGTGACCCGGCTGAAGGCGGACATCCAGGCGCGGCGACTGCCCGCGGTCAGCTGGCTGGTGCCGTCCGCGAAGGACTCCGAGCACCCCGGCGCGTCCACCCCGGTCGGCAGTGCGAACCTGATCTACCGCGTGCTCGACGCGCTGGCGTCCGACCGCGAAACGTGGTCCAAGACGGTGCTGTTGATCAACTTCGACGAGAACGACGGCTACTTCGACCACGTCCCGCCGCCGATGCCGCCCGGGAACGCGGCCAACGACGCGGACCACTTCAACGGCCAGCCGCTCGGTTTCGGCCCGCGTGTGCCGATGACGGTCGTCTCGCCGTGGTCGATCGGCGGCAACGTCGACTCCACCGTGTACGACCACACCTCGGTGCTGCGGTTCCTCGAACGCTGGACCGGGATCGCCGAGCCCAACATCAGCAAGTGGCGGCGCACCGTCGCGGGCGACCTCACCGGTGCCTTCGACTTCTCGCGCGCCGGACGTCAGCCGCGGGTGAACCGGCCCGGCCCGGTGCCCGCGCCGATCAGCCGCTGGCGGCCGTCCGCCCCGGCGGAGCAGAGCCTGCCCGTGGCCGAGCCCGGAAACCGGCCGTCGCGTCCGTTGCCGTACCAGGTTTCGGTCTCCGGCGCGGTGGACAAGGCGGGGAATCTGGCGCTGTCGCTGGCCAACAGCGGCTCGTCTTCGGCGCATTTCGCGCTGTACCCGTACAAGGGCGAATTCGCCGAGCCCGCCCACCGCGACGTCCGCGGTGAGGCGCCGGAGCTCGTCCGGCCGGCCGGCGACGAATACCGCGTCGTCGTCCAGGGGCCGAACCGGTCGTGGTGGGAGTTTCGCGGAAACCGTCGCGGAGCCGCCGCGGGTGTCGATGTCCGGACGCGCTTCCTGACCTGGCGCTCCGGTGTCGAGTTCAAACTGTCCAACTCGGGCACTTCGGCGCTGACGCTGCGGCTGTCGTCTTCGCGGTTCACGCGTGTCGTGCGGGTCGGGGCCGGGCGTTCGGTCACGGTGGACTGGCCGGTTTCGGGCGGCTGGTACGACGTGAAGGTCACCGCGGACGGCGATCCGTCGTTCCTGCGGACGCTGACCGCGCGGGTGGAGAACGGGCGGACCGGCGTCTCCTGCTGATCGTTCCGTGAAGGCCTCCTTCCCTATCCCGAGAGTAGGGAAGGAGGCCTTCACGTACTACGGCCGGCGCCTCCGCCAGTACGCGAAGCAGACTGCCGCCAGCAGCGGGCCCCAAAGCAGGAGCGGGGCGTAGGTGAGTTCGAAGAAGGCGAGTTTCCAGCCGTGCAGTGACTTCGTGGGGTAATCGGCAGGGAGGGGGTCGCCTTGGAGGGTGATCCCGGACAGCTCGGTGACGACGGCGGCGGTCCACAGAACGGTCAGGACCGCGGCGCCGAGAGCGGCGGGCACGACCGCGGCGAGTGGCGGCACTCGGCGGCCGCCAAGTAGCGGAATCCAGCGCGGGAAGACCTCTCCCCACCCGGCGATCAGCCCGATGGCGGTGAAGGCGATCAGCTCGGAGACGACGGACAACGCGATGACGTACACCGGCCCCGGCAACCACGCCGGGAGCTGGCCCGCACCGTGCGGGCCGTCACCGCCGATGTCGAAGACGACGGTCATGATCCGCCACAGGCCGGACGGGAGCACGGTGAAGGGGATGGCGTAGGCCGCGACCTTGGCCCAGCGGGGGACGCCGGGCACCGGGGCGTGCGCTCTGATCCACGCGGCGCGCAGCCGCCCGGTCGCGGCGGCTTGGTGGACGGTCATACGGGCTCCTCGGGTTCCACTCGCTTGATCGATCTCAACGATCACCGCCGCCCTGGTCCCCCGCGTCCCCCGCCGGATGGAAACGGGTCCACTCCATGGGGGAACGCGCCTTATTCGGTTGCGTGGAGGTCGCCTTCGTTTCTAGCGTCGCTCATGACCGTCACCCTGCACGCGCTCAGTTTCGCCGCACACGACCCGCGTCGTCTCGCCCGTTTCTGGACGGGCCTCCTCGGCCCGGAAATGGACGCCGACACCGGTTTTCGGCTCAGCTTCGTGCCATCGGACGAACCGAAGACCCGCCAGAACCAGATGCATTTCGACCTCACGAGCGAGTCCCTTGAAGACCAGGAGCGGACGGTCGCCAGGGCGCTCGAACTCGGCGGACGGCATATCGACGTCGGCCAGCGCCCCGAGGAGAAGCACGTGGTGCTCGCCGACCCCGAGGGCAACGAGTTCTGCGTCATCGGGCCGGGCAACGACTTCCTCGCCGACTGTGGTTTCGTCGGCGCCGTCTCGTGCGACGGTTCGCAAGAGGTCGGCTACTTCTGGAGCGAGGCGCTCGGCTGGCCGCTGGTGTGGGACCAGGACCAGGAGACCGCGATCCGGTCGCCGCACGGCGGCCCGAAGATCACCTGGGGCGGCCCGCCGTTCACCCCGAAAACCGGACCGAACCGGCTGCGCTTCATTCTGAACGGCACGGCCGCGGAGGCCGAGCGACTGGTCGCGCTCGGCGCGACCCGGCTCGGCGCCCGGGACGGGCTGGTGGAGATGGCGGATCCCGATGGGAACGAGTTTTCCTTCGTGATACGGGAAACGGCGGCATAACACGCACGGGATGTGGCCGGAATTATGGCCACCGCCGACGAAGCCGGACCTGACGAACCACAGGTACGCTCCGCCGTACGGCACCGGATGGAAATTGGTCTACACCTATTGACGCGCGGCAGGTCAGCGGCTCAAGCTGCTGAGACCGAGGGCCATCTTCCACTGTCGGAGGTTCGGCGTGCCAAGGAGAACCAGGAAACTACTCCCCCTGCTGGCGTCGCTCATCACGCTGGCCGGACTCATGATCGTCGTCGTCACCCCGTCCACGTCGAGCGCGGCGGGCCATGAGGACTGCCGTCCCGACGGGCTGTACCGGACACCCGGCGTCGAGACCCCCTACTGCACCGTCTACGACACCGCGGGCCGCGAATCCCTGGGAGAAGGGCATTCCCGCCGTGTGATCGGCTACTTCACCAGCTGGCGCACCGGGAAGAACGGCGCACCGGCCTATCTGGTCAACAACATCCCGTGGTCGAAGGTCACCCACCTCAACTACGCGTTCGCACATGTGGACGCGCAGAACAAGGTGTCGGTCGGCGCGCCGAGCGCGACCAACGAGTCCATCGGCATGGAATGGCCGGGCGTGCCCGGCGCCGAGATGGATCCGTCGTTGCCCTACAAGGGACACTTCAACCTGCTGACCAAGTACAAGAAGCAGCACCCGAACGTGAAGTCGCTGATCTCGATCGGCGGCTGGGCCGAGACCGGCGGCTTCCTGAACCCCGACGGCACCCGCAACGCCTCCGGCGGGTTCTACAAGATGACGCAGACCCAAGCCGGTATCGACGTCTTCGCGGATTCCGTCGTGGAATTCCTGCGCGCCTACGGTTTCAACGGCGCGGACATCGACTACGAATACGCGACGTCGGCGAACTACGCCGGCAACCCGGACGACTACTGGATCGCGCAGGCCAATCGCGGCACCCTCTGGGCGGGCTACGAGAACCTGATGCGCACGCTGCGCGAGAAGCTCGACCGGGCGGGAGCCGCCGACGGCAAGCACTACCTGCTGACCGCCGCCGTGCCGGCGTCCGGCTGGTTGCTGCGCGGCCAGGAGGTCTACGGCGTCACGCGCTATCTCGACTACGCCAACATGATGAGCTACGACCTGCACGGCGCGTGGAACCAGTTCGTCGGGCCGAACGCCGCGCTCTACGACTCCGGCAACGACGCGGAACTCGCGCACTGGCAGGTGTACACGACACCGCAGTACGACGGGCAGGGCTATCTCAACACCGACTGGGCCTATCACTACTTCCGCGGCGCCATGCAGGCAGGCCGGATCAACATCGGCGTCGGGTTCTACACCCGCGGCTGGCAAGGCGTGTCCGGCGGGACGAACGGGTTGTGGGGCAAGGCTCCGCTACCGGACCAGAAACAGTGTCCACCGGGGACCGGATCCCATGTCGGTTCGACGGTGCCGTGCGGCAACGGCGCGATCGGCATCGACAACCTCTGGCACGATCTCGGCCTGGCGGGCGGCGAGGTCCCCGCGGGCGCGAACCCCATGTGGCACGCGAAGAACCTCGAGAACGAGGTCACGCCGGACTACCTGGAGGCGTACGGGCTGACGCCGAAGACCGACCCGACGGACCGGATCTCGGGCTCCTACAACCGGCATTACGACAACACGATGGTGACGCCGTGGCTGTGGAACAACGACAAGAAGGTGTTCCTGTCCACTGAGGACGAAGCCTCGCTCGCCACAAAGGCCAAGTACGTGGCCGACAAGGGCATCGGCGGGATCATGATCTGGGAACTGGCCGGCGACTACGCCTTCGACGAAGCCAAGGGCCAGTACTTCATGGGCGACACGCTGATCACGAAGATCAACGACGGCCTGCGCGGCGCCGCCCCGTACGGCAACGCCAAGTCGCCGCGTCCCGCCCCGTCGTCGGTGCTGAACGCGAACGTCAACCTGACCGGCTTCGCGCTGGGCGACGCGAACTACCCGATCACCCCGCGGATGCGCATCACCAACAATTCGACCACCACCATCCCCGGTGGAACGAAGATCGAGTTCGACTACGGCACCAGCGCACCCGGCAGCATGTCCGACCAGTCCGGCTTCGGCCTGACGGTCACGAGCAAGGGCCACAGCGGGCCCAACGTCGGCGGGATGAAGGGAGACTTCCAGCATGTCGCGGTGACCGTGCCGACCTGGCAGAACATCGCGCCGGGCGCCACCGTCGAGATCCGGCTGAACTACTACATGCCGATCGCGGCGCCGTCGAACTTCACGTTCACCTTCGGCGGGACGACCTACGCGATCGCGTCGGATCACCCGCGTGGCGGTGGTGCTCCGCCGACGACCACCACGACCACGGGAACGACGACGGGTACGACCACCACGACCAGTCCGACCACGACGCGGACGACCACCACCACGCCGACGACGACCACGTCGGTACCGTCCGACGCCTGGAAGCCGAACGTCGATTACGCCACCGGCGCCCGGGTGACCCACAACGGCGCGGCGTACGTGTGCCGTCAGGGCCACCGGTCCCTGCCCGGCTGGGAGCCGCCGAACGTGCCTGCCCTCTGGACTCCCGCCTGACAGACCCCGGCAGCGCGCTCGTGAGTGGTAAGGACGGTTCTAACCGTCCTTACCACTCACGAGCCCAAAGCGGTCAGTAGCGCCCGGCGGTCAACGTGTCGAAGTCCGGGAAATCCCCCGCCAGCGTCGCGCCGGTGAAGTTGCCGACCCACCCGCCGTCGTCGTGGAAGAACCGGATGGACACGTAGTCGGGCCGCGTGCCCATGTCGAACCAGTGCGTGGTGTTCGCGGGCACGCTCAGCAGGTCTCCCGCCTCGCACAGCACCGCGTACACCTTGCCCCCGACGTGCAGGTAGAACACGCCGGACCCCCGCGCGAAGAAGCGGTCTTCGTCATCGTCGTGGGTGTGCTCGGCGAGGAACTTCTGCCGCGCTTCGGCGGCGTCGGCCGCCCAGCCGGGCTCGTCCGACGGGGTCATCCGGACGGCGTCCACGAAGGTGTAGCCCTCGGCCGCCGAGACCTTGCCGATCGGTTCCTCGTAGGCGGCCAGCACCTGCTCAGGCGTCACTTCGCGCGGCAGATCCGGGACGAGGTCCCAGCGTTCGAACCGGACGCCGAGCCGCCCGAGTTCCCCGGTGATCACGGCCGGGTCCTCGGTCCTGAGCGCGATCTCGCCGGGCCGGTCGTCCGGCCACACGGTCAGCAGGGTCATCGCACTCCCCTTTCTCCACCGACAAGTCTTGTCTCTACCCGGAACCGGAGCAACCACTCCAAACATTCCAGGCGATGGCGCGCGTGGCGCAGGTCATCGCCCCAGACGTAGATCCCATGCCGCGCGACGATCACCGCCGGCGTGTCGGCCCGGAACCCCGCCTCGAACGCGTCACCGAGGACACGCATGTCCTGCCCGTTGGCGATCACCGGGACGGTCACCAGGTCGTCGTGCGCGGCGCGGCCGAAGCCCTTGAGCATCTCCAGGTCCCGCAGTTCGACGCCGTCCGGCCAATGCTCGGCGGCGACCACCGGCGCGAGCGCGTGCACGTGGATCACCGCGCCCGCACCCGACACCGCCGCGATCCGGGCGTGCAGCCCGGCCTCCGCCGACGGCACCTTCTCCGGATGCGGCTGGTCGGCGACGGCCAGCCCGTCTTCGCCGACCACCACGACGTCGTCGCTGGTCAGCTCGCCCTTGTCCCGGCCGCTGACGGTGACGGCGACCCGCAGCGGATCGCGCCCGAGCACCACCGAAAGGTTGCCCGACGTGCCCCGCATCCAGCCCATCCCGGCGAACCGGGCGGACTCCTCCGCCAGCGCGCGTCCGGCGAGTTCCAGAAGACTCATCGACGGACGACCTTCACCTCGTCGAATGTCCGGATGGTCCGATGCGTCCCGAAATCGGCGTCGCCGAACGGCTCCCCCTCGCGGGCGAGGCCGACGGTCTGCCAGCCGTCGGCGGCGGCCCCGTCGAGTTCGGCCGGGACGTCGGAGAAGAACACGATGTCACCCGGTTCGGCTTCCAGCGCGGAGGCGATCGCGCGGTACGACGGCGCCTCGCGCTTCGGCCCGGCGTTGACGGTGTCGAAATGCTTCTCGAACAGGCCGGTGACGTCACCGTCGGTGGTCCGCGAGAACGACGCGATCTGCCCGGCGACCGATCCGGAGGAGAACACCGCGAGCCGCAGCCCGGACTCGTGCCACGACCGCAGAGCCGGGGCGACGTCGCCGAAGAACTCCGTCGTCAGGTCACCCTCGGCGTACCCGCGCTGCCAGATGAGCCCCTGCAACGTCTTCAGCGGCGCGATCTTCTGGTCGGCGTCCATCCAGCCGTGCAGCACCCGCACGACGTCCACTGTGGACACGTCCGCCGCGAGCCCGCCGAGTTCCTTGATCTCGGCGACAGCGCCGGCTACTTCGAGGTCGTCGGCGTGCTCGTCGATCCACGGACCCAGCCGCGGGCGCGCGTAGTCGTAGAGGGTCACGTGCACGTAGCTGGTGGCCGTCAGCGTGCCCTCGATGTCGAGGACCACCCATCGGGCGGTCAGCGTTGCGGTCACTGGTTCGCTTCCCCTTCTGCGTAGTACTCGCGGAGCCGTCCGGGCTCGAAGGCCCCGCGGTCGGTCACCACCGCGGTCACGAACCGCGGTGGTGTCACGTCGAAGGCCGGATAGTGCCCACGGACGCGTTCGCTCGCGACGCGGTGGCCGAGCGCGCTCAGCACCTCGTCGCCGTCGCGGTATTCGATCGGCACGTCGGCGCCGGTCGGTGCCGCCTGATCGGGTGCCTGGACCATCGCGTGAAACGGCACGCCGAACGCCTTCGCCGCCACCGCGAGCCCCAGGGTGCCGATCTTGTTGACGACGTGGCCGTCCATCGTGACCCGGTCGGCCGCGGTCACCAGCGCGCCGACCTCGCCCGAGGACAGCACCGCGGCACCCATCCCGTCGGTGATCAGCCGGGTGTCGGCGCCCATCTCGGCGAGCGTCTCGGCGGTCAGCCGCGCGCCCTGCAGATACGGCCGGGTTTCCGTGCACAGGAAGGAGAACTCTTTGCCCTGCCGCCGCGCGGCGAGCACGAATTCGACCAGGTACAGGTCCGCCCAGCAATGCGTCAGCACCGTCGCCCCGCCCGGCACCAGCGCGGCCGCGTGCTCGCCGAGCGCCCGGCTGCGTGACCGATACAATTCGTCACCTGCTTGCGCACCCCTCGACGCGGCTTCGACGAGGGCATCGGCCGATGTGTCCACTTCGGACAGTACGGCGGCGACGGCCTTGCGCAGGTGGTTGTTGGTCTTGCGGGTCGCGACGATCCGCTCCCCCGCCCGCTCCAGGTACGCCCGAGGGTCGGCGAACCCGGACGCCTCGCGGGCGGCGAGCACCATCGCACCCAACGCGGCGAAGTACGGCCCGGAAGACTGCGTGACCATCTCTTCGATGGCCACCGCGACCTCTTCCGAAGTCCGGCAGAGCACCCATTCCCGCTTGAACGGGAAGACCCGGCGGTCGAGGATGTGCACGCCGTCGTCGTCGAGGCGGACGCTTTCGGCGAGGATCGGCAGCGTCATCAGCTGTACCCCGAAAGGCACGGCGGGATCCCGTTGAGGAAGTGGTCGCCGACCTCGCGGGCCTTGTAGGTCACGGGGTCGTGCAAGGTCAGCGTGCGGGCGTTGCGCCAGAAGCGGTCGAAGCCGTACTTGGTCGCCGTTGCCCGCGCGCCGGTGAACTCGAAGACCTTGCTCGTGGTTTCGACCGCGGCCCGGCTGGCGACGATCTTCGCCGACGAGATGGCGATCGCCGCTTCGGCGCGCTCGGCGGGGGTCAGGTCGAAGCCGCGTTCGTCAGCCTCCCCGAGGGCGGAAACCGCGGCGTCGACGGCGAATCCGGCCGCCCTCGCCGTCGCGACCAGCTCGCCGTATCCGGCCAGGATGTACGGATCCTGCGCCGCTTTGTCCACATCGGACAGTGTCCAGGGCCGCGCGGACTCCCGTGTGTAGACGGCCGCCGCGTCGAGCGCGCCGAACGCGAGGCCGACGTACACCTGCGCGAGCATGAGCTGGAAACCGATCGCGGCCAGGGAGATGCGGGGCACCTTCGGATCCGACTGGTCCTCCGGCTGGGCACCGAGCACGTCGTCCTCGGCGACGCGGACGGCCTCGAACCGCACCGCGCCGCTCGCGGTGAGCCGCTGGCCGATGTTGTCCCACTCACCGGGGAAGGTGATCCCGTCGGCCCGCGCGTCGACGACGAGGGTCAGCTTCTCGCCGTTGTCGGTCCTCGTCGCGCTGACCACCAGGCGGTCGGCGACGGCCGCGCCGGTGGCGAAGGTCTTGGTGCCCTCGACGGTGAAGCCACCGTCGGCCGGGGTCAGGAGCAGGGCGGCGTCGAGCGGGTTGCTCACGCCCGCCCAGAACCAGCCCGGTTCACTCGCCGCGCGCGGCCCGAACAGACCGGTACGCCACAGCTGCAGGTAGTGGTAACCGAGCAGATGGCCGACCGACGCGTCCGCGGCGGAGACGATCCGGGTGGCCTCGTTCGCGGCCGCCCAGCCGGCGGTGTCGAGCAAGGGCAGAAGCCCGGACTCGCGCAGCAAGCCGACTTCGTGCGCCGGGAGACGTCCGGCGAGGTCCCGCTCGGCCGCGTCCGCCGCCAGAGTGCTCGCCAACTCGAGCGCCGCTTTTCGCCACACTTCGGTCATTCCGCCCCTTCCACGTCGATGAGAGCGTCGAGAGCGACACGAGTAGCCCTCGCCACCCCCTCGGCCACGACGTCGCGATGCGGGTCGTAGGCCGACGGGTCGGGGTGCTCGGGCCGCGCGTCACCGTCGATCACGAGCACACCACCGGCCCGCAGGCCGCGCAATGCCGCGAACACCAGCAACGTGGAGAGTTCCATCTCAATGGCGATCACCCGCGCGGCCAGGTACTCGGTCATCGGGAGGGTGAGCACCAGCGGGCTGAACGCGGCCCGCGTCCACACCACGCCGCGGCGCGCCTCCGGGGCCACGCGGTTCAGCGCCACGACGATCTCCGGGGTGGCGAACGCCGGGTACTCCGGATGGATCAGCTGCTGGGTGACGCCGTCGTCGCGGACGGCGGCCTCGGCGATGACGAGATCGCCGTCGGTGATCCCGTCGGCCAGCGACCCGGCGGTGCCGAGCCGCAGGAACGTGCGGACGCCCGCCTCGGCCAGCTCACCGAACTGGCACAACGCGCCAGGGCCGCCCACACCGTGCGACGACACGACGACCGGGACACCCTTCCAGGTGCCGGTGTAGCTGCGGTATTCACGGTTCTGCCCGACGAGGACGGCATTCTCCAGCGATCCGGCCACCGCGGTCGCGCGGTCCGGGTCGCCCACGACCAGCGCACGCGGCGGCAGTCCGTGCCGGGGGATCTTCGTGATGGGCAGGACGTCGCTCACGCGGGCTGTCCCTTCTTGCGCTTGATGTTGGACAGGAACAGCGCCACGAGCGTGACCACGTACGGGGCGGCGTCGGTGGCCTGCTGCGGCAACCCGATGCCCTGGAGCCGGAAACCGAAGGCCTCCGCGAGGCCGAACAGGAGTGCCGCGAGCAGCACGCCGAGCGGATGCGCGCGGCCCAGCATGACCGCGACGACGGCGATCCAGCCGCGGCCCGCGGTCATGTTCTCGGCGAAGAGCGTCACCGAGCCGAGCGCCAGTTGCGCGCCGCCGAGACCGCACAACGCTCCCCCGGCGAGGATCACCCCGTAGCGGTACTTGGTCACGTTGACACCGAGACTGGACGCCGCTTCCGGACGCTCGCCGACACCGCGTAACCGCAGTCCCCACGGATGCCGGTACAGCAGCACCGCGAGTGCGGGCACGGCCAGCCAGGACAGGTAGACCAGCAACGATTGCCCGGGGATCGGCCCGAACTGGCCCAGCCCCTGCAACGCCGGATCGCTGAACGAGCCCTCGGTGCCGAAGACGGTGCGGATGAGGAAGCTCGTCAGGCCGACCGCGAGCAGGTTGCTCGCGACGCCCAGCACGATCGGATCACCGTCGAAGGTGATCGAGCCGATCGCGAGGATCAGCGAGTACGCCGTCGCCGCGAGCACCGCCACGACGACGCCGATCCACGCGCTGCCGGTGTACCAGCTCCCGGCGACCGCGCCGAAGCAGCCGACCAGGAGCGAGCCTTCGAGCGAGATGTTGAAGACCCCGGCTCGCTGGCACAGCGCGCCCGCGAGCGCGGCGAACAGGATCGGCGTCAACGCGGTGAGCGCCGAGGAGAACAGGCTCGCGTCGATCATGCCCGCCTCGCCTTCCGCTTGAAGACGCCCGACGTCGCCGCCAGGAAGATGATCAGCACCGCCTGCAGGACCGCGGTCAGTTCGCGCGGGACCTGGGTGGCGCGTTCCATCGCGAAGCCGCCGCTGGTCAGGGCCGCGAAGAAGACCGCCGCGAGGAGCGTTCCGAGCGGGCTGGCCCCGGCGAGCAGCGCCGCCAGCAGCCCGATCCAGGTGTACTGCGGCGTGATCAGCGCGCCGTCGATGAACCGGTACGGGAAGCCGAGGATGGCGATGGCGCCGACCAGCCCGGCCGTCCCGCCCGAGGCGGCCAGCAGCCGCAGGGTGAGTTTCGGCCGGTCGATCCCGGCGTAGGCGGCGAACCGCGGCGCCCAGCCGGTCACCTTCGTCTCGAAACCGGCGGGAGTGCGGGCGTCGATCACCGTGTAGACCGCGATCACCCCCACCACGAGGAAGATCCCGGTCGTCACGCCGTCGATTTCGGGCAACCGCGCGCCTTCGGTCAGCTGCGGGCTCTGCGGCAGGCTGGAACCGGCGTCCTTCATCGGAAAACGCACCAGATACCCGGCGAGCGACATCGCCGGATAGCTCAGCAACAGCGTGCTGATCAGCAACGGGACACCGAGCCGGTTCTCGCAGACCGCGGCCAGCGCGGCGTACGCGGCTCCGGCGAGGACGCCCGCGAGCAGCGCGAGGATCACCTTCACCGGCCCCGAACCGGGCACGTACAGGCCGACGGCGAGCGCGCTGACCGCGCCGAGCACCAGCTGCCCCTCACCGCCGAGGTTCACCATGCCCGCGCGCAGCGGGATGGCGAGCGCTGTCGCCATCCCGGCGACCGGGACGGCGTAGGCGAGGGTGTCGCCGATGCCGTCGGGGCCGAACGCGCCGGAGAGGATCGCCCCGTACGCGGCCAGCGGATCGGTTCCGGTGGCCAGCAACAGGATCGCGCCGAGCACCAGCGCGGCGGCGACCGGGACGGCGACGAGGCGGACGCGGGTCATCCGGCACCTCCGGCCATCGCGAGGCCGATCGTGTGCTGATCGGCCTCGTCCTTGGAGAACTCCGCGACGATCCGGCCCTCGAACAGCACCAGCACCCGATCCGACAACGCGAGGATCTCGCTGAGCTCGGCGGAGATCAGCAGGACGGCGTGCCCGGCGTCGCGATGGGCGGCGAGCCGGGTGTGGATGTTTTCGATCGCGCCGACGTCGACCCCACGCGTGGGCTGTTCGACCAGCAGGAAGGGCGCGTCGTGGGTGAGTTCGCGGCCGAAGATCGCTTTCTGCTGGTTACCGCCGGACAGCGTGCCCATCGCGGCGGCGGGGCCGGACGCGCGGACGTCGTAGTCCTCGATGATCGCCGACGCGTGGTCGTCGATCGCCTCGCGTCGCAGGAATCCCTTGCGCACCAAGGGGCGCTTGCGGTGGAAGCCGACGGCGAGGTTCTCCCGGAGGCTCGCCGTGGGCGCCGAGCCGACCTCGGCACGATCTTCCGGGACGTGGGCGAGCCCGGCATCCCTCCGCGCGCGGACCGACAGCCCGTCAAGCTTCTGTCCTTTGAGGACGATGGTGCCGCCGGTGTTCAGGAGACCGGTGATGGCGCCGGAGAGTTCGGCCTGCCCGTTGCCCGCGACCCCGGCGACACCGACGATCTCCCCGGCGCGCACGGTCAGGGACACGTTGTCCAGCAACGGTTTTCCTTCCGTACCGGGAACTGTCAGAGAACGGGCTTCGAGGACCGTGTCACCGGGCGTCCCGGCCGTATGGGCACGATCGAGGTCGACCTCGCGTCCGGTCATCGCCGCGGCGAGCCCGGCGGCCGTCTGGTCCGCGGTGCGCCCGCGGGCACTGACGCGGCCGTCCCGCAGCACCGTGACGTGGTCGCTGACGGCGAGGACCTCCTGGAGTTTGTGCGACACCAAGAGGATCGTGCGGTCCTCGGCGGCGAGGGCGCGCAGCACGCCGAACAGCCGCTCGGTCTCGGGCGGGGTCAGCACGGCGGTCGGTTCGTCGAGGATCAGCACACCGGCCTCGCGGTACAGCAGTTTGAGGATCTCGACGCGCTGCCGGAGCCCGACCGGCAGGTCACGGACCCGGTCCCCCGGCCGCAGCCGCAGTTCGTGCCGTTCGATCAGTTCGGTGACGCGGGCCGTCGCCGCCTTGCGGTCCAGCAGACCGCGGCGGGTCGGTTCGCTGCCGAACACGACGTTCTCGGTGACGGTGAGTTCGCCGAACAGCGCGAAACCCTGCTGCACCATGCCGACACCGGCGTCGATGGCCTGCGCGGGCGAGCCGAAGGAGACTTCCTCGCCATGCAGGGAGATCGTGCCCTCGTCGGGCCGGTGCAGACCGTAGAGCACGGACATGAGGGTCGACTTGCCCGCGCCGTTCTCGCCCATCAGGGCGTGGATCTCGCCGCTGCCGACGTCGAGGTCCACGTGGTCGTTCGCGAGCACTCCGGGGAACCGCTTGACGATCCCCCGGAGTGAGACGGCGTCAGGACTTGGCGGGGTCATCGACGACGATCGCGCCCGAGATGATCTGGTCCCGCAGCTCGCCGACCTTGGCCAGCACGTCGGGGTGGCTCGCGACGACACATTGCGACGTCGCGGCGTCCGGCTCCAGCCCGGTCAGGGAGATACCCTTCTCCTTGAGGCCATAGGACTTCGTCTCGCCGGTCTTGCCGCCGAGGATCGCGTCGACCCCGTCGCCGACGACGACGTTGGTGCGCTTGATGACGTTGTCCACGACCTGTCCCGGGCTGGCCGGGCACTGGTTGGCGTCGACGCCGAACGCGAAGAACCCGCCCTGTTCGGCCGCCTCGAACACACCGAGGTTGCCCGCCGCGGAGGCCGCGCCCATGACATGGTCGACGCCCTGGCCGGCCAGCGTGGCGGCCAGCGCCTTCGCGCGGGCCGGGTCGTTGAACGGGTTCGCGCCGCCGATGAACAGCGGGGCCAGCGTGGTGCCGGGTTTGGCCTTCTCGGCGCCCTGCCCGAACGGGATCGAGTACCGGCGGAACTGGGGCGCGTCGAGCACGACGACCGCGCCGACCTTGCCGCTCTTGCTCAGCAGCCCGGCCTCGGCACCGGCGAGGTAGCTGCCCTCGTGCTCGCGGAACACCGCGCAGGTGACGTTCGGGAACGGTTTCGTCGTGCAGGAGTCCACGAAGAGGAACTTCTGCTCGGGATTGCGTTCGGCCTCGGCCGCGATCGCGTCGGCGAAGTTGAAGCCGACGGCGACGATCACGGCGGGCTTCTCGCGCACCGCGGCCGCGAGGTTCTGCTGGATCGACGCCGGATCGGTGCTCTGGTACACCTTCTGCGTCCCGTTGTGCTTCTTGGCCGAGTCCTCGATGCCCTGGACGGCGAGTTTGAGGAAGTCGTTGACCCCGACCGGGCTCGGCGTGATCAAGACCAGCTCGGGACCCGCGGCGTTCTGAGCGGCCGGATCCTTGGCCGAGGCGTTGCACGCGGCGAGGAGCGTGACGGCGGAAGCGGCCATGACGGCCCGCAGGAGGGTTCTCGGCGACATGTCCCGGACTTTATGTCTCCGGTCCACGATATGACACCGAGTCCCACCATGCGGACCCGTGTAGGTCGTTATACGTCTCCAGGGTCGGCACCGAGGACCGACGCGTGCCGCGAACGGTGGAGACCGGCGGTGCGGCGCAAGATGAACCGGTCGATCTCGGCGCCGTCGTTGCGCAGGGTCCGCACGGTCAGCGTCGTCCGGCGTCCGGGCCAGGTGGGCTCGACGTCGATCGCGAGGAACGAGTATCCGGTGTAGCGCACCCGCGACCAGGACACGGTCTCGGTCGCCTTCTCGCCGCCCTCGACCCAGTGGTACGACTGGAACTCCCCCGCGAACGTGTCGGGCACCGGGAAGCTGTAGAGACTCTTCCCGCCGCCACCGCAGGTCGCGTACACGGTTCCGTCGCGATCCGGCTCGACGGTGTCGCCGATCTTGACCTCCCTGGTCACCTTGCCGCCGCGCAGCGCGTCGGTGCGCTCGTAGATGTGGTTGTGCCCGTTGATCACGAGGTCGACCCGGTACTCGTCGAACAGCGGGACCCACTGCTCGCGGACACCACCCTCGGACGCGTGCTGATTGGTCGTCGAATAGGCACAGTGATGGAAGAACACCACGACGAAGTCGACGTCCGGCTGCGAGCGCAGATACCGCAGGCGGCGCTTGAGCCATGCCGTCTGGGAGCCGCGTGAATAGCCGAGGTTCGCCGGGATCTCGTAGGAGACGTCGTTGGCATCGAGCGAGATCACCCCGACATTGCCGTAGATGAACGAGTACACACTGGGGCAGTCGTGCGGGCCACCGCCGGGAAAGTCCCAACGCTTGACCTGGCCGCCGTAGCCGTCGGGCGAGTAGAGGGCCTCCATGTCGTGATTGCCGGTGGTGACCATCCACGGCACCGACGCGGCGACGCCCTCGATCTGCCGGTAGTAGGCGTCCCAGACCTTGGGGTCGAAGAGGTCATGGTCAGCGTCGGGCTTATTACCGGGCGGCTTGCCCGCGCCACTCGGGTCGGCGTACGCGATGTCACCCGCCAGCAGGTGGAAGCGCGGGTTCTGCCGAGCGACCGCACCGTCTTGCGCGAGCGCCGTCGTCGAAACGCCCTGGTCACCGAACGCGGTGAAGGTGAACCTGCCCGCCGGAATCCCCCGGGCGGGCGCGGTGGTGAACGTCGAGATCGCGGCGGACCCGCCGTCCCCCGACGCCGGGTCGAAACCCTCGTGCCCGACGGCGTAACGATAGGTGTGGCCGGGCCAGAGGTGGTCGGCCTCGGCGTGCAGGTAGAACTGGTCGTACGGCGCGATGACCCCGGCGACCTCGGAATGCAGCGCGCGAACCTCGGCCGGGATCCGGTGACTCCAGCCGCCGTGGCCGTCGGCGATCCGCAGGAACGGCTTCCGCACCGGCGCCGGCACCTGCCACGCGACCCGCATCGACGTCCGCGGATTCCGCCCGAACGCGAGATGCCGTCCCGCGGGGACGACCTTGTCGCCATCAGCGTACGCGGTGCCCTGCAAGAGAAGCGGCCCGGCGGCGAGGACGGCACCCTTGAGTATCGTGCGGCGGCTCAGGTACTCGTGTTGTTCGGCCATCGTGAGGTGTGAGGCCAGCGCGTCGGGGACACCGACCCTCGGGATTTCCATACGGGGGATATTCGCCGACGGATGTGTTCGGCTCGCGACGGCAAGGCGAACGGGAGCGGTCGAACTGTCCAGGGTGGACTCAAGGAATTCTCAAGCAGGCTTTACTGTTCTGACTCTCACCGCATTTAGTCGACTAAATGCGAGGGTTGGCTGTATGTGGTCGCTGCGTGAGGCCGAATCACCCTTCAGTGTTGTCCGCGCGTTTCGCTTGTCGCTTAAAATTACGAACACATGTTCGAGTTGTTCGGGTATTATTGAGGGGTGCCCGAGACCTTCCTCCCCGAACTGCCGCAAGAACTGTGGCGCGCTGGCAAGCTGGAGCTTGCCCATGGCGTGCAACAGTCCTTGCAGGTGATTCGCATGGCCACCGCCGGTTTGGGGCGGTATTTGGCGGAGGTCGAGTCTCGGGGCGTCAAGGACTTGTACGGCTATGGCCGCACGGCTGCATGGTTCGCCGATATCGCGGGGTTGTCGGTCGGTGAAGCGGGCGCGGTGGTGAAGCGGGCCATCGCCCTGAACCCGACCCGCGCGTTGGACGGCACCGAGGTTCCCGCCGCGCTGCCCGCCACTGCCGCCGTCGCCGCCGAAGGCTTGGTCGGGGACGAGCGGATCGATCAGATCCTGGAGATCTTGAAGAGACTCCCGGCCGACACCTCGGTGGAGGACCGGGCGAACGCGGAGAAGATCCTCGCCACCCTCGCCCGGGACGCAGGTCCCCGCCAGTTGGCGGACGCTGAAGCGAACCTCCTCGCCTTGCTCGACCCCGACGGGAACGAGCCCAAAGACCCGGAACCTGCTGAGCCGCGCCGGGAAATCACCCTGGAGCGCCGCAAGGACGGGTTCTGGAAGCTGACTGGGTTGCTCGATGACGAGACCGGTGCCCGCACCGCCGCCGCACTCGAGGCCTACGCCCAGCCCCGGCCCGTCGACGAGTTCGGCCAGGCGGATCTGCGGATGAAATGCGAACGGATGGGTGATGCGTGGGTCGACCTTCTCGATCTGGCGATCGCCTGCCCGGACCAGCCCGGCACCAGCGGGTATCGGACGTTGGTGAACGTCACCATCGGGCTGGAGGAGTTGAAGTCCGGTCTCGGGACCGCGTGCTTGGATTTCGTCGGCACGATGACCGCGAGGGAAGCCCGGCTCACCGCCTGCGACTGTCTGATGCTGCCGGTCGTGCTGAACGCCGCCGGAGAACCCCTCGACGTGGGGCGACTCAGACGGTTCGTCACCCCGGGCCAGCGCCGGGCGTTGAACATCCGCGACGGGGGCTGCGCGTTCCCCGGCTGTCATCGGAAGCCGAAGAATTGCCACGCTCACCACATTCATCACTGGGCAGACGGCGGACCCACCGATCTTCGGAATCTCGTGCTCCTCTGCGGGTTCCATCACCGCCTGATCCACCACGGCGACTGAGAAGTACGAATGGCCGCCGACGGGTTACCGGAATTCATCCCACCCCAATACCGAGACCCGCTCCGACAACCCAGACGTAGCACCCTCCACCGCTGAACCCCGAGGAGCCCGCCAGCCACACCGGCGACGGGCCCCTCGCCATGCCCAATGCTCCGTGAAGGCCTCCCGCCCTACCCTGAGAGTAGGGAAGGAGGCCTTCACTACCTGCCGATCCCTCCCGGCGAACTGAAGTACATGAAGGTCCCTTTCCTTGCGGCAGGCGCAAGGAAAGGGACCTTCATGTGCCCCGATTGTGACTGGCGATGCCGCCGAGACCCGTGCGAATGGCTCGGTCCCTTCAAACCCGCGAATCAGCACCCGAGACTTGCGTGACAGGACCGATGACGCCCGACCGAGTCATCCAACGCCCCGAATCCACCTGGTGCTCCCCCAGCCACAGGGCAGAATGCCCCCATGATCCCTCGCGCGTAACCCGATCACTCGGCATCGCGCCGAAGGCGAACCTAGCGCTCTCCCCTGATGGTCCGCCGCAGCTTCGGCACCCGCTCGTGCAACGTCCGCTCCGCCCCGCGCTGCGTCGGCTCGTAGTAGTCCCGCCCGACCAGTTCGTCCGGCGGATACTGTTGCGCCAGAACACCTTCCGGCACGTTGTGCGGGTACCGGTAGCCCTTCGCGTTGCCGAGCTTCTCCGCTCCCGCGTAGTGCCCGTCGCGCAGATGCGGCGGCACCGTCCCGATCCGCCCGGACCGGACGTCACTGAGCGCGGCGTCGATCCCGGTGATGACGGCGTTCGACTTCGGCGCCGTCGCCAGGTGCACGGTCGCCTGCGCCAGCGCGAGACGGCCTTCCGGCATCCCGATGAACTGCACCGCGTGCGCCGCCGCGACGGCCGACTGCAACGCCGTCGGGTCGGCCATGCCGATGTCCTCGCTCGCGTGCACCACCAGTCGCCGGGCCAGGAACCGCGGGTCCTCCCCCGCCTCGATCATCCGCGCCAGGTAATGCAGCGCGGCGTCCACATCGGACCCCCGGATCGATTTGATGAACGCGCTGATGACGTCGTAATGCTGGTCGCCGTCGCGGTCGTAGCGCACCGCCGCTTTGTCCACTGTGGACTCGACGATGGGGAGGTCGATCGTCTTGGCCTCGGTCGCGCTCGCCGCGTCCGCGGCCGCTTCCAGCGCGGTGAGCGCGCGCCGCGCGTCACCGGAGGCCAGCCGCACCAGATGTTCCCGCGCGTCTTCGGTCAGGGTGAGTTCGCCGCCGAGGCCGCGTTCGTCGGTCAGGGCGCGTTCGATCAGCGCGACGATGTCGGCGTCGGTCAGCGGCCGCAGCTGCAGCACCAGCGACCGCGAAAGCAGCGGCGAGACGACGGAGAACGACGGGTTCTCCGTGGTGGCGGCCACGAGCAGCACCGTCCGGTCCTCGACGGCGCCGAGCAGGGCGTCCTGCTGCGTTTTGGAGAACCGGTGGACCTCGTCGATGAAAAGTACCGTGTTTTCGGCGTTGTAGGCCCGGCGGCGGCGGGCTTCCTCGATGACCCCGCGCACCTCCTTCACCCCCGCCGACAGCGCCGACATCGCCACGAACCGGCGGCCGGTCGCGGCCGAGACGAGGTTCGCCAGCGTGGTCTTGCCCGTCCCCGGCGGACCGTAGAGCAGCACGGAAGCAGGGGCCGCGCCTTCGACGAGCCGCCGCAGCGGCGCGCCCTCACGCAGCAGGTGCTGCTGCCCGACGACCTCGTCGAGCGAACGCGGCCTCATCCGCACCGCCAGCGGCGAGCCCGCGGGTACGGCGACATCCCTCGGCTCGGCCGGCTCCGGCGGCGGCCCGAGGTCGGGGTTCACGGTGAAGAGTTCGTCCTGTGCCACGGTGTCGACGGTAGCCGTACCCACCGACGGTTCCGGCCACAGGTCAGCGCAGCCGCTCCCGGAACGCGTGCCACATGATCACGGCCGCGTACGGCACGAACTCGCGGCCGCGCCGCCACACCCACGGGACGCCCTTGAGCACGAGCCAGCCGACGTGCCCGGCGGTACTCGGCTCCACACCTCCCGAGCAGGTCAGGCTGACCGGCCGCGGTACCGCGAACCCGGCCTCGGCGAGCCGTTCGGTGAACCCGGTCGCCAGCATCCGGTGCCCGAGTTCCGACGGGTGCAGCCGGTCGACGCTCCACGCGGTGAGGTCGTAGGCACCCGGCAGCAGTTCGAGGTCGAGACACGGCACGCCCTCGCGTTCGACGACCCCGTCGATGGCGGCGTTCAGTTCCGCCACCCGCTGGCTCAACGCCCGCCGCAAGGACTGCGGGAGGCGGAACACCTTGCCGTGGTCGTGGTAGCGCACCGGGACCACGGTGGTGCCGGCGGCGGCCAGCGCCCGGATCACCTCGGTGAGGTCCGCGGCGATCTTCTCGGCGCTGAAATCGGGGCGCAGCGTGTCGTTCATCCCCGCCACCACCAGCGCGACGTCCGGCCGGTGCGCCACGGCCGCGGGAAGCTGCTTCGTCAGCACACAGCCCATGCGCGCACCGGTGAACGACGGGTTCAGGTAGCCGTCCGGCTCGACACCCAGCGCCTCGGCTACGAGCGGGCCGACCCCGCGCCAGCCGCCTCGGTCCGGCAGTGGGTCGCCCAGGCCCACGGCCGTGGAATCGCCGAGCACGACCAGTCTGCGCGCGGACCTCGGGACGGCGGGCGCGGGAGGAAGGAGAGGTTCGGGACTCGGAGTGACTTCGACACTGATCACGGTCACGGTAGCCACCATCGGCCACGCAGACTCACCCGTGGTGATGCCTGGGTAACGCGACGAGGACGGTCGAGCGAAAAGTCCGTGCGGCGGTTACCGGAACGCCGGATAGAAGGCGAGATCCGCGTGCGGCCCCAGCCTCGCGCCGAGTGCGGCGGCGACCCTGGTGGCGTGCTCGGAGATATGGGTCAGGCGAGCGCGCAGCGAATGTTTGGCCAGTTCCCGCCACCAGGTCACCAGCGCGGCCTCCCGGCTGATCGGTGTCGCGTGCCGGTTCAGGTCCAGCTCCGGCAGGATCTCCCAGGTGATGACCCACAGCAGGAGCAGCTGACCGTCCATCAGGTGGTCGGCCAGCGCGTCTTCGTCCGCGAGCGCGGGCCAGACCGAGACGACCTCGGCCCGCCAGGCCGCGATCATCGCCTCGCTCATTCCCGGCGGCAGCGCCAGCGCGTCCTCGCTCGACGCGAACGGGAGCCGCAGGTACGCCGCGTCCATCAGGGTGCTGCGCACCCGGCCGCGTTCGAAGTCGAGGAACCGCACTCCCCCGCTGGTCACGAGGTTGTTGTCCGGGCTGAGATCGACAGGGCTGAACGCACGGTACGACGGCGAACCCGCCCGTTCGGCGACCTCCATGACCCGCTGTTGCACCGGCTCCGGCGTCTCGACGTCGAGCAGTTCTTCCAGCAGGCCGGGCAGCTGCGCGCAGACCGCGGGCAGCGGCGCGTCCTCGTTCTTGACGGGGCCGCCCAAACGGCGCAGCAGCGCGTTGAAGTCGGGTTCGCGGCTCGCCGTGCTCGCGTGCAGCCTGCCCAGCGATCGGGCCCAGGACAGCAGCGCGCGTTCGGCTCCGCGCGCGTCGCGCGCGTGGAGCTTGTCGTGCAGCGTCGGGACGCCACCGAGGTCCTCGATCACCAGGACGCGATCCCGCCCGTCGTGGGCCAGCAGCTCCGGGCACATGCGGTCCTCCGGCGCGAGCGCGGTGAACAGCTGATAGCTGACCGCCTCCTGCGCGAACGGATCGGGCCGTCCCGGTTCGGGTTGGTCGGGGTAGTGCTTGATGACCAGGGTCCGCGGCAGCGCGAACGGCGACGACGCCACCCGCGCCCGCACGACCGTGGCCGGGCCACTGCCGGCGAGGTCTTCGGGGGCGACGAGGGTGATCGCGCTGCCGAATCGGCGCGAAAGGACCGACTCGCCGGCGGCGACCGCGGCCGCGATGGCGAGGGTTTCGGCTCCAGCTCCGACGGTGGAATCGTCGGCAGAGGAGGTATCGACTGTCATTGCCACCGACCCTACTCGTGACTGAGCAACCATGACCACTGAGATCCGGGCAATCGCGCGCACTGGCGCGATCTGGGACTCATCCGCGTGAAAGCGGACGTTCCATCACCCTCGATCGTTGCCCACGACGGCGCAATGTCAGCACAATGGCCGCAGCTGCAACGATTCCGATGAGATTGACCAGCAGCTGACCGGCCGAATAAAGGCACCGTTCCCACTGACCGGCAACCGCCGCGACCACCGCGTAACCCGCCGCGGGCACCGTCGTCACCGAAATGAACACGCCGACGAGCGCGGCGGACTTGGCCGAAGTCATGGAAAGCATCCCGGCCGCGCCGGCGAGCAGCGCGACGATCAGCGAAGCGATTCCCACCTGGTAAACGAAATCGACCTCGTGGTTGTCGGCGAGCTTGCTGACCTCCAGCACGCCGGTGGCGTTGCCCACCAGCACCACACCGAGGGTGATCACCATCGCGATCGGAAAACCGCCGAGCAGCGCGACGGCGCCCTGCTTCACGAGATCTTTCCGGCGCAGCACCAACCCGACGGCGATGGCCGCCAGCGGGCCGAATTCCGGCCCGACGACCATGGCACCGACGATGGTGACCGCCGAGTTCGTGACGACACCGACCGCCGCCAGCAGGCAAGCGATGGTCAGGAACGCCTGAAATGTCCAAGTGAGGCGCGACTCTTCACCGGTGCGGCCGACGAGTTCCTGCCACACCACAGCGTCCGCGGCCTCGCCCGGCGCGGCCTCCTCGGCCTTGTCGGCGGCGTCGGACACCGCGGTGTCCAGCGCTTCCAGCGTGATCCCGCCGGTGTGATCGAGGTCGAGCCCGCACAGCGACTCGACGATGTCGTCGGTCGCCTCTCGGGCGATGTCCGCCTCGATCAGGTCGCCTTCGGGCGCGACAGCCACCCCGCGATGCACCACGAGGTGGGCCGTCCCGGCGTGTGCCCGCAGGATCCGGATCGCTTCTTCGGTCCGGTCCGGCGGGCACACGGCCCTGAGGTGGAGCATCAGTTCTTCACGGGCGGCGCGGGCTTGGCGTCGATGCCCGCCTCCTTGCGCTGCTCCGCGGTGATCGGCGCGGGAGCCGCGGTCAGCGGGTCGAACCCGCCGCCGGTCTTCGGGAACGCGATGACGTCACGCAGCGACTCGGCCTTGGCCAGCAGCATGACGATCCGGTCCCAGCCGAACGCGATCCCGCCGTGCGGCGGCGGACCGAAGGCGAAGGCGTCGAGCAGGAAGCCGAACTTCTCCTGCGCCTCGTCCTCGGACAGGCCCATCAGCTCGAAGACCTGCTTCTGCAGCTCCTGCTGGTGGATACGGATCGAGCCGCCGCCGATCTCGTTGCCGTTGCAGACGATGTCGTAGGCGTAGGCCAGCGCGTTGCCGGGGTCGTCGGCGAGTTTGCCGATCCACTCCGGGGTCGGCGAGGTGAAGGCGTGGTGCAGGGCCTTCCACTTTCCGCCGCCGACCGCGACGTCGTCGGACTCCTCGGCCGAGATGAACATCGGGAAGTCGACGACCCAGACGAACGACCAGGCGTTCTCGTCGATCAGGCCGAGACGGCTGCCGATCTCCAGCCGGGTGGCGCCCAGGAGCGCACGCGCGTCGGCGGCCTTGCCCGCTGCGAAGAAGATGCAGTCACCGGGCTTGGCGCCGGCGGCTTCGGCGACCGTCTCGCGCTCCTTCTCCGAGAGGTTCTTCGCGACCGGCCCGCCGAGCGTGCCGTCCTCGTTGACGAGGATGTACGCGAGGCCGCGGTGGCCGCGCTGCTTGGCGAAGTCCTGCCAGGCGTCGAGGGTGCGGCGCGGCTGGTCGGCCCCGCCCGCCATCACGACGGCGCCGACGTACGGCGCCTGGAACACGCGGAAGGGGGTGTCGGCGAAGAACGCCGTCATGTCGGTCAGTTCGAGGTCGAAGCGCAGGTCCGGCTTGTCCGAACCGTACTTCTCCATCGCCTCGGCGTAGGTGATGCGCCGGAACGGCCGGGGGATCTCGGCGCCGATGAGCTTCCACAGCGCCGTCACGATGTCCTCGCCGAGTGCGATGACGTCGTCCTGCTCGACGAAGCTCATCTCGATGTCGAGCTGGGTGAACTCCGGCTGCCGGTCGGCGCGGAAGTCCTCGTCCCGGTAGCAGCGCGCGATCTGGTAGTACCGCTCGAGGCCGCCGACCATGAGCAGCTGCTTGAACAGCTGCGGCGACTGCGGGAGCGCGTACCAGGAGCCGGGCTTGAGCCGGGCGGGGACCACGAAGTCGCGGGCGCCTTCGGGGGTGGAGCGGGTCATGGTCGGGGTCTCGACCTCGACGAACTCCTGCGCGTGCAGCACCTCACGGGCCGCGCGGTTCACCTCGCTGCGCAGGCGCATCGCGGCCGCGGGGCCGCTGCGGCGCAGGTCGAGGTAGCGGTGCTTGAGCCGCACCTCCTCGCCGACGTCGACCCGGTCGTCGATCGGGAACGGCAGCACGGCGGCCTCGGACAGCACCTCGAGCTCGGTGGCCAGCACCTCGATCTCACCGGTGGGGATCTCGGTGTTGGCGTTGCCCTCCGGCCGCTTCGAGACCTCGCCGACGATGCGGACGCAGTACTCGGAGCGCAGCTGGTGGGCGCGCTCGGCCATCTCGCCCTCGCGGAAGACGACCTGGCTCACGCCGCCGGCGTCGCGCAGATCGATGAAGATGACGCCGCCGTGATCGCGCCGCCGGGCCACCCATCCGGTGAGGGTGACCGTCTGACCGGCGTGCTCGGCACGCAAGGCGCCGGCTTTGTGGGTGCGAAGCACTGCGGGTGCTCTCCTTCGGCATCACGATTCTGCGATTCGACGGTTTTTCGCCGACGTCAAAGGCTAACGAATCGCCCCGGATGCCTCGCGACCAGGTGTTCTCAGGGCCGGTTGGCGGAGCCGAGGTCTTGTCGGGAACGGGACCACAGGCGTGAACCCACCCCGGCCGCAGGCCCCGCTATCGCGGTGGCAGGGCGCCTACACCGCCTTCGCGACCTGGAAGACCAGATCGCGCCTTGCCGACGTCGATCGCGGACGCGGGTTCACCCGAGAGACTCAGATCGTCGGCCAGGCCTCCAGCGCCGCGACCATCCGCCGGGTGTGCGCCAGGTAGTCCGGCACGGACAGGACCCGGCCGTCGATGTTCTCCAGCAGCCAGCCCGAGGCCGCCTCCCGCGACGCGAAGAACTGCGTGCAGACGAGCGCCTCGACGTAGTCCTGGCCGAGGGCGAGGTCGATACCGGGCAACCGCGACGCGGCGACCACGGCCTTCGGCGGATCGACGCTCAACACCCTCTCGCGAGTGAAGTGGACGCGGACGTGTGCCCCGGTCGCCGGGCAGACGGCGTCCGCGTGCACGGGTTCACCGGTGGCGACGGCCAGGAGGAACAGGTCGACGCGGTACCGGTCGGAACCCGCCCGTTCGGCCGGGCGCGAACCGCGGTCCATCACGACCAGGCCGTCGCGGATGGCGAAACCCATCAGGTCCATCAGGCGGTGGGCTTCGGCGGGGTCCATGCCGACGGTGGCGGCGAGTCTTCCGATGGCGATGGGGTGTCTGCCCGCCCTGGTCAGCTTGGTCGCGGCCCAGGCGATGCGGACAGCGGCGGTGCGATCCGTACGGGTGGTCAACAGGCACCTCCTCGCCTTCGTCCTGTTGAGATTAAGCACGAAAAGGTTTTCCGCCAAGTCACTGCGCCGAACGGCCGAATGCGTTGTGCGGTAAGAAAATTCACAGTGCACATCGAGCATGCACATCGAGCAACGGGACGGCGTTCTCCCCGATTGCGCGGAACGGAGCGCACTTTCGGCCGCGTGCGGCGAAAGTCGCCCATATCGCCGCAGGCCGACCATGAGCTTCCGGGGAGGTCGCGAAAGCCACTTCCGCAACATTGAAGGTTGCGAAAGCCACTTTCGCAACGCGCCATCGGCGCAGGTGAGGCCACCTAGGTGGACGCGAGAGCCGCAGGGCGCTTCACAGCAGTTTCAGTTGTTCCGCCGCCGGAACCACCACCTCCTCCGAGCGCTGCACGGGCATCGTCACCTGCATTCGTTCCCCGTCGTCCGCACGGGAACCGAAGCCGTGGCGGCGCAGCAACGGGCCGACGCGGGCACCCAGCCGCTGCCGATAGGACTTCGGAAGATAGGCGCCGCGCGCGTACAGCTCGCGGTATTTCGGCACGAGCTCCGGATGTTCCCGGCCGAGCCAGCGCGCGAACCATTCCCGCGCGCCGGGCCGCAGATGCAACGGGAGGACGGTGACCCGCGTGGCGCCCGCCTCGGCCAGCTTCGAGAACAAGGCGTCGAGTGCCTCCACCGAATCGGTCAGGTACGGCAGCACCGGCGCGACCAGCACCGAACACGGCAGCCCGGCGTCGCGTGCCTTGCGGATCAGGTCGAGCCTCGCCCGCGGGCTCGGCGTCCCCGGCTCGAGGCGATGCTGCAGATCTTCGTCGAGCAGCGCGAGCGAGATCGCCAGCCCGGCGGGCACGTCCTTCGACACCGACTCCAGGAGTGGCAGATCCCTGGCCAGCACGGTCCCCTTGGTGAGGATCGACAGTGGCGTGCCCGAATCGGCCAGCGCGGTGATGATGCGCGGCATCAGCTTGTACCGGCCTTCGGCGCGCTGGTAGGGATCGGTGTTCGTGCCCATCGCGACGTGCTCGCGGGTCCAGCTCGGCCGCCGCAGCTGCGCGGCCAGCACTTCGGGTGCGTTGACCTTCACGATCACCTGCGTGTCGAAGTCCCGGCCGGCATCGAAATCCAGATACGTGTGGGTGTTCCGGGCGAAACAGTTGTGCGTGACCATGCCGTCGGCGATGAAGTCACCGGTGCCGGTGGTGATGTCGAACAACGGCAGCTCGATGCCCAGCGGTTCGATGGACGTGACCTTCCGCCTGGTCCGGCCGATCGCGAGGCCGTCGAGCGAGCGTTTCCACCCGACGGCGGGATCGGCGAGGTGGAAGAACCGCACCTCCTCCGACGGCCCGCCGAGGAGCTGGACCGTCCACAGCGGACGGAACTTGACGTTTTCCGTTCTCACGTAACGGAAGCCGAAATTGTCCAGCGCGGCACAGAAGGTCGAGACGATGTCCTGCTCGTCATGCGTGACGCGCAGCGCGCCATGCCGGTAACTACCGGCGAGATCGAACAATCCGGCGAGGAATCCGCGCTGCCAATGGGAATCCGGCGAGGGCGGAACCTGCACGAAGCCGACCGACGCGCCGAAATCGGGCAGGTACCGGAGCGCGCGATCCGCGGCGTCCTTCTCGGTCGAGAAGCCGCCGGAGCGCAGCATCCCGCACAGGTATCCGGCGCGATAGCCGAGCGTGTCGTCCGGGGTGCGGGCGAGTTTCCCGACGCCGACGAGTTCGGTGCCGCCGACCAGATGCGGCCGCTGCGCGGCGCCGAACCGGGTGCCGGTGACGTGTTTCCACCCGCGCCCGGTCAGGAACCGGTGGTCGCCACTGGCCACGATGGACGTTCCGTCGTCGAGGGTCAGGCGGTACGCCGGCTTCAGCGTCGACCAGTGCGCGAGCACCTTCGTCGGCACCAGGCGGCGACCCGCGCCGCGCCCGCGCGTCCCGTAGATCGCGTCGCCGGGCGCGAGCTCCGCCAGCGCCTTCGTCCGGCCATCGGCCATCAGGACCGGCGTCGCGCCTTCGAGGCAGTACGTGCACGCGTGAGAACAACCGCGATACGGATTCACCGTCCATCCGAACGGGACACCCGACCCGTCGGGCACCTTGTTCAGCACCGATTTGGCGTGCACCTCGTGAAAGGTGACGCCGTCGAACTCGGGTGTGCGCACCGAACGCAGCAACCCGTCCAATCCGGGCAGGACCGGCTCGCCGCCGTCCGCCCGCTGTCGATCCCATCGCACCCGGCCAGTCGAACACATGTTCTAGACGAGTGTCAAACAGATGTTCGAACAAGGGTGATCTTCGCAGCTAGAGCTTCGTGATCTCCTCGGTCACGTACCCGGCGGGCTGGATCAGCCCCGCGCACCGGCTCTCCCCGCGCGGCGTCGCCGACCGGCGGCGCACCGTCACCGAGTAGAAGTCCTGGCCGCCGCGCACGGTGACGACCCGCGCGTCGGATTCGAGCAGCGGCTCCTCCTGGACGGCGAGCACGTCGTCGAGACCGGGCAGGTCCAGCTGCCGCCGGAGCGCGATCTCCGCGAACTGCGCCCACGCCGTCCGGGCGGACGTCCGGCCGCGGAGCTGCTCCGGCTCGACCTGGCCGCGCAAGGCGGCTTTGGCGACCAGCGCCGCTTCGGCCGGGTTGAGCTGGCCGTGCAGGAAGCCGTCGGGGACCACCAGGAGGTTGCCCGCCCAGCGGTCACCGCCGACGTGGCTGACCTCCCAGGCCCGGCCGGGGTGGTTCGTGTGGAGCGTCGAAGCCAGCGGCCTGCCGAGCACCGCGCAGCACATGTCCTTGGTGCCGTGCGTGCAGACCAGGAACAGCGGCCCGTCCACTCGCGTACCGAGCCCGCCGGCGCCGTCCGCGACCGCTTCGAGGTCCAGCTCGGCCAGTTCGCTCAGGTCGCGGATCTCCAGGCGCTCCAGCCAGCGGTTGCCCGGCTCGCCTCCGCCGACGTAAACGGAGCGAGGGCGATCCGGGTCACGACGATGCTTGCCGGGGCGCCGGATCAGCAGCGGGCGAAGCCCGTGGGAACGTCTCAAATTCTCGAGCAGCTCACGACGCTCGGCGGGAAAGGCCTCGTCGAGGACATTCTCCAGCGCGTCCGAGGGCCAGGGCCCCGGCTGCTCGATGAGGAGCCAGCAGCGCATGTCCGCGGCGGTGCCGGCGGGGTTCGCGCCCAGCATGCGCGCGACGGTGGCGCAGCCCGGCAACGCGGCGGGCGGCGCTGAAGTGTCCGAGAGCTGAGCGGTCATCGGCCGACCGCTCCGGACTTCACCTTAGGCATGCCTTAGCTTACCCCGGCCGACCCTCCTTCACACTTCTCGTCCCCTGTGACTTTCAGCCGATAGAGAGCAGCCCCTGCGTGGTGAGCTCGCCGAGGAAGGCCCGCACCGTCCCCCGATCGAGTTCGGACAGCTCGGCGAGTCGTTTGACCGCCTGCGGCGTGCCGTCGAGCAGCGCCTTCAGCAGCGGGGCCGCGGCGGCCGCGAAGACGAACCGCTTACCGGCCGCCAGCAAGGTCACCCGGCCATCTCCCTCTTCGAGCACCGCCCTCGGGACGAGGAATCGAACCTCGGTTTCGTCACCATCCGGCAGCAGGCCGGGGGTCGCTGCCCAAGGCAGCCCGACCCGCGGATGCGCCGGGGCCACCGAGTCGCGTTCGGCGAGGAACCGGTCGACGACGTCGCCGGTCAGCGTCGCTTCCAGTTCCGCGCGCAGCGCGGCGGCACGGGCCGCCCGCTCCTCGTCCGTCCCGAACCTCGGGAGGTCCTGGCGGAACACGGTGCTCGACCGGAGCTTGTCGGCGAGCCAGGACACCAGGTCGATCCCGGTGGCCGGGCTGAACCCGAGCGTGAGGTGCAGCGACATCTCCCCCACCGCGGTGACGTCGTGCCAATGCCCACGCGGGACATAGAGGACGTCGCCGTCTTCGAGGATGAAGTCGTCGATCGGCTCACCGGGCCGTTCGGGCTGCTCGACGTCGCGGTGCAGCGGAGCGGGCCTGGTCGGACCGTGCATCCGCCAGCGTTTGCGACCGGCGACCTGGATGATGAACGCGTCGTGGTCGTCCCAGTGCACGTCGAAACCGTGGGTCACCCCCCAGCCCGCGTACAGGTTGACCTGGACGCTCTCGCGGAGGTCGTGTTCGAGCCCCCTGGCGAGATCGCCGATCGGGTCGCTGAGTTCCTGGATGGCGTCGAGCACCATCGTCGCGCCGCCGCGGAGGTGCTCGGTGAACGGAGCGGCCAGCAGGCGGGGGACGGTGCCACTGCGGCGGGTGGGGACGAGATCGGTGTAGCTCTCCATGGGCACCGGGGTGCCGTCGAGCGCGAGGCGCAGTCGCGGGAACTCCAGGCGGTGCTGCCGGAGGATCGCGTTCAGCGCCGGCCATGGCAGCAGGTCGGCGAACCGGCCCGCGCGGCCTTCGAAACGGCGGTAGGTCTCGCCCTGGACTTCTTGGAAGAACTGGCTGACCCCGAGCGGAGCCACGAGGTCAGCCAGCGTCGGCGTTTCGGGCACTCAGCCGTCGTTGCCGTCGTTGTCGGCGGCCGCGCCGTTGGCCTTCCCGCGGTCGACCGCGGTCGGGATCATCTCGACCTCCAGCAGCAAACCGCTGTCGGGAGCCTGCGTACCTGACTGTTCCTGTGCCATCCTGCCACCTTTTTCTCAGACGAGCGGACGGACCGAAAATCGGCCTGGAGCGCCGCCCAGCCTACGACACGTTTCGAGAAAATTCACCGTCCAGCAGGGAAAAACGGCCTAGTGAGCGATCTTCGACACCGTGGTGCCGGTTCACCCGGACAGCGGTTCTAAGCTGCCATTCATGGCTGATCCGGCATCCGTTTCCCGCCCGCGCTGGGACGTGCTCTCGGCCGTCGGCGCCGGTGGCGCGCTGGGCAGCCTCGCCCGCTACGGACTGTCGGTCGCGCTCCCCCACCCCCGGGGCCAGTTCGCGTTTTCCACCTTTGCCACCAACGTTTCCGGCTGCCTGCTGATCGGCGTCCTGATGGCGTCGCTGGCCGCCGCGGCCGATCCGCACAGGTTGCTCCGGCCGTTCCTCGGGGTCGGGATCCTGGGCGGTTACACGACGTTTTCGACGTACGCGACGGACACACTCGATCTTGTGACGGCCGGGCGCCCGTTCACCGGGTTGGCCTACGCGTTCGGAACGGTGGCAGCGGCGCTGGTAGCCGTCTACGCCGGGCACGAGATCACCCGCGCGGTGAAGCAATGACCTTCGTCTTCGTCGCACTCGGTGGCGGTTTCGGTGCGATCGCCCGTTTCCTGACCGATCTTCGGCTGCGCGCGTGGCGGGGCGCCGCCTTCCCGTGGGGCACGCTGGCGGTCAACATCACGGGCTCGGTGATCCTCGGCGTGCTGACCGGCTGGGCGCTGCACGGCGGCCAGCCGGACGGCGTCCGCTCGCTGCTGGCCGTCGGTTTCTGCGGCGGACTCACGACGTTCTCGACGTTCGGGTACGAAACCCTGCGCCTGTTCACGGAGAAAACGCGCCCTCGGGCCGCGCTGAACGTCGGCGTCACGATGGCCGCCGGGATCGGCGCCGCGGCGGCCGGACTCCTGCTCGCCGCCGCCATCTGGCACTGAATCAGTCTTCGGGCGCCATCCGCCACGCCGCGGCCGCGATCGCCTCACGCTGTTCGGCCGGGAGATCCGCCGCCATCTCCTCCAGCTTCTCGACGACGCCTTCGTGTGCGGCGTTCGCGAGCCGGAGTCCCTCCTCCGTCAGCGTGATCTTCAACGCGCGGCGATCGCACGAATCCGCGACCCGCTCGACGAGCGCGCGCCGCTGCACGCGATCCACCAGGCCGGTGACGCTGGACTTCTCCAGGTTGAGCATCTTGCCGAGGTCGGTCATCCCGACACCCGTCTCCCCCTGCGCCAGCACGCAGAGCAGCTGAGCCTGCTGGGGCGTGAGGTCGTGGGACCGGCCGACGTCGATGAAAGCCCGCTGCACCAGATGCGAAAGCCGCACCAGCGCCGTCGCGAATCCGAGGTCTTCGGCCGTGGTCATGAGCCCAGTCTACTTGACGATCGTTCGGAGTACGAACTACCGTAGTTCGTAGTACAAACATTCCGTACTACGAACTAGGGGAAATTCATGACCACGACCGTGGCCGTCATCGGCGGGGGATACGGCGGCACGACCGTCGCCAAGGAGCTGGACTCGTTCGCCGACGTCGTGCTCGTCGAGCCGCGCGAGGACTTCGTCCACCACGTCGCCGCGTTGCGGGGGCTCGTCGATCCCGAATGGACGGATCGGCTCTTCTATCCGTACGCCCGGCTTCTCGAGCGGGGACGGGTGGTCCGCGACCGCGCGGTGAGCGTGGACCAGGACGGCGTCACGCTCGCATCGGGTGAACGGCTCACGCCGGACTACGTCGTGCTGGCGACCGGTTCGGCGTACCCGTTCCCGGCGAAGATCGATTTCCACGACAGCGCTTCGGCGAAGGCGAAGATCCGTGCCACGCGGGAGGAACTCGCGGGCGCGGAGAAGGTGCTGCTGCTCGGCGCGGGCCCGGTGGGCCTCGAACTGGCGGGCGAGATCAAGGCGGTGTGGCCCGAGAAGGCCGTGACGATCGTCGACCCGGCGAAGGAGATCCTGCCCGGCTTCCCGGAGGAATTCCGCGCGGAGATCCGCCGCCAGCTCGACGGGCTGGGCGTCGAGCTCCTGCTCGGCACCTCGCTGACCGAGCCGCCGGTCTCGGAACCGGGGCAGGCCAAGACGTTCACCTCGGGGCTCACCGGCGGCGGCGAGGTGACCGCCGACCTGTGGTTCCAGTGCTACGGAGGTGCGCCGCACACCGCGTACCTCGACGGCGAACTGGCCGCCGCGCGGCAGGCGAACGGGCAGGTGGAGGTGACTCCCGAACTGCGGCTGCCGGGACAGCCCGGTGTGTTCGCGCTCGGCGACATCACCGCGTTGCAGGAGGGGAAGCTGGCGAAGGTGGCCGGTGACCACGCCGAGGTCGTCGTGGCCAACATCCGGGCGCTGATCGAAGGCGGCGAGCTGCGGGCGCACACGCCGGGCGGGCCGATGATCTCGTTACCGCTCGGGCCTTCCGGGGGCGCGACCTACGCCGAGGAGGTCGGGATCCTGGACGCGGCGACCACGTCGGAGATCAAGGGGTCGCACATGATGGTGTCCCGCTACGAGGAGCTGTTCGGGCAGGCGTAGCGCTCGTGAGTGGTAAGGACGGTTAGAACCGTCCTTACCACTCACGAGTCTTTAACGCGGAGCGAGACCTCGCACGTGCGCGAACGGGTCCTCCCCCGTCGGCAGCAGCGCGATGATCGGCGTCGTCAGCCCGTTGTCCACATAGGACTGCACCTGCTCGCGGCAGGAATCGAGGCTGCCGTGGACGATCAGGTCGTCGACGACCTCGTCCGGGATGACCTGGTTCGCCTTCTGCCGGTCGCCCGCGGCCCACGCCTCGTGCATCGGTGCGAGCGCGTCGCCCCGGCCGAGCCATTCGTGGAACGCCGCGTACACCGGCACGGTCAGGTAGCTCGAGATGAGCATCCGGCCGAGCCCGCGCGCGGCGGCCTTGTCCTCGGTGGGGCAGACGAAGATCCGCGCGGCCAGTTCGGTGTCCGGACCGATCTCGGCGCGCACCTTCGGCACGTCGGAGGCGGCGAGCCAGTTGGTGATGGCGCCGTCGGCCTCCTTCGCGGCCAGCCGCAGCATCCCCGGCCGCAGCGCGGCGAGCATGATCGACGGCGGCGGGTCGGCGGGCCGCTCCAGCCGGAACTTGCTGACGGAGAACGACTCGTACTCCTCGGTGACCTTCTCCCCCGCCAGCGCCGACCGCAGGAACCGCAGGGTGTCCCGCGAACGCGCGAACGGCGCTTCGAACTCGGCGGCGTTCCAGTTCTTCACGATCACCGGCGACGACGCGCCGATCCCGAGCACGAACCGGCCGGGCGCCAGTTCCGCGACGGTCGCCGCGCTCATCGCCAGCAGCCCGGGTCCGCGCGTGTACACGGGCACGATCGCGGTGCCCAGCCGCAGCTGCGGCGCCCACTGCGAGGCCAGCACCAGCGGAGTGAAGGCGTCGTGGCCCGCGGTCTCGGCCGACCACGCGTCGGTGTAGCCGAGATCCGGCAGCTCCCGCACCATCTCCTCGTGCGCCGCGAGCGGCACCCCGGTCAGCGGAATGGTGATGCCCCACCGTTTCATGCGTTCTCCTCGCTCTTGACCGCGGCACCGGACAGCTCGCGCACGATCCAGTCCACCTGCGTGCGCATCAGGTTCTCCGCGACCTCTTCGGCTTGCGGCGTCATATGCGTCGCGCCGGCCAGCGGCAGGAACACGTGCGCACGTCCCTTGGCCAGCAAGGCCGACGACAGGCGCAACGAGTGGGCGACGAAAACGTTGTCGTCGGCCAGCCCGTGCACGATCAGCAGTGCCCGCGAGAGGTCGCCGGCGCCGGCGATCAGCGAGTTGTGCTCGTACGAAGCCGTTTCCTCCTGCGGAAGCCCGAGGTAACGCTCGGTGTAGTGCGTGTCGTACAGCGACCAGTCGGTCACCGGCGCGCCCGCGACCCCGGCGTGGAAGACGTCCGGGCGGCGCAGCACGGCCAGCGCGGAGAGATAGCCGCCGTAGGACCAGCCTCGGATCGCGACCCGTTCCAGATCGAGTTCCGGATGGAGCGCGGCCGCCGCGTGCAGGGCGTCGACCTGGTCGGCGAGGGTGACGTCGGCGAGTTTGCCCGCGATCTCCTTCTCCCAGGCCGAACCCCGGCCGGGTGTGCCGCGCCCGTCGGCGACCAGCACCGCGAATCCCTGGTCCGCGAGCCACTGCGGGGTCAGGAAGGCGTTGCGGGTCTGCAGGACTCGCTGGGCGTGCGGGCCACCGTACGGGTCGAGCAGCACCGGGAGCTTGCCCTCGCTGTCGTCGTACCCGGTCGGCAGCACCAGCGCGGCGCGCAGGCCCCGCTCCCCCAGCGTCAGCCAGGTCAGGTTCGGCACGACGTCGGGGTCGACGGTGAAGGAACCGATGCGCGCCACCGTCTTCTCACCGGACACGACGGTCACCACCGGGCCGCTGCGTTCCAGAGTCCACGACGAGAGCACTGTCAGCGCGGCGGTTCCGGAGCCGACGTGCACACCGTCCTCAGTGGACAGACGCCGGAGTTCGCCCCCCTCCGTGCGGAACACGTGGATCTGCGTCGGATCGGCGTCGGACGCACTGAACAGCACCTCGTCGCCGACGTGCAGGATCGACCGCACCTGCAGCCCCGGCGGGGTGAGGGCGACCCCGTCGACGACCAGCCGGTGGTCACCGTCGGCGGCGCTCTCGCGGACCAGGCGGCCGTCGGTGGTCCACGCCGGGACGCCCGCGGCGAGCTCGACCCAGTGCTCGTCGGTCTCGGTGTGCAGCACCTCGACCGAACCGGTCGCCGGGTCGATCGCCTGGATCTCCAGTTTCCGCTGGTCCCGCGACTGCACGGACAGCAGCGGCTTGCCCGCGGCGGACCAGTGCACGGCGGCCAGGTACTCCCAGCCGGTCTTCTCGACGTCGACGCGGGAGCCGTCGAGGCCGAGGATCGCCAGCGTCACGTCCGCGTTCGTGGTGCCCGCCGCCGGATACGCGACGACGTTCGCCGCCGACTGCGGGTTCGCCGGATCGGCGATCGTCCAGCGCGGCACGGCTGCCCGGTCCGAGCGCTCGACCAGCAGGCTCTTCCCGTCCGGCGACCACCAGTAGCCGCGGGTGCGGCCCATCTCCTCGGCCGCGATGAACTCCGCGAGCCCCCAGGCGATGTCGTCACCCGCTTCCTCTACGAGCAGGCGATCCTCGCCGGTGGCCCGGTCGATCACCCGCAGGCGCCGGTCGCGGACGTAGGCGACGTGCGCACCGTCCGGACTGGGCCGCGGGTCGACGACCGAACCGTCGACCAGCACCGACACCTCTCCGGTGGCCAGGTCGAGGGTGTGGAGCTTGCCCGAGAGCGAGAACGCGGCGACGGTGAAGGCGTCGTCGACCGCGTAGCCGACCACGCCGCCGCCGGTCTCCCGGCTGCGCTCGCGGCGGGCACGTTCTTCCGGCGGAAGGTCCTCTTCACCGGGCAGCAGCTCGGCGGCGTCGACCAGCTTCGTCTCCTCGCCCGACGCGACGTCGAACGACCACAGGCTGTGCCGGGGGTCGGTGCCGGACTCGGACCGCAGGAACAGGATGCGGGAACCGTCCGGGGCGACCTTGAACTCTTTCGGCGCGCCGAGGGTGAAGCGCTGGGTGCGGGCCTGACGGCGGAGGAACGGGAGATCTTCGAGGCTGGTGTCGGTCACCTCCGCACTCTCTCAGACGCTCAAGCCGGTACGCCAACGCCTTCCAGCTTCTCGATCTCCGTCGCGGGATCGAAGCCGGCAGGCGGGAACTTCGGGTCCATCCCCTCGATCGTCTCGATCAGGAGCCGCGCGACCAGCCAGTTGCGGTACCACTTGCGATCGGCCGGGACGGCGTACCAGGGCGAGGCCGCCGTGGAGGTCTTGGCGAAGATGTCGGCGTAGGCCTTCTGGTAGTCGTTCCACTGGGCACGCGCGTCGAGGTCCGCGGGGTTGTACTTCCACCACTTCGCCGGATTCTCGAGCCTCGCCTTGAGGCGCTTCAGCTGCTCTTCCGGCGAGATGTCGAGGAAGACCTTCACGATCGTCGTGCCGGCGTCGGTCAGCTCCTGCTCGAACGCGTTGATCTCGGCGTAGCGCTTGCGCCATTCCGCCGCGGGTACCAGCTTCTGCACGCGCGGAACCAGGATGTCCTCGTAGTGGGAGCGGTCGAAGACACCGATCTGCCCCGGCGCCGGGAGCTGTTTGCGGATCCGCCACAGGTAGTGGTGACGCCGCTCGGTCGCGGTCGGCTTCTTGAACCCGGCGTACCGCACGCCCATCGGGTTGACCAGGCCGAGCACGTGGCCGACGGTGCCACCCTTGCCGGAGGTGTCCATCCCCTGCAGGACCAGCAGGACACTGCGGTTCCCCCCTCCGACGCCCTCCGCGTACAGCGCCTCCTGCAGCTCGGCGAGCCTGCCTCCTGCGTCGGCGAGGTCTTTGAGCCCCTTGGGCTTCTTGGTCGGCCCGATCGGGAACGAGCCGGGATGGTGCCGCTCGGTGCCCTTGCCGATCCTCAGCGTGTCCCGGACGGAGACGGTGTCCTTTTTCGCCATCCGGCGACGATAACCGCGCTCCGGGCCCCGCGCCTCCGGTGATCGAGTACGCCGATGCACGATTTCGCCACCGGAAGGAGTCGATACGCAATGAACAACGGGTCAAAGCAACGTTTCCCGGATGAAAGCAGCCGGATGGACATCTAACCTGAACGCATGACGACCGCCGACTTCATCGCGCTCGACGAGCAGTGGAGCACGCACAACTACCACCCGCTCCCGGTGGTGATCGCCACCGCCGAAGGAGCCTCGGTCACCGACGTCGAGGGCAAGACCTACCTCGACTTCCTCTCCGGCTACTCCGCGCTGAACTTCGGGCACCGCCACCCCGGGCTCATCGCCGCCGCGATCGAGCAGTTCGGCCGGGTGACGCTGACCTCGCGCGCCTTCCACCACGACCAGCTCGGGCTGTTCTGCAAGGAGCTCGCCGAGCTGACCGGCACCGAGATGACCCTGCCGATGAACTCCGGCGCGGAAGCCGTCGAGTCGGCGGTGAAGATCGCCAGGAAGTGGGCGTACCGGGTCAAGGGCGTCCCCGACGGGCAGGCGGAGATCGTCGTCGCCGGGTCCAATTTCCACGGCCGCACGACGACCATCGTGTCCTTCTCCACCGACGAGACCGCGCGCGCCGACTTCGGCCCGTTCACGCCGGGCTTCGTCACCGTCAAGTACGGCGACGCCGAAGCGCTGCGCGACGCCATCACCGAGCGCACCGCCGCGATCCTGCTGGAGCCGGTGCAGGGCGAGGCCGGCGTGATCGTCCCGCCCGCCGGCTACTTCGCCGAGGCCCGGCGGCTGTGCGACGAGCACAACGTCCTGCTGATCGCCGACGAGATCCAGTCGGGTCTCGCGCGCACCGGCACCGTCCTCGCGCTCGACCACGAAGGCGTCCGCGCCGACGTCTACACCCTGGGCAAGGCGCTCGGCGGCGGGATCATGCCGGTGTCGGCCGTGGTCGGCGGCAAGGACGTGCTCGGGGTGCTGCGGCCGGGTGAACACGGCTCCACCTTCGGCGGGAACCCGGTCGCCTGCGCGATCGGGCGGGCCGTGGTCGGGCTGCTGAAGACCGGAGAGTTCCAGGAGCGCTCGCGAGAACTGGGCGCTCACCTGCACTCCCGGCTCGGCGAACTGGTCGGGAACGGGCTCGCCGAGGTCCGCGGACGCGGGCTCTGGGCGGGGATCGACATCGCGCCCGGCGGGCCGACCGGCCGGGAGGCGTCCACCGCCCTGGCCGAACGCGGCGTCCTGTGCAAGGAGACCCACGACCACACGCTGCGGATCGCGCCGCCGCTGGTGATCAGCCGCGAGGAGCTCGACCGCGGTATCGACGCCATCACGGAGGTCGTCAAGACCCGGTGAACCTTTCGGACGGGCTGTACGTTGCCTGTCCATGGGAGACGAGCGGGAGTGGGTGGAGCGGCCGCTGGTGGGCACCGAGTCGGTGTCGCCGGAGGACTGGTTCGCGAGGGGTAAGGCACTGCGGGACGAGGCACCCTCGTCCGCGCACGACCTCGCGGCGGCGGGCGAGGGACGGCCCGGCGTGGCGGAGTTCTTCGCGCGCACCAACGAAGGCCGCCTGCCGGAACTGGTGGAACTGCGACGCGAGCGCATGCTCGCGTCGCCGTTCACCTTCTACCGCGGTGCCGCCGGGCTGATGGCCGCCGATCTGGCGGGTTCGCCGTCGTCCGGGCTGACCGCGCAGCTCTGCGGCGACGCGCACGCCGCCAACTTCGGGCTGTACGGCACGCCCGAAGGCCAGATCGTCATGGACATCAACGACTTCGACGAATCCGTGCCGGGCCCGTGGGAGTGGGACCTCAAACGGCTCGCGGCGAGTCTCGTCCTCGCCGGGCGCGAGGGCGGTATCGGGGAAGCGGGCTGCCGGGAAGCCGCCGAAGACGCGGTGAAGTCGTACCGGCGCACCATCCGGGGACTGGCGGAGCTGCCGTTCCTCCGGTCGTGGAACGCGCTGCCGGACGCGTCGGTGCTGAGCAAGGTCAAGGCGCACGACCTGATCGACGATTTCGAGGAAGCGGCGGAGAAGGCGCGGAAGAACACCAGCGCCAAGGTCACCGCGAAGTGGACCAGGCGGATCGACGACCACGAGACCGGCCTCGAACGGCACCGGTTCGTCGAGGACCCACCGGTGCTCACGCACGTCGACGACGCGACCGCCGAAGCCGTCGTGACCGGTCTGGTGTCCTATGTGGACACACTGCGCGAGTCGCGGCGGACGCTGATCTCGCGGTACCGGGTGTCCGATGTGGCCTTCCGGGTGGTCGGCACCGGCAGTGTCGGGCTGCGCAGCTACGTGGCGCTGCTGCACGGGAACTCCGGCGAAGACCTCGTCCTGCAAGTGAAACAGGCCATCCCGTCGGCGCTCGCGCCGTTCCTCGGCCTGCCCGCCCCGGAGCACGAGGGGCGGCGGATCGTCGAGGGCGCACGGCTCGTACAGGCCGAGACGGACATCCTGCTCGGCTGGACGACCATCGACGGCGTGCCGTACATCGTGCGGCAGTTCCGGAACCTCAAGGGCGACATCGATCCGGCGGAGCTGAAGAAGGACCATCTCGACGACTACGGCCGTCTGGCGGGCGCGTTGCTCGCACGGGCGCACGCGCGGTCACTGCATCCGCGGATGCTGGCGGGCTACTTCGAGGACGACGAAGACCTCGACGAGGCCATCGGGGCCTACGCGATGCGCTACGCGGATCAAACCGAAGAGGACTTCGCCGCCTTCGCCGCCCTCTGACCCCGCCGCGATTAGTCACCTACTTGCGGCGGTGCGGAGCCCATCGCATTCAGTCCGCTAGATGCGGTAGGGCCTCACACCAGGGCCAGGACGTCGTCCGCGCAGCCCCACGCCACCGTGATCCCCGCGCCCCCGTGCCCGTAGCAGTGCACGACCCGGCCGTCCCGGTCCAGCCGCACCTCGGGCCGGAACGGCCGCAGGCCCACCTTCGCCCCCAGCACGGGCGCGTCGGCCAGCGCGGGCACGAGTTCCCGGCACCGCCGGACGATGTCGGCGGTCACCCCGGGGTCCGGTTCGACGGAGTCGCGCCCGGGTTCCTGCGTGCCGCCGCAGACGACGTGCCGTCCGTGCGGGATCACGTGCCGCAGCACCGGGGTGGCCCCGTCGACGATCCATTCGGTCAGCCCCGGGTCGGCGAGATGGACGACCTGGCCGCCGACCGGCACCACGGTGCCGTCCCCCGCGAGCCGCCCGCCGCCGAGCCCGGCGGCGTTCACCACGAGGTCCGCGTCGAGGTCGTCCAGCCGCGAGACGGTGCGGTGTTCGGTGCGCGCCCCCAGCGCGGCGACCTGTCCGGCGAGCCAGGTGAGGTACACGGGCGTGTCGACCAGTGCGGTCGTGAAGGTGAGCCGTCCGGGTTCGTGGTCGAGGTCGGGCATCGACAACGCCCACGAAGGCAGCGGTGCCTCGCGCGGCACGAGGTACGTTCCCCGGACCATGCGGACCCCTGGCGCGCCGAGGCCGCGGTATTCCTCGACGCTCGTCGCGGTCCAGCGGTCGACCCGGTCGGAGTTCGCCGCCAGCGGCGGGAAGAGCACACCACCGGCGACCGCCGAGGTCGTCTCCCCCGGCCCGGCGTCGGTGACCACCGTGACGTCGTGCCCGGCCCCGGCCAGCCGGTGTGCGCAGCTGAGCCCGATCACGCCGCCACCGACCACACTGATCCGCATCGAAAGCCCCCTTCGTCCTCGCGAGCCGTCCATGCATGGTGACTGATCACCCGTCACGTAATCTCGCCGGATGAGTGGAAGAGGGCCGTCCGGGCCGGTCGCGGTGACCTGCGCCGCGATCATGGTCGTCCTCGGTTTGCTGGTCTCCGGCGAGGGCCCTTCCGTTCCCGACGAGGTGGCCGTCCGGTGGGTGGAGCGCACCTTCGGCGGCGACACCGGCCTTCTCGAGCTGCTGGTGCTGCCGACCGAGGCCTACGTCCTGATCCCGGTCGCGGTCCTCGCCGCCGTCCTCTGCCTGATCGGACGGCGCAGGCCCGAAGCGGCGCTGATCATCGTCGGCCCGCTCATCGCGATCCTCGCGAACACCTGGGTGCTCAAACCGCTCTTCGGCCGCTGGAAGTACACCTACCTCGCCTACCCGAGCGGGCACACCGTCGCGCTGGTCGCCGTGCTGACGGTGCTCGTCCTGCTCGCCCGCCCCGGCGTCGCGACGGCGGTCATCTCGGCGGTGGGCGCCGTGGTGCTCTGCGGAGTCACGATCGGCATGCTCGGCCTCGGCTACCACTACCTCACCGACGTCGTGGGCGGCGCGCTGTTCGCCGTCGCGACCGTGTGCGCGACGTGGGTGCTGCTCAGCTGGGCTGCACGGCGTCGCGCGCCAGTGCCGTCAGACGGCTGACGGCGCGCAGGTACTTCTTGCGGTAGCCGCCGTTCACCATCTCCTCGGTGAACAGCTCCGGCACCGGCTCGCCCGAGACCACCAGCGGGATCGCGCGGTCGTAGAGCCGGTCGGCGAAGGCGACCATCCGCAGTCCGACGTTCTGGTCGGGCACCGGGTGGATGCCGCGCAGGTGCACCCGGGTCACGCCGTCGAGAAGCCTGCCGTAGCGCGAAGGATGCAGGCCGCCCAGGTGTTCGCACAACGCGTCGAAATCGTCCACGGTGGACTCGGGATGCGTGGCGGCGGAGGCTTCCAGCTCCTCGGGGCTCGCGGGCGGCGGCGCGTCCGGCAGGCCGCGGTGGCGGTAGTCCGGGCCGTCGACGCGGCAGACGCCGAACCGGGCGGACAGCGACTGGATCTCGCGCAGGAAGTCCGCGGCGGCGAACCTGCCTTCGCCGAGTTTGTCCGGCAGTGTGTTGGACGTCGCCGCCACGAACACCCCAGCCGAGATCAGCTCCTGCAGCAGCCGCGTGACGAGCATGGTGTCACCGGGGTCGTCGAGTTCGAACTCGTCGATCGCCAGGAACCGGTGTTCGGACAGCCGCCGCACCGCCTCGGCGAAACCCAGCGCGCCGACGAGATGGGTCAGCTCCACGAACGTCCCGTACGCCTTGGGCGACGGCGTCTCGTGCCAGGTCGAGGCGAGCAGGTGGGTCTTGCCGACGCCGAATCCGCCGTCGAGATAAAGCCCCATCGGCCCGGACGGCGCCTCGTCTCCCCCGCCGAAGAACGCGCGCAGCTTCGACTTCGGCTTCCGCCGCGACGCTTCCGCCACGCGCTTCGCGAACGCGCCACACGTGACGACGGCTTCGGCCTGGCTCGGCTCGTCCGGGTTGGGCACGTACGTGGAGAACCGGACCGCGTCGAACCTCGGCGGCGGGACGAGCGCGGTGATCAGCTCGTCGGCGGACAGCTCCGGACGGCGATCGATCAGGCGGGCGGGCATTCGCCGAGCGTAACGGCACCGGCGTGACGGGTTCACCCTCCCTGACCGGGCGTATCCCCCGCTCAGCGGTGCCATCGGGCGCGTGTTGGGATGTCGGTGTGCAGCTTCTGTGGCCAACGACACCGGCGGAACCCGTCTCCGACGCCGACCTCGAACGGCTCTACGGGTATCCGGAAGACCTGAACCGTCCCTGGGTCCAGGTCAACTTCGTCAGCTCCGCGGACGGCGCGGCGGCGGTGGACGAGCTGTCCGAGGGCCTTTCGCACCCCGCCGACAAGCGGATCTTCGTGCTGGGCCGGCTGCTCTCCGACGTGATCCTGGTCGGCGCGGGTACGGCGCGCGCCGAGGGCTATCGCGGCGCGCGCGTCTCTCCCGAACGCGCCGGCCGCCGGGCCGCGCTCGGACTTTCCGAGGTCCCGCCGATCGCGGTGGTGACCCGTTCCGGTGAACTCGACCCCGAGGGCCCGTTGTTCACCGACACCAAGGTCCCGCCGATCGTCATCACCACCGAGCAGGCGCCGCGCGCCGAGCTGGAGCGCGCGGGCGCCGACGTGCTCGTCGCGGGGACCACCGACGTCGACCTCCGCCGGGCGCTCGCGCTGCTGGACGAGCGCGGCCTGCGCCGTGTCGACTGCGAGGGCGGGCCGGCGCTGTTCGCCGACCTGATCGCCGCCGACCTCGTCGACCAGCTGTGCCTCACCGTCGCCCCGCTGCTGGCGGGAGCGGGCGAGAGCCGGATCGTCCGAGGCCGTCCTGCCCCGGAACCGCGGCGGATGGATCTCGCGTCCGTGCTCGTCGAAGACGGCTTCACCATGCTGCGCTATCGCCGACGGGAGGGCGGGTGAGCGAGGCCGCGCCGGTTCCCGACGAGGAACTGGTGGCCAGGGCCGCCGCCGGAGACCACGGTGCGTTCGACACCTTGGTCCGGCGGCACACGGCCAGGATGTACCGGGTGGCGCTGCGGATCACCGGCAGCTCGTCCGAGGCCGAGGACGTCGTCCAGGAGGCCTGGCTCTCCGCGTGGCGGGCGCTGCCCGGTTTCCGCTTCGAAGCGGCGGTGTCGACCTGGCTCTACCGGGTGACGACGAACGGCGCGCTCGGCGTGGTCCGGCGCCGCAAACCGACCGTCCCCCTCGACGAGGGCGACGCGGGTGTCGTGCCTGGTCCGGAGGGTCACGTGGAGAGCGCCGAGCGGGTCGGCACGGTGCTGCGCGCGATCGCCGAACTGGACGTCGGCCAGCGGATCCCGCTGATTCTGCGAGAATTCGAAGGGTTGACCTACGACGAGGTGGCCGAGGTGCTCGAAGTCAGCGTGCCCGCTCTGCGTGCCAGGCTGCACCGCGCGAGGGTGGCGCTGCTGGCGAAACTCGGCGACAACTTCCGACCCGGGGAACGGTGATGAGCGAGGATCCGCGCGACGACCCCCGGTGGCAGCAGGTGCGCGCCGCCGCGAGCCGTCCGGTGCCGACGCCGCCGGGACTCGTCGAACGGGTGCTCCGCTCGGTCGGCGGCGTCCGCGGCAGGCACACCACCGCCCCGCTCGACCTGCCCTCGTCGGGCGGCAAGACCCAGGTTTCGGAGCGGGCGCTGGTGCTGATGACCAGGAACCTCGCCGCCGAGATCGGCCGCGAGCTCGGCGGGGTGCACGTCGCGGCCGTCGCGCTCGAAGAGGACGTGCTCCAGGTGCTGGTGACGATCCGGTTCGGTGTCGAAGCGGCCGTCGCGGACCTGCTGCGCCACCGGGTCAGCGCGGCCTTGACCGGTCAGCTCGGCTCCGCCCCGCCCGCCGTCAACGTCCACGTCGTCGACGTCCATCCGGACTGATCCGCGGCAAGGTCCCGAGGTGTGAAGGGGACTTTCCCCGCATGCGATGTGGGGAAAGTCCCCTTCACCTCCCCGCCTGGGACGCGACCTGGCCCGGCCATCCGGACTGATCCCGGAACTGATTACCCCATCCGGGGGACATCGCGTGACGGCTCGGCATGCGCGCGGGTCCTGGTCGGTGAGAGCGTAGGGATCGTCGCGCGCGCAGGTCGCGCGGCACCGGCCGAGAAGGAGCGAACTTCATGGCGCAGCCGAGCGCGAGCAGGCCCGACACCCCCGTGGCGGGGGCGTCCCTCAACGAGGAAGGAGCCGCCGGCAAGACCACGATCTCGTCGGTGGTGGTGCAGAAGGTGGCGGGTCTCGCCACCCGCGAGGTGACCGGGATCCACGCGCTGGGCGGTGGGGTGTCCCGTGCCTTCGGTGCGATCCGCGAGCGCATCCCCGGTTCCGGCACGGTCACCACGTCCGGGGTGTCGGTCGAGGTCGGCGAGAAGCAGGCGGCCATCGACCTCGACGTGGTCGTCGAGTACGGCGCCCGCATCGTCGACGTCGCGCGGGCGGTGCGCCGCAACGTGATCGGGCAGGTCGAGCAGATCACCGGCCTCGAGGTGATCGAAGTCAACATCGCGGTCAACGACATCCACCTGCCCGACGAGAACGGCGGCGAGACCGAGACCTCGCGGGTCGAGTGATGAACGGGACCCAGACCGGCCTCCTCGCCGGCCTCATCCTCGGCCTCGCCGCGACCCAGGGCTTCACCGCGTTCCTGGTGACGCTGGCCGTCGGCGTCATCGGCCTCGTCCTCGGCCGCGTGCTCGACGGCGAACTCGACCTCGGCGACCTGTTCGGCCGGGGCCGCGACAAATGACCGTCCCGCCCGAGCCGGAGGATCGCGGCACCCTCACCATCTCGCCGTCCGTGGTCCGCAAGATCGCGCAGCACGCCGCGGACCGGGTCGACGGGACCACGCGCGCCGAGCGGCGGATCGCCGGGCTCGGGCTCGGGACACACGGCGCGAGCGCGAAGGTCGGCGGTGAGGGCAACGACGTCGATCCCGTGCTCGACGTGGCGCTGCACTATCCGGCGCCGGTACGGCGGATCGTCGGCGACCTGCGCGCCAGGGTCACCGAAGAGGTCGAGCGGATCACCTCCTACCAGGTCCGGGACATCTCGGTGACGGTCTCCGCGCTCCTGCCCGACATCGCGCCCCGCGTCCGCTAGAAGGAGCAACCGGTATGCGTTTGATCGTCCGCCTGTTGTCGGCCCTGATCGGGCTGGCGCTGGCCGCCGCCGGGGTACTGCTGGCGCTGGAGGTCGGCTGGGGCTGGTGGCGGCCGGGGCGGGGCCCGCTGTTCCTCCCCTGGGACGACTGGCGCGACAGGCTCGCGGAACAGACCTGGAACGCCCCCCTGGTCCGGTATCTCGCGATCGCCGTCGCGGTCGTGGGGCTCCTGCTGATCCTGGCGGCGGCCTCGGCCGGGCGGCGCGCCATCCGGCTGACCGATCCGGCGAACGAGGTCAGCGTGACCACGTCGCCGCGTTCCCTGGCGAGGCTGGTCGGGGTGACCGTGCGCGCGCAGGACAACGTCGCGGGCGCGAAGGTCACGGCCACCGCCAAGAAGATCCGTGTCCGCGCGACGAGCAGGCTGGAAACCGAAGGCGAGCTGCGTCCGCGGCTGCTGGAGACGGTCTCCGGTCTCCTCGACGACGTCCCGTTGCCGCGGCGGCCGAAGGTCTCGGTCGTCGTCGACTCCCCGAAGGACCGCCGATGACCCGTTCGGTCTCCGCCAAGGCACTGGGCCGGTCCACCGGCACGGAACGGATCCTGACCGTCCTCATCGGACTCCTCGCGCTGCTCGGCGGCGCGGCCGCGCTCGTGGTCGGCGCGGGCTGGCTCGGCACGCACCGCGCCGGGCGGCCGCTCGTCGACCCGATCGCCCTCGACTGGCTGTCGCGGCACGCGGTCGCCTCCCGGCTCGGCGCGATCGTGCTCGGCGTGCTCCTGCTGTGGCTGGGACTGTGGTGGTTCTTCCGGTCGCTGCGCCCGGAAGGCCGCCCGGACCTCGAACTCGACGACGATCTCGTGGTGACCGCCTCGGCCATCTCCGAGGCCGTCCGCGCCGACGCGGAGACGGTCGACGGGGTCGGGCGCGCCCGGGTCCGCGCGGTCGGCGACAAGGAGAACCCGGCGCTGCGGATCACCCTCTGGCTCGTCGAGGGCACCGACCTGAAACGGGTCTGGGAGCAGCTCGACAGCACGGTGCTGGCCCGCGCGCGGGAGTCGCTCGGGGTGGACGTCCTGCCGACGGCCGTCCGGATCGAACTCGACACGGCAGCACCGCAGCGGGTGCGCTGACCGGCTCGGTGCGGCAAGAATGGCCGTCATGTCGCTTCCCCTGACTCCGCCGGTCAAACCGATGCTCGCCAAACCGGCGAAGGCGATCCCCGATTCCGGCGGCCTGCTGTTCGAGCCGAAATGGGACGGGTACCGCTGCCTGGTGTTCCGCGACGGCGACGAGCTGACCTTGCAGTCGCGGTCGGAGAAGCCGCTCAACCGGTACTTCCCCGAGGTCGTCGAGCGCTTGAAGGCGGCCTTGCCCGAGCGGATCGTGCTGGACGGCGAACTGGTGGTCGCCCGGGACGGCAAGCTGGACTTCGACGCGCTCACCGACCGGGTCCACCCGGCCGAAAGCCGCATCAAGCTGCTGGCGGAGCAGACCCCGGCGGAGTTCGTCGCGTTCGACCTGCTGGCGCTGGGCGACGAGTCCTTTCTGGACGAACCGACCTCGAAGCGGCGGGAGCGGCTGGAAGAACTGGCTTCCGGCGGCATCCACCTGACCCCGGCCACTTCGGATCCGGCGCTCGCGCGGCACTGGTTCGAACTGTTCGAGGGCGCGGGGCTCGACGGCGTCATCGGCAAACCGCTCGACGAGCCGTACACACCCGGCAAACGTGTGCTGCTGAAGTACAAGCACTCGCGTACCGCCGACTGCGTGCTCGCCGGGCTGCGCTGGCACGTCGACGGCGAACCGGGCGAGATGGTCGGCTCGTTCCTGCTCGGGCTCTACGACGAGGACGGCGTCTTGCATCATCCTGGCGTCGTCGGTTCGTTCCCGGTCACCCGGCGGCGTGAGCTGGCCGAGGAGCTGGCGCCGCTGATCACCGACGGGACCGATCACCCCTGGCTGGGTGACAACGTGCGCGAGAACCAGCGGATCCCCGGCGGGATCACCCGGTGGAAGGCCAAGGAAGCCCCCTGGGTGCCGCTGAAGCTGGAAAAGGTGGTCGAGGTCGGCTACGAGCACACGGAGGCCGGGTATCCGTCGCGGTTCCGGCACACCGCGCAGTTCAAACGCTGGCGCCCCGACCGCGAGCCGTCCTCCTGCACCTATGCCCAGCTGGAGGAGGTCGCCCGCTACGACCTGGACGCGGTGTTCCGCGGCGAGGTGAAACGCACCCGCTAACCGTGTCCTGACATCCGACCTGCGAAGCTCTGTTCCGAGCTTTGTCATGCCTTGGAAGTGAGGACCAGCCCGTGAGCACCGCCCGCCGCACGCCACGGCTGTTCCTGACGACCACCGTGGTGACGGCCGTGCTCGCGGGCTGCACGGCCGGGCCGTCGGCGCGGCCGGCGGTGATCGACAACGACGGCAAGCCGAATCCCGGCGGCCAGACGACGGCACAGCAGGTCCCGCTGCCGCCGCTCGCCGAACCGCGGTCGCCGTCGATCAAATGGGAGGACTGCGACGAAGCGACCCGGCAGCGGCTGGGCCAGCCGTCCGTGCCGGACACGCTGAAGTTCTCCTGTGCCAGGGTGCCCACCACACTCGACGCGCCGGACCTGCCCGGTCGCGGGCTCTCACGGCTTTCGGTGGTCAAGACCGGGGGCGGGCCGATCCCGCTCGTCGTGGTCAACGACGTCGACGGCGAGCCGGGGTCGCTGTACGCCGCGCGGCTGGCCGCGACGCTGCCTCCCGAGTTCCTGCAGAAGTTCTCGCTGATCGGCGTGGACCGGCGCGGGACGGGGACGTCCATGCCGGTGCAGTGCATCCCCGCCGAGATCCGCACCGATCTGCTCGGCGCCGATCCGGCCGCCGCCGACCTCGAAGGCGTCGTCGACGCGGCACGCCGCGCGGGGCAGCAGTGCGCCATCGAACTGGACGACGCGCAGGTCGCGATGGACAGCTGGCGGGCAGCGGGCGACCTCGAAGAGCTCCGGGAGCAACTGGGGCTGGACAAGCTGCACGCGCTGGGCCACGGCGACGGTTCGAAGGTCCTCGCCGAATACGCCGTGCGGTTCCCTGCCCAGGTCGGCCGGGTCATGCTCGACGGGCTGCCCGACCCCGCCCCCGACGCGACCGCCACCCAGGAATCCGTCGCCGCGAGCGCGCAGGCGACCCTCGACGCGTTCGGCGCCGACTGCATCGCGAGGGGCTGCCCGATCGGCGACGCGCGCGCGGCCGTGACCGCCGTCGCCGACCGGCTCCGGTCGGCGTCCGCGACGACCACCGACGGCGAGGAGATCACTCCGGGGATCGCGCTGTACGCCGTCTACTCCGGGCTCGCGCAGCGCTCGCGCTGGGTCGAACTCGCCGAGGCGCTCAAGTCCGCGCAGACCGGCGACGTCACGCCGCTGGCCGCGTTCGCCGAGCCGGTGCTGAAGGACACCAAGGCGCGGCCGTCGCGGCTGGACGGCACGCTCGCGACCAAATGCAACGACAGCGCGACCCGGCTCTCGGCCGAGGAACTCACGCGCGCGACCACGACCTTGCGCGACAAGTATCCGCAGTTCGGTGTCTTCGCCGCACAGCAGCTGGCCTGGTGCAGCCCGTGGCCCGTGCGCCGTGAGCCGCTTCCGCCCGCGGGAGCGCCGGGCGCCCCGCCGATGCTCGTCGCCGGCACCGCGACCGACCCGGTCACACCGGAGCAGGGCACCGGCCGGGCGGCCGACCAGATGCCGAGCGCGGTGACGATCACCTGGCAGGGCGCCGGGCACGGCGCCCTGACCCTCTCGCCGTGTGTCGCGGACGCGACGCGGGCCTTCCTGATCGACGGGAAGGTGCCCGTCGACGGGACCCTCTGCCCGGCCTGATCACTGACGTGGGCTGAAGGACGCTTTCACCGCATGCGATGCGACGAAAGCGCCCTTCACCGCGTGACATGCGGTGAAGGCGTCCTTCAGCCGCGCGAAACGGCCTACTGCCGGTAAGACTCCACCTCGGAGATCGGCCGCGCCGAAGCCTGGTCCGGATCGTCGTCGAACTCCACGCGTGCCCGCCGCTGCCGCAGCAGATCCCAGCACTGGTCCAGCTGCTGTTCCACACTCGCGAGCCGGGACCGGTCGTCCGAGCTCAGCCCGGTGCCGATCGCCCGCGAACGGAGCTCGTGCTCCTCGCTGACCAGCTCGTCGATCCGGCTGAGGATGTCACCGTCGGCCATCTGCGCCTCCTGCGAAACCTGGGTTGCTCCATCCGAGACGCTACGCGCACTCGCGGGAATGCGCGTCCCGCCCGATTCGTTACGCCCGGCATGAGCACTGTGGAGCTGACCGCCGCCAACTTCGATCAGGTCGTGTCGGAGAACGACTTCGTGATCATCGACTTCTGGGCGGACTGGTGCATGCCGTGCCGCCAGTTCGCACCGACCTACGAGAAGGTGTCGGGCAACCACGACGACATCGTCTTCGCGAGCGTCGACACCGAGGCCGAGCAGCAGCTGGCCGCGGCCTTCGATGTGCGTTCGATCCCCACGCTCGCGGTGATCCGCGACAAGACGGTCATCTACGCGCAGCCGGGCGCGCTCCCGGAGAAGACGCTGGAAGACCTCATCCAGCAGGCGCGCGACATCGACATGGACAAGCTCAAGGAAGAGGCGGCCAAGGAGGCCTGACGAGCATGGAGAAGGGGCCCTTCCCGGCGGGTTTCGCCGGGAAGGGCCCCTTTGTCTTTCAGCGGAACAGTGCCACCGGGGGCCGGGTCAGCCCCGGGTGGCGAGTCCGCGCAGGAAGAACGCCAGGTTCGCCGGGCGTTCCGCCAGCCTGCGCATGAAATAGCCGTACCATTCGTCGCCGTAGGGGACGTAGACGCGCATCGTCTTGCCGTCGCCCGCGATCCGGCGCTGTTCCTCGGGACGGATCCCGTACAGCATCTGGAATTCGTGGTCGTCCGCCTTGCGGCCCGCGTCGGCCGCGAGCTTCTCGGCGATCGCGATCATCCGCGGGTCGTGCGAGGCGACCATCGGATAACCCTTGCCCTGCATGAGGATCTTCAGGCAGCGCACGTAGGACCTGTCCACTTCGGACTTGTCCTGGAACGCGACCTCCTCGGGTTCGGCGTACGCGCCCTTGCACAGCCGGACGCGGGAACCTTCCGTAGCCAGATCGCGGCAGTCCTGCTCGGTGCGCCGCAGGTAGGCCTGCAGCACCGCGCCGACCCACGGGTACTCGGTGCGCAGCTCCTTGAGGATGCCCAGCGTCGAGTCGGTGGTGGTGTGGTCCTCCATGTCGAGGGTCACCGTGGCACCGACCGCTTCGGCCGCGGCGCAGATCTTGCGGGCGTTCTCCAGCGCGACCTTCTCCCCGTCGACGGGGAGGAACTGCCCGACGGCGGACAGCTTCACCGAGACGTCCGCGCCGAACGCGAGGCCGTCGGCCGCCAGCGCGGTCAGCAGTTCCTCGTAGGCGCGGACCGTGGTCGCGGCCTGCTCGGCATCGGTGGTGTCCTCGCCGAGGTGGTCGAGGGTGACCCGGAGGCCCTGGTCGGCCAGTTCACGGACCACCCGGGCGGCGTCGGACGTCCTCGCACCGGCGACGAACCGGCTGACCACCGATCGGGTGGCGGGGACGACCTCGACCAGCTTGCGCATCCGCTGGGATCGAGCGGCGGCGAGCAACGGGGCACGCAACATCACGGACTCCTGGAGATCTCAGCCCTGGTGGGGGTAACGGACGCTGGTGGGCGGAACGAACGTCTCCTTGACCGAGCGCGGGCTCGTCCAGCGGAGCAGGTTGAACACCGAACCGGCCTTGTCGTTGGTGCCGGACGCGCGGCCGCCGCCGAAGGGCTGCTGGCCGACGACCGCACCGGTCGGCTTGTCGTTGACGTAGAAGTTGCCGGCGGCGAAGCGCAGCGCCTCGGACGCCTTCGCGACGGCCGTGCGGTCGTTCGCGATGACCGCGCCGGTGAGCGCGTAGTCGGCGGTCTCGTCGACCAGCTTCAGAACCTCGTCGAAGCCCGCGTCGCTGCTGTCGTCGTAGACGTGCAGCGCGAGGATCGGGCCGAAGTACTCGGTGCGGAAGATCTCGTGGTCCGGGTTGTCCGACACCAGGATCGTCGGGCGCACGAAGTAGCCGACGCTGTCATCGGCGGTACCACCGGCGATGACCTCGATTTCGGGGTCGTCGGCCGCGCTCTTCAGCACGGCGGCGTGCTTGTCGAAGGCGCGGCGGTCGATCACGGCGCCACCGAAGTTGTCCAGATCGGTGACGTCGCCGTAAGTGATGGCCTCGGTCTCGGAGACCAGCTCGTCCTTCAGGCTCGCCCAGAGCGAACGCGGGACGTAGGCGCGGGACGCGGCCGAGCACTTCTGGCCCTGGTACTCGAAGGCGCCGCGGATCAGCGCGGTGCGCAGGATGTCGACGTCGGCGGAGGCGTGCGCGAGCACGAAGTCCTTGCCGCCGGTCTCGCCGACCAGCCGCGGGTACGTGCGGTAGCCGGAGATGTTGGCGCCGACGGTGGCCCACAGGTGCTGGAAGGTCGCGGTGGAACCGGTGAAGTGGATCCCGGCCAGGTCGCGGTGGGTCAGGGCGACCTCGGAAACGGCCTTGCCGTCGCCCGGAAGCAGGTTGATGACGCCCGGCGGCATGCCCGCCTCTTCGAGCAGCCGCATCAGCATGTGCGCGGCGTAGCTCTGCGTCGGCGACGGCTTCCACAGCACGACGTTGCCCATCAGCGCGGGCGCGGTCGGCAGGTTGCCGGAGATCGCGGTGAAGTTGAACGGGGTGATGGCGTACACGAAGCCCTCGAGCGGGCGGTGCTCCATCCGGTTCCAGATACCGGGCGAGCTGACCGGCTGCTCGGCGAGGATCTGACGGCCGAAGGCGACGTTGAAACGCCAGAAGTCGATCAGCTCGCAGGCGGAGTCGATCTCGGCCTGGAACGCGGTCTTCGACTGGCCGAGCATGGTGGCGGCGTTCAGCTTGGCGCGCCACGGGCCGGCCAGCAGGTCGGCGGCGCGCAGGATGATCGCGGCGCGGTCGTCGAAGGACAGCGCGCGCCAGCCCGGGGCGGCGGCCTTCGCGGCGGCGATCGCGTCGTGGGTGTCCTGCGCGGTCGCGCTGTGGATGACGCCCAGCACGGCCTTGTGGTTGTGCGGCTGGACGACCTCGATCTTCTCGCCGCCGCCCTTGCGCTGCTCACCACCGATCGTCGCGGTGATGTCGATGGGGTCGGCGTTGCCCAGCAACTTGAGCGCGCCCTCGAGTTCAGCGCGCTCAGCGCTGCCCGGTGCGTAGTTCAGCACCGGCTCGTTCTTCGGGGCGGGGGTCTGGGTCACGGCGTCCACTGACTGCTCCTGACTGCACTTCGCCGGGTAGAGGTCTCATCCCGAACGGTAGACCTGACGGCCCTCTGAAGGATTGTCCGACTGGCTAGAATCAGGGTGACCATCTTGTCCGATCGGCTTAACCGGTGATCACAGTGTCCTCCCTGACTACTCAGACGACCCCTGGCGCTTCCCTGCGGCATGTCCTCGCCACCCTTGGGGAACCGCTGGTCAGGGTGCTCGCGGCCCCGGGCGGGCTCGGTGTCGGCGTGGAGGAGGTCGTCATCCACGATCCGGAGGATCCGCCCGACGCCCATCCGGGTGACCTCGTCCTGGTGATCGGCGCTCGCGGACGCTCCGCCGCGGGTGCGATCCGGGCGGCGGCGCGGTCCGGCGCGGCCGCCGTCGCGGTCAAGAACGGCATGGCCGTCGTGAACGTCGCGGCCGACGCGGGGATCGCGCTGATCGAAGTCGGCCACGAAGCGCGCTGGGAACAGGTCGAAGCCCTGGCCAGGGGCGTCGTCGACGCCGCTCGCGCAGGTGGCGAGGCGGACAGCGGCGAGGTCCTTGGCGATCTGTTCTCACTAGCGCAGACCATCGCGACCCTGACCGGCGGCCTGGTCAGCATCGAGGACACCGCGAGCCGCGTGCTGGCCTATTCGCGGGCGGGCGACGAGGTGGACGAGCTGCGCAGGCTTTCCATCCTCGGCCGCGAAGGCCCGGAACGCTATCTCGCGATGCTGCGCGAATGGGGCGTTTACCAGCGTCTTCGCGCCGGTGAAGGCATCGTCCGCATCGACGAACGGCCCGATCTCGGCATCCGGCGGCGGATCGCGGCCGGGATCCACGCCGGATCGCAGCCGCTGGGCACGATCTGGGTCCAGGAGGGCGCGCATCCGCTCACCGAAAGCGCGGAGGTCGCCCTGCTCGGCGCCAGCCGCGCGCTCGCGCCGCAGCTGATCCGGCACCGGACGCTGCCCAGCCCGGAACTCCGCTTGCGCGAGGATCTGCTGGCGGGGCTGCTCGACGGCCGACTCGACGCCGAGTCCGTCGCCGACGACATCGGCGCGGACCCCGGGAAACCCGCCATGGTGCTGGCGTTCTCGCTCCCCCGCGACCGGGCCGCGACCGACCGGCAGCTCCGGCGCGCGGAGCTGGTGCACCTGATCACCGTGCACACCGCCGCGTACCGGCGGAGCGCGCTGGTGAGCGTGATCGGCGGCCGGGTCTACGCGCTCCTTCCCGACCTCCCCGAGCACGCCGAACCGCGGATCCTGACGCTGGCCAAGGAGATCGCCGGTACCGCGCGACGGCATCTCGACGTCCGGGTGCGCGCGGCGCTGGGCGGTGTGGTCCCCAGCCTCTCCGACGCGGCGGCCTCGCGTGGCGACGCGGACCGTGTACTGGCGACGATGGCGCGCGGGCACGGGACCGCGGACGTCGCCTCGCTGGCCGACGTCCGGGCCGAGGTCCTGCTCTCGGAGGTGCTCGCGTTCCTCGGCGAGCAGCCGAGGATCCGCGATCCTCGGCTGACCGAACTGGTCGCCCACGACGCCGAGCACGGCGGCATCCTGGTGCCCGCCGTGCTCGCCTATCTCGACGCGTTCGGCGACGTCCGGAAGGCGGCGCGCGAGCTGAACATCCACCCGAACACGGTCCGCTACCGGGTGCGCCGCGCCGGCGAGGTGTGCGGGATCGATCTCGACGACCCCGCGCAACGCATCCTCACCCAGCTTCTGTTGCGCCTCTAGGGTTTCCCTGCCCGCTTCGAGAGGGCGAAACGCGCCGGATCAGGCCAGGATCAGGCTGAACCGCCGGTTCTGGACGTCCAGCTTGTCCAGCCGTACCACGACGGCCGCCCCGGCGGCGAGCGGGCCGGTTCCGCCGACGGTCGGCAACAGCCCTTCCATCCCGGGGGCCACTTCGACGAACGCGCCGAACGGGAGCACCCGCGTGACGACGCCGTCCAGAACGCCGCCATCGGCGTGCGCGGTGACGAAAGCCCGCCAGTTTTCGGTGGGAGACATGCGATTCACCTCCTCTCCATGCATGGTCCACAGCTCAGGACACATACGGGAGAAGGTGGGCCGCGGGCCCACGCGGAGCTCAAGCGGAAGCCGGGGAACCCGTCCGCTCACGGCACGAGGCCGACCCGGCAGTCATGGCCGTGACCCTAGCAAAACTCACGACGCCGCGGCCAGGCTCCGAAGCCCGGCGACCTCGGCCAGCGCGCGATAGGAATCCAGCCGCTCCGTCTGGTCGAAAGTGCTGGTGGTCACCAGGATCTCGTCGGCTCCGGTCGTGGCGGCGAGCTCGGCCAGCCGGTCGCCGATCTCGTCCGGGGTGCCGGCGAGCTGACCGTCGAGCGCCCGGTCCAGCCGCTCCCGGTCGCGGTCCGACAGCGGACCGGCGAGGATCTCTTCCACCGGGGCCAACGGCGGGAAGACGCCGTGCGTCCGCGAGTAGACCGTCGACCACGCTTCGGGGATCAGCAACCGCCGTGCCCGTTCGGCCGTCTCGGCGACCGCGATCGCCGTGGACACCACGACGTACGGCCGCGACGCCCGCGCGGACGGGCGGAACCCGGCGCGGTACCCCTCGATGGCTTCGAGCATCGGTCCCTCACCCCGGACCGGCGCGATCACCAGCGGCAGCCCCAGTTCCGCGGCCAGCCGCGCCCCGGCGCCGGTGGCCAGCAGGAACGCGGGCACACGCAGGCCTTCCGCGGGGATGGCGTGCACACCCGGATACGTCGTCTGATCGCCCGCGAGGAAGCCCAGCAGCTCGCGAACCTGGTCACCGAAGCGATCGGCGTCGTCCTTGTCGTGCCCGAGCGCCTGCCGGACCCCGCCGGTGAACCCGACCGAACGCCCCAGCCCCATGTCGATCCGGCCGGGGAAGAGCGATTCGAGTACACCGAACTGTTCCGCGACCACGAGCGGCCGGTGGTTCGGCAGCATCACGCCGCCCGTGCCGACCCGGATCCGTTCGGTCGCCGAAGCGATGGCGGCCGCCAGCACCGTCGGCGCCGAACCGGCGACGCCGGGCACGCTGTGGTGTTCGGAGACCCAGAACCGGTGATAACCGAGCGCTTCGATGTCCCGCGCGAAGGCGACCGTGTCCCGCAGGGCGCGGGGCGCGTCGCCGCCGCGGCGGGTCGGGGACCGGTCCAGTACCGAAAGCGTGATCACCTTCGGGTCAACGCGCCCGGACCGGGCGGGCATTCCCCGCTCAGGGGCGCCAGCGCTCGCTGTAGTCCGGGTGGTCGGCGTGCGGCAGGGCCAGCAGCCGCAGGGTCAGGCACCAGTTCGTCCCCGCCTCGTCGGCGGGCACATGGCAGGTCTCGCACCAGTACTCGTTGCCGTACAAGGGGAATCCGGGCACCTTCTCCGAGACCGTGGTGCGGTGCGCCTGCAGGAGCCGCCGGGTCGCCTCGATCTCGTTGATCATCTGATTGACCGTGTCGAGTTCGAGGTCGTTGAGCGAACGGATCTTCTTTTCGATGACGACCTTGGTCTCACCGCGGGTGAGCGATTCGTTGATCTCGGTTTTCTTGACCGCCTGCATGATCAACGCCTGGCGTTGCCCCACACGCGCGGCGAGAAAGGCGATCAGGTCGTCCACGGATACTCCTTCGTCCTCCCCCAGCCTAGTGTTCGGTGGGAATTGTCGCTGGCAGGAAGACCTGCGTTACGGCTGAGTCCCACGCGTCACACAGTCTCGTATCGATCCACCGCGCGACGGTGACTGGTTTCTGGATCGACATGAAAGCGCAATCACTCCGGGAGCAAAACGAAGGAAAGAACGACCGCCGGGACGAAATGGTCACCGAGCACGCACACGTCGTCACGAAAGGCGTTCCGGTCCGGAAGCCGTCAGGTGTCGTCCCGTGCCTTGCTCGGCTGGACGCGCTTCGGCTCGCCGGGCATCTTCGGGTAGTCCGGCGGATACGGCATCTCGCCGACGCCGTGGTCACGCTCGTCCCGCGCGTACCACTCCAGCAGCGTCTCGATGCCGAAAGCCCGCTCGTCCATCGGCGCGTGCAGGTCGCCGCGCTCGGCGTAGAAGGCGCCGGCGGTGAGGACATCGAAGTCGTCCGGGTCGACCTCGGTCAGCAGATCCCAGGTCAGCGGCGTCGACACCGTCGCCCGCTGGGTGCCGCGGACCGACCAGGCCGACGCCACCGTGCGGTCGCGGGCGGCCTGGTTGTAGTCGATGAAGACCCTGCCGCCGCGCTCTTCCTTCCACCACGCGATGGTCGCCCTGTCCGGGATCCGGCGTTCGACCTCGCGACCCAGCGCGATCACCGCGTGCCGGACCTCGATGAAGTCCCACTCCGGCCGGATCCGCACCAGGACGTGCACGCCGCGGCCACCCGAGGTCTTCGGGTAGCCGACCAGCCCCGCCGAGTCGAGCACCTCGCGCACCACGCCCGCGACCTCGACCGCGTCGGCGAAGCCCGCCTCGTCCGGCGGGTCCACGTCGATACGGAGTTCGTCGGGATGGTCGACGTCGGGCCGCCGCACCGGCCAGGGGTGGAAGTCGAAGGTGCCCAGGTTCGCCGCCCAGGCGAACACGGCGGGCTCGGTCGGGCAGACCTCCTCGGCCGTCCGGCCGGACGGGAAGGTGATCTTCGCGGTCTCCACCCACTCCGGGGCGCCCTTCGGCACGCGCTTGGCGTAGAACCACTCGCCCTCGACGCCGTCGACGTAGCGCTTCAGCGTCGTCGGCCGCTCCCCGATCGCGCGCAGCAGAGGCTCTCCGACCGCGACGTAGTGCTCCACGACCTGGCGCTTCGTGATCCCCCTCGCCGGGAAGTACACCTTGTCCGGGCTGGACACGCGGACCTTGCGCCCGCCCGCTTCGACCTCGATCGGTTCACCGTTCTTGGGCATGCGCACACGGTATCGCCGATCAGGGCCGGGGATCGGTCTTCAGGATTGCCATCGTGACGACGTCATGCCACTCGCCGTCCCACCACAGCGCTTCCCGCTGGAGCCCCTCACGGACGAACCCGGCCTTCTCGTAAGCTCGCTGGGCCCGCGGATTGTAGTCGAAGACCTCCAGCGAGACACGATGCAGGCCGACGACGTCGAACGCGTAGTCCAGCAGCAGCCTGGTCGCCTCGGTGCCATAGCCCTTGCCGAAGAACTCCGGCCCGTTCAGCGCGATGCGGAACGACGCGGAGCGATTGTCCTTGTCGATGTCGGTGAGCGCGAGATCGCCGACGTGCGCGCGATCCTCCTTGCGCACGATCGCGTAGTCCGCCCTGTCGTCCAGGCCGGTCCGCCCGGCGAGCCAGGTCCGGATCTGCTCGGGGGTGAACCGGGTGTGCGTCCCGGTCAGCCGGATGGTTTCGGGCTCCTGCAAGGCCTTCCACGCGGTCTCGAAGTAGGTTTCGTCGAGCTGCGTGAGCACGACGTGCCCGCCGGTCAGTTCGGGCTGCGTCCGCAGCGCCTCGGTGTCGATCACACCGGACACGGTACGGTTGACGCGGTGTCCGGCCGTACCAAATTAATCCTCGCGCTCACCGTGCTCGCCCTTTTCGTGGCGGCCGCGGTCCTGCTGCCGATCCCGGGTCCGGCCGGGCTGCGGGCCTGGGCGGCCGAGACCGGCCCGGCCACCCCACTCGTGTTCTTCCTGGTCTATTCGATCCTGACCGTGGCACCGATCCCGCGCACCGTGTTCAACCTGGCGGGCGGGTTGCTGCTCGGCGCCACCACGGGCATCGTCGTCGGCATCCTGGCGACCACGGTCGCGTCGGCGCTCTCGTTCGCTCTTTCGAGGGCACTCGGCCGCGATCTGGTCACCCGGCACCTGCACCGGGCGAAGGTCCGCGCGGTCAACGAGCGACTTTCGGACGGCGGCGTCTTGGCGATCACCTCCTTAAGGCTGATCCCGATGGTGCCGTTCGCTCCGTTCAGTTACCTGTGCGGAGTGTCATCGGTCCGTTTCGCCCCGTATCTGATCGGGACCGCGCTCGGCAGCCTCCCGGGAACGGTCGCGGTCGTCGTCCTCGGTGACGCGCTGACCGGGGAAACACCGCCCGCCCTGCTGATCTGTTACGCCGTGTTCGCCGCGGCGGGGGCCATCGGGCTGGTGAAGGTCTTCCGGCGCAAAGCCCTGCCGGTGCCCGATCCGAGCGAGGAAGAAGAATCGCCCGCCTCCGCACCGGCGAGCTGACGGGGAGCCGAAACCGCCGCCCGCTACACTCGATCGGGTGCGCGGGACCTGTCAGGCCGCGTAGCGCCACCATCACCCGGAGAATGTGTCAGGAGCAGTCGCCATCGACACCGGTCAGCTGATCGCTGGGCACTATCGCCTGGTCGAGCAAATTGGTAGCGGTGCCATGGGGGTGGTCTGGCGTGCCATCGATGTCCGCCTCGAGCGCTCGGTGGCGGTCAAGCAGATCCTCCCGCAGCCGGGTGTCTCCGAGGCCGAACGCGACAACATGCGCCAGCGCGCCATGCGCGAGGCGAAGAACGCGGCCCGGTTCCAGCATCCGAACGCGATCGTGGTGTTCGACATCGCCGAGCACGGCGGCGATCCCTGCCTGGTGATGGAGTACCTGAACGGCCCGAGTCTCTCGGCGATCATCTCCGAGGAAGGCACGCTGCCGCTCGGGCGCGTCGCGAAGATCGGCGAGCAGGTCGCGTCGGCGCTGGTGGCCGCGCACCGCGCCGGGATCGTGCACCGCGACGTCAAACCGGGCAACATCCTGATCGACGAGGCCGGTACCGCGAAGATCACCGACTTCGGCATCTCCCGCGCCGCCGGCGACATGACGCTCACCCAGACCGGCCTGATCGGCGGCACCCCGGCGTATCTCGCGCCCGAGCTGGCGCGCGGCTCCGACCCGGTGCCCAGCTCCGACGTCTTCGCGCTCGGCGCGACGCTCTACCAGGCGATCGAGGGCCAGACCCCGTACGGGAACAGCTCGAACCAGCTGGCGCTGCTGTACGCGGCGGCGAACGGCCAGATCAACCCGCCGCAGCAGGCGGGCCCCGCGACGGCGCTGCTGATGAGCCTCCTGCGCACCGAGCCGACCGAGCGCCCGACCATGGCCGAGGCCAGGGAACGTCTCGCCGCACTGGCGGCGAACGAGTCCGGCGCGGGCATGGCCGCGTCGCCGCGGCTCTTCGGAGCGGGCGGCGGTAGACAGCCCGCCGTGCCCGACACCCCGGGACACGGCATCCCCGGCGGAGAGCGGCCGCCGTGGCAGCGGACCGACAAGCCCGCCGAGTCCGCCGCGGGCGCTCCCCCGGCTCCGGCCAAGACCCACACGCCGACGGCCGCCTTCATCCCGATGCGCTCGCCGTCCGCCCCGCCGAACACGCCGCCACGTCCGGTCGCCGCGATGAGCCCGCCGCCGTCCGCGGCCGCTCCGATGCGGCCGTCCCAGGCCAAGCCCGCCGACGCCAAACGCAAGGCCGTCCTGTTCGCGGGCGCCGGTGCCGCCGTCGTGGTGGTCGCCGTGATCGTGTTCCTGGTCCTCAATTCGGGCAACGGGAGCGACAACCAGGGCGGCAACAACGCCGGGGCGAACCCGCAGACCAGTGTCTCTGCGCCGCCGAAGAGCGGCTCGTCTTCGTCGCGGCCCGCGCCCGCGGGCTTGGGGAAAACCCCGAGTGAGAAGGTCACCAGCTACTCCAGCGTGGGGCAATTCCTGCTGGACTTCTTTGACACCGACAAGATCGGAACGTCCGCGAGCTGGAACAAGCTCACGGAGGCCGCGAAAGAGGTCTACGGCTCGGAGCAGGCTTTCGCCGAGTACTGGAGCACTCACAAGGTCACCGGTGCCGACACCGCGCGAGCGGACAGCGGCGGCGGAAACCCTGATGGCTCGATCGACATGAACATCACGCTCAACAAGGGACCGCGGCCGGCGCTGCGCGTGGTCCAGGTCGGCGGCCAGTACTACATCGACGCCGACACGCGAGTACTCGGCAACTGACGCAGCGTGGCGGTGGTGAGACCCGCCTCGCCGGTGGTAGGCCAATCGCCGCTCGTGGCTTACTGTTGCCGGTATGGCCGATAGCGGACCTTTCGGACCTGGCCAGAATCCTCGCTTCCAGGAGGATCTGGTAGGCCTCGACCCGTACGATCCCGAAGCCCGTGCCTTCGCCGAGCATCTGGACCGCATCGAACGCTGCGGCCCGAATTTCACCGTGGAAGCCTGTCTCGACGGTGTCTCCGATTTCGCCGACTCCAGCAACCGGATCGGCGGTCTGCGCTGGTGGATTTCGGCACTGGTCGTGATCCTCATCGTGCTCGGCGTGATGGTCACCGCATGGGACATCATCGGCCGGGCCATCGCGTGGCTCGCGGGGTAACGTGGAACCGGTGAAAGGCATGAAACCCGTTGTCGGAGCCACACCCCGCGTGGTCAAGTCCGAGCAGGAATGGCGGGAACAGCTCAGCCCCGACGAGTACGCCGTGCTCCGCCAGGCGGGCACCGAGCGCCCCTTCACCGGTGAGTACACCGATGAGAAGACCACCGGGGTCTACCAGTGCCGTGCCTGTGGCGCCGAACTGTTCCGCAGCGACACGAAATTCGAGAGCCACTGTGGCTGGCCGTCGTTCTACGACCCGGCCGACACCGACGCCGTCCTCCTCCGTGAGGACACCACCATGGGGATGCGCCGCATCGAGGTGCTGTGCAAGTCGTGCCACAGCCACCTCGGGCACGTCTTCGAAGGCGAGGGCTACGCCACGCCGACGGATCAGCGGTACTGCATCAACTCGATCTCGCTGAAGCTCGTTCCCGAGTCGTAACCGACCGAAGCGAACCACCGCCCTCCCCGACGCGTTCATGGTGAACAACGTCAGGGAGGGCGGTGTCGTATGAACGAACCCTGGGGGATCTCGGGACCGGCTTTCGCGTGGCTGTACGGCTGCCTCGTCGTGCTGCCGTTTCTCTTCGCCGGACTGTGGGCCCAGTCGCTGCGGCGTCGTGCCGCCGACGAGTGGACGCCGCCGGGCCCGTACCACCTCGCCGCGCTGGACGGTGGCACCGAACGGGTCGCCGATGTCGTGGTGGCCACCATGGTCGCCGGTGAGCAGCTACGGCTGGACAGCCGAGGGCGCGTCACGGTCCTCCGCGCCGCATCGGGGGATCCGCTCACGCGCGCCGCCACCGAACTCATTCCGCGAGCGGGTGCCGGCGGGCTCTACCGGTTGAAGAAGCTGCTGAGCCGGAGTGCCGCCGTCCAGGAAGTGCGCAACGAACTTCAGCTGAGCGGCCTGCAAGTGGACGAACGCCGCCGTCGCGCCGGGTGGCTGGCGGCCTTGATCGTCTACCTCCCCGTGCTCGCGCTCGGGCTGGCGAGGTTCGCCAACGCCATGCCGCTGGGTCGCCAAGCCGGGATACTGGCGGGCCTTCTCGTCGCAGTGGTCGCGGCCATCGCCGGGACCGTCCTTCTCCTGCGTCCGAGCCGCGCAGTCCTGCCGACCGCGGCAGGACTGCGCGTCCTCGGCGCGGCCCGGCGGAATCCTGCCCTGCTCCCCGGAGTGGCGGGCGCGGTGGCCCTCGGCGGCTTGGCGGCGTATCCAGATCCGGTCATGGCGGACATGCTGGTCAGGGCGGGCGATGCCACCGCCAGGGGGTCGTCGGGGTCGTCGAGCGGGGTAAGCGGCTGCGCGAGCGGTTCTTCCTGCGGTGGAGGTGGGTGCGGTGGCTGACTCCGGGTGGCTCTACGCACCGGCGATCGCGCTCCCCGTCACGGTCGCGGCGCTTCACGTGCTTCGGCTCCGGCGCGGCTTTCACGACGGCGGCGGGTTGCCGAGCGTGCGGCACGTGGCGGCCTTGGCGGGTGGCGCCTCGCGGGTCACCGAAACGGTGGTCGCCTCGATGCTCGAACGGGACCAGGCCCGGCTCGGCGGTTCGGGCAGGATCTACCGCACTCCACTGGTTCCGGTCGACCCACTGGGGCTGGAGCTCGCCGGTCACCTGGCGTCCTTCCCCGACCACGAGTTGTGGAAGACGATGAGCCACGGCCCGGCGATGCGAGAGCTGTGGGCCGATCTGGGCCGCCAGGGCCTGGTCGTCGCCGAAGGACGCCGAAGGCTCACGTGGAGGATCGCCGCCGTCGTCTACGCCGTCCTTCTGGGGGTCGGGACGGTCCGGTGGATCGCCACCGACGGCACCGTGGTCCTGACCGTGCTCCTCGTCGTGGCACTGGCCTTGCTGATCGTCTCCCTCCGGCTCGGCCGGACCGATCACGAGGGCAGGACGACGGCCGCGGGCCGCGCGGTGCTGGCCGCGGCGGAGTCGGATCGAAGCCTCGTTTCGGGTGCGACGGGCGCGGTGGCCCTCGGCGGCTTCGCCGCGTATCCCGATCGCGAGGTCGCCGCCATCCTGAGCCGCTACGGCGGGCGCCCCGCCAAGGACACCCGCACCTTCGGCTGGGGTGACGGTCCCGGTTCGAGCACCTGCGGGACCGGCGGCTACTGACGGCCCAACTGCCGTCGTGAAGACCCGCTTCGGATGGTCGAATCACCGGAACCGAGACCGGACGGCCAAGCGTCCGACTACGGTAAGTGCACCTGCTCGCGAAAGGCCCGTGCGATGGAAGACACCTGGGGCATCCCCGGACCTGCGTTCCTGGCGATCTATGGCGCCCTGCTGGTGTTCCCGCTGGTCGTCGGTCTCCTTTGGACGATCGCGGCCAAGCTCGGCGCCAAGATCCCGCGCGCCACCGTGAGCGAACCGGAACCGACGGTGTACGAACTCGCCTATCTCGCCGGCGGCCCGGACCGGGTGGTCGACACGGCCATCGCGGCGCTGGTCGACCGCGGGACGTTGCGGGTCAGCAGCTCGAAGCAGCTCCAGCTCACCGGCCCCCTGCCCGCCGACCCGATCGAGAAGGCCGTCGCCAAGGGCGCGCGGCCGGGCTACAACTCCACTACCCGAGGCATCCGCGACCGCCTGCGGATGTCGGGGCCGATGCAGGCGCTCGCCAAAGGACTGGAGGAGCGGGGACTCGTCGTCGCGGACAGGTCGCCCCGGATCCGCCAGGTCGTCTTCTTTCTGTACCTCGCCGTGCTCGTGCTCGGTGTCGTCCGCCTGATCGCCGGGATCTCCGGTGACCGCCCCGTCGGTTTCCTCATCCCGCTGCTGATCGCGGCCGTGTTCGCGACGCTGATCGCCCGGGCGGTCAAGAACAAGCGGTCGGGCCCGCGGCCGACCAGCGAAGGCGGCCGGATCCTCCACCGGGCCAGGTCCGTCCATGGCCGGGAGCGCAAACGCGGCATCCCGAACGGACCGGGTTACGCCGGTGCGGCCGGCGGCGCCTTGCTGGGTGGCGCCGCGGCGGCGGTCGCGTTCGGCGGCCTCGCCTACTACCCGGACGAGGAACTGAGCGCGGCCCTGATCCCGCCTCCGGTCCCCGGGGGTTTCGGCGGCGGTTCGTCCGGCGGCGGCTCCACGTGCAGTACCGGCGGAGGAAGCTCGTGCAGCAGCGGAGGCGGGAGTTCCTGCGGAGGCGGCGGCTGTGGTGGCTGACGCGCCGGGCAGGCTCGGGATCGGCATCGGCTGGCGGCACGAGCTGGACCTGTCGATCGCGCGGCTGCCCGGCGTCGACTGGGTCGAGGTCGTCGCCGAGAACCTGCACGCCGGGCACCTTCCCGAAACGCTGGTCGCGTTGCGCGACAAGGGAATGCCGGTCCTGCCGCACGCGGTCTCGCTCTCGCTGGGCGGGGCCGAGCCGCTGGACACCGCGCGCGTCGAGCATCTCGCGGAGGTCACCCGCGCGCTCGGCGCGCCGATGGCCAGCGACCACGTGTGCTTCGTGCGCGCGGGCGGGCTCGACTCGGGTCATCTGATGCCGCTCCCCCGCACCCGGGAAGCGCTGGATGTCCTGGTGGACAACGTCAAACTGACGCAGTCCATCGTGGAGGTCCCGTTCGCGCTGGAGAACATCGCGGCGGTGCTGGACTGGCCGGACGCGGAGTTCACCGAGTCGGAGTTCCTGCGGGAGCTCACCGACCGGACCGGCTGCCTGCTGATCATCGATGTCGCCAATCTGTACGCCAACGCCCGCAACCTCGGCACCGATCCCGAACGGTTCCTCGACGAGATCCCGTGGGAACGGCTGGCGTACACGCATATGGCCGGCGGCGTCGAACGCGACGGCGTCTACCACGACACGCACGCCCATCCGGTGGTCCCGGAGGTGCTGGACCTGCTGCGCGAACTGCGACGCCGCACCGAGCCACCGGGTGTCCTGCTGGAACGCGACGACGACTACCCGTCCGACACGGAACTCGCGGCCGAGCTGGCCGCGTTGCGGGAAGCGGTCTCGCCGTGACGTCGCCCCGAGAGCGGCTCGCCGCCCAGCAGGCCGAGCTGCTCAAGGCGCTCCTCGCGGGAGGCGACGCCCCGGCGGGCTTCGACGCGGACAGGCTCCGTATCGAGGCGAACGTCTTACGGAACAAGCAGAGCAGGCTGGTCGCCTACCTCCGGCCGGATCTCGCCGAGGCCCTCGGCGACCGGTTCGCCGCGCTGTTCCGCGAGTACGCGACCAGCCATCCGAAGACCGACGCGATCCGCGCGCGAGCCTACGCGGACGCTTTCGGCACGTGGCTCGTGGAGCGCGGCGAGATCCCCAAGCCTCGCCGCCGATTCGCGACCTGGCTACGCCGCAATTAGTCACCTACTTGCGGAACGATCACCAGACCGGGCGGTCGCTTCCGGGTACGTGCGTCGCTTCCGTCCACTGTGGATTCGAGCCCGGCAGGGTGCCCGCCATCTTGACCCGGGTGACCCGGCCGAGCTGGCCGTCGACGTCTTCGAGCCATTCGCCACCGTCGAAGCCGGTGGGCCCGGCTTCCTTGCGCCCCAAGGAGTTCAGCCACTCCCCGGTCCCGGCGAGCGAGGTCCGGACATGCCGGCTGCCGCCCTCGGTGGCCGCACGGCGGACTGCGGTCATGATCGCCGCCGCGGTCAGCCAGCCGGTCGCGTGATCGAGCGCCTGCACCGGCAGCGGTCCCGGGCCGTCGAGCCCGGCCGTCTTGCCGCCCTCGTCGGCGATCCCCGACGCCATCTGCACCAGGCTGTCGAACCCGCGCCTGCGCGCCCACGGCCCTTCCCAGCCGTACGCGGACAGGTCCGCGACGACGATGCCCGGCCGGAGTTCGGCGATCGCTTCGGGCGAGAATCCCTTGGCCACCAACGATCCCGGCCGGAAACCCTGCAGAACGACGTCGGCGCGGGCGATCAGCTTGCGCAGCCGCGAGCGTCCGGCTTCGGTCTCCAGGTCGACGTACGCCGAGAGCTTGCCCATCCCGGTGTCGACGGCCAGCGGCGGCACGGTCGGCAGCTGCGCCGACCCGATGTGCATGACGGTGGCGCCGTGCGCGGCGAGTACTCGGCCGGCGACCGGTCCGGCGATGACGTGGGTCAGGTCCAGGATCCGGACCCCGCCCAGCGGCCGGTCGGACTCGAACAGCCGCACGGGTTCCGACGGCCCGAGGGTCCGGATCTCGGCGACCGGCAACGCCGACGACGCCTGTCCTTGCTTGTGCGCCAGCCACTCGTCACGCGAGCGCAGCACGGCGGCGGCACCACCGGCGCCGACCACGGCCGACTCGACCTCGTACTTCGACTTGGCCGCCACGACCTTCTCGAACGCCGCGCGCGTCGCGGGCACGCCCAGGCCCCAGCACACGGCGGAGACGTGCCGCGGGTAGTTGCAGTGCAGCCGCACCCAGCCGTCGTTCGCGAGGTAGTCGCCGGACAGCGGCGCGCTGAACGGCACCGGTTCCCCGTCGACCCGGATGTACTGCTCGCTGTGGAACGACGCGGCGGCGTGCCGGGTGTCGACCGAGACCTTGCCCGGCTCGATTCCCCGCAGCCGCAACAGTTCCCCGGCCGCGAGCGTCGCCGCCGCGATACTCGTCGTGGCCGCTTCCTCGACCCGGAAGGTCCCGGGCAGCACCGACTCGGGGCCGGTGATCTCGACGGCGTCGTCGGCGAGGGTCTCGCCAGTGAGCGTGGTCCAGACGCGCGTGTCCACGGAGGCCTTCACTAGGGCAGCAGGGCGATCAGCTCGGCGGGGGCCACCTTCGTCCCGGTGTAGAACGGGATCTCCTCGCGCACGTGGAGGCGGGCCTCGGTGCCGCGCAGATGCCGCATGAGGTCGACGATGCGGTGCAGTTCGTCGGCCTCGAAGGCCAGGATCCACTCGTAGTCGCCCAGCGCGAACGACGCGACCGTGTTGGCGCGGACGTCCGGGTAGTCACGGGCCTCCTTGCCGTGATCGGCGAGCATCTTGCGGCGCTCGTCGTCCGGCAGCAGGTACCACTCGTAGGAGCGCACGAACGGGTAGACGCAGATGAACTTGCGGGCCTCTTCACCGGCGAGGAACGCCGGGATGTGGCTCTTGTTGAACTCCGCCGGGCGGTGCAGCGCGACCTGGCTCCACACCGGCGCCGACGCGCGGCCGAGCGGGGTGTGCCGGAAGCCGCTGTACGCCGCCTGGACCTGCTCGATCTCCTCGGCGTGCCACCAGATCATGTAGTCGGCGTCGGCGCGCAGCCCCGAGAGGTCGTAGACACCGCGGACGACGACGCCCTTGGCCTCCAGCGCGTCGAGGTACTCGGTGGTCTCCGCGGTCGCCTTCGCGCGGTCTTCGCCGAGCTTGCCCTGCTCGGCCCGGAAGACCGACCAGGCGGTGTAGCGGATGGTGTCATTGAGCTCGTTGTAGTTCAGCCGCGCCATACCGCCATCTTGGCACTGCCGGTGCTCAGGAGCCCTCGTGGGTCGGTGTGATCCCGGCGATGCGGCGGGCGGCCGCGTCGGCGGTGGCGACGCAGGCCGGGATCCCGACGCCGTGCAGCGCCGCGCCCGCCACGGCGAGGCCGGGGACGCCGCCGACGGCACGTTCGATCCGCTCGACACGGATGAGGTGCCCGATGCCGTACTGCGGGAGCCCGCCGCCCCAGCGGGTCACCAGGGTGTCGATCGGCTCGGCGGTGACCCCGGTCAGCCGGGCCAGGTCGTCGCGGACCACGCGCACGAGTTCGTCGTCGTCGGCGTGCAGCGCCCCCGGTTCTCCGAAGCGGCCCACCGAGCCACGCACCAGCACCGGGCCTTCGCCGTACTGCGCCCACTTGCGGGAGGAGAAGGTGAACGCCTTGGCGGCGAAGGGCCTCCCGGCCACGTCCCGCTCCCCCGCGCCGATCAACACTCCGGACGACTCCGGCAACGCGGTCCCCGGCGGAAGGGCGAGCGCGACCACCGCCATCGACGCGAGTTCGATCTTGGCGAACACCGTCGAGGCCACTCCTGCGACACCGTCGAGCAGCCGTCGTGCCGAAGGCGCCGGGACGGCGAGAAGAACGGAGTCGGCGTCGAGGTCGTCGACCTTCCAGCCGTCGGCGGTGCGCTCGATCGCCGTCACGGTGGCCTCGGTCCGGATCTCGGCGCGGGACAGCTCCGCGAGCCGGGCGATCAGTGTTCCGAGGCCGCCCAGCAGGGTGCCGAAGACCGGCGCCGTACTCGGCGAGGCGGGCATGAGCGACGCGGCGCCTTCGGTGAGCGAGCGTGCGCCACGATCGATCGCGGACGCGAGACCGGGCATGGTCGCGCGCAGCCCGAGCCCGTCCGCTCCTCCGGCGTAGACCCCGCCCAGCAGCGGATCGACGAGCCGGTCGACCAGTTCGTCGCCGAACCGAGCACGCAGCAGCTCGCCGAGCGGCACGTCCCCCGGGTGCAGCTTCAGCGGAGGCAGCGACGACTCGGCCTCGACCAGCGCGCGGCCCTTCTCCGACAACACCCCGGCGACCGCGTCGGCCGAGGCCGGAACGCCCATGACCGTGCCCGGCGGCAGGCCGAGCACGGATCCGCCGGCGTGGATCTTGGCGCGGGTCTTGGTGGGGTGGACGAGACTTTCGCCGAGCCCGACCTCGCGGACCAGGGCGAGCGCCTCGGGACGGCGGACGAGGAAAGCCTCCGCGCCGACGTCGTAACGTTCACCGGCGAGCTCGACCGTGCGGAGTTTCCCGCCGAGCGACCCGGTCGCCTCGAAGACGACGATCCGGGCGTCTTCGCCGAGCAGCGTCCGCAGCCGGTACGCCGCGGTCAGTCCCGAGATACCGCCACCGATGACGGCGATGGTCCTCACGGCTGGAGCTCGTGCACCAGCCCGACCACACGCGTCAAGACGTCCGGATCGACGCCCGGCAGTACGCCGTGGCCGAGGTTGAAGATGTGGCCGTCGGCCGCGCGTCCTTCGGCGTGGATGCGCCGGACCTCGGCCTCGACGACCGGCCAGGACGCGTGCAGCAGCGCCGGGTCGAGGTTGCCCTGGACGACACCACCGCCGAGCCGGCGGACGGCTTCGTCGAGCGGGATGCGCCAGTCGACGCCGACCACGTCCGCGCCCGCGTCGCACATGGCCACCAGCAGCTCGCCGGTGCCGACGCCGAAGTGGATCCGGGGCACGCCGTAGCCCGCGACCGCGGACAGCACCTTCGCCGAATGCGGCAGGACGAACTCGCGGTAGTCCCGCTCCGACAGCGCGCCCGCCCACGAGTCGAACAGCTGGATCGCGTCGGCCCCGGCGTCCAGCTGCGCGGAGAGGAAGGTGATCGCCATGTCCGCGAGACGCCCGGCCAGCTCGTGCCACAGCTCCGGCTCGGAGTGCATGAGCGCCTTGGTGTGCTCGTGGTTGCGGCTCGGCCCGCCCTCGATGAGATACGAGGCCAGGGTGAACGGCGCGCCCGCGAACCCGATCAGCGGTGTCTCGCCCAGCGACCCGACCAGCAGCCGGACCCCTTCGGCGACGCGCTCCACCTGCTCCGGTTCCAGCACCGGCAGCGCGCGCACGCCCGCGGTGTCGCGGATCGGCTCGGCGACGACCGGGCCGGTGCCCGCGACGATGTCGATGTCGAGGCCCGCCGCCTTGAGCGGGACCACGATGTCACTGAAGAGGATGGCCGCGTCGACGCCGTGACGGCGGATCGGCTGGAGCGTGATCTCGGCGAGCATCTCGGGGTCGAAGCAGGCTTCGAACATCGAGGTGCCCTCACGCAGCGCCCGGTACTCGGGCAGCGACCGGCCCGCCTGGCGCATGAACCACACGGGGGTGTGAGCCGGGCGTTCGCCGCGCGCGGCGGCCAGGAACGGCGCACCGGGCAGGGCGCGACGGGCCGCGGGGACGGTCTGCGCGGGAGAAGCAACTGAAGGAGACATCACGGTTCATGGTGCCATGTGCGCTCAGGGGCCTTACTCTCGGCGCGCCTGCGCCCCGAACCGGACGATCGCGTCTTACAGTCGGTTGGTGACCGCGATGACGTCAGTACCCGATCTCTTCCGTGAAGCCGTCGCGGCGTTGCAATCGGTCCGGCCCCGCCCCGAAGTCCAGCTGGAGACGATGCGCCCGCCGCAGCGGCTGGCGCCGTGGTCCTACGCGGTGAGCTGCGAGGTCGAAGGGCCGGCGGACGTGCTGGCGTCGGGACGGCTGGTGCTGCTGCACGATCCGGAGGGCCAAGAGGGCTGGGACGGGGTCCTGCGGCTGGTCATGTACGTCCGCGCGGAACTCGACCGCGAACTGGCGACCGATCCCTTCCTCCCCGCCGTGGGCTGGTCCTGGCTGACCGACGCGCTGGAGAGCTCCGGCGCGGATTGGACGGCGCTGGGCGGCACGGTCACCGAGACGTCGTCGGCCCGCTTCGGCGACATCTCCGGGCCCGCGCGCACCGACGATCTGGAACTCCGGGCGTCCTGGACGCCGACGGACGCGGCGCTGCGGCCGCACGGGCAGGCGTTCTGCCAGGTGATGGCGAGCGTCGTGGGGCTGCCGCCGGTCGGCGTGACCCTCTTCGAGCAGCGCCAGTCGTCCTGAACCGCTTCGGTCGTCACCGCCTCAGTAGCACCACCAGCCACAACGACCGCGCGTGAAGGCCCCCTTCCCTCGGCTCAGCCGAGGAAACTCGACCTTCACACCTTCCCGAGTACATGAAGGCCCCCTTACTTGCGTCTAGGTACAGGAAGGGGGCCTTCATGTACTTCGACTCGAGCGCCTCACGTGCAGCGCGCGCCAGGCCTCCTGAGCCGCTTCGACCCGTGAGAGCGTCGGCCACGGTCCCGACACGCCGGATTCCCATCAATCGAGACATAGCATTCGGGTTATATTGCGATCGGCGGCCATCTAGCGTCGCTAGGAAAGCTAGCGGCACTAAAGGTCCCTTGCTCTCCCTGCCGGATCCGTGAAGGCCTCTTTCCCTACCCTCAAGGTGAGCAAGGAAGCCTTCACGGAGAGCCGCAACGCTCACGAAGCGGCCGCAGGAGGCTTCGCTTGAGCCATTCGCGAGCCCCTCAGAGCGTCCGTACGCCCCCGAAGGTCGCTTGGCGGCCATCTGGACTAGACCAGCTCCGACCAGCGCGGAGGCGGTCGCTCAGAGGTCTGGACCACCCCGTTCGTGCTAACCCGGCTGTCACCGTCCGCAACAAGATCGAATACCGCCCGAGGCGAGCCTGGACCCTTCCGGAGCGTTACCATCATCGTCACCGAGCGGAGCGATCATGACGCTCCGCGAAGTTGATCAAGCCCAAGCCGGGGGCGGTTTCCGGCCCCCGGCGCACCGCCCGCCGAGGCTCCCGGGCAGAGGCACCGGCAGGTGCACGGCCCATCTGCACAGTCGGTCGAGCCCCGGTAACTCAAGTCCATCGCGTTCTTTCGGCGATGTGTTAGCCACCGGCTGTGTACTAGCCCGATCGTGTTACGACGAACTCCCTGAGTGACTACTCGTTTGAGATAGATACCCATTCGATCCCCCCGCGAAGGCCTCAGGGCGGCTACAGTGCCATCGACGACACCACTTTCGGTCTAAAGCTGGCGCGGCTAAACGGCCGAAAGTCCCGGTGCCGGTCGGGGGGCACGACCGACTCCAGGGAGGTAGTGACGTGGCTACCGTCGGCATTTCTCAGGCCGTCCGATCCACGCCAGCCGGTTCATTGCCGGCGAGCATGGTTCCGCACCCGCGGGAAGAGCTTTTTTCCGTGTTGGTGGTCGATGACCACCCGCTGTTGAGGGAGGCAATCTCAGCAAGACTCGCACAGATGGGTGCGGGCACCGTCCACGAGGCCGCCACGGTGGCCGAGGCGAGGGCGCGAGCACAGGCCACCGGGCCTTGTGACCTGGCGATCCTCGATCTCGGACTGCCGGATGGCAGCGGTATCGAGCTGGTTACGGAACTCCGTAGCCATGGCTGGCCTCGAGTAGTGGTGCTCGCTTCATCAGACGACCCGTACGCGGTCAGGTCGGCGTTCCAGGCCGGCGCCCAGGCATACCTGCTCAAGTCGGCATCGCCGGTCGTAGTGACCGACGGCGTCCGCAGGGTGCTCGAGGGCGGCGTCTACGCGGACCCGAGCGTCGCACCGGTCTTGGCCACCGGCACCCGGGTCGCCGGCACCGACAACACCCCGCGCGAGCTTTCGGCGCGCGAGGTCGAGGTGCTGCAGCTCGTGGCCGACGGTCAGAGCAACAAGGAGATCGGCGAGGAACTCAGCCTCTCCGCTCTCACGGTGAAGTCTCACCTCTCCCGCATCGGGCGCAAGCTCGGCACGGGTGACCGGGCTCAGATGGTGGCGCTGGCCATGCGTGCCGGCGTGATCCGCTGACAAAGGCGAACAGCCCTGCGGGGCGGGCGGACCAGGCGCGGCCCGCTCGTCCCGTAGGGTCTTCACCTATGGAAGGCGACCGACCCGGAGAACCGCAGACGGACCCGAAGACCGGCACCGATGACACCGGTGGACCGGTCCTCCTGCGTGAGCCCGCCGAGGGCACTCCACCGGTGATCGCCGACGCGACCGCCCTCGCCGAAGCCTGCGCGAAGATCGCCGGCGGCAGCGGGGCCATCGCCGTGGACACCGAACGCGCGTCCGGCTACCGATACTGGCCGAAGGCCTATCTCGTGCAGCTGCGCCGCGAAGGCGCCGGCTCCTTCCTCATCGACCCCATTCCGCTCGAAGGGCAGCTCGAACCCCTCGCGGAAGTGCTCAACGACGCCGAATGGGTGCTGCACGCGGCCTCGCAGGACCTGCCGTGTCTCGCCGAACTCGACCTGCACCCGAAGAGCCTCTTCGACACCGAACTCGCCGGACGGCTCGCCGGATACGAACGGGTCGCCCTCGGCACCCTCGTCGAACTCCTCCTCGGCTACCAGCTGGAGAAGGGCCACAGCGCCGCCGACTGGTCGAAGCGCCCGCTTCCCGTCGACTGGCTGAACTACGCCGCCCTCGACGTCGAGCTGCTCATCGAGCTGCGGGAGAAGCTCGAAGCCGACTTGGCCGCCCAGGGCAAGCTCGAATGGGCCCAGCAGGAATTCGAGGCCGTCCGCACCGCGCCGCCGCCCGCCCCTCGGGCCGAGCCATGGCGCCGGACGTCCGGCGTGCACAAGATCCGCAGCGCCCGCGGCCTCGCCGCCGTGCGCGAACTGTGGCAGGCGCGTGACGAGCTCGCCCGCAAACGCGACCGCGCGCCGAGCCGGATCCTGCCCGACAGCGCGATCATCAACGCCGTCACCGCGGACCCGAAGACCGTCGACCAGTTGCAGGCGCTGCCGGTGTTCAGCGGCCGGGTCCAGCGCAAGTACACCGCGAGCTGGCTGCGGCATCTGCAGGCCGCCCGGGCTCTCCCCGCCGACGAACTGCCGACCCCCGCGCAGCAGACCGACGGACCGCCGCCGGTGAACCGGTGGTCGGACAAGGATCCCGACGCCGCCGCCCGGCTTTCGGCGGCCCGCGCGGCGCTGTCCGCGATCGCGGAGGACCGGCGGCTCCCGGTGGAGAATCTGCTGCTGCCGGAGCTGGTGCGCCGCACCTGCTGGCGTCCGCCCGCGGATCTGAGCGAGGACTCGGTCGCCCAGGTCCTCCGTGACGGCGGTGCCCGCCCGTGGCAGGTCGAGCTGACGGTGGCGGCGCTGAGCAAGGCGCTTCAGGCCACCGCCGCCTGACCCGGCTTCAGCCCTCCAACAGGTCCCGCGCGGCTTCGCGCAGCGCGGTGTCCGGTTCCCCGAGACCAGTGAGCCTCAGCACGCCGTCGGCCCCTTCGACGGCGTGCGCCTCGACGTCCAGATCCGGCTGGTCACGCCGGACGATCGCGATGCTCTCGACGAGCCCGAACACGAGATCGGTCCGGATGCCGCGAAGGTCACCGGGGACGCCGGCCGCCGCGACGAGCGAGCCGTAGACGCGTTTGAGTTCCGCCCGCTCCGCCCGGAAGCGGGCCAGCCGCGGCGACGAGATCTCGGGCAGCAGGTACAGGGCGCCGAGGTTGTGCCGCGCGCTGCCGAGCAGATGGATGTCCGCGTAGGCCAGCGCCCACAGCCGCGTGCCGACCGGCGCGAGCTTGGCCGAAAGCCCGCCCGCGACGTCCAGTGACGGCCGGACGGTGTCCTCCAGCAGCGCCGCGAGAATGTCCTCTTTGGACGGAAAGTGGTAGTAGAGCGACGCCTGGCGCAGTCCGGCGCGTTCGGCGATGGCCCGCGTGGTCGTCGCCGCGTACCCGGCGCCGGTGAACAGCTCCCCCGCCGCGTCCAGGACGGCGAGCCTCGCCTCCCGCTTGCTCGCGGCCGCGCCGCTGGCTCTCGGCCTGCCCACCCCGGTCGTTTTCGTCATCTATCCGATCCTGCCATTTCTCCGCGAAGATCTTTGTTACGTCCGGCGGTCGGCCCAGGTTACCGAATCCGGTATCTGTTAACACCGCGCTTACCCGGCGGAGATCGGAAGGATCCCGCACGCGCTTAATTTCGGTCAGCCGATCGAAATCCGGCCCTTGAGACAGGAGCCTCCGCAAATGCCTTCCGAAGACCTTTCCGCCTTCGGGTACCGCCAAGAACTCCGCCGGACACTGGGCGGTTTCTCCGCCTTCGCCGCCGGTTTCTCCTTCGTTTCCATCCTGACCACGGTGTTCCAGCTGTTCGCCTTCGGCTATTCCTTCGGCGACACGCTCTTCTTCTGGACCTGGCCGCTGGTGATCGCCGGGCAATTGCTCGTCGCGCTCAACTTCGCCGAACTCGCCGCCCGATTCCCGCTGGCCGGCTCGGTTTACCAGTGGGCGAAACACCTCTCCCCCGGATTCGCGGGGTGGCTCGCCGGCTGGATGATGCTGGTGGGCTGCGTGGTGGCGCTCGCCGGTGCCGCGATCGCGCTCCAGGTCGTCCTCCCGTCGGTCTGGAGCGGGTTCCAGCTCGTCGGCGGGGATCCGGCGATCACCTCCCCGACCGGCGCCAGCAACGCGGTCCTGCTCGGCACCCTGCTGATCGTCCTCACCACCGCGATCAACGCGGGCGGCGTGCGGCTGATGGCGCGGATCAACGACATCGGAGTCGGGGCCGAACTCGTCGGCGTGCTCGTGCTGATCATCGGTCTCGCGCTGTTCGCCGTCCGCGGCCCGCAGGTCGTGCTCCAGCCCGCCGGCGAAAGCCCGGGAGCCGGTGGTGTCCTCGCTTCGGCACTGATGGCGGCTTACGTTCTGTACGGCTTCGATACCGCCGCCTCCGTCGCCGAGGAGACCAAGGACGCCCGCCGCATCGCGCCGCGCGCCGTCCTACGCGCGCTGTTGATCTCCGGGGTCGGCGGGCTCGCCGTCGTCATCACCGCGCTGATGGCGGCACCGAGCCTGACCGACGGGCAACTCGCGGGGAAAGGCCTGCCGTACGTGATCACGGCCGTCTTCGGCGACACGCTCGGCCGGATCTTCCTCGCCGACGTCGCGATCGCGGTCGTCGTCTGCACCCTGACCATCCAGACCGGCACCGTCCGGCTGATCTACTCGATGGCCCGCGACGGCGCGCTCCCCGGCGCCAGGAGGCTTTCGGCGGTCAACGCCCGCACCGGCACGCCGATCGCGCCCGCGGTGCTTTCCGGGATGCTCGCCATCGGGCTCCTGCTGCTGAATCTGGGAAATCCGACGATCTTCAGCACCATCACCGGCACTTCGGTGGTCGTGGTCTACCTCGCCTATCTCCTGGTGACCGGGCCACTGCTGATCCGGCGCCGCCAAGGCCGGTTCAGCGCCGAACCCGGCCATTTCTCCCTGGGACGATGGGCTATTCCGGTCAACATCGCGGCAGTAGGGTACGGCGCGATGATGATCGTCAACATCGCTTGGCCACGAGCCGAGATCTACGACCTGGCGGGCACCGGTTCCGTCTGGGTCCTGTTGTTCCCGATCGAGTTCGTCGGCGCCGCGCTGCTCACCGGCTACCTCTGCTGGCGCCGCCGCTCCGCGCTCACCACGGTTCCCGTCCCCGCGACCTGAAGGAAGGTTCCATGAGCACGACATCGACCACGTACGGCGCTCGCGACCACGCCCGCGCCCAAGCGGGCACGGTGGCCGAAGCGATGCCCGCCATCCCCGCGGCCGGCTGGCCGGATCCGCCGCCCGGGATCGACCCGGCGAAGCTGGTCTGGGCCGAGACCGTCGCCGGTGGTGGCTATACCCACAAGGTCCTCGCCCGCGGCACCGAGTTGCGGCTGACCGACGTCGAGGGCGACGCCTGCGCGCATCTGCTGCTGTTCAACGCCGACCAGCCCTGGGAGCGGCTGAACGTCGCCGACACGGTGAAGGTCCAGTGGAACGCCTATCTCGGCGAGGCGATCGCGCTGCTTTCGGACCAGGCGCGGGTGCTCGCGACCGTCGTCACCGACGAGAGCGGCAAGCACGACGCCCTCTGCGGAACGTCCACTGTGGACGGAAACGCCGAGCGCTACGGGGACGGGAGCCCGCAGGGCGATTCGCCGTCGGGGAACGCGCTGTTCACCCTCGCCGCCGCCAAACACGGCCTCACCCCGCGCGATCTGCCGCCGAGCCTGTCCTTCTTCCAGGGCGTGCACGTGGAGGCCGACGGCGGGCTGACCTTCACCGGCTCGGCGGGCGCCGGCAGATCCGTGGTGCTGCGCACGGAACTCCCGGTGGTCGTCCTCATCGCCAACGTGGCGCATCCGCTCGACCCCCGTCCGGACTACACGGTCACCCCGTTGCGCGTCCTCGCCCAGCGCTCCGCGCCGTCCACTCCGGACAGTCCTGAATGGACGGCTTCGCCCGAGGCGCAGCGCGCCTTCGAGAACACCGCCGATTACCTCACCGCAAGGGGCCTGGCATGACGATCATCTCCGACACCGAGGTCGCCGCGCGGGCGCCGTACTCCACCGTGCTCCGCGAGGGCGAGACGCTCGCGATCATCGATCTCGGCGGCAACCAGGCCGTCGACTTCCTCTGCTACGACGCCGCCGACACGGCGAAGAGATACAGCGCGGCCGCCACGATCACCGCGCAGCGCAACATCTTCCTCACCACCGGCAGCGTCCTGCGCACCGGCGAGGGCGCGCCGCTGCTGACCGTCGTCGAAGACACCTGCGGACGGCACGACACGATCGGCGGCGCCTGCAGCAAGGAGTCGAACAGCCTCCGCTACGGCCAGCACACGCGGTACCAGCACGCCTGCGTCGAGAATTTCCTGACCGAAGGCGCCAAATGGGGCCTCGGCAAACGGGATCTGGTCAGCAACGTCAACTGGTACATGAACGTGCCGGTGGAACAGGACGGCACACTCGGCATCGTCGACGGCATCTCGGCACCCGGCCTGGAGGTCAAGCTGCGCGCCGAAACCGACGTGCTCGTGCTGGTGTCGAACTGCCCGCAGATCAACAACCCGTGCAACGGCTTCGACCCGACGCCGGTCCGGATGATCGTCACCGGCGGTGACGCGTGAAGCTGCTCGTCGCCAACCGGGGGGAAATCGCGGTCCGCGTCATCCGGACCGCAAGGGAGATGGGCATTCCGACGGTCGCCGTCTACTCCGACGCCGACCGTACGGCCGCGCACGTACGGCTTGCCGACGAAGCCGTCCGGCTCGGCCCGGCACCGGCGAGGGAGAGCTACCTCCTCGCCGACGCCATCATCGAAGCCGCGTTGAAGACCGGGGCGGACACCATCCACCCGGGTTACGGCTTCCTGTCCGAGGACGCCGCTTTCGCCAGGGCGGTGGAAGCGGCCGGAATCCGGTTCGCCGGACCGGCGGCGGACCATCTCGAAGTCTTCGGCAGCAAGCACACCGCGCGGACGAAGGCCACCGAGGCCGGTGTCCCGATGCTGCCCGGCACCGGGTTGCTGGACACCCTGGCCGACGCCGAAGCGGCGGCCGCCGAGGTCGGCTATCCGGTGATGCTCAAGGCCACCGGCGGTGGCGGCGGGATCGGCATGCGTGCCTGCGCGTCCGCCGTCGAACTGCGCGACGCCTGGGAAGCGGTGCAGAGCATCGCGGCCAAGAACTTCTCGACCCCGGGCGTGTTCCTGGAACGGCTCGTGACCCGCGCGCGGCACGTCGAGGTCCAGGTGTTCGGTGACGGCGCGGGCAAGGTACTGGCGCTCGGCACGCGGGACTGCACCTTGCAGCGGCGTAACCAGAAGGTGCTCGAAGAGTGCCCCGCACCGGGCCTGCCCGAAGCGGTGCGGGAGAAGCTGGTCTCGTCGGCCGTCGACCTCTGCGCATCCGTGCATTACCGGTCGGCCGGGACGGTCGAGTTCATCTACGACCCGGACCGTGAAGAGGCCGCGTTCCTCGAAGTGAACACGCGGCTGCAGGTCGAGCATCCGGTCACCGAAGCGGTGTACGGGATCGACCTCGTCGCGTGGATGCTCCGGCTCGCCGACGGCGACACCGGGATGTTCACGACCACGCCGTCGCCGCGGGGGCACGCCGTCGAGGCCCGGGTCTACGCCGAGGACCCGGCCGCCGGGCACCGGCCGAGCGCGGGCCTGCTGACCCGCGCGGACTTCCCCGAAGGCGTCCGAGTCGACACCTGGGTCGAGGCCGGGGCGACCGTGACGACGCATTACGACCCGTTGCTCGCCAAGGTGATCACCGTCGGCGCCGACCGGGACGAGGCACTGGCCGCACTGCGCGCCGCACTCGGCGAAAGCCGGGTCGACGGCGTCCGGACGAACCTCGGCCAGCTGCGCGCGGTCGCCGCCGATCAGCGGCTGCGCGACGTCGGCCACGACACCGCGACGCTGGACACGATCGCCGATCCCGAGCCGCGGATCGAGGTCCTGCGGGGCGGCACGATGACCACCGTCCAGGACTGGCCGGGGCGGCTGGGCTTCTGGCACGTGGGGGTGCCGCCGAACGGGCCGATGGACGATCTGTCCCTGCGGCTGGGCAACCGCGCGCTGGGCAATCCCGAAGGCGCGGCCGGCCTGGAGTGCACTGTGGACGGTGTCTCCCTGCGATTCACCGAAGACGCAATCGTTTGCGTCACCGGATCGCCGTCACCGGTGACCGTCGACGGTTCACCCGTCCCCCAATGGGCGCCGATCGAGGTCCCCGCCGGTGGCGTGCTCGACGTCGGCACCGGGACCGCCGGGCTCCGCGCGTACGTGCTCGTCCGCGGCGGGATCGACGTGCCGGACTTCCTGGGCAGCGCGGCGACGTTCACCCTCGGCGGCTTCGGCGGGCATGGCGGCCGCGCGCTGGCGACCGGTGATGTCCTCTCCCCCGGTCCGGAACCGGGGCACGCCACCGGTCCGGTCCCCGAAGCCGAACGCCCGGTTTTCGCGGCACACTGGGAGATCGGCGCGGCCGAGGGACCGCACGCCGCGCCGGAGTTCTTCACCCGGGAGGACGTCGAGACGTTCTACGCCACGGACTGGGAAGTGCACTTCAACTCCGCGCGGACCGGCGTCCGGCTCGTCGGGCCCCGGCCACGCTGGGCGAGGGAGGACGGCGGCGAGGCGGGTTTGCATCCGTCGAACATCCACGACACGCCGTACGCGATCGGCGCCGTCGACTACACCGGCGACCTGCCGATCCTGCTGGGCCCGGACGGGCCGAGCCTCGGCGGTTTCGTCTGCCCGGCGACCGTCGTGACCGGGCAGCGCTGGAAACTCGGCCAGCTGCGGCCGGGCGACACCGTGCGGTTCGTGCCGATCACCCTCGAGCACGCCGGCGCGTTGCATGACGAACCGGCCAAGGCGGTCAAGGCGAGCCGGACACCGATCGACGACGGTGGCATCCTCGGCCGCCTGTCCACATCGGACGAAAACCCCGAGGTCACCTACCGGCGCAGCGGCGACGACAACCTGCTGATCGAGTACGGGCCGATGAAACTCGACCTGGCCCTGCGGATGCGGGTCCATGCCCTGGCCGACAGGCTGGCCACGGAAGGGCACGACGGCGTCGTCGACTTGACGCCGGGCATCCGCTCGCTGCAGGTGCACGTCGACCCGGACGTGCTGCCGGTGCCGAAACTGCTCGGCCTCGTGCAGGAGGTGGAGCACGATCTGCCGCGCACCGCCGAGCTCGTGGTGCCGAGCCGGACCGTGCGGCTGCCGTTGTCGTGGGACGACCCGGCGACGCGCGAGGCGATCGAGCGGTACATGGCGGGCGTACGCGACGACGCGCCGTGGTGCCCGTGGAACATCGAGTTCATCCGGCGGGTCAACGGTCTGTCCAGTGTGGACGACGTCTACCGCACGGTCTTCGACGCGGAGTACCTGGTGCTCGGCCTCGGCGACGTCTACCTCGGCGCGCCGGTGGCCACTCCCCTGGACCCGCGGCACCGGCTGGTCACCACGAAGTACAACCCGGCGCGGACCTGGACCGCGGAGAACTCGGTCGGCATCGGCGGCTCGTATCTGTGCATCTACGGGATGGAAGGCCCCGGCGGGTATCAGTTCGTCGGGCGGACCGTCCAGGTGTGGAGCGGCTGGCGGCAACGCGGGTCGTTCGAACCGGGTTCGCCGTGGCTGCTGCGCTTCTTCGACCGGATCTCGTGGTACCCGGTGACCGCGGAGGAGTTGCTCGACCTTCGGGCTCGGAGTTCGGCGGGAGAACTGGACCTCGACATCACCGACGGCGAGTTCGCGCTGGCCGACCACGAGCGGTTCCTGGCCGACAACGCCGCCGACATCGCCGCGTTCCGGGCGAAGCAGAGCGCGGCGTTCGAGGCGGAACGGCAGGCCTGGGCGGCGGCGGGCGAATTCGACCCGCGACCGGAACCCGTCGGGGCGAAAGTCCCGACCACGAAGGTCGAGGCGCCGCCCGGTGGGCACGTCGTCGAGGCACCGTTCGCCGCGACCGTGTGGCGAGTGGACGTCGAGCCCGGCAAGAAGGTCGGCGCGGCGGAGACGCTGGTGATCCTCGAAGCGATGAAGACCGAGGCGCGGATCCCCGCGCCCGCCGCCGGGGAGGTCGTCGAGGTGCTCGTCTCCCCCGGTGATCAGGTCGCCCCCGGCACGCCGCTGGTGGTACTGGGAAGGAGCGCGGGATGAGCGTGCTGGAACGGGTGCGCGCCGCGTACCACCGGATCGTGCGGGTCGACCGGCCCGAGATCTGGATCGACCTGCACCCGGAGGAAGCCGTCCTCGCCGACGCGGAGAAGCTGGAAGCCCGTCGCGCGGCGGGGGAATCCTTGCCGCTGTACGGGAAACTGGCCGCGGTGAAGGGCAACATCGATGTCGCCGGGCTGCCGACGACGGCGGCCTGTCCCGGGTACGCCTACTCGCCCGCCGAGGACGCGCCGGTGGTGGCGCGGCTGCGCGCGGCCGGGGCGCTGATCCTGGGCACGACCAATCTGGACCAGTTCGCGACCGGGCTGGTCGGCACGCGCAGCCCGCACGGCGCGGTCCGGAACGCGATCGATCCGGCGTACGTCGCGGGTGGGTCGAGTTCGGGGTCGGCGGTCGCGGTGGCACTCGGGATCGCGGATCTCGCGCTGGGCACGGACACCGCCGGATCCGGCCGGGTCCCGGCGGCGTTCAACGGGATCGTCGGGCTGAAGCCGACGCGGGGGCTGCTGCCGACGGCCGGTGTCGTGCCCGCGTGCGCGAGCATCGACTGCGTGACCGTGTTCGCGCGGACGGTCGACGAGGCTTCGGCGGCGTTCGCCTGTCTGAGCGAGCCGCGGGATCTTCCCGTGCTGAACCGTCCTTTCCGCATCGGCGTGCCGTCCGAGGTGGGGCCGCTCCAGGAGGGGTGGGCCGAGGCGTTCTCCACGGCGGCCCGGGAGTTCCGTGACGAGGGCGCGGAACTGGTCCCTGTCGACATATCGCCGTTCCTGGACGCGGCGCGCCTGCTGTACGAAGGCGCCTTCGTCGCCGAGCGGTACTCGGCGGTCGGTGAGTTCATCGACACTCACCCGGATGCCGTCGATCCGGCCGTGCGGCGGATCATCGGCGCGGCGAAGGACATCCCGGCACACCGGTTGTTCAGCGACCTCGCGACGCTCGGGGATCTTTCTCGTGAAGCGTCGGCAGTGTTGTCCACTGTGGACTGCCTCTTGCTTCCCACGACGACGGAACACCCGACGATCGCCGACGTCGAGGCCGATCCGCTGGGCGTGAACGCGCGGCTGGGCCGGTTCACGAACTCGACGAACCTGCTGGGCCTGTCGTCGCTGGCCGTGCCCGCCGGCACCGTCGGCGGGTTGCCGTTCGGGGTGATGCTGGTCGGCGCCGCGTACGCCGACCGGATCCTGGCCGACGTCGCCCGCTCGGTGCCGCGGCGGACACGGATCGCCGTCGTCGGCGCCCATCTGCGCGGTCAGCCGCTGAACCACGAGCTGACCTCGCGGGGCGGCAGGTTCGTTTTCGCCGGGCCGACCGCGGCCGAATACCGGCTCCACGCACTGGACACCGTGCCGCCCAAACCCGGTCTCGTCCGGGTCGCTTCGGGCGGCGCGGCGATCGAGGCCGAGGTGTGGGACCTGCCGTTGGGCGGCTTCGGCGAGTTCGTGGCGGGCGTTCCCGCGCCGCTGGCGATCGGCAAGGTGCGGCTGGCCGACGGGAGCGAGGTGTCCGGGTTCGTCTGCGAGCCCGGCGCGGTGGAGGGCGCCGAGGACATCACGAGGTACGGCGGGTGGCTCGGATACCTGAGCCGCTGAGCGTCTCGTAGGGCCCGTCGCCACGTCGACTCGGCGCCGGGCCGGATGTTCCCGATGTCGCATCAGGGACGCTGAGCGTCTCCAATGCGGCATTGGGGACCCGGCTCGTGTCGCCCAAGGACCCGGGCACACACCCTCCACCTGGCCTTTTCCGATTCGGTTGGCTTCCCGTAGCGTTCTGGGAACAACCTCACAAACCCTGGCGCACCGCCGGACACTGGGTAGCTTCGGGGTGGTGCCGACCACATCCACCCCCAGCCGCCGGACCGCGATCAGTGTGCTCGTGGCGCTGGGCCTCGTCGGGGCCGCGATGGTGACACTGGGCGCCACCGGAGTGGCCGTCAAGCCGGTGAACGGGCAGGCGCTCGCCGTCCTCGAAGAGGTTCCCGGACCCGAGAGCGGCCCGACGTGCGCCGTCGACAAGCGTTATGTCGACGAAGACACCTTCGGTATGCGCCCGGACGTGATCGAAGCGTGGAACGCCCTGCGCGCCCAGGCCAAAGCACAGAACGTCACGCTCTGCGTGAACGACGGCAAGCGCAGCCGGAGCCAGCAGCAGCGCGAGTTCGACAAGGCGGTCGAGCGGTTCGGCTCCGTGGAGCAGGCCAAGAAGTGGGCGTTGCAGCCGGAGACGTCCATGCACGTCAAGGGAATCGCCGTCGACATCCAGCCGCTGAACTCGGCCGCGTGGGTGGACAAGAAGGGTGGCGCGCTCGGCTGGTGCCGCCGCTACGACAACGAGAAGTGGCACTTCGAGTACGACCCGGCCTACAAGACCAGCGGTTGCCCCGCCCTGCTTCCCAGCGCCACCGGCAACTAGCGCGTCACTCGCGAGTTCGGTCTAGGCCAGCGTTTCGGCCACGTACTTCGCGGCTTCGGCGAGCAGGGCCTGGTCGTACGGGGCGTCCTTGGCCGCCTTGCTGGACATGATCGCGACGACGAGCGGCGGCTTGTCCGGCGGCCAGACGACGGCGATGTCGTTCAGCGTGCCGTACTCGCCGGTCCCCGTCTTGTCGGCGACGGTCCAGCCGGACGGCAGGCCGGCCCGGATCCGCTGGGCGCCGGTGGTGTTGCGCTGGAAGAGGTCGCGCAGGAAGTCCCGCTTGTCGGCAGGCAGCGTGTCGCCCAGCACGATCTTCCGGTAATCGGCGGCGAAGGCCCGCGGTGTCGTGGTGTCGCGCAGGTCGCCCGGGGTGGCCTCGGTGATGGCCGGTTCGATCCGGTCCATCCGTGTGACGGTGTCGCCGAGGCTGCGCGTGAACGCCGTCAGTTCGGCGGGGCCGCCGAGGTCCCGCAGCAGCAGGTTGCCCGCGGTACCGTCGCTGAACCGGATGGCGGCGTCGCACAGCTGGCGGATCGTCATGCCGGTGGCCACGTGCCGCCCGGTGACCGGAGCGTGTTTCACCAGGTCGTCCCGCGAGTAGTCGACCCGGGTTTCCAGATGTGACAACGGATTGCGCTGCAGAACCGCGGCGGCGGCCACCCCTTTGAACGTCGAGCAGAACGCGAAGCGCTCGTCGGCGCGGTGCTCGACCGTGGCGCCGCCTCCGGTGTCGACCGCGTACACGCCGAGCCTGGCGTCGAACTTCTTCTCCAGCTCCATCAACCGGTCGTGGAACTGGCGCGTGGTGGACGGCGGAGGCGGTGGAGGGGTCGAAGTGCCCGGCGGCGGAGTCCCGCGGGTACAGGCGGCCAGCGACGCGAGGACCGCCATCCCCAGTAGCGCACGACGGGCGACGGCCGGCCCCGGCGAGTTCATCGTGATCCCTCCCCTGATCACTTCGAACATAGCAACTTCCCCACCGCCCCCGGATCGGCCAAGCGGCCGAGGCGGGTGACCCCGGGAGTGTGCCTTCCCCCACTCGACCGGGCCACCATCCTGGTTACCGACCGGTAACCGGGGCTAGGGTGCGGTCAGGACTACCTCTACTTCAGGAGCATTCGTGGCCGCAGGAGCAACACCGCTCGCGCCGAACGCGCGGTCGGTACGCAATGTCGCCTTCGTCGAAGGGGTGCGAACGCCCTTCGGCAAGGCAGGCGAAAAGGGAATGTACGCCGGCACCCGTGCCGACGATCTCGTCGTCAACGCCATCCGTGAACTGCTGCGGCGGCATCCCGAGCTGCCGCCCGAGCGCGTCGACGAGGTGGCGATCGCCGCCACCACCCAGATCGGGGACCAGGGCCTGACCATCGGCCGCACCGCCGCGCTGCTGGCCGGCCTGCCGAAGTCGGTGCCCGGCTTCGCGCTGGACCGGATGTGCGCGGGCGCGATGACCGCGGTCACCACGACCGCGAGCGGGATCGGCATCGGCGCGTACGACATCGCCATCGCCGGCGGCGTCGAGCACATGGGCCGCCACCCGATGGGCGAGGGCGTCGACCCGAACCCGCGCATCATCGCCGACAAGCTCGTCGACCCGACGGCGCTCGTCATGGGCCAGACCGCGGAGAACCTGCACGACCGGTTCCCCGAGATCACCAAGCAGCGCACCGACGCCTTCGCCGCGCGCAGCCAGGAGAAGTACGCCGAGGCCGTGAAGACCGGCAAGATCGGCCCCGAGCTGGTCCCGGTCGCCACTCGCTCGAAGGACCTGGGCTGGGGACTCGCGACCGAGGACGAGCCGCCGCGCCCCGGCACCACCGTCGAGCAGCTCGCCGGGCTGAAGACGCCGTTCCGCCCGCACGGCCGGATCACCGCGGGCAACGCGGCCGGTCTCAACGACGGCGCCACCGCGGCACTGCTCGCCGACGAGGACACCGCCCGCGAGCTCGGCCTGCCGATCGGCATGCGCCTGGTGGGCTACTCCTTCGCCGGTGTCGAGCCGGAGGTCATGGGCATCGGCCCGGTGCCCGCCACCGAGAAGCTGTTCAAGCGCACCGGTCTGTCGATCGACGACATCGGCCTGTTCGAGATCAACGAGGCGTTCGCGGTCCAGGTGCTCGCGTTCCTCGACCACTTCGGCATCGCCGACGACGACCCCCGCGTCAACCAGTGGGGTGGCGCGATCGCCTGCGGTCACCCGCTCGCGTCCTCCGGTGTCCGGCTGATGACGCAGCTTTCCCGTCAGTTCGCCGAGCGCCCCGACGTGCGTTACGGCCTGACCACCATGTGCATCGGTATCGGCATGGGCGGCACCGTGATCTGGGAGAACCCGGCGTTCGAGGGGGCGAAGTAACATGACTTTCACCGCTGAGCAGGCGAAGGCCGCCTTCCCCGACGAGGTCGTCACGAACGCGGTCACGCGTCTGGTGAAGGTGCCCGGCCTCGACAAGCCGGTCGCGCTGATCACCTTGGACAACGGCCACGACCACACCCGGCCGAACACCTTCGGCCCGCAGGGCCTGGTGAGCCTCAACGCCGCGATCGACACCGCCTTCGCCGCGGAACCCGCCGCGATCGCGGTCACCGGCAAGCCGTTCATCTTCGCCGTCGGCGCCGACCTGTCCGGTGTCGAAGCGGTCGCGGATCCGGCGCTGGCGCGGGAGATCGCGCAGACGGGGCACGACGTGTTCCGGCGTCTCACCGAATCCGAGATCCCGACCTTCGGCTTCGTCAACGGCGCGGTGATGGGCGGCGGACTCGAACTCGCGCTCTCCTGCCACTACCGCACACTGTCGGAGAACACCGCCGCGATCGCGTTCCCCGAGGTCTTCCTCGGCCTGTTCCCGGGCTGGGGCGGCACGCAGCTGCTGCCGAACCTGATCGGGCCGGACGCCGCGGTCACCGTGATCATCGAGAACGCGCTGGCCCAGAACAAGATGCTCAAGGTCGCGCAGGCGGCCGAGCTCGGCATCGTCGACGAGGTCTTCGGCTCGGCCGACTACCTGGAGCAGTCCCTGCTGTGGCTGGCGAAGGTCGTCAACGGCGAGATCACCCCCGCCCGCCGCGAGATCGACCGCGGCGCGGGCTGGGACGCCGCGATCGCCCGCGCCAGGGCCATTGTGGACGGACGTACCAAGGGCGCGTCCCCCGGCGCGACCAAGGCCGTCGAGCTGCTGGAGCTGGCCCGCGAGAACGATCTCGACCGCGGTTACGCGGCCGAGACCGACGGGCTCGCCGAACTGCTGATGGACGACACCCTGCGCGCCGGGCTGTACTCGTTCAACCTGGTCAACAAGCGGGCCAAGCGGCCGGCGGGCGCGCCCGACAAGTCGCTGGCGCGCAAGGTGAACAAGGTCGGCATCGTCGGCGCGGGCCTGATGGCCAGCCAGATGGCGCTGCTGTTCGTCCGTCGCCTCAAGGTGCCCGTGGTGCTCACCGACGTCGACCAGGAACGCGTCGACAAGGGTGTGTCCTATGTGCACGGTGAGATCGACAAGCTGCTGGCCAAGAAGCGGGTTTCGCCGGACGGCGCGAACCGGCTGAAGGCACTGGTCACCGGCTCGCTCGACAAGTCCGCCTTCGCCGACGCCGACTTCGTGATCGAGGCGGTGTTCGAAGAGCTGGGTGTCAAGCAGAAGGTCTTCGCCGACCTGGAGCAGTACGTCTCGCCCGAGGCGATCCTGGCGACGAACACCTCGTCGCTGTCGATCACCGCGATGGCGTCGCAGCTGAAGCACCCGGAGCGCGTGGTCGGGTTCCACTTCTTCAACCCGGTCGCGGTGATGCCGCTGCTGGAGATCGTCCGCGCGGAGAAGACCGACGACGCCGCACTGGCGACGGCGTTCGCGCTCGGCAAGCAGCTCAAGAAGTCGAGCGTGCTGGTCAAGGACGCGTCCGCGTTCGTGGTCAACCGGCTGCTGCTGCGCTTCCTCGGTGAGGTGCTGGTGACCGTCGACGAAGGCACGCCGTTCGAGGTCGCCGACAAGGCACTCGAGCCGCTGGGCCTGCCGATGACGCCGCTGACGCTGATGCAGCTCGTCGGCCCGGCGATCGCCCTGCACGTCGGGGAAACCCTGCACGGGGCGTTCCCGGACCGGTTCACCGTCAGCGAGAACCTGGACCGCTTCGTCAAGGCGGGCAAGAAGGGCGTCTGGCAGTGGGACGACAAGGGCAACGCCACCGTCGACCCCGAGGTCGCCGAACTCTGGCAGCAAGGCGACGCGCCGTCGACGTCCGAGCAGGTGCGTGACCGCGCGCTGGCCGCGATCGCCGAAGAGATCCGGATCATGCTCGACGAGGGCGTGGTCGCGGAGGCGCAGGACATCGACCTGTGCCTGATCCTCGGCGCGGGCTGGCCGTTCTGGCTCGGCGGCATCACGCCGTACCTGGACCGGGCGGGCGTGTCCGAGAAGGTCAACGGCAAGCCGTTCCTGGCCCCGGGTGTGGCGAGCGTGCCGCTCTCCTGAGCCTCGACGAAAGGCCACCGTCGGCGATCCCCTGATCGCAGGCGGTGGCCTTTCACGTTTTCCGCGGATTTGATGGCGAGCCGCTACGTTTTCGTGAAAGCCTTGGGCCTGTACGGGAAAGTTCGTCTCCCCGGCCATCCCCCGGGGAGACGGGCCGTCAGCGTTCCCCCGAAGGCGGGCAGGGCGGCGGCGTGGTCGTCAGCTGAGCGGCGATCCGCGCCGGATCGAGCACGTCGACCTTCTCCGCCTTCGGGAACCGCTGCCGCAGCTCGTTCGCCCACGCTTCGACGTCGATTCCGGCAACGGGCACCAGATGGACGGCCGCGGGGAGCAGGTCCGGGGTCACCGACCTCAGCAGTTCCGGCCGGTCCGCGAAGAGCTGCTTGAAGCGCTCGTACGCCCGCGCCTTGGTTTCGGTGAACACCCGGCGGGCCTTCGGATCATCCCGGAGCGCCTCGGCGGCGACGGCCATGTCCGCGTCGGCACCGACGGCCACGAGCAACCGGAGCCCGCACAGTTCCCGCTCCCCCAGCGGAACGGGCACGGTGTCCCGTGGCAGCGCCGCCGGGGCGGGCGGATCGGTGGCCCGGTTCAGAACGACGGCGCCCGTCGTCACGGCAGCGGCGACGACCAGGACCGCGACGACTCCGACCACCCAGAGCAACCGCCGCGGTGCCTTGGGTGTCCGTTCCGGTTGTTCCACAGGGACGATCATCACACGGCGCGGTTCATTCGCCGTCCGGACATCACCCGTTCAGCCGCGCTCTTTACCGTGCCGCCGGTGAACAGCGAAAAGCCCGGCGTCGACCGCCGCGGATTCCTCAAGCGCGCGGGCCTCGTGTCCGCGGCGGCCGCGGGAGCCCCGCTCGCCGCCACCGCCCCGGCGGACGCCCTCGACCTGAACTTCGATCTCGACATCGATGTAGACCTGCTCTTCGGCCGGGACCGCTACCGGTGGCTGGTGGGCGATCACCACATCCACACGCAGTACTCCTACGACGCGATGTACACAGTGGACGGAATCGCCGTCGACGCGCGCCGCCACGGGGCGGACTGGGCGGTGATCACCGATCACGGCCACGCCGCGCACGAGAAGTCGTCGGTGGAGCGCACGGACGCCGCGATCCGGGCGGCGCAGCGCGAGCACCCCGATCTCCTGCTGTGGCAGGGCATGGAGTGGAACGTGCCGGGCGCCGAGCACGCCACGCTGTTCTTCCAGGCGGGTGCGAACCAGGCCGGGAAACTGCGCGAGTTCGAGCGTGCCTTCGACTGGCGGCTGACCGGGACCGAACCGGGCACCCCGGACAACGAGGCGCTGGCCGTCGCGGCGATCCGCTGGCTCGCCGCCGAAGAGCGGGCCCGCCGGATCCACGCGCCGGTGGTGGTCGTCAACCATCCGCTGCGCAACGGCCGGATCGCCCCGCACGAGATCCGCGCGCTGCGCGACGCCGCACCCGGGATCGTCATCGGCATGGAAGGCGCGCCGGGTGCCCAGGCCGACGGCTTCCCGAAGCCGCTCGGGAGCGGCGGCGGCGCGCGTGGCGGATACGGCAACTCCCCCGGTTCGAACTCGTGGCCGGGTTTCCCCGCGTCGGCTTACCGCACCTACGGAGGCTTCGACTGGAGCACCGCGACCGTCGGCGGGCTCTGGGATTCGCTGCTGGCCGAAGGAAAGCCGTGGTGGATCACCAGCAACTCCGACTCGCACTACAACCGCGGCGACACCCACGTCCGGCCCGGCGTCCCGGACGGCTACTACGACGAGCACGGCGCCTACCCGGACCCGATCGACACCGGCGTCCCGCAGACTCTGCCCCCGTACGCGGACTTCGCCCCCGCCGAGTTCAGCCGGACCGTCGTCGGTGTGTCGCGCCGAAGCCACGAAGGTGTGTTGGAGGGCCTGCGCGCGGGACGCGTCTGGGTGGTCCACGGCGGGCTCGCGCAGGAACTGGAGTTCGGCGCGTACAGCGGGTGGAGCTCGGCGACGATGGGCGGCAGGCTGCGGGTGCGGCGCGGATCCGACGTCACGGTCGTCGTCTCGGCGAAGCTGGCCGCCCGGCCGAACGGCGGCGGCACGATCCCCCGGCTCGCGCGGCTCGACCTCGTTTCGGGACCGGTGACCGGCCCGGCCGCAGACCGGGACGCGCAGACCGCCCCGGGCACGCGGGTCGTGCGGTCCTTCGAACCGCGGTGGGCGCCGGGACGGCGGGTGGCCTTCCGGCACACGTTCCGCAACGTGCGCGAGCCGTTCTTCGTGCGCACGCGCGGCACGGACGGCAAGAAGCACGTGGCAGGCGGGATCGAACCGAGCGCCGACGTGGTCGGGCAGTCGAACCCGTTCGAAGACCTGTGGCTCTACGGGAACCCGATCTTCGTGGACGTGCGGTAGTCCTTGGGCCTCGTGAGTGGTAAAGACGGTTAGAACCGTCCTTACCACTCACGAGCCGAGGGTGTCCGGGTCCGGCCCCAGCCGCTTCCCTTGCTCCAGCGTCGCGATCGCGGCGCCATCGTGCGCGTCGAGGGCGAAGTCGAAGACGTCCATGTTCTCCTTGATCCGTTCCGGCGTGACGGATTTCGGGATCACCAGGTGGTTCATCTCGATATGCCAGCGCAGCACGACCTGCGCCGGCGTCTTGCCGTGCTTCTCCGCGATCGTGGTGATCTTCTCGTCGGCGAGCAGGTCCCCGCCGCGCGCCAGCGGACCCCAGGCCTCGGTGACGATCTCGTGCTTCTCGTGGAAGTTCCGCAGCAGCGGCTGCTGCAGCCACGGGTGACATTCGATCTGGTTCACCGCCGGGACGATCCCGGTCTCCTCGATCAGCCGCTCCAGATGCGGGATCTGGAAGTTCGAGACGCCGATCGCCTTCGCCCGGCCGTCGGAGGCGATCTTTTCCAGCGCCCGCCACGTTTCCACGTACTTGTCCTGCGACGGCAGCGGCCAGTGGATCAGGTACAGGTCGACATACTCGAGACCGAGTTCACCCAGGCTCGTGTCGAAGGCACGCAACGCCGAGTCGTAGCCGTGCTCGGTGTTCCACAGTTTCGTGGTGACGAACAGTTCCTCGCGGGGCAGCCCGCTGGTGCGGACGGCCTCGCCGACTCCGCGTTCGTTGGCGTACAGGGTCGCGGTGTCGATGGCCCGGTAACCCGCCTCGATGGCGGTGCGGACCGCGCCCACGACCTCGTCGTCGCCGATCTTGTACACCCCGAACCCGAGTTGCGGGAGGGACGTTCCGTTGTTCAGCCGAATGCTGGGGACCATACTTGAACCGTAACCCCGGCCGCGGGTCAAGGCAGCGCGGGCAGGTGCACGGTCACCGAAAGACCGCCGCCCACAACGGGTTCCGCGGACACCGTGCCACCGTGCGCCTGGACCGCGGCCCGCACGATCGAAAGTCCCAGCCCGGCGCCGGTGCGGGCGGTCCTGGCGACGCCGGCGCGGCGGAACGGTTCGAACAGTTCGGGGACCGCGGCCGGGTCGAGCAGACCGCCGGACGACCGCACCCGCAGCACCGACCACTGTGGACCCGCTTGCGTGACGACGTCCAGCCAGCCACCGTCGACGTTGTGCCGCACGGCGTTCTCCAGCAGATTTCCCGCGATTCGTTCCAGCAGCGCCGGATCGCCGAACGTCGGCGCTCCCTGGGTGGCGAATTCGACACGGAGGCCGCGTTTCTCCGCGTCCGGCCGCGCCGCGCGCCACGCGATCGCGACGATCACCGCGAGATCGACCGGTTCCCTCGCCACCAGTCCCGCGCCGTCCGTGCGCGCGAGCAGCAGCAGCGAACCGACCAGCCGCTCGGCCCGCTCGGTCGCGTCGCGGACCACACCCGCCATCCGGCGTAATTCGGCTTCGTCCGCGTGCTCGTCGGCCAGGGTGACGTCGAGTTCGGTGCGGATGACCGCGAGCGGCGTCCGCAGTTCGTGGCTGGCGTTCGCGACGAAATGCCGTTGCGCGTCGAACGCGGCCTGCAACCGGTCGAGCATGTCGTCGAAGGTCTCGGCCAGTTCGGCGAGTTCGTCCTTCGTGCGGACCTCGCCGATCCGCTCCCCCATCGATTCGATCGACAGGCGCCGCGCGGTACCGGTGATCTCGCGCAGCGGTTGCAGGACCCGCGCGGTGAACGTCCACGCGAGGATCCCCGCCGCCAGCACGACGAAACAGAACGCGACCGCGCCGAACAGCAGCACCCGGTTCGTGGCGTACACCCGCAGGTGTTCGGTGACCGCGGAAGCGTCGACGTCGACGCCGTCGACCCGCACCGTGGTGCCCGGCGGCAGCTGCGGGACGGCGGAAACCGCGTCGCCGACCAGGTTCCAGGTCAGCCAGAGCAACAGGAGGCTGACCAGCGCCACCAGCCCGGTCGCGAGCAGCGTGACCCGCGCGCGCAGGCTGCGGGCACCGGACAGGTTCACCCGCGTGCGGTCCCCTGCTCCGGCACCCGGTAGCCGGAGCCGACGACGGTCTCGATGATGCCCGGCTCGCCGAGCTTCTTGCGCAGCGTCATCACGGTGACCCGGACGGTGGTGGTGAACGGGTCGGCGTTCTCGTCCCACACGCGTTCGAGCAGTTCCTCGCTGCTGACCACCGAACCGGCGGCCGACAGCAGCACCTCCAGGACACCGAACTCCTTGCGGGTCAGCTCGACCGGACCGCTCGCGCGGCGGACGGTCCGCCTCGCCGGATCCAGTTCGACGTCGCCCGAAGTCAGCAGCGGCGGTGCGGCCGGGGTCGCGCGGCGCCCGAGCGCCCGCACGCGCGCGACGAGTTCGGGAAAGGCGAACGGCTTGGCGAGATAGTCGTCGGCGCCGAGGGAAAGTCCGTCGACGCGGTCCGAGACGGAACTGCTCGCGGTCAGCATCAGGACACGGGTCAGCTCGCCGGACGCGACGATCTCGCGGCACAGGTCGTCACCGGACATCCCGGGCAGGTCGCGGTCGAGCAGCACGACGTCGTACCGGGTGACGGCGGCCTTCTCGTGCCCGTCGTCACCGGTGAGCGCGATGTCCACCGCCATACCCTCGCGCCGCAGGCCGCGTGCGATCGCGTCGGCGAGGGGTTCTTCGTCTTCGACTACCAGAATTCGCACGACCCTACGTTGCCACACATTCCTGAGAGTGACCTTATTGGACTTGTCCCTACCGCCGGTGCGCGAGCGGCGGGTTCGCGTGACTGAACGGACGACACGCGGCGGACCCCGGCCGCGGTCGTGTCGTCCATCCAGTCACGCGTGTCGTCCCCCGGATCACGCGTGTCGTCCGGTCGATCACGTGACATCGCCGGTCCAGCCTCGTGAGTGGTAGGGACGGTTCTAACCGTCCCTACCACTCACGAGGACCAACGCAGGGCGAACCACAGCCGCATCCGGATCTCCGGATCCGCCAGGTCCACCCCCAGCGCCCGTTCGATCTGCCCGATCCGGTGCCGGACGCTGTTGCGGTGCACGCCGAGTTCGGCGGCCGTCCGGTCCCAGCCGCCGTGGTGCGCGAGCCAGGTCCGCAGCGTGCCGACCAGTTCGCGGTCGCCCTTCCGGTCGAGTTCCCGCAGCGGCGCCAGCGCCTGGGCGGCGAACCCGGCCGCGGCGCCCGGATCGATCAGCGCGTCCAGCCCCGAACCGCCTTCCGCCACCACCGGCCGTTCCAGCGCGGCGGCCCGCGTCAGCAGCAACTCGATTTCGCCCGCCGCCTCGGGCAGCCGTCCGGGCGGGACGGGCGAACCCACGACCGCGAGCCAGCCGTCGGCGCGGAGCCGGTCGAGGTCGCCGATGTCCGGCGCCTCGCGGACGATCGCGGTGAACCGCGGCCCCGGCCGCAACCGGACGAGCGGCGTGTCGAGCCGGGCGCGCAGCCAGTCGTAGCGGGCGGCGACCTCGTTCGGCCCGCGGCGGTACGCGATCCCCGCGACCAGGCGGCGTTCGTCCCCGCCGAGCACGTCGGTCTCGCCCAGCAGCAACGCCGTGGCGGTGGCGCCCAGCCCGGCCGCGTCCGAACCCGCCCGGCCCACCAGCCCGAGCAGCGCCGCCCCGACCGACAGGATCGAGCGGTCCGCGCCGTCGAACCGCGCGACGCGGCCGACCACGACCAGATGCGACGCCGTCGCCTGCGGGTACACCGGCTGGGCGACGACGTGCGTGCCGTCGGCCAGTTCCGTCGTGGCGCTGCGGATCCCCCGGCCCGTCCGGAGCGTGGCGACGAGCTCCCGGACTTCCGGCGGCAGCGGCGTCGGCGCCCCGTGGTCCGCGGCCAGGGCGTCGTCGACGCCGACCAGCGCCACCCAGGCCCCGAGCCGCCCGGCCAGCGCGCTCGCGAGTTCGCCGAGCCCGTCGCCGGCCGCCCTGGTCAGCGCCTCGCGCGCGACCGCGATCCGCCGCTGTTCGCGCTGCCCCGCCTCGGCCAGCGCGACCGACACCGCCCGGCTGATCGCGAGGAACGGCGTCCGCGGCTGGACGACCAGCAGCGGAAGCCCGTGCCGGGCACACGCCGTCCGCAGTGGCGGCGGCAGCGTCTCGTAGGCACCCGGCGTGAGCCCGAACCCCAGCGCGGAGATCCCGCTTTCGGCCAGCCGCCGGACGTAGCGGTCGATCTCGGCCGCTTCCACCGGCAGGTTCACCCCGGCGGTGAGCAGCAGTTCCGCCCCGAGCAGGTACGGCGCGGGATCCAGCAGCTCGCTGACGTGCGCCCAGCGCACCGGGGCGTCGAGCGAGCCCGGCCGCAGGGTCTCCACGACCGGGTCGACCGCCAGTTCCGGGTTGCCGACCACGGCCCGTAACGGGACATTCACATCCGAGCCGAACGGATCATGGGTTTGGGTCATTTCATCCTCGCTCGCGCCGGAGTTCGGATGGATCATCCCATGTCGTTCAAGCTGCGAACGAACCTACGGTGACCCGAACGAAGCGAACAGCCCAAGTCAAGGAGGACACCGTGGCCGGTGACTACGCGGTGATCGCGCTCTACATAGCGGGCATGATCGGGGTGGGCTGGTTCGGGCTGCGGCTCGCCAAGACCAAATCCGACTACCTCGTCGCGGGCCGCCGTCTCGGCTGGTTCATGTACTCCGGCACGATGTCCGCGGTCGTCCTCGGCGGCGCTTCGACGGTCGGCGGGGTGAAACTCGGCTACACCTACGGCATCTCCGGCGCCTGGCTCGTGATCGCGATCGGCGTCGGCATCCTGGTCCTCCACACATTGTTCGCGCGGCGGCTGGTGAAGCTGCGCGTCTACACCGTCGGCGAGATGCTCGACCTGCGCTACGGCGGCTCCACCAGCACCATCTCCGGTGTGGTCATGTGGGGCTACACGCTGATGCTGACCGTCACCTCGACGCTGGCGTTCGCCACCATCTTCAAGGTCCTGTTCAACGTCCCGAGCTGGGCGGGCATCGCCATCGGCGGATCGATCGTGGTGCTCTACTCGGTGCTGGGCGGCATGTGGTCGATCACGCTGACCGACATCGTCCAGTTCGTCATCAAGACCATCGGCATCCTGCTGATCCTGCTGCCGGTCTCGATCGTCTCGGCCGGCGGTTTCGACGGGATGGCCGCGCGGCTGGACGAGAGCTACTTCGAACTGACCGCCATCGGCGGCGACACGATCTTCACCTACTTCCTCGTCTACAGCTTCGGCCTGCTGATCGGACAGGACATCTGGCAGCGCGTGTTCACCGCGAGGACGCCGGGCATCGCCACCGGCGGCGGCGTCATCTCCGGCGTCTACTGCCTGGTCTACGGTCTCGCCGGCGCGCTGATCGGCACCGCGGCCAAGACGCTGTACCCGAACCTCGCCAGCGCGCAGGACGCGTTCGCGACCATCGTCGAGGATCAGCTGCCCGCCGGAGTCCGCGGCCTGGTGCTCGCCGCGGCGCTCTCGGCGATGATGTCGACCGCGAGCGGCGCCCTGATCGCCTGCTCGACGGTCAGCACCTCGGATCTGCTTTCCAAGCTGGGCCTCAAGAAGGCAGCGGACGAGGTCGCGAGGAACCGGGTCACCACGCTGGTCCTCGGCATCGTCGCGATCGGGATCGCGATGGTCGTGGACGACGTCGTCAACGCGCTGACCATCGCCTACGACATCCTCGTCGGCGGCCTGCTGGTCGCGATCATCGGCGGGCTGGCCTGGAAACGCGGCACCCGCCAGGGCGCGCTCGCGTCGATGGTCGTCGGCACCGTCGTGGTCATCACGTTCATGGTCGTCGACGGCGTCGAGGCCAACAGCCCGATCTACTGGGGCCTCGGGTCCAGCCTCGCGGTGTACCTGCTGGTCAGCTTCCTCACCCCGCGTACCTCGGACGAGATCCTCACCGTGTGGACCCGCCGCCTGAACGGCAGCGCGGCCGACGAAGAAGAAGAGGCGAAACTCGCCGCTTCGCAGTCCTGACAACCATTCGAAGGAGACACAGTGCCTGAGCAGACCCCGATCGGACCCGTCGACTCTTCGAGGGTGCCCCGGTTCGCCGGTTTCGCGACCTTCGCGAGGCTGCCGCGGATCGATCAGGTCGAGCATGCCGACGTCGCCGTCGTCGGGGTGCCGTTCGACGCCGGAGTGTCCTACCGCCCCGGCGCGCGGTTCGGCCCCGCGGCGCTGCGTGAGGCCAGCCGCCTCCTTCGCCCGTACCACCCGGAACTCGACGTTTCCCCGTTCGCCGAAACGCAGGTGGTCGACGCCGGCGACATCGCGCTCAACCCGTTCAACATCGGCGAGGCGATCGAGACCCTGCAAAGCGAGGCCGAAGCGCTGACCGCGAACGGGACGCGCCTGGTGACCGTCGGCGGCGACCACACGATCGCGCTGCCGCTGCTGCGTGCGGCGGCGAAGAAGCACGGACCGGTGGCACTGCTGCACTTCGACGCGCACCTCGACACCTGGGACACCTACTTCGGCGAGCCGTACACCCACGGCACCCCGTTCCGGCGGGCGTCCGAGGAAGGCCTCCTCGACACCGAAGCGCTGTCCCACGTCGGCACGCGCGGCCCGCTGTACGGCAAGCGGGATCTCGAAGAGGACCGCCGCCTCGGATTCGGCATCGTCACCTCCGGCGACGTCATGCGCCGCGGGGTCGCCGAGACCGTCGACGCGTTGCGCCAGCGCATCGGCGGCCGCCCGCTCTACATCTCGGTCGACATCGACGTGCTCGACCCGGCGCACGCGCCGGGTACCGGGACCCCCGAAGCGGGCGGGATGACCAGCCGCGAACTGCTGGAGATCCTGCGCGGGCTGCGCGACTGCAACCTCGTCGGAGCCGATGTGGTGGAGCTGGCCCCGGCTTACGATCATGCCGAGATCACCGCCATCGCGGCTTCCCACGTCGCCTACGACCTGGTGAGCCTGCTCAGTTTGGGGAAGGGCGCATGACCGGCACTGAACGGATAGGCGGCGACGTAGTCGTCGAAACCCTGCACGCGCTCGGGGCGGACACCGTGTTCGGCCTGCCCGGCCAGCACGCGCTCGGCCTGTTCGAAGCGCTGCGGCGCACGGACGACCTGCGCGTCATCAGCTCGCGGGTCGAGAACAACCTGGCTTTCGCGGCCGACGGGCACGCCCGCGCCCGGCTCGCGGCGGATCCCGGAGGCCCGGTCCCGGTGACGCCGATGATCGTGTCGACCGGCCCCGGCGCGTTGCTGACTTTGGCTTCGTTGCAGGAATCCCGGGCCGCGTCGGTGCCGGTGCTCGGGATCTCCAGCCAGATCCCGGTGGCCGGGCTCGGCGGTGGACGGCACGGCTATCTCCACGAACTGCCCGACCAGCAGGCCAGTTTCCGCGACGTGGTGAAGTCGGTGCACGTGGTGCGCACCGTCAGCCAGATCCCGACGGCGCTGCGCGAAGCCTGGGAATCGGCGGCGACCGCGCCGTACGGCCCGGTGTGGGTCGAGATCCCGCAGGACATCTTGCTTGCACCGGTGGAGCTGCCCCGGATCACGTCGGTGACGGCGCGGCCCGCACCGCTCGAACCGTTGCCGGAGCTCGTCACCGAAGCCGCGAATCTCCTTGGCGCGGCGAAGAATCCGGTGATCCTCGCCGGTGGCGGCGCCCTGCGCGCGGGCGCGCAGGCGGAACTGAAGGCGCTCGCGGAGGCACTGCGCGCGCCGGTGCTCTCGACGTTCGGCGGCAAGGGCGTCTTCGGCTGGGACCACGCACTGTCCGGGCAGTCGTGGCTCGAAGACTGGCACAGCACCGAGTTCCTGTCGGCCGCGGACGTGCTGCTGGTGCTGGGTTCCGGGCTCGGTGAGCTGTCCAGCAACTATCGCGAATTCGCCCCGCGCGGCCGGGTGATCCAGATCGAGGCCGATCTCGGAAAGCTGGAGTCGAACTATCCGGCGCTGGGCATCCACGCCGACGTCCGCCTTGCCCTGCAAGGACTTCTGGAGCAGGTTCCGTTCCGTCAGAGCGACGGCGTCGCCGAGAAGGCGGTCGCGGATCTGCTGGCCAAGGTGCGCGAACGTCTCGACGGCCAGGCACTCGAAACCGAGCGCAAGCTGATCGAGGACATCCGCGCCGCGGTCCCCGAAGGCGCCCAGACGTTCTGGGACATGACGATCGCGGCCTACTGGGCCTGGTCGGCGTGGAACCCCGAGGGCGCGCCGATCCACACCGCGCAGGGCGCGGGCGGCCTCGGATACGGCCTGCCCGGCGCGCTCGGCGGCGCGGCGGCGACCGGCGGCCCGGCGCTCGCGGTGTCCGGTGACGGCGGCGCGATGTACGGCATCGCGGAGCTGGCCACGGCGGTCCAGCACGGGCTGGACGTCACGTGGCTCGTCATCGACGACGGCGGCTACGGCATCCTGCGCGAGTATCTGACCGGCGCGTTCGGCCAGTCCACGGCCACCGAACTCGCGCGGCCCGATTTCGCCGCGCTGGCACAGTCCTTCGGCGTCGACGCCATCGTGTCCTCTTTGGACACGGTCGGGAAGGACCTTGCCGAAGCCCTCGGCACCCCCGGTCCGTCGCTGGTCGTCCTCCCCGCCCTGTTGAAGATGTTCGAGCCGACCCACCTGGAGAAGAAATGACTCAGGTCCTGAATTTCGTCGACGGCGCCGAGGTACCGGCGTCGGGCTCGCGGACGCTCGACCTGGTGGATCCCGCCACCGGTGAGGTCTTCGGCACCAGCGTCCTGTCCGAGCAGTCCGATGTGGACAAGGCGCTGACTGCCGCCGAACGGGCGTTCGAGGTGTGGCGCAAGAGCACTCCCGCCCAGCGTCAGCTCGCGCTGCTGAAGATCGCCGACGTGGTGGAATCGCGCGCGGAGGAGTTCGCCGAGCTCGAAATCCGCGAGACCGGCAAGATCCGGTCCGTCGTGCTGGACGAGGAGATCCCGGAGTGCGTCAGCGCGCTGCGGTTCTTCGCCGGTGCGGCGCGGCAGCTCGAAGGCACGGCGTCAGGTGAGTACCTGCCCGGGCACACGTCCGCGATCCGCCGCGAGCCGGTCGGCGTCTGCGCGCAGATCGCGCCGTGGAACTACCCGCTGATGATGGGTGTCTGGAAGATCGCCCCCGCGCTGGCCGCGGGTAACACCGTGGTGCTGAAGCCCGCGGAGACCACGCCGTCGACGGCCGTGCTGCTGGCGAAGGTGGCGGCGGAGTTCCTGCCGCAGGGCGCGTTCAACGTGCTGTGCGGCGACCGCGACACCGGCCGCGCGCTGGTGAAGCACCCGATCACCGAGCTGGTGTCGATCACCGGGTCGACCCGCGCCGGGATCGACGTCGCCACCGTCGCGGCGGCCGACCTCAAGCGCACGCACCTCGAACTCGGCGGCAACGCGCCGTTGCTGGTCTTCGGCGACGTGAACCTCGCCGAGGCGGCCGAGGGCATCGTCGGGGCGGCGTTCTACAACGCCGGGCAGGACTGCACCGCGGGCAGCCGCGTGCTGGTGGACGCGGCGATCCACGACGAGTTCGTCGCGGAGCTGACCAAGGCCGCCGCCGCGCAGAAGCCCGGCACGGATTTCGGCCCGCTCAACAGCGAAGCGCAGTTCGACCGGGTCCGCGGGCTCGTCGAGCGGCTGCCGTCGCACGCCCGCCTGGAAACCGGCGGCGTGCCCGCCGGTGACCGCGGTTTCTTCTTCTCCCCCACCGTCATCTCGGGCCTGAAGCAGGACGACGAGATCGTGCAGGAGGAGATCTTCGGCCCGATGATCACCGTCCAGTCCTTTGTGGACGAGGGTGAAGCGGTGCGTCTGGCCAACGGCGTCCCGTACGGGCTCGCCTCGTCGATCTGGACCAACGACCTGTCACGCGCGACCCGCGTTTCGGGCGAACTCGACTTCGGCTGCGTCTGGGTCAACACCCACGGGCCGCTGGTCTCGGAAATGCCCCATGGCGGCTTCGGGCACTCGGGCCACGGGAAGGACCTCTCGTCCTACTCCTTCGCCGAGTACACCCGCGTCAAGCACGTCATGACCCGCTTCGCCTGAAGCTGTACCCGGAGGTCCCCATGGGTGACAAGGTCACCGAAGTCGAGCAGCACGGCATCGCGCCGATCCCGCCGGAGGAACAGACGTCGCGCCCGCGCGACCTGTTCCGGATGGCGTTCGGCGGCGCGAACACCTTCGCCACCATCATCCTCGGGACACTCCCGATCGCCTTCGGCCTGAGCTTCTGGGCGGCGGTCGCGGCCACCGTCGCGGGCGTGGTCGTCGGGGCGCTGGTGCTCTCGCCGATGTCGTTGTTCGGCCCGCTCACCCGGACCAACAACGCCGTGTCCTCCGGCGCGCACTTCGGCGTCGTCGGCCGTTGTGTCGGCTCCTTCCTCTCCCTGCTGACGGCGATCACGTTCTTCGCCATCTCGGTCTGGGTGAGCGGAGACGCCGTCGCCGGTGCGGCACAACGGCTTTTCGGCTTCGACGGCGGCGAGGTGCTCCGCGGCGTCGCGTACGGCGTCATCGCGATCGCCACGCTGGTGGTGTGCATCTACGGCTACCGGTTCATGCTGCTGGTGAACCGGGTCGCCGTGGTGCTGGGCACGGCGATCATGCTGCTCGGGATCGTCGCCTACGGTGGCACGTTCGATCCCGGGTTCGCCGGCACCGGCACCTACGCGCTCGGGGACTTCTGGCCGACCTGGATCCTCGCCGCGCTCACCACGATGGCGAACCCGATCTCGTTCGGCGCCTTCCTCGGCGACTGGACGCGCTACATTCCCGCGCGCCACAGCCGCCGTTCCCTGCTGACCGCGCCGTTCCTGGCACAGGTGGCGACGCTGCTGCCGTTCGGGTTCGGCATCGCCACCGCGACCCTGGTCGCGGATCCGGCCGACTACATCACCGGCCTGACCGCGATCTCGCCGCTCTGGTACGCGATCCCGCTGATCGTGGTCGCGCTGATCGGCGGACTGTCCACCGGGACGACGTCGCTCTACGGGACCGGACTGGACTTCAGCTCGATCTTCGTGAAGCTGAGCCGGGTGCAGGCGACCCTGCTGATCGGTTCGCTCAGTGTCGTGTTCATCTTCGTCGGCAATTTCGTGCTGGACATGGTCTCCAGCATCAACGCCTTCGCGACGCTGATCGTGCTGTGCACCTCGCCGTGGATGGTGATCATGATGATCGGTTTCGTGCTGCGGCGCGGGTTCTACGACCCGGACGACCTCCAGGTGTTCAACCAGGGCCGCAACGGCGGCCGCTACTGGTTCACCCGCGGGGTGAACTGGCGCGCGATGGCCGCGTGGATCCCGGCGACGACACTGGGTCTCCTGACCGCCAACACCCCGATGATCGCCGGGCCGTTCAAGGACATCGCGGGCGGCGTCGACATCAGCATGGTGGTGACGCTGTGCACGGCGGCGATCGCGTACCCCGTGCTGGTGAAGCTCTTCCCCGAACCGCGGGAGGTCTACTCGTACGCGGAGCCTGTCGCGGAACCGGCAGTCGCCGTCTAGGCGAAGCGGCGCAGCGCCCCGAGGAACAGCGCGTCGAAGGCGCGATCCGGGAGCACCCGGCGCACGAACAGGATCGGCTTCGCCCCGAAACCTGCGGCGTAGCGGGTCTTCGGGCGCCGGGCCCGGACGGCCTTCAGAATGACGTCGGCGATCACCTTCGGACGGGAACCGCGCGCGGCCTGGTCGAAGAACTTCGCGAGCGCCTTGGCCTGCGGCGCGTAGGCGGTGTCACCCGAGGTCTTCATCAGGTTCTCGATGGCGATGCCGCCCCATTCCGTCCTGATGGCACCGGGTTCGACCACCACGACGTCGATGCCGAACGGTTTGAGCTCCAGCCGCAGTGAGTCGCTCAGGCCTTCGACCGCGAATTTGGTCGAGTGGTACCAGCCGCCGAGCGGTTCGTAGATCTTGCCGCCGATCGACGAGATGTTCACGATCTTGCCCGAGCCCTGGGCGCGCATATGCGGCGTGGCCAGCTGGAGGAGCCGCGCGAGCCCGAACACATTGACCTCGAACTGGTACTTCCCTTCCGAGAGCGGCACGTCCTCGAAGGCGCCGTATGAACCGTAGCCCGCGTTGTTGACCAGGACGTCGATCCGGCCGGACTCCTCGATGATCCGCTCGACCCCCGCGACCATCGACGCGTCGTCGGTGACGTCCATCTCGAGGATCGTGATGCCGCGTTCGGCCAGCCCCGCCATCCGCTCGACGCGCCTCGCCGCGCCGTAGACCGTGTAGCCCGCTTCGTGCAGCGCGAGCGCCGTGGCTTCGCCGATGCCCGCGGAAGCTCCCGTGACCAGTGCGACCTTCATATCCCCGCGACCTCGTCGTCCGCGCGGTCGGCCGGATCGTGGGCTGAAGGGGACTTTCCCCGCATGCCATGCGAGGAAAGCTCGGCGGTCTCAACTGGTTGTTGCAAGTAGTGCTTTGTCGAGTGCTTGTGCTGGTGTGAGGAGGCCGAGTGTAGGGCGTGGTCGGGTGTTGAGGCGTAGGGCGATCGCGTCGCAGTGGGTTTGGGTGAGGTGGCGCAGGTCTGAGCTTTTGGGCCAGTACTGGCGTAGCAGGCCGTTGGTGTTCTCGTTGCTGCCGCGTTCCCAGGGGCTGTGTGGGTTGCAGAAGTAGACCTGCAGGCCGGTGTCCAGGGTGAACTGGGCGTGCTGGGCCATTTCGTTGCCCTGGTCCCAGGTCAGCGACCGTTTCAGTTCGGTGGGCAGGGTAGTGATCATGCTGGTGAGCAGTTCCCGGACTTCGACGGCCTTGTGTGTGTCGGGCAGGGGGGCCAGCAACACGAATCGGGAGTGGCGTTCGACCAGGGTGATGACCGCGCCCTGGCCGACTGCCCCGAGGATCAGATCGCCTTCCCAGTGCCCGGGCACTGCCCGGTCGGCGGCCTCGGCGGGGCGTTCACTGATCGGGGTCATCCCGGTTATCCGGCCCTGGCGGCGGCTGGAGGTGCTGGTGCGTGACCGGCGCTGGTCACGGCCTGACCGCAGGTGCTCGGTGAGTTCGTTGCGCAGTTCACCACGAGTCTGGATGAACAGTGACAGGTAGATCGTCTCGTGACTCACCCGCATAGCCTGATCGTCGGGGAACAGCGTCGGCAACATCAGGGAGATCAGCCGGGGTGACCAGTCTGCTTCCAGCAGACCGGTCACCACCGCCGCCAACTCACCGGCCAGCAGATGGGCTTTCGGGCGCCGGCCGCGTTCGACGGCCAGGCGCTGGGCTCGGTCGGCCCGATAACGGCGAGGCCGGCCATTGACCTTGCTTCCGGGCCTGGAACACCGCGGCCCACCACCGCGGCGTACTTCTCGTGAAATCGTCGAGGGTGACTTACCCAGAACCTTCGCCACCGCGTCCTGGGTAAGACCTTGATCCAGACCATTCTGGATCTTCTCCCGCTCCTCGCGCGTCAACGGGGCTCCTGGCATGACGACCTCCCTATCAGCCGCCACTACTTGCAACAACCGATTGAGACCGCCGCGCTTTCCCCCCATGGCATGCGGGGAAAGCGCCCTTCAGCGCCGCGTGTCCTCCGGCGCCGGTGTCCGGCTCGCCAGCTTCGCCGACCACTCGGTCACCCGCCGCGCCACATCCTGCGCGGTGAGCCCGACGCGGGCCAGCACCTCCTCGCGCGAACCGTGGTCGTGGAACACCTGCGGCACCGCGAGATCGCGCAGTGGCACATCGCATTCGGCGTCGCGGAACAGCGCGGCCAGCGCGGAACCGAAGCCACCGTGCCGCCCGCTGTCCTCGACGGTCACGACGAGCTTGTGCTGCTCGGCCAGCGCCACCAGCTCGGCGGGCGCCGGGACGACCCAGCGCGGGTCCACCACGGTCACACCGATGCCCTGATCGGCCAACCGGTCCGCGGCGGCGAGCCCGAGCATCGCGAACGCGCCCACGGCGACGAGCAGGACGTCGGCTTCACCGGCGGGTTTGCGCAGCACGTCCACCGTGCCGACGCGTTCCACGGCGGGCACCGAGTCGACCACCCCGCCCTTGGAGAACCGCAGCGCCGTCGGCCCGTCCTCGACCGCGACGGCCTCCCGCAGTTCCTCGCGCAGCGTTCCGGCGTCTCGCGGAGCGGCGACCCGCATGCCCGGCACCATGCCGAGCAGCGAGAGATCCCACATGCCGTGGTGACTCGGCCCGTCCGGGCCGGTGATACCCGCCCGGTCCAGCACCAGCGTCACCGGCTGGCGGTGCAGCGCGACGTCCATCAGGACCTGGTCGAAAGCGCGGTTCAGGAAGGTCGAGTACACGGCGACGACGGGGTGCTTGCCGCCCATCGCGAGACCCGCGGCCGAAGTCACCGCATGCTGCTCGGCGATCCCGACGTCGTACCAGCGGTCGGGGTACGCCTCGGCGAACTTGTGCAGCCCGGTCGAACGCAGCATCGCCGCGGTGATCGCGACGACGTCCTCGCGGTCGGCGCCGATCTTCACCAGCTCGTCGGCGAAGACCCCGGTCCAGCTCGGGCCCTTGACCGGCGGCAGGCCGGTTTCCGGGTCGATCGGGTCGGTCTGGTGCATCTGGTCGGCCTGGTTGGTCACCGCGGGCTCGTAGCCGTGGCCCTTCTCGGTGACCACGTGGACGATCACGGCGCCACCGAAGTCGCGAGCGCTCTGGAACGCCTTCTCCAGTGCGACGAGGTCGTGCCCGTCGACCGGGCCGAGGTACTTGAGGCCGAGGTCGGAGAACATCATCTGCGGGCTCAGCGCGTCCTTGAGCCCCGCCTTCGCCGCGTGCAACGCCGCGTAGATCGGCTTGCCGACGACGGGCGTGTGCCGCAGTAGTTCCTTGCCGCGGTCCAGCACGCGCTCGTAGCCCGGCTTGAGGCGCAGCGACGCGAGGTGGTCCGCGACGCCGCCGATGGTCGGCGAGTACGAACGGCCGTTGTCGTTGATGACGATGACGACCGGGCGGCGCGGGTTCGCGGCGATGTTGTTGAGCGCCTCCCAGCACATGCCGCCGGTCAGCGCGCCGTCGCCGACGACGGCGATCGCGTGCCTGCCGCCCCCGCCGAGCTCGAACGCCTTCGCCAGACCGTCCACATAGGACAACGCGGTCGACGCGTGGCTGTTCTCGACGAGGTCGTGCTCGCTCTCGCAACGCGCCGGGTAGCCGGTGAGGCCGCCGAGCTGGCGCAGCTTGCCGAAGCCGTCGTGACGGCCGGTGACGATCTTGTGCACATACGCCTGGTGACCGACGTCCCACACGATGGCATCGCTCGGCGAATCGAAGACCCGGTGCAGCGCCATCGTCAGCTCGACCACACCCAGGTTCGGGCCAAGGTGACCACCGGCGAGCCGCACCTTTTCGACGAGGAAGTCCCGGATCTCCGCGGCCAGCTCGTCGAGCTGCTCCGGGTTCATCCGCTTCAAGTCGGCCGGTCCGTGCACGGACTCGAGCAACGTCACTCTCCCACCTCGCCTGGTTCCTCTTCCGCCGTTCCGACCAGTCTACGGAGGCCGCCTGAGAGTCTTCCGTCCGCCGCGTCACGGGTCACATGTCAGAAAATCACCACTCAACGCCCGATGGTGTGAACATGGTCTCTTTTGCCAAGTAGCGGTCACGTCGGGTGGCCGCGATAATCGCTGATCGACGGTTGAGCAGAAGCCGGTTCGGAGGGCTTGATGGCGGACTTTTTCATCGGTGGCGAATGGGTCGACGCGGTCGGCGGTGGTCGCCGGGAGATCCGCTGCCCCGCGGACGGGTCGTTGGTCGCGGAAGTCGCCGAAGGCACCCGTGAAGACACTGAAGCGGCCATCGCCGCCGCGAGGAAGGCGTTCGACACCGGCCCGTGGCCGCAAACGCCCGCTCCGCAGCGCGGTGACCTGCTGCTGAAGGCCGCCGACCTGCTCGACCGCGACGCCGCGGCCTTCGCCCGCGCCGAGTCGCTCGACACCGGGAAACGGCTGGTCGAGAGCGAATATGACATGGCCGACATCGCCGCGTGCCTGCGTTACTTCGGCAAGCTCGCCGCGAACGACGCCGGCCGCGTCGTCGACACCGGCAACCCGGACGCGTTCAGCCGGATCGTGCACGAGCCCGTCGGCGTCTGCGGGCTGATCACGCCGTGGAACTACCCGCTCCTGCAGACCATTTGGAAGGTCGCCCCCGCACTCGCGGCGGGCAACACGTTCGTCCTCAAGCCCAGCGAGCTGACCCCGCACACCTCGATCATGCTGATGAAGCTGCTGACCGAGGCAGGGCTCCCCGGCGGCGTCGCGAACCTGGTGCTCGGCGCCGGTGCGCAGGCCGGGGCACCGCTGTCCGAGCATCCGGACGTCGACCTCGTGTCGTTCACCGGCGGCCTCGCGACCGGCAAGATCATCGCCGCCTCCGCGGCCGCGACCATCAAGAAGGTCGCGCTGGAACTGGGCGGCAAGAACCCGAACGTCGTCTTCGCGGACGCGGATTTCGAGACCGCCGTCGACTACGCGCTGACCGCGGTGTTCCTGCATTCCGGCCAGGTCTGCTCGGCGGGCGCGCGGCTGATCGTCCAAGAGGAGTGGCATGACAGGTTCGTCGACGAACTCGTCCGCCGCGCCGAACTGATCCGACTGGGTGGACCTTTCGACCCGAAGGCTGAAACCGGTCCGCTGGTCTCGGCCGCCCATTTGGAAAAGATCGAACGCTACGTCGCCGCGGCGCTCGAAGAGGGCGCCGTCCTGCTCACCGGCGGCAAACGCCCCGACGATCGCGAACTCGCGAAGGGGCACTACTACCTGCCGACCATCCTCGACCACGTGAAGCAGGGCAGCAGCGCCGTCGTCGACGAATCGTTCGGCCCGGTGCTCACCGTCGAGACCTTCACCGACGAGGACGACGCCGTCCGCATCGCCAACGACACCCACTACGGCCTCGCCGGCGCGGTGTTCACCTCGGACGCCTCCCGCGCGCAGCGGGTGGCGAACCGGCTGCGGCACGGCACGATCTGGATCAACGACTTCCACCCGTACCTGCCGCAGGCGGAATGGGGTGGCTACAAGCAGTCCGGCTTCGGGCGCGAACTCGGCCCGACCGGGCTCGCCGAGTACACGGAGGCGAAGCACATCTACCAGAACCTCCGGCCCGCTCCACAGCGCTGGTTCTCCGGGGAGTCAGCGTCCAACTAAAGAGGGGAAATTGCCGATGAGCAATCCTTCCGATGACGGCCTCGCCGGTTTCGGCTACAAACAGGAACTCGAAAGAACGCTCGGCAATTTCCACACCTTCGCCGCCGGGATCAGCTACATCTCGATCCTGACGGGGACCTTCCAGTTGTTCTACTTCGGCTTCAGCTTCGGCGGGCCGGCGTACTGGTGGTCGTGGCCGATGGTGTTCGTCGGCCAGCTGATGGTGGCGCTGTCGTTCGCCGAACTGGCCGCGCACTATCCGGTCGCCGGTTCGATCTACAACTGGTCGAAACGGCTCGGCAGCCCGCACGTCGCCTGGATGGCCGGGTGGATGATGCTGACCGCGTCGATCGTCAGCATCGCCGCGGTCGCGCTGGCGTACCAGATCACGCTCCCGCAGATCTCGTCGTTCTTCTCCTTCTCCGGCGACAGCGCGGTGAACGCGGTCATCCTGGGCACGGCGCTGATCGTGTTCACGACGTTGGTGAACGCCTGGGGCGTCAAGCTGATGGCGCGGATCAACAGTGCCGGGGTGTTCATCGAACTGATCGCCGCGGTCCTGCTGATCGTCGCGCTCGCGGTGAACATCACGCGGGGCCCCGAGGTCGTCATGCAGACCAACAACACCGGCGCCGACCAGCCGTGGGGCTATTTCGGGGCGTTCCTGGTCGCGTCGCTCGCGTCGACCTACGTCATGTACGGCTTCGACACCGCCAGCTCGCTCGGCGAGGAGTCCCACGACCCGCGCAAGAACGCGCCCAAGGCGATCCTGCGCGCGCTGATCGCGTCGTTCGTCATCGGCGGGCTCATCCTCATCCTCGCGCTGATGGCCGTGGGCGACATCAACAACCCGCAGATCGCCACCGGCGGGCTCCAGTTCATCGTGCTGGACGTCCTGGGCAGCACGATCGGCACGATCTTCCTGCTCGCGGTGGTCATCGCGATCACCGTGTGCAACCTGGCCGTGCAGTCGGCGGCGATCCGGATGATGTTCGCGATGGGCCGCGACAACAACCTGCCCGCCGGGAAGCATCTGGCACGGGTGTCGCCGAAGACGAAGACGCCCGTGATCCCCGCGATCGTCTCCGGCGTCATCGCGGTGCTGATCCTGGTGGTCAACGTCGGCCAGCCGCAGATCTTCACGGTCATCACCAGTATCGGCATCATCATGATCTACCTGGCCTATCTACTGGTGACCGTTCCGATGCTCGTCAAGCGCCTGCGCGGGCAGTGGCCGCCGCCGAAGGTGGAGGGCACCAAGTACTTCTCGCTCGGCAAGCTGGGGCTGCCGGTCAACATCCTCGGCGTGCTGTGGGGCGGTGCGATCGTGGTGAACCTGGCCTGGCCGCGGCGTGAGGTCTACAACGCGACCGAGCCGTATCACTGGTACCTCGAATGGGGGGCCGTGCTGTTCGTCGGCGCGGTGGCGGTCGTCGGTTTCGCGTATTACTGGTTCGTCCTGCGGCACAAGAGCGGCGTCCTGGCCGATCACGCCGCGGAAGCACTTCCCGAGGAGGCAGCACAGTGACCGGAGAGTTCGACTACATCGTCGTCGGCGGCGGGACGGCGGGTTCGGTGGTCGCGGCGAGACTCTCGGAAGACCCGGACGTCACCGTGGCGCTCCTCGAAGCCGGACCGTCCGATGTGGACGACCCGGCGGTGCTGGAACTGACGAAGTGGATGGCGCTGCTGGAGTCCGGCTACGACTGGGATTACCTGGTCGAGCCGCAGGAGTCCGGCAACTCCTTCCTGCGCCACGCCCGCGCACGGGTGCTCGGCGGCTGCTCGTCACACAACTCGTGCATCGCGTTCTGGGCGCCGGCCGAAGACCTCGACGAATGGGCGTCGCTGGGCCTGCCCGGCTGGTCCTCGAAGGATATTTTCCCGCTGTACAAACGTCTTGAGACCAACGACGGCCCCGGTGACCACCACGGCCGCTCCGGCCCGGTGACGATCCGCTCGGTGCCGCCGAACGACCCGACCGGCGTCGCGCTGCTGCAGGCCTGTGAGCAGGCGGGCATCCCGAGGACGGAGTTCAACTCGGGCAAGACCGTGACGCACGGGGCGAACTGGTTCCAGATCAACGCGCGCGAGGACGGCACCCGCTCGTCGGCGTCGGTGTCGTACCTGCACCCGATCATCGGCGAACGGCCGAACCTGGAGATCATCACCGGCGCGCGCGTCCGGCGGCTGCTGTTCGACGGCAAACGCTGCACCGGCGCGGAATACCTGGCCGACGACCTGATCCACGGCGTTCCGCTGCGGGCACGGCGCGAGGTCGTCCTGTCCTCTGGCGCGATCGACACGCCGAAACTCCTGATGCTGTCGGGAATCGGCCCCGCCGAGCATCTGCGCGAGGTCGGTGTCGACGTGCTGGTGGACTCCCCCGGCGTCGGCGAGAACCTGCAGGATCACCCCGAAGGCGTCATCCAATGGGACGCGCTGCAGCCGATGACGACCGAGTCCACGCAATGGTGGGAGATCGGCATCTTCACCACCACGGAGGAAGGTCTCGACCGGCCGGACCTGATGTTCCACTACGGCTCGGTGCCGTTCGACATGAACACCCTCCGGCAGGGGTATCCGACCACGGAGAACGGCTTCTGCCTGACCCCGAACGTCACCCGCGCCCGGTCGACCGGGACGGTGCGGCTGCGCAGCCGCGACTACCGGGACAAGCCGAAGGTGGACCCGCGATACTTCACCGACGAACACGACATGCGCGTGATGACCTACGGCATCAAACTGGCGCGCAAGATCGCCGAGCAGCCCGCGCTGGACGAATGGGCGGGCACGGAACTGGCGCCCGGCAAGGACGTCAAAACCGACGACGAGATCGCCGACTACCTGCGCAAGACGCACAACACGGTCTATCACCCCTCATGCACGGCGAAGATGGGCGGCGACGACGACCCGATGGCCGTGCTGGACGCGCGTCTGCGAGTGCGAGGCGTCGAGGGACTGCGGGTCGCGGACGGTTCGGCGATGCCGTTCCTGGTCGCGGTGAACCCGTGCATCACGACGATGGCGATCGGTGAGAAGTGTGCGGACATGCTGAAGGAGGACGCGCGCTCCTAAGGCTCGCTTGAGCGAGGCCCCTGGTTTCGGCCGGGGGCCTTCGCTTTGCCCGGAAAAACCGGTGGAGCCGGCGGTGCCGGGCCATTACCGTGCTGCCGGACCACGCCGCCGAGCAGAGGGCCTGCCGTTGTACACCCTGTGAGACCTCCCGAGCGCTGATTTCGTCGCGCGTCGCGCTTTGGCGCCGCGCTTCCTTTTGCTGCGGATTTCTCACTGGAACGGGTGTATTCCTGTGCTCGAAAACTGGGTCGTCGTACCGACCTGCCTGCCTGTCGTCCTCCGCCGTTGCCGCTCCTGCCCGTCCGGGCGTTTCCGGGCGAACGGCAAATTCCGGGTCAACGCCAACCACAAACTCCTCGACGTCTGGCTCCTCGTGCGCTGTGTCGTGTGCGAGGACACCGCGAAGCTCACGATCCTGGAGCGCGTGAACGTGCGCTCCGTCCGGCCCGAGTTGTTGGACCGGCTGCACGAGAACGACCTCGCCCTGGCGGCCGAACTGCTCCAGGATCCCGCCGTGCGGCGCCGGAACCGCGTCGCCCTCGATTGGGAGGGCGCCTGGCGGCTCCATACCGGCTCTTTGGGTCACTGGGACTTTCTCGAAGTCTCGGTGCGCTTCGCGGCCCCGATTCCCGTCCGGCCGGCTCGGTTGATCGCCGAAGGGTGTGGTCTTTCGCGGGGCGAGGTCGAGCGGCTTGTCGAGGAGGGAAAGGTGGTCTCAGCGGTGCGGTTGACCGGGAAAGTGTCCGGCGACTTCACCTTCACGCTGAAGCGCTGACCTTTGGGACTCGTGAGTGGTGAGGACGGTTAGAACCGTCCTCACCACTCACGAGGACGCGGCACCGCACTCGCGTGATCGAAGGCGGAACTCGCGTGATCAGCAGCGGAACACCCCGAGTGCGGCCTCCAATCACGCGAGTCACGTCCCTGATCACGCGAGTCACGCCTCGGATCACGCCGCGCCCTGTGCGCCCGGTCCGTGAAGAATGGAGGCCTTAGCACCTTCAGCGTCGCGAAGAGGCTTTCGCAACACGCTGACCTGCCGTCCGCCACCTTCACGAATCGCGAGAGTCACGACGCACAGCACTCAAATCACTCATCAGTGGCAAACGCACAATTACCATTGTTGCTTAAAATTACGAATGATTCCTGGAGTATTTTTCGGTAATATGGAGAAGTGCCCGAGACGACCATTCCCGAACTGCCGCAGGAGTTGTGGCGCGCCGGCAAGCTGGAGCTTGCCCACGGCGTGACGCACCTGCTGCAGGTCATGAGAGTGGCCTCCGCCGGACTGGGGAAATACCTGGCGGAGGTAGAGTCTCGGGGCGCGGAAGACTTGTTCGGCTATGGGAGCGCGGCATCGTGGCTCGCCGAGGTTGCCCGGATCTCCAAGGGCGACGCGCAAGACATGGTGAACCGTGCCCTGGCCCTGAACTCCACACCAGGCGTCGGTGACGAAGGTGCCGTGTTCGCGCCCGCGACCGCCGCCGCGGCCGACGACGGCGCGGTCGGGGAGCAGCATATCGACCTGATCCTGGAGATCCTGCGCAAAATCCCTTCCGATGTTCCTGTGGAGGAACGAGACGGGGCGGAGCAGATCCTCGCCACTCTCGCCCGCCACGCCGGACCGAAAGAGATCGCCGAGGTCGGAGCCGGCCTGCTCGCACACCTCGACCCCGACGGGAACGAGCCGAAAGACCCCGAGCCCGCCCCGCCGCGCCGCGAGTTGTTCGTCGAGCGCCGCAAGGACGGCTTCTGGAAACTGTCGGGGCTCCTTGACCCCGAGACCGGCGCCCGCACCGCGGCCGCGCTGGACGCCTACGCGGCGAAGCGGCCGATCGACGAGTTCGGCCAGGCCGACCACCGCACCCAGCCTCAGCGCCGGGGCGACGCTTGGGCCGAACTCCTCGATCTCGCCATCGCCTGCCCCGACCAGCCGGGCACCTCCGGCTACCGCACGCTGGTGCACGTGACCGTCGGGCTCGATGCGCTGAAGACCGGACTGGGGACCGCGTGCCTCGACTTCGTCGGCCGGATCACCGCCCGCGAAGCCCGGCTCGCCGCTTGCGACTGCCTGATGATCCCGGTGGTGCTCGGCGCCGCCGGAGAGCCTCTAGATGTCGGACGGATGAAACGCTTCGTCACTCCCGGCCAACGCCGGGCCCTGAACATCCGCGACGGCGGCTGCGCTTTCCCTGGCTGCCATCGAGCGCCGAAGCACTGTCACGCCCACCATATCCGGCACTGGGCCGACGGCGGCCCGACCGACCTGCGGAACCTGGTCCTGCTTTGTTCCTTCCACCACCGGCTCATCCACCACGGTGACGTCGACGAGCAGGGAGGATTTCGGACGTTCAGTGTCCGAAATCCTCCCTGCTCGACCTCGCGTCCGGCCACAGGTAGGTAAATTCCAGTCCGACCCGGAATTTCGCATTCCATTCCTGAACCGACCGCCCTCCCCCTCAAAGGTAAATGGCCGCCGGAGTTCCCCGATCGCCCGTCATCTGGTCCAGCGCCCACGCCCGTCCGAAATCGGCCAGCGCGGGACCCGACCAGTACGCGGGAATACTGATCCCCTTCCACAGCGGCATCTTCGGTCCATTCAGGGTTCCGTGACTGACCTGCACCTGGACCGCGCCTTCCACCCAGGTGAAGACGAAATGCGCGTACATGAACATCCACGCCTGCCTGCCCAGCAGATCGCGCGCGAGCACCGGCCCCTCGGAGGGGTACGGCGCCGTGTAGATGACTTGTTTCCGACCACTGCGGTAACTGATCTCCTGTGCCGTGACACCGGGAGGAAGCATTGACGGCTCTGCCACTCGTCAGTCCTCCACAATGGTGATCGTGCCGTGCCCGTCGCAGCCGGGACAACCTTTTCCATCACAGTCGCCACAGACCGAAGTAAGATAGTTCATGATGCGAGCTTGAGTTCCCTGCCGTTTCCGGAGATGGTGAACTCAAGTTAGCGAGCACGAAGACACCGGGACAAGCAAAAAGAAGCCAGTCCATTCCGACGGATTACAAATCCCGAATTATTGCAGCAACGCAACGCATTCGACGTGGTGCGTCATCGGGAAAGCGTCGAAGGCGCGCAGGTCCACCAGGCCGTATCCGTGGCCGGCGAACAGCGCGATGTCCCGAGCCAGCGCCGCGGGGTCGCACGCCACGTAGACGATCCGGTCGGGCGAACCCTCCACGATGGAATCGACGACGGCCTTGCCCGCGCCCTTGCGCGGCGGGTCGAGGACGACGACGTCGACCGGCTTCGGGGCATCGGCCAGCAGGTGCTCGACGCGACCGGAGCGCCAGCGGACCTGCGGAAGGTCGGCCAGGTTCTCCTCTCCATCGACGACGGCACGGCGGCCGGATTCGATGGCCAGCACACGCCCGCGCGGGCCGACCTGCTCGGCGAGCACCGACGCGAAGAGGCCGACACCGGCGTACAGATCCCATGCCACGCCGTCACGCGGCGCCTCCGCCCATTCCGCGACGACGGCGGCCAGCGTGTCCGCGGCGGCCGGGTGGACCTGCCAGAAGCCGTGGGCGTCCAGGCGCCAGTCGCGGCCGGCGGCGTGCTGCACGGCGATACCACCGGCCAGCTGCCGCGAGCGGGTCTTCCCGTGGACCGTCGACAGGTCGCGAAGGTGCACCTGCCCCTCGCCGTCCTTGGTGACCTCGATTTCGCTGCCGGGGCGCCACTTCCGCGACACGACGTCGTCGAGCGCGCCGGGGACGGTGATCGGGCAGTCGTCGATCGCGATCACGCGGTGACTGTGGTGCGCCCGGAAACCGGCCCTGCCGTCCTTGCCCGCGACGAGCCGGACGCGACTGCGCCAGTCCAGCGGGCCACCGTCGAGCGCCTCGACGACGACGTCGCGCTCGATCCCGGCCAGCCGCTTGAGCTGCTCCGTGACCACCGCCGCCTTGAGTTCACGCTGATATCCGGGTGTGGCGTGCTGCCAGTCGCAGCCGCCGCACTCCCCCGGCGCCGCGAGCGGGCACGGCGGCTCGACGCGTTCGGGCGACGCCTCCAGGACCTCGACCGCGTCGGCGCGGCAGAACGACCCGCCCTTGTCCTCGGTGACGGAGGCCAAGACCCGCTCGCCGGGCAGCGCGTGCCGCACGAACACGACCCGCCCCTCCGCCCGCGCGACGCAGTGCCCGCCGTGCGCGACCGCGCCGACCTCCAACTCGATCGTTCGTCCGAGCCAGGTGCCGGTCGACGCGTCCACACTCATTCTGCTTTGTCCTTCTTCGTTTCGGGTTGCTTGACGATCGGGGAGAATCCACGCCGCACGTCGCCCGCCGCCGGACGTGCCTTCCGGTCGCGTTTGATCGCCTTTTCCGACGATTCGAGCTGCCACGGCACGCTGGTCACCATGACGCCGGGCTGGAACAGGAGCCTGCCCTTGAGCCGCAGGGCGCTCTGGTTGTGCAGGACCTGCTCCCACCAGTGCCCGACCACGTACTCGGGAATGAACACGGTCACCACGTTGCGCGGGTTGTCACCGCGGACGCGCTTCACGTAGTCGAGCACCGGTTTCGTGATCTCGCGATACGGCGATTCGATCACCTTCAGCGGCACCTTGAAATTGTGGTCGTCCCAGTCCTGGACGAGTTTGCGGGTCTCGGCGTCGTCGACGTTCACCGTGACGGCTTCGAGGACGTCCGGGCGGACGGCCTTGGCGTAGGAGAGCGCGCGCAGGGTCGGCAGGTGCAGTTTCGAAATCAGCACGATCGCGTGGTTGCGCGAAGGCAATACGGTCGGCTTGCGGTCCATCTCGCGCAATTCCTCCGCGACCCGGTCGTAATGCTTCCGGATCGCGGTCATCAGGATGTAGATCGCCACCATCGCCGCGATCGCGATCCATGCGCCGAGCAGGAACTTCGTGACCAGCACGATGATCAGCACGGTGCCGGTCATGGTGAGGCCGATCGCGTTGACCGTCTGCGAACGCCGCATCCGCCGCCGCACCACCGGATCGGTCTCCCTGGCCAGCAGCCGGTTCCAGTGCCGGATCATGCCCGCCTGGCTGATCGTGAAGGAGACGAACACGCCCACGATGTAGAGCTGGATGAGCTTCGTGACCTCGGCGTCGAACGCGATGATCAGCACCAGGGCGAACGCCGAGAGGAACAGGATGCCGTTGGAGAAGGCCAGCCTGTCACCCCGGGTGTGCAGCTGACGCGGCAGGTAGCGGTCCTGCGCGAGGATCGAGCCGAGCACCGGGAAGCCGTTGAACGCGGTGTTCGCGGCCAGCAGCAGGATGATGCCGGTGGCGAAGGAGATGTAGTAGAACGCGGGGGTGAAGTCGGCGAACACCGCCTGCGCGATCTGCGCGACGATCGTCTTCTGCTCGTAGCCCGCCGGAGTGCCGGTGAGCTGTGTCTCCGGGTGCTCGGCGAATTTGACGTCGGTGATGATCGCCAGCGTGATGATGCCGATCAGCATCGTCACCGCGAGCACGCCCATCATCAGCAGGGTGGTCGCCGCGTTCTTCGATTTCGGCTTCTGGAACGCCGGGACACCGTTGCTGATCGCCTCGACGCCGGTCAGCGCCGCCGCGCCGGAGGAGAAGGTACGCAGCAAAAGGAAAAAGAAGGCGAAACCGGTCAAAGAGGCTTCTTCGTGCAGTTGGAAGTCCGCGCTCTCGGCCCGCATGTCGGCGCCGGAGGCCGCCTCGATCAGCCCCCAGATCACCATGCCGAGGATGCCGATGATGAACCCGTAGGTCGGGATCGCGAACGCTTTGCCCGATTCGCGCACTCCGCGCAGATTCAACGCGGTCAGCACGACCACGATGACGACCGCGGCGATCACCTTGTGCTGTGCCACCCAGGGAATCGCGGAACCGATGTTCGCCACCCCGGACGACGTCGACACCGCCACGGTGAGCACGTAATCGACCAGCAGCGCACTGGCCACGGTGAGCCCGAATTTGCCGCCGAGATTGGTGTTGGCGACTTCGTAGTCACCGCCGCCGCTGGGATAGGCGTGCACGTTCTGCCGATAGGACGCGACCACGACCAGCATCACGAGCGCCACGGCGACACCGATCCACGGCGCGAACGCGTACGCGGACAATCCGGCGACACTGAGGGTCAGAAAGATCTCCTCAGGCGCGTAGGCGACGCTCGACAACGCGTCGGACGCGAAAATCGGCAGCGCGATGCGCTTCGGCAGCAGCGTATGCGAGAGGCGGTCACTCCGGAATGGACGTCCGAGGACGAGCCGCTTCACTACGGTCGGGAACTTCGACACCTGGGAAGAGTAACGGCGGCGCGCAGCGTCTCCGTTGAGGGTGGCGGAGGGGAGGATGGTGGAGGTAACGGGCGGCCCCCACGGTAGGTTCGGCGCTGGTGTGTCTGGGTACCTGCGGACGGGTGAAACGTCCGCTGACTAAGGAGGCAGTGCGTGCACGTGGTGATCATGGGATGCGGCCGGGTCGGCGCATCCCTTGCCGCGGCGCTGGAGCGGCTGGGGCACGACGTCGCCGTCATCGACAAGAGCAGGCAGGCGTTCCGGCGGCTCGGCAGTGATTTCCACGGTCAGCAGGTGGTCGGCGTCGGCTTCGACCGGCAGGTGCTGATCGAAGCCGGGATCGAACGCGCGGGGGCCTTCGCGGCGGTGTCCAGCGGCGACAACTCCAACATCATCTCGGCGCGGGTGGCCAGGGAGAACTTCGGCGTCGACAAGGTCGTCGCCAGGATCTACGACCACAAGCGCGCGGCGGTCTACGAACGGCTCGGCATCCCGACCGTGGCGACCGTGCCGTGGACGACCGACCGGTTCCTGCGCACCCTGCTCCCCGACGGCGTCGCCTCGGTGTGGCGGGACCCGTCCGGCAGCGTGGCGCTCCTGCAGCTCCCGCTCCACGAAGGCTGGGTCGGGCGCAGCGTGCGCGAACTGCAGGACACCACCGGCGCGCGGGTCGCGTTCATGATGCGGTTCGGCACCGCGGTGCTGCCCGACACCAAGGCCGTGATCCAGGCCGACGACGTCGTGTACGTCGCCGCGAAATCGGGCACTGTCAGCGACGTGACCACCGTCGCCGCTCGCGAACCGGAAGAGGAGAACTGATGCGGGTCGCGATTGCGGGCGCCGGCGCGGTGGGCCGGTCGATCGCCGCCGAGCTGATCGACGGGCGCCACCAGGTGATGCTCATCGAACGTGAGGCCGACCAGTTCGAGCCGCACACCGTCGAGCAGGCGGATTGGGTGCTGGGCGACGCGTGCGAGGTGTCGATCCTGGAGGAGTCCGGGATCGAGGAGTGCGACGTCGTGATCGCCGCGACCGGCGACGACAAGGCGAACCTGGTGGTGTCCCTGCTGGCGAAGACCGAGTTCGCGGTGCGGCGGGTGGTGGCGCGGGTGAACAACCCGGCCAACGAGTGGCTGTTCAACGACGCCTGGGGGGTCGACGTCGCCGTGTCGACCCCGCGGATGCTCGCGGCGATGGTCGAGGAGGCGGTGAGCGTCGGCGATCTGGTGCGGCTGATGACGTTCCGGCAGAGCCAGGCGAACCTCGTCGAACTCACCCTGCCGGAGGAGACCCCGCTGGCGGGCAAGGCGGTCAGCGAGATCAACCTGCCGCGTGACGCGGCGCTGGTGACGATCCTGCGCGGGGATCGCGTGATCGTGCCGCAGCCCGAGGATCCGCTGGAGCCGGGTGACGAGCTGCTGTTCGTGGCGACTTCGGACGTGGAACCGGAGATCCGGACCGCGCTGGGGTATTAATTCTCGACGGCGGGCGCCTGCGCGTACTTCGCGCGCAGGCGTGCTTCGACCTCTTCGTCGGTCTCTTCGCGCGGGGCCTCTTCGGCCTGCGCCTTGAGGTGCTTGTCCGACCGCCGCACCGCCCAGACGACCGTGAGCAGGCCGAGCGCGTACAGCGGGTACCCCATCGCGATCTTCGCGAAGGCCAGCCAGCCGGTGTAGTCCTCGTCGTACAGCCAGCGCTGCACGACGAACCGGGCGCCGAAGATCAGCGCCATCGCGCCGGTCGCGATCGAATACGCGATCAGTGACTTCTTGTCCTTGCGCCAGGCGTGACCGCTGCCGTTGAGCGCGTTCCACACCACACCGGCGAGCGGCCAGCGGACGACGATCGAGAGCACGAAGACGCCGCAGTAGACCAGGCTCGTCCAGATGCCGAACAGGAAGAAACCCTTGGCCGAACCGGTCCGGTAGGCGATGAACGCCGCGATCGCGACCCCGAAGAAGCCGGAGATCGCGGGCTGCAGCGGCTCCTTGCGCACGATCCGCAGCACGGTGATCGCCACCGCGCTGCCCACCGCGGCCCAGATCCCCACGGTGAGCCCGAAGATCGCGTTCGCGATCACGAACACGATGACCGGCAGCGAGGAATAGAACAGTCCGGACAGCCCGCCCATCTGTTCCAACAGGGTGGGCTGGGGCTTCTTGTCTTCGGTCTTCTCTTCGCCGCCGACGGGTTCAGTCACGATGCGGGATCAACTCACAGGGCTCTGAAGTTCGTAATAGGGGTTGTACAGCACCTTCTGACCATCACGTTCGGCCATCCGGCCGCGCACCTTGATGGTTCGCCCGGGTTCGATCCCGGGGATCCGGCGGCGTCCGAGCCAGATTAGCGTCACACCCTGTGTGCCGTCGAACAGCTCGGCCTGCAGCGTCGCCGCCTCGTTGGTCGGGCAGAGCTCCACGCTGCGGAGTCTTCCGAGCACCGTCACTTCTTGACCCGACCGGCAGTCGCAGGCTCGCTGCGCTCCGCCTGCCTCGGATTTTTCGGACAGATCGTCGGCGTCGAGATCCTCGACGTCGCTGGTCAGCTTGCGGACCAGCCGGCTGAAGTAGCCGCCGTCTTTGGCGGACATAACGGTGCTCCTGTGCTCCGGGGCCCCCGACTTGAACGGCCCGTGCGTAATCCAGCGTAACTGTGCTCGGACCAGGAGAACGGGTTTAGGGGAATATCGCAACGTGACCTCCGCTATTCCGCCTACGACGGCAGTAGTACTCCCCGGCACCGGGTCCGACGAAGTGTTCGTGCGCGCCGTGTTCGCCGGTCCCCTGCGTGCGCTCGGCATCCGGTTGATCGCCCCGCCGCCGCCTCCCGGAGACCGGCTGGCGGACGGTTATCTCGAGGAGCTGGACAGGCTGGCCCTCGAGCACGGTCCGCTGCTCGTCGGCGGCATCTCGTTCGGCGCGCACCTGTCGGCGGAGTGGGCGGCGCGCGAACCGGCCCGCTGCACCGGTCTGCTGGCCGCGCTCCCGGCCTGGAACGGCCCGGCCGGGCGAGCACCCGCGTCGCTCGCCGCGCGGCTCTCAGCGGATCTGGTGGCCGAAAACGGGGTCGACGGCGCGCTGGCGAAATCCTCCGACGGCGTCCCGGAATGGCTTTCGGCGGAACTCGGCCGCGCGTGGCGGCGGCATGGCGGCGGGCTGGCGGCGAGCCTGCGGACGGCGGCGGGGCATCCCGCCCCGTCGCTGGAGGACCTGAAGGGTCTCGACGTGCCCGCGGGGATCGGCGCCTGCGTGGACGACCCGATCCATCCGGTGGAGGTCGCCCGCGCCTGGGCGAACGCCCTGCCGCGCGCCGAGGTCGGCGAGTCAACGCTCACCGCCCTCGGCGCGGACCGGGAATCCCTGGGCAGGGCGACCGTCCTGGCCTGGCTGAAAGCTCGCTAGCCCTGCTGCTCGGCGATGTGCTGCGCGACGGCGTCGGGCAACGTGATGGTCAGCGGGGTGCGGACCGGCATCGGCGCGTCACCGCGGTCGACGATGGTGTGCCGCACGATCTCCCGCAGCACGGCGGGCGCCTGCGACGCCTGCGACTGCGGCCCGGCGATGACACCGCGGAGCATCCAGCGCGGACCGTCGACCCCGACGAACCGCAGCGCGACGTCACCGACGATCGCGGACAGCTCCAGGCCCCACTCCCCCATGCCGACCGAGACCTTGGCGCCGTCGGCGCGCAGCTGCTCGGTGAGCTCGGTGCTGACGTCCTTCCACAGCCCGCCGGAGCGCGGCGCCGCGTAACCGCTGACGGTGATCTGGCCCTGTTCGGTGACGACGTGCACCGCGCGGACACCGCCGCTCTCCGGGTCCATCTCGACCTGGACCTGGGAACCGTCGGGCACCGGCACCTTCACCGAACCGAGGTCGATCCGCGGGATGCCGTCCTCGGGCGCGTCGGCGAGGTCGAAGGGGCCGTCGGAGGTCTCCGACAGCTGCGCCTCGATCTCGTCGTCGGCGTCCTCGGCACCTGGACGCTCCACGACCTCGGGCGCGGCGTGCCGTCCGGTCGGCTTCGCGCGCTTGCGTCCGAAAATCCCCACTAGTTCTCCGTTCCTTCCCTGGCTCCGGCTCCCAGTGTGGCGTGTCCGCCCGTGGAGCCATACCCTCCCTCGCCGCGCTCGGACGGCTCGAGCTCGGCGACCTCGACGAACTCGGCCTGTTCGACCCGTTGCACGACCAGTTGCGCGATCCGGTCGCCGCGGGTGAGCACGACCTTCTCGGAGAGATCATGGTTGATCAGGCAGACGCGGATCTCACCGCGGTACCCGGAGTCGATCGTGCCCGGGGTGTTGACGACCGAGAGGCCCACGCGGGCGGCGAGACCCGAGCGCGGGTGGACGAAGCCCGCGTACCCGGGCGGCAGCGCGATCGCGACGCCCGTTCCGACGACGCCGCGCTCACCGGGCGCGAGCACGAGATCCGAGGTCGTGACGAGGTCGGCGCCGGCGTCGCCGGGGCGCGCGTAGGCGGGAAGGGGGACCGAAGGATCGATCCGGGAAAGCAGTACCTGAACGGTGGACACGGGCGGCGAGACTACCCTGAACGCGTGGGTGAAAGCGTGAACACGGCCGAAGGCGGCGCCGTCAAGCATTCAGAGCGGCTCTACGTCCCGTGGTGGGGCTGGCCGTTGCCGCTGCTGGGCGGCGGGCTGCTGGCGGCGGAGATCGACATGGGCTATCCCGGGCTGCGCGGGTGGCTGCCGTACGTGGTCCTGATCCCCGCGGTGATCGCGCTGATGATCTCGCTCGGCCGGTCCCGCGTGAAGGTGACCGGCGGCGCCGAGCCGGAGCTGTGGCTGCGCGACGCGCACCTGCCGCTCAAGTTCGTCGGCGACGTCGACGTCATCGACAAGGAAGCGAAACGCAAGGCGCTCGGCCGTGACGCCGATCCGGCGGCCTTCGTACTGCACCGGGGCTGGGTCGGCCCGGTCGTGCGGGTCTGGCTCACCGACCCCGACGACCCGACGCCGTACTGGCTGTTCAGCACCCGGCATCCCGAGAAGGTGGCCGCGCTGCTCCGCCACCCCGCCGAGAAGGCCTGAGAGGACATGGGAAAGGGGGCCGGCCATCTGGCCGGCCCCCTTTATTCCTGTTCAGATCCCGAAACCCCCTGTCGCGCCGTCCCCTGTGCCCGTAGGCTCAGGCGCAGTCGCGGCAGATGAGCCGTCCGCCACTCTCCTCGGCCAGCCTGCTGCGGTGGTGCACCAGGAAGCAGACGGAGCAGGTGAACTCGTCGGCCTGCTTGGGCACGACCTTGACGGTCAGGTCCTCGCCGGAAAGTCCGGAGAGGTCCGCGCCCGGCAGCTCGAAGTTCTCGGCGGTCGCGTCCTCGTCGACGTCCACGACGCCGGACTGGTTTTCGTTACGCCTTGCCTTCAGCTCTTCCAACGAGTCTTCGGCCAGCTCGTCGGCTTCGCTGCGGCGCGGAGCGTCGTAGTCGGTCGCCATTAGTCCCTCACCCCTGCGATGCTTTCGATGTCAGATGGCCCGGACCCGCGAGCGCGCGGCTCGTGAGTCCTTCGTGCCGCTGGTTAACGTCCCAGCGCCCCTGTTTGTGCCCGGCTGGGCAGTGAGCGAGGTCTCTCTTTTGCGCCTCTTACTACCGCCTGAGCCCGCGAAGGGTAGCTCACGCTGATACCGGCTCTGCAACGAGTCAGACATTGCCGCGATTACGTCACCCAACAGGGGGAACCCTGCTGTCAAGACGCCTGTCGTCCGAATGGGTTGCCCCCGCGTCGGGTACCTCACCGCTTGGGCTCGGCTGCTTGCCCGGAGTGGCCATCGCGTGGTGCTATCCGGAGGCCCGCGCCGATCACCTTCGCCGCAACGCATAGGCTGATCGGACACGATGGTGAGATGAAGCACCGTCCGAGGATCCGGGCTTTGGGGAAGGGACTGTCAGGTGGCGTCGGGGAACGGCATCGGGGACCGCGGGGCGAGGCCGTATCGCAAGCGCAAGCCGCTGCCCGCGCTCATCGTCATCGGGGTGATGGCGCTGGGCGCGGTCATCGTCTGGGTGAACGTCGTCGCGAGCAAATCCGACATCGACGCCAGGGTCCGCTGCGATCCGCCGCCCGTCCCGCAGGAAGGTGTCACCTACACGCCGCTGGCGCACAACGGGCTCGACGACCGAGCGCCGGTGCCGCCGGACAAGGTCGCCGTCCAGGTGCTCAACGGGTCCCAGGTCCGCGGCCAGGGCGGCATCGTCACCAGCACGCTCCGGGAACTGGGCTTCTCCCAGATCGTCGAGCCGGACGTCGACCCGGCCTACAAGAACACCGAAGCCAAGTGCCGCGGCCAGATCCGCTTCGGCGAGAACGGCGCCGCCGCGGCCCGCACGCTGAGCCTGGTGGTCCCGTGCGCCGAACTGGTCAAGGACAACCGCAAGGACGCTTCGGTCACGCTCACCACCGGCACCCTGCTCGGCGACGTCCGTCCGAAGGCGGAGGCCCGCCAGGTTCTCGACCAGCTCACGAAATGGTCGAAGGCGCAGCAGGGCAGCGGTGGCGGTGAGCAGTCGGCGGGCGGCGGTGCCCCGGTGATCGACCAGGCGCTGCTGAAGGCCGCCCGCGAAGCCCCCTGCTGACGCTCAGATAGCGCCCGCACCCGACTCGATCAGCGCCTGACGCAACGGCGCCTGGATCGACGGCGCCACCGCGAAGGTCGCGTCCGGCCCCAGCTCCATGTCCTCCCCCGGCAAGGACACCCGTGCTCCCGCCTCGGCGGCGATGAGCGCCCCGGCGGCCCAGTCCCAGTGCCCGAGGCCGTGCTCGACGTAGGCGTCCAGCCAGCCCGCCGCGACCGCGCACAGGTCGAGTGACGCGGCCCCGTTGCGCCGGACGTCCCGCACCCGGGTCGCCAGTTCCGCGACGAACCGGGCCTGCTTCGTCCGCCGTTCGACCTTGTAGGCGAACCCGGTGCCGACGAGCGTCAGGTCGAGCCGCTCCGGGGCGTTGACCGTCAGCGGCCGCCCGTCGAGGAACGCGCCCTGCCCCCGTGCGGCGGTCCAGCGGCGCCCGCTGACCGGTTCGACGACGGCGCCCGCCACCGACACCCCGCCGACCTGCGCGGCCACCGACACGGCGAACCAGGGCAGCCCGTAGAGGAAGTTCACCGTCCCGTCGATCGGGTCGACCACCCACGTCACCCCGTCCCCGGCGATCCCGCCGCCCTCCTCGCCGAGCACGGCGTCGCCGGGGCGCAGTTCGGCGAGCCGGGCGCGCACCAGCCGTTCCGACTCGTGGTCCACCGCGGTCACCACGTCGGTGTCCGCGGATTTGGTGTCCACGCGCACCACGCGGCCCGCGTTCATCCCGGTCCAGGCCTCGTGGACCAGTTCGGCGGCCTCGCCCGCGACACGCTCGGCGACACTCTTCAGCAACGTCTCGTCAACTCCCACGTCCGCCATGTCACCACATCCGGTTAAAGTCTCCGAGGCAGGCTTCTGAATCGTGCGAGAAGGGACCACGTCCGTGGTGGAGGCGACCCGAGGTTTCGGTATCGACATCGGCGGCAGCGGGATCAAGGGCGCGCTGGTCGACTTGGCGGAGGGACAGCTGATCGGCGACCGGATCCGCATCGACACGCCGAAGCCGTCGACCCCGGAGGCGGTGGCGGACGTCGTCGCCGAGATCACCGGCCAGGCGGGCTGGGACGGCCCGGTGGGCGTGACCCTGCCCGCGGTGGTCAAGAAGGGGGTCGCGCACACCGCGGCCAACATCGACCGCGCGTGGATCGGCACCGACGCCGACGCCCTGTTCGCCAAGCGCCTCGGCCGCGGCGTGGACGACATCGCGATGCTCAACGACGCGGACGCCGCCGGCATGGCCGAGATCCGCTGGGGCGACCCGGCCGCGCGGCGCGGCGTGACGGCGCTGCTGACCTTCGGCACCGGCATCGGCAGCGCGGTCTTCCAGGACGGGAAGCTCGTGCCCAACACCGAGTTCGGCCACATCGAGGTCGACGGCTTCGACGCGGAGAAGAAGGCCGCGGCGTCGGTGAAGGACAACGAGGAACTCTCGTATCCCGAATGGGCGGAACGGGTGAACAGGTATCTCTCCGTGCTGGAAAACCTGATCTGGCCGGATCTGTTCATCGTCGGCGGCGGGGTCAGCAAGAAGTCGCACAAATGGGTTCCGCTGCTGGACATCCGCACGCCGGTGATCGTCGCGTCGTTGCAGAACAACGCGGGCATCGTCGGCGCGGCGGCCGCCGCCGCGGAGGGCATCGAGCACTGACGCGCCCACGCTGACATCCGCGCCGCGGATGTCACTTCGGCGGGTCGCACGGCGTGTCGCGCCCGCCGGGTGGTGGTCCGCGCCGCGACGCTGTCACGTATCGTCGTTACAATGGAACACGGCCCACGGCGGCGGCACCCGAGAGAACGAGGGAAACCGCAGGCCGAGGGTGTTCCCCGAAGTTTGAGGCAGCCGAGACCATCACGCCTCGGCTCGTCATGATCGACCGCTGCGAAAGGGCGTAAGTGGCAGCCGCAAGAACCGCAACCCGAAGCGGGACGAAGACAGCGACCGCAGCCGGCGAGCCGGCCGACGAGGCAGCCACCGACGCGGCGAAGCCCGCGGCGCGCAAGACCGCCGCCAAGGCGGCCGGCGCGAAGAAGGCCCCGGCGAAGAAGGCTCCGGCCAAGAAACCCACCACCAAGGGCGTCAAGACCGAAGACGGCGATCCGGAAGACGGTCCGGTCGAGCTCGACGAAGCCGACCTCGAAACCCCGGACCTCTCGGACCTCGAAGAGGTCGAGGTGGACGTCGTCGACGCTACCGTCACCGAAGAGACGGAAGAGGACGCGGAGTCCGACGAGGACGTCGAAGAGACGCCCGCCCGCGGGCGCCGCACCTCGACCGACAAGAACGCCGGAAAGACCTCCGACAACCCGGACTTCGTCTGGGACGAGGAAGAGTCCGAGGCGCTGCGCCAGGCCCGCAAGGACGCCGAGCTCACCGCTTCGGCCGACTCGGTCCGCGCGTACCTCAAGCAGATCGGCAAGGTCGCCCTGCTGAACGCCGAGGAGGAGGTGGAGCTCGCCAAGCGCATCGAGGCCGGGCTCTACGCCGCCGAGCGCGTCCGCAACGCCGAGGAGGAGGGCGAGAAGCTCGTCACCCAGATGCGGCGCGACCTCAAGTGGATCGTGCGCGACGGTGAGCGGGCGAAGAACCACCTGCTGGAGGCGAACCTCCGGCTCGTGGTCTCGCTGGCCAAGCGCTACACCGGCCGCGGCATGGCGTTCCTGGACCTGATCCAGGAGGGCAACCTCGGCCTGATCCGCGCGGTCGAGAAGTTCGACTACACCAAGGGCTACAAGTTCTCCACGTACGCCACCTGGTGGATCCGTCAGGCGATCACCCGCGCGATGGCCGACCAGGCCCGCACCATCCGTATCCCGGTGCACATGGTCGAGGTCATCAACAAGCTCGGCCGTATACAGCGTGAACTCCTGCAGGACCTCGGCCGCGAGCCCACCCCCGAAGAGCTCGCGAAGGAAATGGACATCTCCCCGGAGAAGGTCCTCGAGATCCAGCAGTACGCCCGCGAGCCGATCTCGCTCGACCAGACCATCGGCGACGAGGGCGACTCGCAGCTCGGTGACTTCATCGAAGACTCCGAGGCCGTCGTCGCGGTCGACGCGGTGTCGTTCACGCTGCTGCAGGACCAGCTCCAGTCGGTGCTGCAGACGCTGTCCGAACGTGAAGCGGGGGTGGTGCGGCTGCGGTTCGGCCTCACCGACGGCCAGCCGCGCACGCTCGACGAGATCGGCCAGGTGTACGGGGTGACCCGTGAGCGCATCCGGCAGATCGAGTCGAAGACGATGTCGAAGCTGCGTCACCCGTCGCGTTCGCAGGTGCTGCGCGACTACCTGGACTGATCCCAGGGTTCACGGAAGGCCCCGTCACCGGTTTCGGTGGCGGGGTTTTTCGCGTCCGGTGTCGAATCGCGGCCCGCTCGTTCGACGCGTGGATATGACGAAACCTCACGCCACCAAGAACCTCGACCGATACGGAGCCGCGGAACTGCCGTGGAGCCGCCCGCGCGAAATCCTCGCCGAGGACACGCCCACCGCCGACCTGACCTTCTTCGTGACGACAGTCCGTCCCGACGGGCGGCCCCACTCGGCAGGCGTCGGCGCCGTCTGGGTGGACGACGCCCTGTACTTCAAGGGCGGGCCGGACACGCGCCGGTCCCGCAACCTGGCCGTGCACCCGGCGTGCGCCGTTTCGGTGCGGCTGCGGGGAATCGACCTCACGATGGAGGGCGAGGCGCACCGCGTCACCGACCCGGCGACCCTGGAGCGCGTGGCGGCGGTCTACCGGACGGGCGGCTGGCCCGCGTCGGTCGAGGGCGACGCGCTCACGGCCCCCTTCAGCGCGCCCAGCGCGGGACCGCCGCCCTGGTATCTGTACCGCTTCACCCTGCGCCGCGCGATCGGCGTGGCGGGTGCGGAGCCCCACGGCGCGACGCGCTGGGACTTCGCCCCGTGACCTCGGACGGCCAGAGCCAAAGAGTTCCCGCCGCCGGTGCGCGGGCGGCGGTTTCGCGTGACTGAACGGACGACACGCGTGATTGGACGGACGACACGACTCGCGGCGGCACCTCGGCCGCGGTCGTGTCGTCCGTCCAGTCACGCGTGTCGTCCGCCGGATCACGCGTGTCGTCCGGTCAGTCACGAGACTTGACCACTTCCGTACCGGTGCCCCCTTGCCCGCCTGAAGCAGGCGCGTCCTCGGCTGAGCCGAGTGAAGCCGTCAGGGTCGGCCGGTCAAGGTCGTCCACGGAACGTGCACGGTCACCCGCTCCCGCAGTTGCTCGTTCATCAGCCACAGTTCCCCGGTCGCCGGCCAGTACGACAGGTTCTGCGAATTCACCGGCGCGCGGCCGCTCAGCCGCGACGTCGAAGTGCCGCCGACCCCGCCGTGCAGGCACGACGGATGGTCGCCCGCCACCCCGGCGTACTCCGGGCACACGCCGGTCATCACGAAGTACCCGTTGCGCGCCACCGCTCCCTGCATGCCCCACACCGGCGACACGAAGCCTTCCTTCGCGTGCACGGTGCCATCGGCGGACACCTTCGGCAGGCCGGTCGCGCGGTCGAACGGCCACCGCAGCACCCGGCCGCCCGCCGCGTTCGGGATGTGCTCCGAGGTCACGATCGAGCCGTCACTGTGGTCGAACGACATCGTCGCGAGACACGGCCGCGTCCCGGGGGCGTTGGTGCAGCCGCCTCCGCCGGGGTACCAGTAGGCGCCGATCTGCGGCATCGCGTAGTCGTAGAACGCCGCGTGGTACTTGCCGTCCGGGCCCTTGCCGACGACGCCGGAGCTGTCGTCGACCTTCCAGAAGTGCGTGGTGTCGAAGACCCGCACCACTCCCCCGGTGGTCGCGACGAACAGCCGGTTCCCGATCCACGTCATGCCGTGGCCGTGTCCTTGCACGACGGCGAAGTTGTCGGTGGACGTCGGTTCGACGAGCAGCACGTGCCGGTATCCCAGCCCGGTAGCGTCCACAAAGGACAGACGAACCATGGTGTCGCCCGGAGTGTGCCAGGACGCCGCCACGACCCGTTTGCCGCCGACCTTCCCGGTCGCCGCGTCCGCGTCACCGGAACCGGTCAGGCCCTGGGGGATCCAGTCGTTGGTCTTGTCGTCGTTCGCGTCTTCCCAGCAGAATCCGGCCGGTTTCAGCGCCGTCGCCAGATACGTGGCGTGGCACAACGGCCGCGCCTTCCGGTTGGCCGACGCCAGGACGTCCGGCAGGCCCTTCGGCGGGAGGTGTTTCTCCAGCGCGGCGATCCGGGCGCCGTAGGTGTCGAAGGTCGAACCGGACGTCCAGCGGAAGCCGTCGACCGTGGCCGCGTCCATCTTCGGGAAGGCGGCCGCGGCCGACGCGACCCCCGGGACGAGCGCGAACACCAGCAGGAGCGCGGCGAGAAATCCCAGCCTCTTCATGCCCGCGAGCCTCCCGGGCGCGCGCATACTTTCGATACAAACCGGGTCAGGGCACTGAAAATCCGTGCTCGGCCAGGGATTCCGCGACCCGCAGCCGTTCGATCTCCCGGTCGAAACCCTCCGGGAGCCTGTCCAGCCGGTGGTCGATCTCGACCTCCCGGCAGGCTTGGACGAGCAGCGCGTCGTACGCCTGCCTGGTGCCGTACCGGCGGACGGCGGAGGCGCCGGGCGGGAGTTCCGCCAGCAGGCGGTGCACGCGGCGGAGATCGGCGGCGAGTTTCTCGATGGGCGGGCCGATCGGGGTCTCCGGTTCACGGCGGCGACGCCACCGGCGCACCACAGCGGGGACCTTCAGCGCGCACCAGAAAAGCACCGAAGGCGCCACGGCGACAACGGCGTACAGCGTGACAGGCCCGATGGCCATGACTCATGGTAATCCGCCGCGGGGCACCGGAGAATCCGCGAATCCGGGCTATATTCGCGACTGTGCTGACCGAGAGCTACCGCTACCCGGACGCCGGCGACCACGTCACCGGCGCGTTCATCCGACGGCACGAACCCTACGACGGCTACTGGACGGCCAGTGAGGACCGCGCGCTCGGCAAGGTCGCCGACGAGCTGGCCGCGATCCTCGGCCCTCGCGAAGAGGTCACGGCGCTCGACGCCGGCTGCGGCGAAGGCCGCCTTCTCCCCTGGCTCGCGCGGTTCTCCGCCGACGTCACCGCCGCGGATCCCGACCCGGACAGGCTGGCCAAGGCGCGGGAAACCACCGCCGAGGACACCGAGTTCTCGTTCACCGTCTCCCCGATCACCGAACTGGACGGCGGCCCGTACGACCTCGTGCTGTGCAGCCACGTCATCCAGCACGTGCCGACGCCGGACGTCGGGCCGATCCTGCGGCGGCTGGCCGGGATCACCGCGCCCGGCGGCGCGCTGGTGCTGGCCTACAGCCGGTCGCCGATCGGCCGGGGCGCGTTCAGCCTCGACAGCGTCGAAGCGGGCACCGAAGTCCGCTCTCGCCGCGTTTCGCGCGAAGAGTTCGACAAAGCGCTCCTCGACGGCGGCCCGGCGCTCCCGGTGCGCTACCTCGATCCCGAAGAAGTCGCCGCCGACGCGGCCGAGGCGGGCTGGCGCACCGCGTGGGAGTGGACGTACCACGTCCTCGACGATCTCGGCCCGGCCGACGAGCACATCGACCGCGACGAACTGGTCAACGCCTCCGGCCCGCTGCGCCGTCACCTCGGCCGGGACCTGATCACTCTCCTGCGCCGCGGATGACCACGCTGCTCCTCACCTTCGCCTGGGCGGTCCCGCTGTCGGAGCGGGAGGCCGAGAAGGTGCTGGACGGCGGCCGGGACCGTGGGCTGCTGGTCCATCTCGACGGGAAACTCGGCGAGGAGTGGACGGCGGCGGAGAACTTCCTGGCCAGTTACACGAAGCCGCCGCGAAGACGAGTGCTGCGCAAACGCAGGCTGTCGATCCGCGTCGGCGCGGCCGGGCTGCCGTGCGAACTCGTGGTCACCTGGCATCCCGCCTATCACGCGATGACGCTGGTCCTCGCCACCACGATCACCGGCGCGGCGGCGGACGGTCCCGCCGCGGAATTCGACCTGGCCATCGCCGTGCTGCAGAGCCTTCAGGGCCGTGAAACGGCGAACGGTGAGAAAGGGCTGCACGGCGGCTACGGCGAGAAGACGTTTCCCTCGCTCCTCAAGACCATCACCCATATCTTCGAGGACCTGACCAGGGGCTGCGGCCTCACCGAGGGCCTGAGCCGCAAGGGCTGGTGCGTCGAGCTGCGGTCCCACGACGGGCATCCGCCCGCCCAGCGGGTCGCCGCCGACCCCCGGCCGTACTACGGGCTGGCGACCAGCGACGAAGGCTGGCGGTTCGTGCCCCGCGAGGTCGCGAGGGACGCGCTCGGCCCGTCGTGGGGCACGCGCTCGTTCGTCGCCGCCTACACGATGGCGGGCGGGATCGTCTGCCTCAACAGCAAGGACTCCGAGTACGTCGAGCACCAGGACGAGCTGATGCGCGGCCCGTTCGGCGCCGCCGAACCGTACTTCGGCATCGACAGCGAGATCGGCGGGCTCGACCACGGGATGCTCTTCATCCTCGAACGCGTCCTGATCCGGATGGCACTGGCCGACCAGTGGCTGGCGTCGATGAAGAAATCCGGGAGCCGCACCCGGCTGTTGCGCGGCTCGCTCGACGACATCCTCGAGATGCTGCATTCGGTGCTGCCGCCCGAGGTCGATTCGCTGGAGCGCCGCCTGGTCACCAGCATGGGCGTGGAGCGGATCATCGCCCAGCTCGACCGCCAGGCCGAGGCGATGGACGAGGAGACCCGGTACGCCTACGAGAACACGGTGAGCGCGCGGGTCACGCGGCTCACCGTGGTCACCGTCGTCCTGACGGTCGTCACCATCGTCCTCGGCGTCCTTCAGGTGCTGGTCTCACTCTGACCGGCCGCGCTGCTTGCGGGCCCGTTCGGCGAACAGCAGTCCCACGCCCCCGGCCACCATCAGCGCGCTCACCACCACGTGCATCCCGGACGGAAGCAGGTGGAGCTGCACGAACCAGCTCGGGTTCGTGCTGCCCAGCAACCGGTTGATCAGCCCGCCCCCGCCCTGCACCAGCAGGAGGATTCCCAGTAGTTCGATCATCGTCGAGCCCCTTCCTTGACCCTCTCGTGTCTGGGGGACAGTTCCTGCCACAGCGGCCCGGTGGCGAACCAGATGGCCGTCACGACCCCCAGCCTCGGCAGCCAGCCCCACAACGGCTCGACCTGCTCGGTGTCGCCGACCATGAAGATCAGCAGGAGCAGCACCCCCGCGGCCAGCCCGCAGGCCAGCACGCATTTGAACCAGTCACGCCATTCGGCGCGCAGCTTCTCCCGGCCCGTCGGCTTGGGCGGCGGTGGCGGCCCGCCCGCGAACCGGTGGGCGAACCGGACGTCGGCCCACTTGATCATCGAATGCCCGAACACGACGCTGAAGCCCAGGTACACCGCGGCCAGGCCGTGCACGAAATTCGCCGTGGCGCCGTTGCGCAGGTCGATGACCGTCGCGACCAGCACGACGAGATCGATCACCGGGGTCAGGAGCAGCAGCACGACACTGGTCCGCTTCAGCTTGAGCAGATAGCGGGCCACGAGGCCGGCGACGATGGCGACCCAGAAACCGATCTCCCCGCCGGCGATCACGGCCGCCATCGGGTTTTCCGCGATGAAGTCCCAGATCTTGTTCACGCCGTAAGCCTCGCCGACCGCACCGGTCCTCCGCGTCGGCGTACGGCACGAGATCACCGTCATCAGTTAGTAGGACCCCGCGGCCCGTCCCGGTGTGCTGGGATGGGACGGTGCCCACGCTCGTCCCGCGCCTGAACCACCTCGCCGAATGGAAACAGGACCTCGCCATCGCCTTCGGCACCTGGGTCCTCGGCGTGCTGGTCTATCTCAGCGGGATGCACGTGCTGCTCAACGGCAAGGACGACACGCCGCTGTGGATCCGGCTGACCGAACTGACCGTGTTGTGCCTCCTGCAAGTGCTGCGCCGCAAAGTCCCCTGGGGACTGCTGTGCGGGCTCGTCGTCCTCGGCGTGGACATCGCGTTCGGTCCCTCGCTTCCGATCTTCGTCATCTTCACCGACTTCCTCTACGCGACCACGCTGTACGGCTCACGACGCGTCAGCAGGGTGATGATCGGCGTCGCCGCGGTCGGGACGCTCGGGGCGGTCTGCCTGGCGCTCCTCTTCTCCGCGCAGTGGCGAACGGCGATCCTTGTCGCGTTCGCCTTCCTACCGTTCCTGGTCACCCCGGTGTGGTGGGCGGCCAACGTCCGTCAGCAACGGGACATCGCCCACAACGAGCGGGCGAACGCGGTCCAGCTGGCCACGATCGGCGAACTGGACCGGAAGGCCGCCGTCGCGGGGGAACGCTCGAAGATGGCGCGGGATCTGCACGACGTCATCGCCGGGCATCTCTCGGCGATCGCGATCCAGTCCGAGGCCGCGCTGTCGATGGCCACCGCCGACCCGGCACTGTCCAGGAAGGTCCTGGAATCGGTACGGGAGAACAGTGTGAGCGCGCTGGACGAGATGCGCGCGATGATCGGGCTGTTGCGCGCGGATCCGTCCACCGGGGACAGCGAGATCGAACCGACCGCGCCCGCCCGGCTGGCCGAACTGTCCAAACTGGTCGAGTCCGCGCGGGCGAGCGGGCTGGAGGTCGAGATCGGTTCCACCCCCGGCCAGTCCTCCCACCTGCCCGCCGCGGTCGACCTGACCGCGTACCGGATCGCGCAGGAGGCGCTCACCAACGCGGCCAAGCACGCCGCGGGTGGCCGGGCCGTGCTCGACATCCGCGCCGACGGAGGCATACTCACCGTCGAGGTGCGCAACGATCTTCGTCCCGGCTCCGGCTCGGGTGACGACGGCGGGACCGGACTCGGCCTGCTGAACATGCGGGAACGCGCCGCCGCGGTGGGCGGCACTCTCGCCGCCGGGCCGTCCGGCGGTGGCTGGCTGGTCCGTGCCGAACTGCCTCTGGAGGGGTCTTGAGCGACGGGAACATCAAGGTGCTGGTCGCCGACGACCACGGCGCCATCCGTGCCGGGTTGATGATGATCCTCGGCAACGCCGAGGGCATCGAGGTGGTCGGCGAAGCGGCGGACGGCGCCACCGCCGTCCGGCAGGCGAAGGCGCTGAAACCGGACGTCGTGCTGATGGACGTGCGCATGCCCGGCGTCGACGGCATCGCGGCCACGCGGGAGCTGACCGCGGAGGGACTGTGCGAAGTCCTCGTGCTGACGACGTTCGATCTCGACGAGTACGTCCACGCCGCGCTGCGGGCGGGCGCGGCCGGGTTCCTGCTGAAGTCGGTCGAAGCGTCGCGGCTGATCGAGGCGGTGAAACTGGTCGCGGCGGGTGAAGGAGTGCTCGCCCCGCAGGTCACGCGGAAGCTGATCGCCGCCTTCGCCGCGGGGACCCGCGAGCCTTCCCTGGCCCCCGACGGGCTCGAAGACCTGACCGAACGCGAGCGCGAAGTGCTGGCGTGCCTGGGCGGCGGCCTGTCCAACGCGCAGATCGGGACCCGCCTGCACATCGGCGAGACCACGGTGAAAACGCATGTTTCCCGCGTGCTGACGAAGCTGGAACTACGGTCGCGGGTGCAGGCGGCGATCCTCGCCCAGGAGAACGGCGTCGTCCTGGAGGGGTGAACTCCCACCGATCTGCGAGGCAGCCGGTGATCTTCTAGCGTGACCCTTCATGCGGCGAACTCTGGACGTGGACGAGGTCCTGAAACGGCAGGACTCGGGTGAGCTGAAACGCCGGCTGCACGGGCGCGACCTGATCGGGTTCGGCGTCGGCATCATCATCGGCACCGGGATCTTCACGCTCGCCGGGGTCGAGGCGAAATCCCACGCGGGCCCGTCGGTCACGTTGTCGTTCGTGCTCGGCGCCGTCGTCGCCGGGATGGCCGCCCTCTGTTACGCCGAACTCGCCTCCAGCGTGCCGACGGCGGGAAGCGCCTACACCTACGCCTTCGCCACCCTCGGCGAGACTTTCGCCTGGATCATCGGCTGGGATCTGCTGCTCGAGTTCGCCCTCGGCGCGGCCGTCGTGTCGCGCGGCTGGTCCGGCTATCTCGCGAATCTGATGGGGCTCTCCCCCGAGTGGTTCGGCGAAGACGCGAAGGTGAACATAGGGGCGGTGGCGATCATCGCCGTGCTGACCGTGATCGCCGTCCTCGGGATCAAGGAGTCGGCGCGGGTGACGAATCTGCTCGTGCTGGTCAAGGTCGCGGTCTGTGTGCTGATCCTCGCGGTCGGCGTGTTCTACATCCGCGGCGAGAACCTCACCCCGTTCATCCCGCCCGCCCAGGCGCCGACGGAGACGGCCGGGACCCTGCATCAGCCGATCGTGCAAGCCGCGCTCGGGCTCGAACAGTCCGTCTACGGGATCGCCGGGATGGTGACGGCCGCGGCCGTCGTCTTCTTCGCCTACACCGGTTTCGAGGCGCTCGCCAACCTCGGCGAGGAGACCGTGAACCCGAAACGCGATCTGCGCGTCGGCATCCTCGGCGCGCTCGGTGTCTGCGCGCTGCTGTACATCGGGGTCTCGCTGGTGCTGACCGGGATGGTGCCGTTCACCGAGATCGACGCGGGCGCCCCGCTCGCCGACGCCTTCGACCGCGTCGGGCAGCACTGGGTGGGCGCGCTGATCTCGCTCGGCGCGGTCACCGGGCTGACGTCGGTGATGATGGTGGAACTGGTGACGATCGGCCGGATCGGGTTCGCGATGGGCCGCGACGGCCTGCTGCCGAAGAAGTTCGGCACGGCGCACCCGCGCTGGGGCACCCCGCACCGGATGACCATCGCCGGCGCGGTGCTGATCGCGGCGCTGGCCGCGTTCGTACCGATCTCCGAACTCGCCGACATGGTCAGCATCGGCGCGCTGTCGGCGATGATCATCGTCGCGGTGGCCGTCCCGGTGCTGCGGAAACGGCGTCCGGACCTGGAACGCCCGTTCACCGTGCCGTTTTCGCCCTACCTGCCGATCCTGGCGGCGCTGGCGTGCTTCTACCTGATGCTGAACCTGGACGTGATGACGTGGCTGCGGTTCGCCGCATGGCTGCTGCTCGGCCTGCTGATCTACGTCTTCTACGGGCGCACGCATTCCCGGTTCGCGAAGGACGACGTCAGCTCCACAGACCGGCCGTCGTGATGGCGGCGACGGCGGCCTCGGCGTCGCCGTCGCCGACCACGACCAGCATCCGCTTGAGCGCCGCGGCCACCCATTCCACCGGCTGGTCGTGCAACCCGTTGTCCCCCAAGGACGGATAACCGTCCATGATGGACACCAAGGTTCCTTCGGTGCCGATCCGCAGCCCGGCGGCCAGCACGTGGTGCGCGGCGGGCGGGCGCCAGCGGGACGACCACAGCGGCGGGATCCCCGTGTCGAGGTAGTCGAGCAGCGCTCGCGCCGGGGTGTCGTGCGCGCCGAACTCGGCCGGGTCGACCTCCGCGATCACCGCGACCCACGGCAGCTGCCACAGCGCGGCCAGGAGCATGAACAACGACTGGGGCGCCCAGTTCCCGCTGGCGGACACGGCGGCGAGCCGTCCGCCCGACAGCGTCCCGATCGCCCTGGCCAGTCCTTCGGTCGTGGTGCCGGACAGCGCCGCGACCTCGTCCTGGCCCGCGACGGCGAACCCCGCCGCGCGCAGGGCGGCCAGCGCCGTGAACGGCCCGGCGAGCCCGTCCTTCTGCGGGAGTTCGGCCCGCGCGACGGCGACGAGGTGCTCGCCGCCGGGCAGCCAGCGCCGCCCGGACAGGCCCGTCCGGTCGCCGTCGATTCCGGAGGACATCAGTCGTCGAACGTCCACGACTGCATGATGAACGGCCCGTCGTTCGACGCCCCGGCCGAGGTGTAGGTCGCCAGCGCGGCCTCGTTGTCCGTCTCGACCCCGACCCACATCCCCCGGCAGCCACGCTCCCGCGCGATCCCGGCCAGCGCGTCGACCAGGTCGCGGCCGATCCCGCGCCGCTGGTAGTCCGGGCTGACGTCGAGTTCGTTGAGGAACATCTCGGTGCCCTTGTCCGGATGCGTCACCTCGGTGCCGGTGATCATCCCCGCGGGTTCGCCGTCCTCGTAGGCGATCAGGAGATGGTTCTCCTCCCCCGCGAGGAACTTCTCGGACGCGTCCCGTTGCGCGGGCCCGTCGAACAGATGCTGAGCGGCGACGACCTCCTCGACGGTGACCGCCCGCCGGATCTCGGCCACATGTCCTCCCGGTGCTGAAAGCGCCTCAGACTGGTCAGTATCCCGCTCAGGGAGGCGCCGGGCCATCACGTTTGCCCGGCGACCGCAGCGCGACCCCGGCGACGACGGCCAGGGTGCCGATCGCCTCGGGCAGGGCCGGGACCTGCCGGAGCCACAGAAAGCCGATCAGCCCCGCGGTGACCGGCAGCAACGCGAGCAGCAGCGCGAACCGCGCCTGCCCGGCCTTGCGCAGGACCACCTGGTCGAGCGCGTACGGCACGACGGTCGAGAGCACGCCCACTCCGATGCCGAGCAGCAGGAGACGTGAGGAACCCCACACCGCGCCGGTGCCCAGCGCCAGCGGCGACAGCACCACCGTGCCCACGGCGAACCCGACGGCCAGCCCGTCGATCCCGTTGCCGCCGACCGCGACCCGCTTCCCGAGCAGGATGTAACCCGCCCAGGCGGCCGCCGCGCCGAGCGCGAACAGCACGCCGAGCAGGCTGCCTTCGAGCCGGACGTCCGCGATGGCGACCACCCCGGCCGCGACCAGCAGCAGCGCGAAGACGTCGCGGCGCGTGCGCGAACCGAACGCCGCCACCACCACGGGCCCGGCGAACTCGAGGGCGACCGCGGTGCCCAGCGGCAGCCGCGCGATCGCCTCGTAGAAGAGCACGTTCATCCCGGCGGTGACGACGCCGAAGGCACCCGCGAGCAGGAACGTGCGGCCGGTCCACGCCGAGCGGGGTGGCCTGCGCCACGCCAGGAGGACCACGGCCGCCCCGAGACAGCGGAGCCAGGCCACCCCCGCGGGGGAGGCGACCGAAAAGAGACCTACGGCGATGGCCGCGCCGGCGTACATCGAAATTCCGCTGAGAACGAACAAGACCGGCGACGGCACGCTCGGAAGACGGTTCCGGACGACTGCGATTCCCACCCCCGCATGGTGCCTGACGTGGGGAAAGACGGTTCGGCGGGGAGTCGTCTCCCACGTTGCGTGATTACGCTACGGCATCCGAGGTAATTACCAGTGACAAATGAGACACCCGCACGGGAACACTTGCGGGTCGCCAAACGTCTGGAAGAGTGGAAGCACGAACACGGCGGGGCCGGGAACGAACGTTGCCGGCATCAGTGCCGAAGTGGTCGTAGCTGGATCGATGGCACCGGGCCACCGGTGCCGGGACGGAGGGAGACTCCAATGACTTCACCGACGCTCACCCGCCCCGAACTGACCGCTGCCGACCGATGCGACCGGTGTGGAGCTGCAGCCCAGGTTCGAGCCATTCTCAGCACCGGTGGCGAGTTGCTCTTCTGTGGTCACCACGCCCGCGCACACGAAACGAAGCTCAAGGAAATGTCCGCGGACATTCAGCGGTAGCCCACCAGTCCACGACCACCCGGCGGCCGGCCGTTCCTGCAAGGGAGCGTGCCGGCCGCCCTGTTTTTCGCGGGGATGTGCCGGTTCGCTGAATGCCTCCTAAAACATACAGACAGCATGTATGTTACTTCCATGACCACAAGCGATCTGCTCGGCGAGGCGCACGAGGCGGACCTCGGCGGCGCCCGTATCCGCTACGCGACCGCGGCGAAGGCCCGCCTGTGGTCTTCGTGCACGGACTGCTGACCAACGGCCTGCTCTGGCGCAAGGTGGCCCCCGCGGTCGCCGACGCCGGCTTCCGCTGCCTGACCCCGGACTGGCCGCTGGGTTCGCACGAGATCCCGGTCCCGAACACCGACCTGAGTCCGCCCGGGGTCGCCGCGCTCATCGCACGGTTCCTCGAAGTGCTCGACCTGACCGACGTCACCGTGGTCGCGAACGACACCGGGGGCGCGCTCACCCAGCTGCTCATGACCACGAACCCGGAACGGGTGGGCCGGGTCGTGCTGACCCCGTCGGACTCCTACGAGCGCTTCCTGCCGCCGCTGTTCGCGGGGCTGAGCACGCTGGCCCGGATTCCCGGCGGGGCCCGGCTGATGGTCCAGGCGCTGCGCTGGCGGTGGCTGCTGACGAAGACGGACTTCCTCTGGCTGGCCAAACACCCGGTCCCGGACCACATCCTGGACGCGTACCTGCTGCCCAGCCGCCGGAGCGCGGAGATCCGCGACGATCTGCGCCGGTTCACGGCGAGCGTCGACAACCGGTACACGCTGACCGCCGCCGAGCGGCTGCCCGCGTTCACCAAGCCCGTTCTGCTGGCCTGGGCACCCGAAGACCGGCACTTCCCGCTGTGGCTGGGCCGCAAGCTCGCCGGGGTCCTGCCGAACGCCGAACTGAAGACGATCGAGGACTCCTACGCCTTCGTGCCGGAGGACCAGCCGGAGCGGCTGAGCGGCATGATGGTGGAATTCCTGCGTGCCCACGCCACGACGTAGCCAGACCGAACGATCGCACTCGACGCAGGCCGCGTTGATCATGGCGGCGCGCACCCTGTTCGCCGAACAGGGTTACGCCGCCGTGCCCGCCGACGAGATCGTCCGGGCGGCGGGCGTCACCCGTGGCGCGCTGTATCACCACTTCGGGGACAAACAGGGCCTGTTCCGTGCCGTGATCGAGCAGATCGAAACCGAGATCACCGAGGAACTGAAGACCGTCCTGCGGGCCACGGACGACCCGTGGGCGGGGGCACTCGGCGTGCTGAGCCGGTTCCTGGACCTGTGCCTGCGGCCCGAGGTGGTGCGGATCGCGCTCACGGACGCCGTCTCGGTCCTCGGCTGGCAGGAATGGCGGGAGCTGGAGAACCGGTACGGGCTTGGCCTGATCACGGACATCCTGGAGGCCGCCGCGGCGGACGGGCTGCTGATCGACGCGCCCATCCCGGAGCTGGCGCAGCTGGCGCTGAGCGCCTGCGCGGAGGCGGCGCTGATGATCGCGCACGCCGAAGACCCCGCGGCGGCCAAGGAGAAGTCCCTCGCCGCCCTGGTGGCCCTGCTCTCGGGCCTCGTGAGTGGTAAGGACGGTTAGAACCGTCCTTACCACTCACGAGCTCTAGACGGTGTCCAGGATCATCTCGAAGGCGGCTTCGGCGGCGCCCAGCAGCTTCACGTCCGCCCCGAGCGCCGAACTCACGATCTGCGTCCCGCCCACGGCCCGGCTGACCAGGCTCCGCCGCCGGACCTCGGCCGCGACCGACTTCACGACCGAGTCGGGCAGCACGGTGAGCAGGTCGCCCAGCACGACCAGCTGCGGGCCGAGCAGGTTGACCACGTTCACCAGGCCCAGCGTCAGCCATTCCGCGAACTCCGCCAGCCGCTCCTCGGCCGCGTGCGGATCCCGGCCCAGCTCGCGCAGTTCGAACAGGATCGCCCCGCGCGGGGTGTCCTCGGGCAGGTCGAGCGCGCGGCACAGCGCCGCCTCGCCGACCTCGGTCTCCCAGCAGCCGCTGGACCCGCAGTAGCAGGGACGGCCGCCCGGCCGGATCGCCATGTGCCCGATCTCGCCGACGTAGCCGGCGCCGCCGCGCAGCGACGAGCCGTCCGCGATGATCCCTCCCCCGACACCGACGTCGGCGGAGACGTACACGGCGTCGGAAGAGCCCCGCGCGGCACCGCGCAGGTGTTCGGCTATGGCGCCGAGTTCGGCGTCGTTGCCGACCAGGATCGGGATGCGCAGCACACCGCCGAGCCGTTCCCCGAGCGCCACGTCCGTCCAGCGCAGGTTGGGCGCCTCGTGGACGTGCCCGTCGGCCCGGCGGACGACGCCGGGCACGGACACCCCCGCGGCGATCGGCTGCACGCCGAGGTCGCCCGCCAGTACGGTGGTCGACTCGATCACGTGCGTGATCACCTCGTCGGCCTCCCGCATCCGGCCGTGCAGGTTCCAGCTGTTGCGTCCGAGGATCTGGCCGCCGAAACCGACCAGCGCGATCGCCACGTGTTCGACCTGGAGATCGACCGCGAGCACCACCGCCGCGTGCGGCTGCGGCAGGACCAGGAGCGAGGGGCGGCCCGCCCCTCGTCCCGGCCTCGGGACCCGCTCCTCGACGACACCCGCTTCCGCGAGGCCGTCGACGAGGGTCTTGATGGTGCTGCGGTTGAGCCCCAGCTCGGTGGCCAGGGTCGCCCTGGTGCTCGGGCCGCTGACGTGCAGCAACCGGAGCAAGGTCGTGCGGTTGTGCCTGCGCACCTCGTCTGGTCGTGCAACGGGTGTGCTGGTCACGGGCTTCATCATTCCATGCGGACTCAGCGCGGCGACGCAGCCGCGCGGCGCCGGGACAGCGCGTCCACCGTCGCCGCGAGAAGCAGCACCAGACCGGTGACGATGTTGACCACCGCCGCCGACTGTTTCAGCAGGCCGAGCGCGTTCTCGACGACCGCGAGCACGAGACCGCCGATCACCGCGTCGACGACCCGGCCCTTGCCGCCGAACAGCGACGTGCCACCGATGACGGCGGCGCCGACCGCGAACAGCAGCGTGTTGAGGCCACCCGCCTGCGGGTCGACCGAACCGACCTTCGACGAGTAGACGATCGCGCCGATCGCGGCCACCGCCGAGCAGATGACGAACACCGAGGCGCGGATCTTCTCGACGTTGATACCGGCGCGGCGGGCCGCCTCGCGGTTGCCGCCGACGGCGTAGATGTGGCGGCCGTACTGGGTGCGGTTGAGCACGTAGGTACCGAGCACCAGCAGGCCGAGCACGATCGGCACGACGTACGGGACGCCGGAGATCACGATGTTCGGGTTCGGCGCGCGGTTCAGCGTCAGCAGATAGGTCGCGATCGCGGCGACCACGGCGATCGCACCGACCTTGAACAGCACCATCGGCGTCGGCTGGGTGACCAGGCCGCGTTTGAGCCGCGAGAAGTGCTGGCCCAGTGTCACCGCCGCGAATCCACCGGCGGCGATCAGGAAGAGGATCCAGCTGCCCACAGTGGACAGATTGCCGTTGGCGACCTTGAACAGCACGTCCGAGGTGCTGATGCCGAGCGTGCCGCCCTCACCGATGAACTGGAGGATGACCCCTTGCCAGGCGAGGAAGAGCGCCAGCGTCACCACGAACGAGGGCATCCCGATCTTGGAGACGAGGAAGCCGGTGAGGACACCGATCGCGCCACCGACGCTGATCGCGAGCAGCATCTCGATCCACGGGTTGGCCGCGGTTCCCGAGAGCACGAGCGCGATGGCGAGCACGGCGAACCCGACGCCCGCCCAGATCCGCAGGACCACGCCGAGCAGCGCGGCGATCGCGAGCACCACGAGGAACGCGATGAACACGCCGTTCCCCATGCCGCCCAACAGGTTTCCGTTGCGCACGTAGTGCATCGCGAGGACCGCGGCGGTGACGCCGGACGCGGTGCCCGCGGACAGGTCGATCTCGCCGAGCAGCAGCACGAACACGATGCCCATCGCGATGATCGCCTTGCCGGCGCCTTGGGCCATCAGGTTCGCGATGTTGTTCATCGTCAGGAAGGTGTCCGACAGCGAGGCGAACACGATCACCAGCACGAGCAGGCCGAGCAGCGCCGGGAGCGAACCCAGCTGTCCGGCCTTGAGCCGGGAGAAGTAGTCGCCGACGGCCTCGCGTGTCGACATCGATGTCGTGTCGATGCCGAAGTCGGTGATGGCCGCCGACGGGTTGAGCGCGGCGGCCGCCGACTTGCCCCCCTCCGGCGAGGCGGACTTTGCAGGTGTCTCAGTCATTTCCGGTTCTTTCTCGCCTCGGATCAGAGGACGGCGGCTTCGGGGCGGGCAAGGCCGAGGTCGCCGGAGCGACCGGCGGTGATCAGTTCCACGACCTGGCCGTGGGTGACGTCCTTGGTGTGCACTTCGGCGACGAGACGGCCGAGGTAGAGCACCGCGATACGGTCGGCGACCTCGAAGACGTCGGCCATGTTGTGGCTGATCAGCACGACGCCGAGGCCCTGTTCGGCGAGGCGGCGGACCAGGTCGAGCACCTGGCGGGTCTGCGCGACACCGAGCGCGGCGGTGGGCTCGTCGAGGAGGACGACCTTCGAGTCCCACAGCACGGACTTGGCGATCGCGACGGTCTGCCGCTGCCCGCCCGAGAGGGCCGAAACGGGCGTACGGACCGATTTCACGGTGCGGACCGAGAGCGAGGCGAGCGTCTCGCGGGCGGCCTTTTCCATGCTGGCCTCGTCGAGCAGCCATTTGCTGCCGCGTTCCCTGCCGAGGAACATGTTCTGCACGATGTCGAGGTTCTCGGCCAGCGCGAGGTCCTGGTAGACGACCTCGATCCCGAGATCCGCGGCGTCGCGCGGGCCGTGGATGTTCACCTGCTTGCCCTGGAACGTCACCGTTCCCGAGTCGTAGCCGTGGATTCCGGCGATCGACTTGACCAAAGTGGACTTACCGGCACCGTTGTCGCCGACCAGCGCGGTGACCTCGCCGGCGCGCACGTTGAAGTCCACGTCGTGGAGGACGTGGACCGGCCCGAAGCTCTTGTTCAGCTGCTTCAGTTCGAGGATGGGTTCACTCATGGGGGTTCTCGAATTCTCCCGGCTGGGTACCGGGCCGGTGCGCGCTGTCGGGAGCACGCACCGGCCCGGTCGTCTGGATTGAACAGGTCAGGAGATACCGAGCTGCGTGCACGCCGCGGCCAGGTCGCCGCCGCAGATCTCGGCCGCCTTGACGTAGCCCTGCGTCACGACCTCCTTGACGCCGTCCTTGGTGGTCAGCTTCGGCTCGAGGAGCACGGACTTGACCTCGCGGTTGCCCTTCGGGTCCTTCGCCTTGCCGGTGGCCAGCGCGTCGGCGCCCGCCTTGTCGCCCTTGGCCAGCAGGACGGCGAGCTTCGCCGCGGCTTCGGCCTCTTCCTTGATCGGCTTGAAGACGGTCATGTACTGGTCGCCGCGCAGGATCGCCATGAGGCCGTCCGCGGTGGCGTCCTGGCCGGTGACCGGGACCTTGCCGTTGAGGCCGTTCTTCTTCAGCACGGTGATGACCGCGCCGGCGAGACCGTCGTTCGCGGCGACGACGCCGTCGACCCTGCCCTTGTTGTCGGTCAGGATCTGCTCGAAGGTCTGGCCGCCCTTCTGGTTGTCCCAGTTGTCGATGGCCTGTTCCCGCACGAGTTTCAGGTCGCCGGCGGCGAATTTCGGCTGCAGCACGGACTTCTGGCCGTTGGCGAACAGCGTCGCGTTGTTGTCGGTCGGGGCACCCTCGATCATGACGACCTCGGCGCCCTTCTTGTCCTTCAGCGCGTCGGCGAGACCCTGGCCCTGAAGCTGGCCGACCTTCTCGTTGTCGAACGAGACGTAGTAGTCGGAGCTGCCGCCGAGGTTCAGGCGGTCGTAGTCGATCGTCGGGATGCCCGCGGCCTGCGCCTTGCGGGCGACCGCCGCGCCGACCTCGCCGTTGATGGCGGCGATGATCAGGACCTTGACGTTCTGCGCGATCATGCCGTCGGCCAGCGTGGTGAACTTCTGGACGTCGCCCTGGGCGTTCTGGACGTCGGCGTCGAAGCCCGCGTCCTTGAGCGCCTTGGTCAGGAACGGCTTGTCGAAGGACTCCCAGCGCGCGGAGGTGGCGGTCTCCGGCAGGATGACGCCGACCTTGCCACCGGCGGCGGCACCGCCGGGGGCGGGTGCGGACTGCGAGGAGTTGCCACTGCCCGAGTCGGCGGTGTTGGCGCCACAGGCGGAGAGCACCAGGCCGGCGCCCACCGTCGCGGCGAGGAGGGTAAGGGTTCTGCTGCGCATCCTCGTTCCTTCCGGATCTTGCTCGCGGGCGGCGATCCTCGAGGACCGGTCGCACCATCGCGCATATGTTGTGGGCGACAACATATGCCGCCGAACGTGTTTCACGGAAGACGGCTGAATCGATTAAGCCACATCAAATGGACACGGTTTGGCAACGTGGCCGTAGCAAGACGTACGAAGTCTAGGTGCGCTGACGGTGTGACCGCCACCACTCACTCAGCGTGATCGGCGCTGCTGATCGCGGTGCGAGGACCAGGGAGCTCGCCGACTTCCTCCGGACGAACCGGCGGTTACGCGTGACTGGACGGACGACACGCGTGATCCGATGGACGACACGCGTGATTGGACGGACGACACGGTGTGGAGCCGGATGCTCGGTGTGACGTCCGCCTGATCACGCGTGTCGTCCCTCCACACACGCGTGCCGTCCGTCTGATCACACGCGTGCCCGGTCATGGCGTTGGTCACCAGGAACGCAGGGTGACGATCCGCTCTTCGAGTTGCTCCACCGAAGCCATCGCGGTCGGCGGGCCGCCGCAGACCCGGCGCAGTTCGTTGTGGATCGCGCCGTGCGGCTTCTTCGTCCGGTGGTGGTGCACGCCCACCAACGCGTTCAGCTCCTTGCGCAGGCTGCCGAGCCGCTCGCTGACCGACTGCGGCCGCGCGACCGGAGCGGCTTCCTCGGCCTTGGGCTTGCGCCGCTTCTCGTCGGAGAGCTGCTCCTCCTGCCGCTTCCGCAGGAGGGCGCGGACCTGGTCCGGCTCCAGCAGCCCGGGCAGGCCGAGGTATTCCTGCTCCTCGTCGGAGCCGGAGAACACCGCGGTGCCGAAGGAGTTGCCGTCGTAGATGACCTGGTCGAGCTCGGCGGAGGCACCCAGCGAGGTGAACGCCTTCTCCTCCTCGCCCGGCTCGTCCTCGGTGCGGTTGGCCTGGGCCAGGAGTTCGTCGTCCCAGCCCTCCTTCTCGCGGTGCGGCTTGCCGAGGACGTGGTCGCGCTGCGCCTCCAGCTCGCTGGCCAGCTCCAGCAGCACCGGCACGCTCGGCAGGAACACCGAAGCGGTCTCGCCGGGTTTGCGCGAACGCACGTACCGGCCGATGGCCTGTGCGAAGAACAGCGGGGTCGACGCGCTCGTGGCGTAGACGCCGACCGCCAGCCGCGGCACGTCGACGCCTTCGGACACCATCCGGACCGCGACGAGCCAACGGTCGGTCGAATCGGAGAACTCCTTGATCCGCCCGGACGCCTTGGGATCGTCGGAGAGGACGACCGTCGGGGTTTGGCCGGAGATGCGCTCCAGGATCTTGGCGTAGGCGCGCGCCGAATCCTGGTCGGTGGCGATCACCAGACCGCCCGCGTCCGGGATGCCGTTGGCACGGAGCTGCGCGAGACGCGTGTCCGCGGCCTGGAGCACCGACGGGATCCACTCCCCGGCGGGGTCGAGCGCCGTGCGCCAGGCCCGTGCGTTCTGTTCCGCGGTCAGCGGCTCGCCGAGCCGCGCGGTGAACTCCTCCCCCGCGCTCGTGCGCCAGGAGGCCTCACCGGAGTAGGCGAGGAAGACGACCGGCCGGACCACGCCGTCGGCGAGCGCGTCGGCGTAGCCGTAGGCATGGTCGGCCTTGCTGCGCTGGAAACCCGAGCCGTCGGCCTCGTAGGTGACGAACGGGATCGGCGAGTCGTCGCTGCGGAACGGCGTCCCGGTGAGCGCGAGACGACGGACGGCGGGGGTGAACGCCTCGCGGATCGCGTCGCCCCACGACTTCGCGTCACCACCGTGGTGGATTTCGTCGAGGATGACCAGGGTCTTGCGGTTCTCGGTGCGCACGCGGTGCAGCGTCGGATGCGCGGCGACCTGCGCGTAGGTCACCGCGACCCCTTGGTAGTCACGCGAGGTGACGCCGGTGCCGTTGCGGAAGTTCGAGTCGATCGCGATCCCGGCGGCCGCGGCCGAGGCGGCCCACTGGTGCTTCAGGTGCTCGGTCGGCGCGACGATGGTGATCCGCTCGACGGTCCGGTCGCTCAGCAGCTCGGCGGCGATCCGGAGTCCGAACACCGTCTTGCCCGCGCCCGGCGTCGCGACGGCCAGGAAGTCCTGCGGTTTCTTCGTGAGGTACTTCGTCAGCGCTCGCCGCTGCCAGGCACGCAGCGGGCGGGCCGTGCTGTCCTTCGCCGCGGGAGGCGCGCCCAGCTCGCCTCGATCGCGTTCAACGGTTTCCGACATGCAGGTTCCCCTCCTCCCTCGCCCGAAACGCCTGGTCATCCACCCTGACACAAGCGAAAACCCCCACTTGGGTATCCGGCCGCGACGCCGGCGCCTGAGGTGAGGGCACTCCGGAGAGCCTACCTCGCGGGCCCGTGGAACGCCGGAAGCGCCACCCCCGTTGTCGGGTTACTCACCCGAAAAACCAGGGGTGGCGAGCCGAATCGCGCGGCATGGACCATGCTGGAGACGGTCAAGGGCGCTCGGCGCCGTCGGAGGAGCTGCATGAGCGAGGAGAACGGCCGTCCGGATACGGCCGCCGAGGTCGCGAAGGGCCGCAGGGGTCCGTTGCGCCTGCTCAGCCGCACGCTCAGCAAGGCGTGGGACGGCAACATCTTCTCCGAGGCCGCCGAAGCCGCGTTCTGGCAGACGCTCTCCCTGCCGCCACTGCTGCTCGGGCTCCTCGGTTGCCTCGGTTTCGTCGGCGACTGGTTCGGCCAGGAGGTCGTGACCGCGGTCCACGACCGGATCATCACCTTCAGCAAGACGATCTTCAGCGACAACGCCGTCCACGACATCATCGAGCCGACGGTCAACAGCATCCTGTTCGTCGGCAAGGGCGAGATCGTCTCCGTCGGCTTCCTGATCTCCCTGTGGGCGGGTTCGTCGGCGATGTCGTCGTTCGTCGACGCCATCACCGTGGCGCACGACCAGTACGGCGTCCGCAACGACGTGTGGCAGCGGATCTTCGCGCTGTTGCTGTACCTGGCCGGGCTGGTCATCCTGGTGGTCGGGCTGCCGCTGCTGGCGATCGGGCCGGACCTGCTCCCCCAGTTCTTCCCCACCGACTGGCGCGGCACGGTGTCGTACTGGGTCGGCACGCTGTACTACCCGGTGCTGGCCGTGATGATCGTGCTCGCGCTGACGACGCTGTACAAGCTGGCCCTGCCGCGCCGGCTGCCGTGGCACCGCGGGCTCCCCGGCGCGATGCTCGCCATGGTCGTGTTCCTGCTCTCCAGCATCGGGCTGCGGATCTATCTGAACTGGATCACCAAGACCGGCTACACCTACGGCGCGCTCGCCGCGCCGATCGCGTTCCTGTTGCTGATGTTCTTCATCGGGCTCGCGGTGGTCGGCGGCGCGTACTTCAACAGCGCGATCCAGGAACTGTGGCCCGCCAAGGCGACGAAACGGCAGCGCCGGAAATGGCGGCGGCTGGAAATGGAACGCGCGAACGAACGGATCCGCGCCGAAGAGGGTCGCAAACTGTGGGAACGGACGACGGTCCCGCTCCGCCGCCCCCGCCAGAACGGCGATTTTCCCGATGGTGACCCCGAACACGTGTCGGAACAATCGGTGAACGAAGAAACGCAGAGCGAAGCCGATTCGGTGACAGACCGGCGAAGTTGAGCGGGACCTCCTCCCGAAGTCGTACTCGGATTCCACCCGTGGTGTGAATCCACTCCACCCCCCGCCGTGAAAAGCTCGCGGTAACCCGCCCGTTCCGAGCTATTTCCTGGGGGATACCGCCATGTCCACGCTGGCCAGACTGAGCCTGCGCAACCGAAGTCTCATCGGGCTGCTCGCCCTGGTGGTGATCGGCTTCGGCGCCTTCGCCCTGCCACAGCTGAAGCAGCAACTGTTCCCGTCACTGCAGTTCCCGCAGGCGCAGATCATCACGCCGTACGCGGGCGCGTCGCCGGACGCGGTCGACCGTCAGGTCACCGAGCCGCTCGAAGGCGGGCTGCAGGGATTGAAGGGGCTCGAAGAACTGAGCTCGACGTCGTCGGAGGGGCTGTCGCGGATCACCGCGCAGTTCGAGTTCGGCACGGACATCGACGCGGCGGTCGGGCAGATCCAGCGCGTCGTCGACGGGCTGAAGACACGGCTGCCGCAGAACAGCGAGTCGACGGTCTCGGCGGGCTCCACCGACGATCTCCCGGTCGTGCTGCTCGCCGCCGGGACCACCGGTGACCCGCAGGCGCTCGCGCCCGCGCTGACCGGGGAGGTCGCGCCGGAACTGCGGAAGATCGACGGTGTCCGCGAGGTCGAGGTGACCGGCGCGCGGCAGCCGCGGGTGACCATCGCGCTGGACTACGCGAAGCTGGCGGCCGCGGGGGTCGACCCGTCGTCGATCGCCACCACGCTGCAGACCGCCGGTGCCGCCGTCCCGGCCGGGACGCTGACCGAAGGCGGCAAGACGCTCACCGTCCAGGTCGGCGGCGGACCGACCACAGTGGACACGATCAAGAACCTTTACCTCACGCCGTCGCAGCCTTCCCGTCCCGGCGCGCAGGCGGGCAAGCCCGTGAAGCTCGGTGACGTCGCGGACGTCCAGGCCGGATTCGCGCCGCCGACGTCGATCACGCGCACCAACGGCAAGCCGAGCCTCGGGCTCTCGATCACCATGGTGGAGAACGGGAACGCGGTCGCGATCTCGGAAGCGGTGCGGGACAAGCTGCCCGAGCTGTCGAAGAAGATCGGCGCCGAGATGAGCGTCGTGTTCGACCAGGGCACGCCGGTCAAGGACGCGATCAGCGGCCTGACCACCGAAGGCCTGCTCGGGCTGGCGTTCGCGGTCGTGGTGATCCTGCTGTTCCTGATGTCGGTGCGCTCCACCCTGGTGACGGCGGTGTCGATCCCGCTGTCGGTGGTCGTGGCGCTGCTGGCGCTGTGGACCGGAGACCTGTCGCTGAACCTGCTCACCCTCGGCGCGCTCACCATCGCCATCGGGCGCGTGGTCGACGACTCGATCGTGGTGCTGGAGAACATCAAACGACATCTGGCGTACGGCGAGGAGAAACAGCGGGCGGTCCTCGACGGCGTGCGCGAGGTCGCGGGCGCCGTGACGTCGTCCACCCTCACCACGGTCGCGGTGTTCCTGCCGATCGCCTTCGTGGGCGGGTTCGTCGGCGAGCTGTTCTCGCCGTTCGCGATCACGGTCACCGTGGCACTGCTGGCGTCGCTGCTGGTGTCGCTGACGATCGTGCCGGTGCTCGCGTACTGGTTCCTCAAGCCGCCCAAGACCCCCGCGAACGAGCACGAGGCCGAGGTCACGCGCCAAGCCGCCGAAGACAAGGAACGCCGCGGGCTGCTGCAGCGCGGATACGTTCCGGTGATCCGGTTCGCCACCCGGCGCCGCGTCACCGTGGTACTGCTGGCACTGATCATCTTCGGCGGCACGGTCGGACTGGCCTCGCAGCTGAACACCAACTTCCTCGACCAGTCCGGCTCGACGACGCTGAGCCTTTCGCAGAAGCTGCCGCCCGGCACCAGTTCCGAGGCCAAGGAGAAGGCCGCCGGCGCGGTCGAGCAGGCGCTCGCCGCCGAACCCGCCGTCGAGACCTACCAGGTGAGCATCGGCGGGGGCGGTTTCTTCGGTGGCGGCGGGATGGCGACCAGCATCCAGGCCACCGTCGCCAAGGACACCGACCTCGACGCCCTCTCCGAGCGGCTGCGGGGCAAACTCGACAAGCCGGAACTCGGCGAGGTCAAGATCGGTGCGGAAGCGGGCGGGTTCAACTCGGACCAGATCTCGATCACCGTCACCGCACCGAACGAAGCGGCGCTGAAGCCCGCCGCCGAGCAGGTCCGCCAGGCGCTGTCCGGTGTCCCGGATCTGACCGAGGTGACCAGTGACCTCGCGCAGGGCTCGCCGCGCGTACAGGTCGAGGTCGACGCCGCCAAGGCCGCCGCGAGCGGGCTTTCGGCGACCACGATCGGCCAGATCGCGAACCAGGCCATCGCCGGCCGCACGGTGACCCAGCTGCCGGTCGACGGCCAGCGCACGGACATCGTGCTGCGCGCGGGCACGGCCCCGGTGTCGGTCGACGCGGTCAAGGCACTCCCGATCCCGAGCGCCGCCGGCGTCGTCCGGCTCGACTCGGTCGCCAACGTGTCCACAGTGGACGGCCCGGCCGCGGTGCACCGCACCTCGGGCGAGCTGAGCACCACGGTCACCGCCAAGAACACCGGCGCGGACCTGGCCGCCACCACGAAGGCCATTCAGTCCAAGTTGGACGGCCTGACCTTCACCGGCGGCGCGGCGTACAAGCTCGGCGGCGTCAGCGAGGACCAGCAGGAGGCCTTCGGGAACCTGTTCCTCGCGCTGCTGGCCGCGGTCGCGATCGTGTACCTGATCATGGTGGCGACGTTCCGCAGCCTGATCCAGCCGCTGATCCTGCTGGTGTCGATCCCGTTCGCGGCGACCGGCGCGATCGGGCTCCTCCTGGCCACCGGAACCGCGCTGGGCCTGCCCGCGCTGATCGGGATGCTGATGCTCGTCGGCATCGTGGTGACCAACGCGATCGTGCTGATCGATCTGATCAACCAGTACCGGGCTTCGGGGATGAGCGTCGCCGACGCCGTCGTCGAAGGCGGCAGGCGACGGCTGCGGCCGATCCTGATGACCGCGGCGGCGACCATCTTCGCGCTGGTCCCGATGGCGCTCGGGCTGACCGGCCAGGGCGGGTTCATCGGGCAGCCGCTGGCGATCGTGGTCATCGGTGGCCTGGTCAGCTCGACCCTGCTGACGCTGATCCTGGTGCCGACGCTGTACACGACGGTCGAGACTCGGAAAGAGCGTCGCCGCGCGAAGAAGGACGCCCGCCGGTCTCCGGCCCCGGCCACCGAGACGCTGACCCCGGAGCCGGCTTCGTAGACCTGGGGGCGGGGGAGGAAGGCACGCCGGGGCCGGGTGGGCGTCCGGCGTGCCTTCCGGCATTCCGTCGACTGAATGCGCCTGCCCCGCCGGCGAGTACGTGAAGGCCCCCTTCACTGCGTCTAGCGCAGTGAAGGGGGCCTTCACGTACTTGGGGCCCGCCCTCGGCGGCGGCGCGGCAACCCGTAACTCACGCCTTCCGGAACCGCCAGGTCTTGCTGTCGAACGCCACGCACCACGACGGCGAAAGCACGACGACCCGCAGGGTCCCGTCGGCGGCGACGTCGATGCCCTCGGTCTCGAAGTTCCCGCTGCAGGTGCTCTTCAGCGGCAGCTGCCCCAGCGACGTGACCCTCCCGGTCACGTCCGAACCGGACAGCGCACCGGAAAGGTCGACCTGCAGCAGCGGCTTGGTGGTCCCGAACAGGGAGCCTTCGGGGTCGTCGGACGCGCACAGCAGCCGGGTCGCGGTGACGAAGTCGCAGCCCTGGATGTCCCGCACCGGCTTGTCGAGCCGGATCGCGGACGCGTACGGCAGGTTCGCCGACGGATTCGTGTGCGCGACCCCAGGCATCGGGTGCACGAGGAGCCGGTCCATCGTGCCCCACTCTCCCGCCACCATCCAGCGCGCGTCGGGCGTCACGGCGGCGAACGAGTTGTTGTTCGCCTCCCACGACTCCAGCGTGTGCGTGTAGTTCGCCCACTTTCCGTCGGGCGACTCGACGCGGAAGAGCTTCGCTCCCCGGTCGTCGCGCTGGTACGGCTCGACGTACCAGCCCTGCGCGGAGCCCGGGTCGCCGACGTGGTTCCAGCCCTGGGTCGACAGGCTCACGGGAACCGTCGCGATCCCGGTGTAGCGGTAGATCGTCCCGGACGGCCGTTCGATGGTGGCCAGGCCCTGGCCCTCGTCGAGCGGGCGGGCATTGTCCGAGCCGATGGTGGTCCAGCCGGTGACGGCTTGGGCGGCGGCGGATGAGAACACCGCGACCAACGCGGCGATGGCGAGCACGATCCCGGTTCTACGCATGAAGGCTCCGTCCCGGCGGGTTTTCGCTGGCGCGTACTGATTACCAGCGAAGACCGGGACGGGCAGCCACCATGTGAAGGATTTTCAGATTTTGTCCGGTTTCGGACACCGGACGGACACTCAGTCGCCCGGCTTGAGGCCGTCGTAGATCTTCTTGCAGTCCGGGCAGACCGGCGAACCGGGCTTCGCCGACTTCGTCACCGGGAAGACCTCACCGCACAGCGCCACCACGTGCGTGCCCATGACCGCGCTTTCGGCGATCTTGTTCTTGCGCACGTAGTGGAACATCTTCGGCGCGTCGTCGTCGGTGCCGTCGGTGCCCTCGGGACGGGTATCCGGCTTCGGAAGGGTCTGTGTACTCACCCCTCCATTGTGCCCCAAATCCTCCTGCGCACACCGGCGACCTGGCAGGATCTCGCCCATGTTCCAGAAGGTGCTCGCGACGTTCGGCTCGGGCGGGGCGAAGATCGACGCCCGGCTGCTCGACCGCACGGTCTCCCCCGGCCGCCCGCTGCGCGGCGAGGTCCTGCTGCTCGGCGGCGAAGTCGATCAAGAGATCAACGGTCTCTCGGTGAAGCTGCTCGCCCGGGTCACCCTCCCGGACGAACGCCGGCCCGGCGTCGAGGACCTCGAGTTCGGCACTCAGCAGCTGGCGGGCAACGAGCGGATCGGGCCGGGACAGCAGGTCCGGATCCCGTTCGAGGTGGCCCTGCCCTGGGAGACGCCGATCTCGAGTGTCTTCGGCAAACCGCTGACCGGGATGGCCGTCGGCCTGCAGACCAGCCTCGACATCGCGAACTCCGTCACCGACCCGGTCGACGTCGACGGCGCCGCGATCGAGCCGCTGCCCGCGCAGAAACGGCTCTTGGACGCCTTCAGCCGGATCGGCTTCGTCTTCCGCGAGGCCGTGCTGGAACGCGGCCGGATCAACGGCGCCGTCCAGCAGCTCCCGTTCTTCCAGGAGATCCGCTTCACCCCTTCGCCGCGGTTCGCGCCCGTCTTCACCTCCGTGGCGGTGACCTTCCTGTCGTCGCCGTCGGAGACGCAGGTCGTGCTGGAGGTGACCAAACGGGTCCGGGTCTCCAAGAGCGGCGGGTTCGGCGGACGCGGCCAGGAGTTCCTCGGCCTGTTCAAGGTCGACCACGCGGCGCTGGACCGGCTCCAGTGGGAGCCACAGCTCGAAGGCTGGCTGCACGAGGTGGCCAAGGCGCGCGGGATCTTCGACTGATGGAGTGGCCCACCGCGATCACCCGGCTCGGCGGCGATCACCAGATCGCCGCCGTCGCGTGGGACGACCTTCAGACCCGCTACGCCGAACCGCATCGCCGCTATCACGATCTCCGGCACGTCACGGCCGTCGCACACGACAGCGGCGATCTCGCCGTCGCCTTCGGCTTGGGGTCCCGCGAACGTGCACTGGTCGCCGTCGCCGCGTGGACGCACGACGTCGTGTACGACGCCCGTCCCGGCGAGGACGAACGGGCCAGTGCGGCCTGGACGCGCGACGAACTCACCAACGCCGGCGTCCCCGAGGCGGATGTCCAGCGTGCCGAGGAGCTGGTCCTGAGCACGATCCACCACTCCGCCCCGGACGACGACCTGCTCGCCACGGCGCTGCTCGACGCCGACCTCGCCATCCTCGGTGCCACACCGGAGCGCTACGAGGAGTACGCGAGCGGTGTCCGGGAGGAGTACTCGATCTACTCCGACGAGGACTGGCGGGCGGGACGCGTGGCCGTGCTGGAGAACCTGCTGGCCAGGCCGCGGCTGTACCGCAGCGACATCGCGCGGGCACGCTGGGAGAGCAAGGCGCGCGCGAACCTCGCGCACGAACTGACCCGATGGCGTGACGCGGACCCCCATCACCGATGATGTTCGTTCGTGACTCCGCAACTGTCCCTTCACGAAGAGGTCGCCTCCGCCCTCGCCGCCGGTGACCCCGTCGTCGCGCTGGAGAGCACCATCCTCTCCCACGGTCTCCCGCCCGGCCGCAACCTCGACGTCGCCCGGCGGCTGGAGAAGGTCGTGCGCGACGGCGGCGCCGTCCCCGCGACCATCGCCGTCCTCGACGGCGTCCCCCTGATCGGCCTCACCGACGGGCAGCTGGAACGGGTCTGCGCGCCCGGTGCGGATCTGGACAAGCTCTCCCTGCGCGACATCGGCCCGGCCGTCGGCCTCGGCCGCTCCGGGGCGACGACGGTCGCGAGCACCGCGGCGCTGGCCGCCGCGGCCGGGATCGGGATGTTCGCCACCGGCGGGCTGGGTGGCGTGCACCAGGGCGCGGCGCAGAGCTGGGACGTCTCGGCGGATCTGGGCGTGCTCGCGAAGGTGCCGACCACGGTCGTCTGCTCCGGGGTGAAGTCGGTGCTCGACATCGCCGCGACCCTCGAAGTGCTGGAGACCAACTCCGTACCGGTGCTGGGTTACCGCACCGGCGAGTTCCCCGCGTTCTACCTCCGCTCGTCCGGCTTCGAGGTGCCGTGGCGGGTCGACGACGCCGCGCAGGCCGCCTCGGTCATCGCCGCTCACCGGTCGCACGCGGATTCCGGTGTCCTGCTGGCGAATCCGATCCCGGAAGCGTCCGAAATGGACAAGGAACTGCACGACCGGCTGCTCGCCGAAGGGCTGGAGCTCCTCAAGGCACGCGGCGTGCACGGCAAGGACGTCACGCCGGTACTGCTGGAGCACTTCCACACCGCCAGCGAAGGTGTGAGCCTCGACGCGAACGAGGCGCTGGTGCTGTCCAACGCGGAACTGGCCACTTCGGTCGCCGTCGCGCTCGTGAAGAGCGCGGCATGAGCGGGATCGTGGTCGTCGGCGACGTCGGCCTGGACGTGGTCGCGCGGCACGAGGGACCCATCCCGCACGGTGGCGACGTCCGCGCGAAGGTCCACTTCACCAGCGGCGGCGCGGGCGCGAACACCGCGCTGTGGCTGCGGGCCGAGGACACGGAGACCACACTGGTCGCGCGGATCGGGGACGATTCCGGCGGCCGCATGGTGAAGGGCGAACTGGAGGCGGCCGGTGTCCGGTGCGAATTCGCCGTCGATCCCGAAGAGCCGACGTTCTGCGTCGTCGTGCTCGTCGACGGCGCCGGTGAGCGGAGCATGCTCGCCGACCGCGGCGCGAACGCGCGGTTCAGCCCCGAGGACGTCACCGAGGCGGCGCTGCGCGGGGCGAGCCACCTGCATCTTTCGGGGTACGTCCTGCTGTACCCGTCGTCGCGGCCCGCGGCGCTCGCGTCGCTGGCGGCGGCCAAGAAGGCCGGGCTGACGACGTCGGTCGACCCGCAGGCGGCGACGCTGATCACCGATCCCGCGGCCTTCCTCGACGACGTGCGCGGAGTCGACCTGCTGATGCCGAACACCAGCGAACTGGTCGCACTGACCGGGTCGAGCGATCCCGAGGCGGCGAAGGAACTGCTGGACTACGTCGGCGAGGTCGTGGTCACCGCCGGTCTCGACGGCGCCAGCTGGGTGGACGCGAGCGGCACCATCACCTCGGTGCCCGCCCAGCCCGCGGAATGCGTCGACTCGACCGGTGCCGGCGACGCGTTCGACGCCGGTGTGCTGGCGGCGTGGCTGCGCGGTGAGTCCACCGTGGAGGTGCTTCGGGCCGGGACCCGGCTGGGTGCCCAGGCGGTTTCGAAGGTCGGGCCGCAGCCGTAGTCACGCGCCTCGTGAGTGGTAAGGACGGTTCTAACCGTCCTTACCACTCACGAGGCGCGAAACGGGTCAGCCGCCGTCGATGACGCGGTGCGAACTGCTTTCGATCCGCGTCGGTTCGGCCTGGTAGCGGTTGACCTTCTCGCTCTTGCGCGGCGGCCGGTCGTTGGCGATCAGGACGGCGACCCAGGGCAGCGGGATCGAGATCGCGATCAGCGCCAGCGCCAGCCACCAGGTCTCGTAGAAGATCCCGGCGAGGATCAGGCACGGGATGCGGAACGACATCATGATGATGTACTTCCGCTTCCTTTTGGCCAGCTGGTCTTCGTAGGACGGGGCGGCTTCGGTGATCAGCACCGGAGCGGGTTCCCTCGGTTCGGGACCGTGGGCGGGCGCGTTCACAGCACCACCTCCGGTCTCCATGCTCCCACTCGCCGGGCTCATCCGACACCCGGGTGGGTGAGCCGGTGCAGAGCCGCGACCACGAGCGTCTCGACACCCGCCGAAAGCGTCGGATGCGGGATCGGCGCGAAGAGCGGCGAATGGTTCGACGGGATGTCCTGTTCGAAGCGACCGGCGGTCATCGCGGCGATCACCTTGCCCTCGTCCAGGCCGCCGACCAGCCAGAACACCGAGGGGACGCCGGCCGCGCGGCCGAATTCGCTGAAGTCCTCACTGCCGGTGACCAGCGGCGCGGGCATCACCCGGCCCTCGCCGAAGTGGTCGCGGAAGACCGCGGTGAGCGCCTCGGTGGCCGCGTGATCGTTCTCGGTGACCGGGAACGCGCCGATCCGCTCGATCTCGGGCGGTTTCGGCGCGCCCGCGGTGGCCGCCTCGCCCTGGACGATCCGCTCGACCGCCGCGACGACCTTCTCCCGCACGGCCTGGTCGAACGACCGGATGTTGACCTCGAGGACGGCGTGGTCGGCGATGATGTTGTGCGCCGTGCCGACGTGCAGCGACCCGACGGTCACCACCGCCGACTCGGTCGCCGAGATCTCCCGCGACACGATGGTCTGGAGCTTGAGCACCACGGACGCGGCGAGCACCGCCGGATCCACCGTGGTCTCGGGGCGCGAGCCGTGCCCGCCGCGGCCGTGCAGGGTGATGCGGAGCGCGTCGGTGGCCGCCATGATCACGCCCGGCCTGGTCAGCACCCAGCCCGCCGGACCGGGTACGACGTGCTGGCCGAGCACGACGTCGGGCTTTCCAGCGGGGCCGAAGACCCCGTCGCGGACCATGCCGACGGCGCCGTCTCCCGCCTCCTCGCCCGGCTGGAACACGATCATCAGCGTGCCGGACCAGTGCTCGCGTCCGGCAGCGAGCAGCGCGGCGGCGCCGGAGAGCCAGGTGGCGTGCATGTCGTGACCGCAGGCGTGCATCACCGGGACGTCGCGGCCGTCGGCGTCGATCCCGCGCGCGGTGCTCGCGTACGGCAGACCGGTCTTCTCCTCGACCGGCAACGCGTCGATGTCGGCGCGCAGCATCACCTTCGGGCCCGGCCCGTTGCGCAGCACGCCAAGGACGCCGGTGCGCCCGATGCCGGTGTGCACCTCGTAGCCGTCGGCCTCCAGGCGCTTCGCCAGTTCGGCGGCGGTGCGGGTTTCGGCGAACGACAGCTCCGGATGCCGGTGGAGGTCGGTGTACAGGTCTTCCCATCCGGGCAGCGCCGCCTGCAGCGGTGCCAGGACACTCTCAAGGCTCACGACGTCATCCTGGCAGTATTACCCACCGTGAGCACACGAGCGGCCCTCCCCGACCTGTCCGACGACGTCTGCGCGAGGTTGCGGGACGCCTTCCGCCGGACGGGGTACGACACCGACGGCGTGGTCGGCGCCCTCGGCTCCGCGCACGCCGCCCTCGGCCGCGGCGAACCGGAACTCGCCTACCGCGCGACCCGCGACGCGGGTGACCTCGGCACGCTGATCCGGTTGTTCCTGCTGGGCTCGACCGAACCGGAGAAGGACGTCGAGGCCGCTTTCGCGCCACTGTCCCTCGATGACGCGGTCGCCGCCACACTGCTCGTGCCGGTCGCCGACGGCTACCGGGCCGGTCTCGACGTCCGCCCGCACGGCGACGACGAAGGCTCATGGTGGGTCGTTTCGGATCTCGACGCCGACGTCCTCGGCCAGACCGTGCCCGAAGACCACGTGCTCGGCGTCGGGCACGCGTCCCTCAGCCTCATCCGGGCCACCAGCCGCCGCGAGGTCGGCAGCCTGCTCGACGTCGGCACCGGCAACGGCGTCCAGGCGCTGCATGCCACGCGGCACGCGAAGCAGGTCACCGCCACCGACGTCTCGGCCCGCGCGCTGGCGCTGGCGGCGGCGACGTTCCGGCTCAATGAACTGGACGTCGAGCTCGTCCGGGGCGAATGGTTCGCGCCGGTCGCGCGGCGCCGGTTCGACCAGATCGTGTGCAATCCGCCGTTCGTGGTCGGCCCGCCGCGGGTCGACTACACCTACCGCGACTCCGGCCTCGCGGGTGACGACGCCAGCGCGCTCGTGGTGCGGCAGCTGCCCGGGTTCCTCAACGACGGCGGCACCGGCCAGCTCCTGGCGTCCTGGCTGCACGTGAAGGGCGAGGACTGGGGCGATCGGGTGACCCGCTGGCTGCCCGCCGAGACCGACGCGTGGTTCGTCCAGCGGGACATCGCGGACCCGGGACTGTATGTCGGCACATGGCTGCGTGACGCGGGCATCGATCCCCGGTCACCCGAAGGCCGCGCGAAATCCGGAGCGTGGCTCGACTGGTTCGCCGAAAACGACGTCCAGGGGATCGGGTTCGGCTTCGTCACCCTTCGGCGGGCGGACGGCGCGACTCCGACCATCGTGTGCGAAGACCTGCGCCAGGCCTACGACGACCCCCTGGGCGCCGAGGCCGCGAACTGGCTGGATCGGGTGGAATGGCTTCGCGCCAACGGTGATTCGCTCCTCGACGTCCGTTTCCGGGTCCCGGAAACGGTTCTCCTGGAGAGCGTCGCCGAGCCGGGTGCGGAAGGCTGGGCCACGACCGTCCAGCGGCTGCACCGCACCGACGGTCCCGGGTGGTCGCACGAAGTGGACGAACTCGCGACACGGCTGCTCGCGGGTTGCCAGGGCGCGCTGCCCCTGGAGGACCTGATCGTGCTCCTGGCGGCCGCTCAGGGGCTCGAACCGGAGGAACTGGCCGAAGCCGCGCTGCCCGTCGTCCGGGAACTGGTCCGGCACGGCATGCTCCTCCCGGCCGTCTGATGCGGGCGGTGGTGGCGAGGGTCACGGAAGCGAGCGTGACCGTCGGCGACGAGGTGACCGGTGCCATCGACGAGCCGGGTTTGCTGGTGCTGCTGGGAATCCATGCCGACGACGATGCGTCGAAGGTGCCGGCGATGGCCCGCAAACTGCACGAAGCTCGCATACTTCGCGACGAGGAGTCCTGCGCCACCACCGGCGCTCCCCTGCTCGTCGTGAGCCAGTTCACTCTTTACGGCGACACCCGCAAAGGCCGCCGTCCGTCCTGGACGGCGGCCGCCCGGCCCGAGGTCGCCGAACCCCTCGTGACGGCCGTCGTCGACGCGCTGCGCGAACGCGGCGCACGGGTCGAAACCGGCCGCTTCGGGGCCATGATGGCGGTCCGGAGCGTGAACGACGGTCCGTTCACCCTCCTCATAGAGGTCTAGACCACGTTTCCCTCTCCCCCGCACGGGCATTCTCAGGAAAAGCTCAGGGTTGGTGGAGCAACGTCCCAGGTCAGCCGCCCGTCTCCTCTGTAGCGGCCGGGAACGTTTTCGGACCTCCCGGCGTTGAGCCAAGTGTCCAGCCAAGCTGGGCCGAGGAGGAGTAGCCGGTTTTCCACAGGGCCTGCTACGCCGAGACGGACCCGGCGGACGACCGCAGCACGTTCAGCCCGTGACCGGGGAGGCAGAATGTCAGTCCAGACTCTCGAACGCGAAGCGCGCGGGATTCGCGAGCGCCGTATCCCGGCGCAATCCACCCAGGAGCCGGTGAGCACGGGGGCGCTCACCGACGCCGACCTCGACGCCCAGAGCCCGGCCGCGGACCTCGTTCGCGTGTACCTCAACGGAATCGGCAAGACGGCGCTGCTGTCCGCCGCCGACGAGGTCGAGCTGGCCAAGCGCATCGAAGCGGGCGTGTTCGCCCAGCACATGCTCGACACGGCCGAGGGCCTCACGCCGAAGCGGCGTTCGGAGATGACCGCCCTCGTGCGTGACGGGCACGTCGCGAAGAACCACCTGCTGGAGGCCAACCTCCGTCTCGTGGTCTCGCTCGCGAAGCGCTACACCGGCCGGGGGATGCCGCTGCTCGACCTGATCCAGGAGGGGAACCTGGGTCTCATCCGCGCGGTGGAGAAGTTCGACTACTCCAAGGGGTTCAAGTTCTCGACCTACGCCACCTGGTGGATCCGCCAGGCCATCACCAGGGGGATGGCCGACCAGGGACGCACCATCCGGCTGCCGGTCCACCTGGTGGAACAGGTGAACAAGCTGGCGCGTATCAAGCGCGATCTGCACCAGCAGCTCGGCCGGGACGCCACCCACGAGGAGCTGGCCGCCGAATCGGGTATCCCGGCGCACAAGATCTCCGACCTGCTCGACCACTCGCGTGACCCGGTGAGCCTCGACATGCCGGTCGGCACCGAGGAGGACGCCCCGCTCGGTGACTTCATCGAGGACTCCGAGGCGACCGACGCCGAGAGCGCCGTGATCTCCGGTCTGCTCCAGGACGACCTGCGCCGCGTGCTCGCGACGCTGGACGACCGCGAGTCCCAGGTGATCCGCCTGCGCTACGGCCTCGACGACGGCCAGCCGCGCACGCTCGACCAGATCGGCAAGCACTTCGGGCTTTCCCGTGAGCGCGTTCGGCAGATCGAGCGAGAGGTCATGTCGAAGCTGCGTCAGGGTGAGCGGGCGGACCGCCTGCGCGCCTACGCTTCGTAATGGTCATTGAGCCGTTTCGGCTCGGAAAAGCAACACCCGTTCGGCAGCGTTGACTTATGACCTGTGTCACGAGACCGTCGAGCAGGTAATAAGTCTTCGCGGTCGGGTGTTCACACCCGGATCGCTTTCCCCGGGAGGTCGGGTCCGTCGGGGTGGGCCCGGCCTCCCGAACTCTTTGTCCGGCGCGACGACAAATTGCAGCGCGGGAATTGCACTCGGCCCCGTGGGTCGTGAGTGGTAAGTGTCGTTCTAACGACACTTACCACTCACGACCCACTCGCGCCGGCGCCCACCGGCAGTGGCCCCGGTTACTTCCGCCGTGGCCTCTCCGGACCGGGCCCCGGGCTTGGGTACCGTGGGCGGGTTCCCGATGCCGGCAAAGGAGCCCGCGCAGTGGCGCCCACCACGTTCCAGTACACCGAAGTCCTTCCCCTCGCGAAGGACACCCGCACCGAGTACCGGCTGATCGGCACCGAAGGTGTCGAGGTCGTCGAAGCCGCGGGCCGGAAGTTCCTCAAGGTCGAGCCCGAGGCGCTGACCAGGCTCGCCAAGACCGCGATCACCGACATCCAGCACCTGTTGCGCTCGTCACATCTGGCGCAGCTGCGCGCGATCGTCGACGATCCCGAGGCCAGCGGCAACGACCGTTTCGTCGCGATGGACCTGCTGCGCAACGCGGCGATCTCGGCCGGCGGTGTCCTCCCGATGTGCCAGGACACCGGCACCGCGATCGTGATCGGCAAACGCGGTGACGGCGTGCTCACCGGCGCCGACGACGAGCGCGCGCTGTCCCGCGGTATTTTCGACGCCTATCAGGAGTTGAATCTGCGCTATTCGCAGATGGCGCCGGTGAATTTCTGGGATGAGCGCAATACGGGCACCAACTTGCCCGCGCAGATCGAGCTCTATCACAAAGATGGCCAAGGCGACCCGAGCTACGAATTCCTGTTCATGGCCAAGGGCGGCGGCAGCGCGAACAAGACGTTCCTCTATCAGGAAACGAAAGCCGTCCTGAACCCGAAGCGGCTCGCGAAGTTCCTCGACGAGAAGCTGCGCAGCCTCGGCACCGCCGCCTGCCCGCCGTACCACCTCGCGATCGTCGTCGGCGGCACGTCGGCGGAGTTCAACCTGAAGGTCGCGAAGCTCGCTTCCGCCCGCTATCTCGACGACCTGCCCACCGAGGGTTCCGAGCTGGGCCACGGTTTCCGCGACGTCGACCTCGAACAGCAGGTGCTGGAGATGACGCGCCAGTTCGGGATCGGCGCGCAGTTCGGCGGCAAGTACTTCTGCCACGACGTCCGGGTGATCCGCCTGCCGCGCCACGGCGCGTCCTGCCCGGTCGGTGTCGCCGTCTCGTGCTCGGCCGACCGCCAGGCGAAGGCGAAGATCACCGCCGACGGTGTCTTCCTGGAGCAGCTCGAACGCGACCCGGCGCAGTTCCTGCCGGACGTCACCGAGGACGACCTGTCCGACGAGGTGGTGACCGTCGACCTCAACCGGCCGATGGCCGAGATCCGCGCGCAGCTCTCGCAGCTGCCGGTGAAGACCCGTCTGTCGCTGACCGGTCCGCTCGTCGTCGCCCGCGACATCGCGCACGCGAAGATCGCCGAGCGGCTCGACGCGGGTGAAGAGATGCCTCAGTACCTTCGCGACCACCCCGTGTACTACGCCGGCCCGGCGAAGACGCCCGAGGGTTACGCGTCGGGCTCCTTCGGGCCGACCACCGCGGGCCGCATGGACTCCTACGTCGAGCAGTTCCAGGCCGCGGGCGGTTCGCTGGTGATGCTGGCGAAGGGCAACCGGTCCAAGAAGGTGACCGCCGCGTGCAACGAGTACGGCGGGTTCTACCTCGGCTCGATCGGCGGCCCGGCCGCGCGGCTCGCGCAGGACTGCATCAAGAAGGTCGACGTCCTCGAGTACGCCGAACTCGGGATGGAGGCGGTCTGGAAGATCGAGGTCGAGGACTTCCCCGCGTTCATCGTCATCGACGACAAGGGCAACGACTTCTTCGAGGCCACGTCGGAACCGGTGCTGCAGATCAGCTTCCGGTAACAGCCGTCCGGTCCGTGAAGGCCTCCTTCACTACCTTCAGGGTAGGGAAGGAGGCCTTCACGGCATTCCGGTCGGCTAGCGCATCTGCTTCAGGACCACGGTCCGCTCCCCCAGCGGCGCCGACAGCGTCACCGAGAGCACCGGATGCCGGATGTCCATCGTGCACATCTGGCCGGTCTGGCCCTTCAGTTCGGTCAGGTTGACGGTGACCCTGGTCCCGTCCTGCTGCGCGGCCTCCGCCGTCGCGTGCCCGCAGCCGCCTTCCTGGCCACGGATGTTCAGGATGGTCCCGCCGTTGCTGGTGTACACCTCACGCGGGTAGTCCGCGGGCAGCGCCGCCGCGTCGAGCTGCTTGTCCGGCAGCTTGGTGCTGCCTTCCGGAACCTCCTGGCGAGGCGCGCCCGGCACACCCGGCTGGCTTCCCGGCGCGGGCGTCGGGGACGAAGACGGCGTGGTCGGCGGTGCGGTCGGTGACGGCGGCACGGTACTCAGGGTGCCGCTCCCGGGTCCGGCCGCGGGTTCCGCTGCCTGGTTCTGCGCCCCGCAAGCGGATACCGCAACGACGATCAGGCCAAGGCCGATGACATTCGTTAAGTACCTCATGTGGCTAGGACGGAACGAGGCCGCTCGGGGGTTGCACAGGATCTCGACCCGCTTACAAGACGACGGTCCGCGCCCCCAGCGGCTCGGCGAGTTTCACCGGCAGGACGGCGTAGCGGATCACCTGCGGGCACATCTGCCCTGGCTTCCCGTGGTCGATGGTCACGTGGACCACGACCCGTTGCGCGTTCTCTTCCGCGAGGTTCGCCTTCGCCTCGTCGCAGCCGCTCAGTTCGATGTGCACGTTCAAGCCACCGGTCTCCGCGCTGACCTGTGCGGGCAGCTTGGTGTCGACCTGCGACGGCGGCAGCATCTTGTCCGAGGGAGGCGGGCCGACGGTCGGCCGGGAGATCGGCGGTTTCGCTCCCGGCGGGCTCGCCGGGAGCGAGGTGGGCAGATCCGAGGGTGTGGTGACGACCGGAGGAGTGCTCGTGTTCGCCGGTGCCCCGGGGCCGCCCGCGCCGCAGGCCGCCGTCGCGGCGAGCACGAGCCCCGCGCCCAGCGTCTTCGCTGCCTTCATCATGGTTTCAGGACGGGATGAAGCCCGCGCAGGGTTGCATCACCGCTGGGCGGCGCGGCCGCGGGCCAGTCCGAGGATCACCACCCCGGCGAGGGTGACGGCCAGCAGCAGCACCGTGCTCGCCGACGCCAGGAACACCTGTCCCCGGTCCGTCAGCGCGAAGATGCTCGCGGGCAGCGTGCGCCAGTCCGGCGGGTACAGCATCATCGTCGCGCCCAATTCGCCCATCGACATCGCCAGCGCGAGACTCGCCGACGCCGAGATCGACGGCAGCAGGACCGGCAGCCGCACCCGCAGCAGCACCCGGACCGGCGAAGCGCCGAGACTCGCCGCCGCCTGCGCCAGCAGCGGATCCATTCGCGCGATCGCGGCGGAGACCGTGCTGTAGGAGAACGGCAGCAGGATCATCACGTGTCCCAGCAGCACGATCCAGCGTGTGCCGTTGAAGGCGAGCGGCGGACGGCTGAACGCGACCAGCAGCGCCAGCCCCAGCACCACCGACGGTACGGCGATCGGCAGATGGAACAGGGTGTCGACGGCCTTCCGCAGCTTCGACGGCGCGGACCGCGCGGCGAGCGCGGCCCACGTCCCCAGCAGCACCGAGACCACCGACGCGATGACGCCGGTTTGGATGCTCACCGAAAGACTCGCGAACGTCTCCCCGGACAGCGCCTGCCCGAAATGCGAGCCGGTGAGCGCTCCTGGCAGCAACCCCGTCCAGTTCCCGGCGACCGACGCCAGCACGATCATCAGTAGGGGTGCCAGCACAATCGCGGTGAACAGCACCGCGAACACCGCCCACAGCAGGACGCGGCTACGCCTGGTCCACAGCAGCACGACGGCCTCCGTTCGTCAGTCGCCGGTAGGTTCCGTACAGAACGAGGGAGAAGACCACGTTGACCACCGCGATGACACAGGCCTGCGGGAAGTCGAAGGTGACGATCCCCTTGCCGTAGACCAGCATCGGCAGCGTCGTGACGTCCTTCGCGCCGAGGAACAGCACGATCCCGAACTCGTTCATCGCCAGCAACATGGTCAGGCAGGCTCCGGAAGCCAGTGACGGCAAGGCTTCCGGCAGGATCACCTGGCGCAGCACGCGGCCGGGTTTCGCACCGAGGCTGGCCGCGACCTCCATCTGCGCCGACGAGACCTGGCCGAACGCGGCGAGCGCCGGCCGCATCACGAACGGCGTGTAGAAGGTGATCTCCGCCAGCAGGATCCCGAACGGCGAGTACAGGAACCCGCCCGCGCCCAGGATCCCGGCGCTGCCGTAGATGAAGGTGAACGCGAGCGCGATGAGGAACGACGGGAACGCGAGCACGGTGTCCACCAGCCGTGAAAGCGTCCGCGCTCCGGGGAACGGAACGAACGCGATCACCAGCGCGAGGAACGTTCCCAGCACCACACAGCCCGCGGTGGCGCCGAGCGCGAGCGCGACGGTCTTCCAGGCGGCGTCCCGGAATTCCGCCGATCCCAGGACCTCCAGCCACACCGAAAGGCCGACCTCGCCGGTCTTCGACTCCAGGGACTGGAGGACGACCAGCACGAGCGGATAGCCGAAGAAGCCGAGCAGGACGAGCACCGGTGGCAGCAGGAACCAGCCGCGCCCAGGCTGTTTCTCCCGACGCCGCGCCGGTGCCGCCGTCGCGGCCAGTGCCAGACCCGTCATCCGACGCCCACCAGCGGGCAACCGTCCGGAATGGACACTCCGACCCGCTCCCCCACACTCGGAAGTCCCTCGATGTCCGGAACTTCGGCCCGGACTTCGTCCCCGTTGTGCGCCAGTTCGAGGTCGAGCCGGAAGCCCGTGCCACGCCACTGGACACCGCGCAGCACCGCGGGCAGGGCGCCGGGGGCGTCCACCGCGGTGATCCCGACCCGGTGTGGCCGGACGCCGAGCGCGACCGGTTGCCCCGCCCGGATCACGCCGGACGGGTCGGCGGCCAGTTCGCGGTCGCCGAGCCGGACCCTGGTGCCATCGGGGTGGATCAGCTCGACCGGGATGAGGTTGGAAGCACCGAGGAAGCTCGCGGTGAACTCCGTCGAAGGACGCTGATAGAGCTCGCGGCTCGGGCCGAGTTCGACGAGTTTCGAGTCGCGCATGACGGCGATCCGGTCGGCCAGCGCCAGCGCCTCACCCTGGTCGTGGGTGACGTAGATCAGCGTGGTGTCCGGGAGTTCGGCCCGCAGCCGCAGGAGTTCCGCGACCATGTCCTCGCGCAGGGCGGCGTCCAAAGCGGACAGTGGTTCGTCGAGCAGCAGCACGCGTGGCCGGATCGCCAGCGCCCGCGCGAGCGCGACCCGCTGCTGCTGCCCGCCCGAAAGCTCCCGCGGGTAGCGACGGGCGTACTTGCCCATCCCGACCAGCTCCAGCGCTTCGGCGACCCGGCTCGCCGTCTCGGCGCGAGGTGTCTTCCTCGCCTTGAGACCGAAAGCGACGTTGGCCTCGACCCGCATGTGCGGGAACAACGCGTAGCTCTGGACGACGACACCGAGACCGCGCCGGTGCGGTGGCAGATCGGTGACGTCCTCGCCGTCGAGCAGCACTCGGCCGGTGCTCGGCACGACGAAACCCGCGAGTGCCTTCAAGGCCGTCGACTTGCCGGAGCCGGACGGCCCGAGCATCGCCAGCGTCTCCCCTCTCGCCACGGTGAGGTCCAGTGGCGAGAGGGCGGTCGTCTGGCCGAAGCGGACGGAAACGCCGCGGAATTCGACCGCCGGGGTCATCGGCCCACGGCCTTCTTGTACGCGGCCAGGTCGGCGTCGAGCTTCGCGAGAACAGCGTCCCAATCCGGCTGCCAGATCTCGACGCCGTCGAGCGCGGCCTTCACCTTGTCCGCCCGCGGGCCGGACGGCGTGACGTCGGTCCGCGACGGGGCACCGAAGGCGTCGACGACCTTGCCCTGCACCTCGGACGAGAGCAGGAAGTCCAGGAACTTCTTGGCGTTCTCAGCGTGCGGCGCGTTGTTCACCAGGCCCGCGTAGTACGGGAGGGCGAAGGTGGAGCGCTTGCCCTGCGCGTCGGCCGGGAAGAAGACTTCGAAGCCGCCGCTCTTCTCGATCGCGGCCAGGTTCATCTGGACGTCGCCGTTGGCCACCAGGATCTCGGCCTTGGCCACCTTCGGCTGCAGCTTGCCCGTGGACGACGACGGGCCGACGTTGTTGGCTTCGAGCTTCGCGAGGTAGTCGAGCGCGCCCTGGTCGCCGAGGACGTGCTGGAGCTGCAGCAGGACCGCGGTGCCGTCGCCCGCCTCGCCGGGGGTCGAGTACTGGAGCTTGCCCTTGAGCGACGGGGACAGGAGGTCGTCCCAGGTCTTGGGCGAGGCCTGCGGGTTGCGGATGAAGCTGAGGTAGTTGTTCATGATCGCGAAGTAGCGGCCCTGGCCGTCCTTCTGCCCGGCGGCGACCTGGTCGATCCCGGCGGGGGCGGTGGCGGCGAGCAGGCCCTGCGACGCGGCCCGCTGGATGAACGGCGGGAGCGTGACCAGGATGTCGGCCTGGGTGTTCGCCTTCTCCTTCTCCACCCGGGAGGCGACCTCACCCGACCCGGCGGTGACCGCCTGGACGGTGATCCCGGTCTTGGCCTTGAACTCCTCGAAGCGCTGGGCGTACCAGTCTTCGAGACCGTCCACTGTGTACAGCGTGACGGTCTGGTCACCGGAGGCGCCGCCGGCGGTTCCGCCACAGGCGCCCAGGGTGAGGGCGAGCAGCCCGGCGAGGGCGGTGGCCGCGAGTTTCTTCATGTCGTCAAAGCTCCTTTTAGGACAGCAGGGTGGGGAGGTCGCGCACGGATTCGAGGACATGGGTGGCGCCGGCGGCTTCGAGCTCCGGCTTCTTCGCCGATCCGGTGAGCACGCCGGCGACGATCGAAGCGCCGGAGCGCAGCCCGGTCTGGACGTCCGACGGGGTGTCACCGGCGACGGCGATCCTGCGGACGTCGGCGATTTCGAGCCGCAGCGCGGCGGCGAGGACGAGGTCGGGGAACGGACGGCCGCGCACCCTCTCGCCCGGCGCCAGCACGGCGTCGGCGAGGCCGTGCCAGCCCAGGGCGTCCAGGATCGCGTTCTGCGTGGCGGGCGCGAAGCCGGTGGTGAGCGCGACCTTCACCCCTTGGGCGCGCAGTTCCTGGATCGTCTGCTCGGCGCCGGGGATCGGCTCGCAGTGGCCGTCGGCGACGAGTTTCTCGTAGGCGTCCTGGAAGGCGGTGTTCGCGCGTTGGGCGCGTTCCTCGTCTCCGTCGAGCAGGGCGCGGAAGACGACGATCTTGGACTGTCCCATCGTTTCGACGACGTAGTCGAGCATGCCGGGGAAGCGGCCGTCCTCTTCGGACACTCCGGCGGCGGCGATCGCGGCGGTGAAGGCGCGGATCACCAGACCGTCGTCGGCGACGGTGGTGCCTGCCATGTCCAGGACGACGAGTTCGGTGTTCACCAGGAGAGCTCCTCTGCGGTGTCTTCGGCGATGGCGGGGGAACAGGTCATCCCCCGGCCACCCGGTCCGGTGACGAGCCACGCGTTGTCCGCGACGCGGGCGCGATGCACGATCCGGGTGGTGTCGGTGGTCTGGGCGTAGACGCCCGCCCAACGGCGGGCGATGCGCGGGAGCGGCCGTCCGAGCAGCGCCCCGGCGACCTCGGCCAGGTGGTCGTACGGGTCTTCGGTGGTGTCGAACGAGAACGGCTCGTCGTATTCGTGGGTGTCGCCGATGGTCAGCGAGCCGTCGAGCCGCTGGACCATGAGCAACTGCATCTTGTGGGCCGCGGCGACTTCGCCCTGCGGCTGGCCCGCGTTGAGGCCGTCGAGCGCCTCGCCGCGGTACGCCGGGTAGTAGCGGAAGCTGTCCGCGTCGGCGACCGTGGTGGTGAGGGTTTCCCCGAGCGGCTCGGTCTGCGCCATCTGCAACCGCACCCGGCGGACCGGGGTCTGCCCGGCGAGTTCCTTGACCAGGCCACCGGTCCAGGCGCCGGTGCACAGCACCACGACGTCGCCTTCGTGGGTTTCACCCGCGTCGTCGACGACACCGCGATCGGTCAGGTCGCGGATCTCGCGGCCCGGCAGCCAGGTGTAACGGCCGGACTTCGCCAGCTCGGCGCGCAGGGCGGGCTGGGCGACGCGCGGTTCGACGGCGGCGTCGCGGTCGCACCAGAGCGCGCCGAGAAAGTCACCGCGCAGGGCCGGGTTCAGGTCCCGGGTCTCGGCGGCGTCGAGCAGCTTGAAGCCGCGGTCCTCCGTGCTCGCGGCCGCGGCCTCGGCGACGGCGAGTTCGGCTTCCGTGCGGACGACGGTGAGTGAGCCGTTCGGCCGGAAGCCGATCCCTTCGACCCGTTCCCCGATGCGCTCCCACAGCACTCGCGCCCGCGCGGCCGTCCCCAGTTCGGGGCCACTGGCGCGGCCGCCGACCCAGACCAGGCCGAAGTTGCGCACGGACGCGCCCCTGGCCTCGGGTTCCCGTTCGATCTGGACGACGTCGTGGCCGCGTTCGACGGCCTGCCAGGCGTGCTGGGTGCCGAGCACTCCGCCGCCGATGATGAGGATTCGCACACCGCAGACGCTCGCCTGCGCGCACCAACGCTCCGTGGCCCCCGCCCTAACCGCAGGTGAAGTGCCTTCGAAATGTGGACCAGACCTGTTATCTTCGCGTTATATTACTCCGCGTTTCGCCCTCTGGAAGCGGTCGTTGAATCCGCAAGTATCGCGTTCAGAGGGCCGAATGCGGCGGGTGGCTACTCCACGCGGCCCAGTCGGGTCTCGAAGGAGAGCCGGTCGCCGCGGAACAGCGACCGGACGCGCTCGAACGGGATACCGTCCGGCCCCCACGACGTCCGGTGCATCAGCAGCATCGGCAGGGCCGGGTTCGTCCCGATCAGCAGAGCCTCCCGGGGCGTGGCGAGCACGGTCTCGACCCGCTCTTCCGCTCCGTCGAAAACGACGCCGAGCCGTTCCCGCAAACAGGCGTAGAGCGACTGTGTGGGATCGAACACATCCATCAGCGTCGGGAATCGCGCGGCGGTGAGATAGGTCGATTCCAGCCCGACCCGCTCGTCGTCGGCGAGCAGCACCCGTTCGATGTGGATGACGTCGTCTTCGGGATCGATTTCCAGTTCCGAAGCCAGCGACGGGCCCGCTTCCCGGCGTTCCAAAGAGATCAGATTCCGGCCCGGCTGAATGCCCTGCCTCCTGAGTCCTTCGGTGTAACTCACCAAGGCGAGCGGCTGGACGAGCTTGGGGCCCGCGACGTACGTGCCGCTGCCCTGCCGCCTGCTCAGGCGCCCTTCGAGCACGAGTTCACCGACGGCCTGGCGGACCGTCGCACGGGAAACCTCGAATCGTTCGGACAGTTCTCTTTCGGTGGGAAGTACCGCTCCTTGCCCTAATTCCGAGATCACGTCGAGCAGATCGACTTTGACCGCGTAATAGCGGGGAATCCGGCCGTGCTCGGGAATTCCGTCCCGGACCGGGCCGTCGGCGGGTGGATGAAGTCTTGGCGAACGCGCTTTCACGATCCAGATCCTAGGCCCGTTTCCCCATGCCTGTACTGACCCGAACGAAGTGTTCATGCCACGCTCACACTGGTGGCCGAAAAGGGCACCTTCGGCAGGCGTTCAGCCTTCCGGCGGTTCCGGCGATCGCCGCTCCCGGAGTAGAGGCGTTGGGCGCTCCGGCCTACGCCATTCGTCGGCGACCAGGCGCGGACGTCCGTTAATCACCATCATCGGCCGAAAGATCCGAAGAAAGTTGGTTGTCCCGGAGTATGCCCACCTGCTGTAGTCAGTTGGCCGCAGTCAGTCTCCCTGCCTCCACTGTGGACAGCCGGAAGGAATGAACCCTTGGACATCAAGCGTCGGTTCAGCCTGCTCAAAAAGACCCTGATCGCCGTCGCGGCGGCCGGAACCCTGGCGGGTCTCGCCACCGCTCCACAAGCCGCGGCCGCCCAGCCGCCGTCCACCGACGTGGTCGGTGGTACCCGCGCCGCTCAGGGTGAATTCCCTTGGATGGTCAGGCTTTCCATGGGTTGCGGCGGTGCGCTGTACACCCCGCAGATCGTGCTGACGGCCGCGCACTGCGTGTCGCGGACCGGGGCCAACACGGGGATCACGGCCACCCTCGGCGTCGTGGACCTGCAGAGCACCGCGGCCAAGAAGGTCAAGTCGACCTACGTGTACCGGTCGCCGACCTACCCCACCTCCACCGGCGGTGACTGGGCCCTGATCAAGCTCGCCAGCCCGGTCAGCGGCATCCCGACCCTGCCGATCGCCACCACCACCGCCAACAACAGCGGCACGTTCACCGTCGCCGGCTGGGGCGCCGCGACCGAGGGCGGGGCGCAGCAGCGCTACCTGCTCAAGGCCAACGTCCCCTTCGTCTCCGACTCGACCTGCAAGGCGCAGGGCGGCAGCTACGCCGACCTGATCGACAGCGCCGAGATCTGCGCGGGCAACGTCAGCTCCGGCGGCGTCGACACCTGCCAGGGTGACTCGGGCGGCCCGATGTTCCGTCGCGACAGCGCCGGGGCCTGGATCCAGGTCGGCATCACCAGCTGGGGCGAAGGCTGCGCGCGGGCGCACGCTCCCGGCGTCTACACCGAGGTGAGCACCTTCGCGACCGCGATCAAGAACGCGGCCGCCGGTCTCTGATCTCTCGCACGGCATGCCCTGACTCGTGAGTGGTAAGGACGGTTCTAACCGTCCTTACCACTCACGAGTCTTTCAGCGGGTCTTGTCCAAACGCGACAGTGTCTCTTCGTACCCCGACACCAGTTCCGTGATCACGTCGGCGACCGGGCGCACCCGGTCCATCCGCCCGACGATCTGCCCCACCGGCATCGAGACCACGCTCGGATCGGCCGCGTGGTGGATCCGGTTGTGGGCGTGGGAGACCAGCAGGTTCTGCAGCGGCATCGGCAGCGGTTCGGGCGCGTCGGGCGCGGCCCATGCCTCGGTCCACCGCGTTTTGAGCAGCCGCGCCGGTTTTCCGGTGTAGATCCGCGTCCGGACGGTGTCGGACGAACCCGCCGCGACCAGCGCGCGCTGCATCGCCTCGGACTCCCCCATGGTCTGGAGGTATTCCTCGGTGGCGAGCCAGAAGGAGCCCATCCACACCCCGGACGCGCCCAGCGCGAGCGCCGCCGCGACCTGCCTGCCCGAGCCGATCCCGCCGGCGGCGAGCACCGGGACGCGGTCGCCGACGGCGTCCACCACCTCGGGCAGCAGGACCATCGACGCGATCTCGCCGGTGTGCCCGCCCGCCTCGTAGCCCTGCGCCACCACGATGTCGACGCCGTTGTCGACATGCCGCACGGCGTGTTCGGCCTTGCCCGCCAAGGCCGCGACCGGCACGCCCTTCGCGTGGCACTGCTCGATGACGTCCACCGGCGGTGACCCCAGCGCGTTGGCGATCAGCCGGATGGGGTGTTTCAGCGCGACCTCGACATGGGACCGGGCGACCGAATGCAGCCAGCCCAGCACTCCCGCGCGTTCGTCGGTGTCGTCCGGCAACGGCGGCACCGCGAGATCGCGCAGCGTCCGCTCCACGAAGTCGCGATGCCCCTGCGGGATGTGTTTCGCGAGATCGATCGACGTCCCCTCGGCCGGGACCTTCGCGGGCATCACGATGTCGACGCCGTAGGGCTTCCCACCGGTGTTCTCGTCCATCCAGGACAGGACGGCGTCGAGCTCGGCGGCGTCGTTGAACCGCACGCAGCCCAGCACGCCGAGACCGCCCGCCCGGCTGATCGCCGCGGCGACGTGCTCGGACGGGGTGAACCCGACGATCGGCAGGTCGATCCCGAGCCGGTCGCACAGAGACGTCCGCATGTAACTCCTTACGCCGGTTGGATGCTGATGGGCTCGTGCTCGGCGGCGTAGCGCTCCGCCCAGGGATAGTCCGGTTTCCCGCTGGGTGACCGTCCGATCTCCTCGGCGAGCCAAAGACTGCGCGGCACCTTGTAGCCGGCGATCTCGGTCCGCACGTGTGCTTCGAGCGCGGCGAAATCGAGCTCCTTGCCGGAGCGCGGCTGGATCACCGCGGCCACCCGCTGGCCGAGCCGGTCGTCGGGGATGCCGATGACGAGCGCGTCGAAGACGTCGGGATGCGACTTGAGCGCGCCCTCGACCTCCTCCGGGTACACCTTTTCGCCACCGGTGTTCACGCACTGCGATCCTCGGCCGAGCAGGGTCACCGTGAGGTCGTCCTCGTAGCGCGCGTAGTCACCCGGGACGACATACCGCTTGCCGTCGACCTCCACGAAGATCTTCTCGGTCTTCGCGGGATCCTTGTAGTACCCGAGCGGGACATGCCCGCGCCGGGCGATCAGGCCGATCGCACCCGGTTTCGGCTCGACGAGCGCGCCGTCGTCGTCCACCAGGATCGCGTCCTTGCCGAAGTTGACCCGGGGGCCGGCGGAATGATCGCTGTCCTTGCTGACCATGCCGATGCCGGTGAACCCGCTTTCGGACGATCCGATCGCGTCGGTGATCACCACATGCGGGAGCAGCGACAGGAATTCCTGCTTCACCGATTGGGAGAACAGGGCGGCGTGACTCGACACCGCGACGATCGACGACGCGTCGTAGTCACCTTCGCGGTAGGCGTCGATCAGCGGCCGCGCCATCGCGTCGCCGACGATGGTGAGCACCTGGACCTTGTTGTCCTGCACGGCTTTCCAGACGTCGTGCGCGTCGAACCGCGGGACGAACACGACCGGGCTGCCGGTGAACAGCGCGCCGAACGCGGCCCACTGCGCGGCGCCGTGGATCAGCGGCGCGGCCGGGAGCCGGACGAGGCTGCCCGACTTGCCCTGTTCGGCGAGCGTCCATTCGTCCGGGACGTACTCGCCGGTGACGAAGTTGATGCCGCCGCCGAGCGCGCGCCAGATGTCTTCGTGGCGCCACAGGACGCCCTTGGGGTACCCGGTGGTGCCGCCGGTGTAGAGGATGTAGATGTCGTCGGCGCTGCGCTCGGCGAAGTCCCGCTCGGGGGATCCTTCGGCGAGCGCGGCTTCGTAGCCCACGCCGCCGTAGGACGAGTAGTCGCCGTCGCTTCCGTCGTCGACAACGACAACGTGTTTCAGTTTCGGCGTCTCCGGCAGGACGGCGGCGACCTTGTCCGAGTATTGGCGCTCGTGGACCAGCGCCACGAGGTCGGCGTTGTCGAACAGGTACCGCAGTTCGCCGTGGACGTAGCGGTAGTTGACGTTGACCGCGATCGCGCGCAGCTTGTACGCGGCGATCATCGATTCCAGGGCCTCGATCGAGTTCCGGGAATAGACACCGATGTGGGATCCAGGTCCCACGCCGTGTGCGGCGAGATGATGCGCCAGCCGGTTGGCGCGCTCTTCCAGTTCGGCGAAGGTGACCCGCCGATCGCCGCAGACGACCGCGATGCGCTCCGGCACGGCGTCGACGGCGTGCTCGAGTAGATCCGCGATGTTGAGTGCCACTCCCACAAAGTAGAACATGTTATCGTTCTGGGCAATGGCCGCTCTTTTGACGGAGGTCCCGGTGGGCGAACCGCACGCGCTGGTGGAAAAGATCGAACACACCCTCGTGGTCACGATGAACCGGCCGGAGGCCCGCAACGCGCTCAGCGGCGAGATGCTCGGGATCATGGTCGAGGCGTGGAACCGGGTCGACGAGGACGACGACATCCGATGCTGCGTGCTCACCGGCGCGGGTGGCGCGTTCTGCGCGGGCGCGGATCTGAAGTCGATGTCGAAGAACTCGCCGTCCGACTCGTTCGAGAAGGGCACGTTCGACCCCAGCCGGATCGAGGGCCTGCTCAAGGGCCGCCGGCTGACGAAGCCGTTGATCGCCGCCGTCGAAGGCCCCGCGATCGCGGGCGGGACGGAGATCCTGCAAGGTACGGACATCCGCGTCGCGGGGGAAAGCGCGAAGTTCGGCGTGTCCGAGGCGCGATGGAGCCTGTTCCCGATGGGCGGCTCGGCCGTGCGGCTCCCCCGTCAGATCCCGTACACCGTCGCCGCCGACCTCCTGCTGACCGGACGGCACATCAAGGCGGCCGAGGCACTGGAGATCGGCCTGATCGGCCACGTCGTCCCGGACGGGAAGGCCCTGGACAAGGCCATGGAGCTGGCCGGCCTGATCGCGGCGAACGGTCCCCTGGCGGTCCGCGCGATCCTCAAGACGATGCGCGACACCGAGGGCATGCACGAAGAAGAGGCCTTCAAACTCGACGCCCAGTACGGCATCGAGGTCTTCGCGAGCGAAGACGCGAAGGAAGGCCCCCGCGCCTTCGCCGAGAAGCGCAAACCCGTCTTCCGGGGCCGCTGACCCCCGCAATTCGTCACCTACTTGCGAGGACAGGACATCGCAAGTAGGTGACGAATTGCGTCAGGGGACGCGGTGGCCTTCCCAGTAGGGGTCGCGGAGCTTGCGCTTGTAGAGCTTTCCGTTCGGGTCGCGCGGGAGTTCGGGCAAGTAGTCGACGGAACGCGGGAGTTTGAACTTCGCCAGCCGCGACGCCGCGTACTCCAGGATCTCCGCGGTCAGCTCCTCGGAGGGCTCGACGCCGTCCGCGGGCTGGACGACGGCCTTGATCGCTTCGCCCCAGTCCTCGTGCGGGACGCCGAACACCGCGACGTCGGCGATCTTCGGATGCATCACCAGTTCGCCCTCGATCTCCGCCGGGTAGATGTTGACCCCGCCCGAGATGATCAGATCCGCCTTGCGGTCGTGCAGGAAGAGATAGCCGTCCTCGTCGAGATGCCCGACGTCGCCGAGGGTGAACAGGTCCCCGACCCGCGCCTTGTCGGTCTTGGCCCGGTCCTTGTGGTACTCGAACTTCGAGTCGCCCATCTTCATGTACACCGTGCCGGTCTCGCCGGCGGGCAGTTCCGTGCCCTCGTCGTCGAGGATCTTGATCGTCGAACCCGGCCACGGCAGCCCGACCGAACCCGGTTTCCTGAGCCACTCCTCCCCCGAGATCGCCGTCCCGCCGCCCTCGGTCGCCGCGTAGTACTCGGTGACGACCGGGCCCCACCAGTCGAGCATCCGGCGTTTGACCTCCAGCGGGCACGGCGCGGCGCCGTGGATCATCACCCGCAGCGAACTCAGGTCATAGGCCGCGCGGACGTCGTCCGGCAGCGCGAGCAGGCGGCGGAACTGCGTCGGGACCATGTGGCTGTGCGTGACGCGGTGCCGCTCGATCAGCCGCAGCATGTCCTCGGCGTCCCAGCGGTCCATCAGCACCGCGGTATGCCCCAGCTGCAGGGAGATCACGACGAAGTTCAGCACCGCCGTGTGATAGAGCGGCGACCCGCACAGATGCACGTGGTCGTCGTGCGGCGCGAGCCCGAAGATGCCGAAGAACCACGTCGACGCGCCCGGAACGGAGTCGGGGTCGGCGCCGGTCAGTGGCCGCCGCACCCCTTTGGGCCGCCCCGTGGTGCCTGACGTGTAGAGCATCGGCGAGCCCGCCGTGCGCCGCTCCGGACGTCCGTCGCCCTCGCCGGAGCCGAGTTCCTCGATCCGGCGGAAGCCTTCGACGTCGCCGACGGCGAACCGCCCGCGCTCCGGGATCCCGGCCTCGTCCGCGGCCGCGATCGCGACGTCGGCGAAGCGTTCGTGCGCGAGGAAAGCCTTGGCACCGCTGTCGGAGAGGATGTAGGCGACCTCCGGCCCGACCAGATGCCAGTTGACCACCACGATGTACAGACCGGACTGGATGGCGGCGAAGTAGGCCGCGACGAGTTCGTCGCCGTTGGGTTGCAGGACGACGACCACGTCCCCGGCCTCGAGCCCGAGCGCTTGCAGCCCCCGCGCGTAGGCGTTCGCTTTCGCGGCGAGCTCTCCGTATCCGATCGAGCGGCCGTCCGGATCGACGAGTGCGACCCGCTCCGGCCGGCGTTCGGCGATGTTCCAGACCCCAAGTGTCCCGGTGGCAGTCGACATACTCGCAAATCTAGAACGCGTTCCACTAGAGAGCAACCGTCAGCGAGGCCCAAATGGGCAGTCTTGCTCGAAAATCGAGAACGTGTTTCACTCAGGATGTGAGCGCACCTGAACTCCCGCTGTCGGCCCCGCTCAACGTGGGCTTCGACTACACGCGTTCGGTCGGCCCGGTGCTCGGCCGGTTCGTCAACGCCCTGCGTGAGCGCCGCGTCGAAGGCGTCCGGGGCAGCGACGGCCGCGTCCACGTACCACCGCTGGAATACGACCCCGTGACCGCCGAGGCGCTGTCCGAATTCGTGCCGGTGGCGTCCGAGGGCGTGATCGTCTCGTGGTCCTGGATCGCCGAACCCGTCGACGGCCAGCCGTTGTCGCGGCCGTTCGCGTGGGCGCTGATCCGGCTCGACGGCGCCGACACCTCGATCCTGCACGCGGTCGACGCGGGCAGCCCGTCGAACGTCCACACTGGACAACGGGTGCGGATCCGCTGGGCGGACGAGACCGTCGGCCACATCCGCGACATCGCCTACTTCGTCCCCGCCGACGGACCCGACACCGAAGCCACCGAGGCGCCTCCCCCGGTCGCGAAACGCGAAGAGGGCGCGCCGGTCAGCGTGGTGATCACGCCGATCCACCTGCGTTACGCGCATTCCGCGTCCCCGGAGGAAAGCCGGTACCTGCGCGGGCTCGCCGAGGGGAAGCTGATCGGCCAGCGCTGCCCGTCCTGCGAGAAGGTCTACATCCCGCCGCGCGGTGCCTGCCCGACCGACGGCGTCCCGACCACCGACGAGGTCGAACTGTCCGACACCGGCATCGTCACGACGTTCTGCATCGTGAACGTGCCGTTCCTCGGCCAGAAGATCAAACCGCCGTATGTGGCCGCGTACATCCTGCTCGACGGCGCGGACATCGCGTTCCTGCATCTGGTCCTCGGCTGCGACGCCGCCGAGGTCCGGATGGGCATGCGGGTGCGGGCCGCGTGGAAACCGCGGGACGAATGGTGGACGTCGCTCGAGAACATCGGCCATTTCGAACCGACCGGCGAGCCCGACGCACCCTACGAATCCTTCGCCCACCATCTGTGAGGACCACCGTGCCAGATGTAGCAGTCGTGGGCTTCGCGCAGGCCCCCAACGTCCGCAGCACCCCGGGCACCACCAACGGCGTGGAAATGCTGGTGCCCATCTTCGCCGAGGTCTTCGAGCGGACCGGTCTGTCCAAAGAGGACATCGGATTCTGGTGTTCGGGTTCCTCGGACTACCTCGCCGGCCGCGCGTTCTCGTTCATCGCCGCCGTCGACGCCATCGGCGCCTTCCCGCCGATCCACGAGTCGCATGTCGAGATGGACGCCGCCTGGGCGTTGTACGAGGCCTGGCTGAAGATCCGGATGGGCGAGGTCGACACGGCGCTCGTCTACGGCTTCGGCAAGTCGTCCGCCGGGCAGTTGCGACGGGTGCTGGCCCTGCAAATGGACCCCTACGTCGTCGCGCCGCTCTGGCCGGACTCGGTGAGCGTCGCCGGGATCCAGGCGAGGCTGGGGCTTGAATCCGGGCTCTGGTCGGAAAAAGATCTCGCCGAGGTCGCCGCGCGCAGCCGCGCGGACGCCGCCGGCAATCCGGCCGCGCAGGTCTCCGGAACGGTCGAGATCGCCGAACTCCTGGATGCCCCCTACTTCGCGGATCCCTTGCGGGCCCACGACATCGCTCCCATCACCGACGGCGCCGCAGTCCTCGTGCTCGCGTCGGCCGAGCGGGCGGCGGACCTCGTCGACAGCCCGGCGGTGATCACCGGGATCGAGCACCGCGTCGACTCCCCCGCGCTCGGCGTCCGGGACCTGACCAAGTCACCTTCGACGGTGGCCGCCGGACGGGCGCTCGATCTCGACGGCGTCGAGGTCGCGGAACTACACGCGCCGTTCACCCATCAGGAACTGATCCTGCGCGACGCGCTGGGCCTAGGCGACCAGGTCCGGATCAATCCCTCCGGTGGCGTCCTGACCGGCAATCCGATGTTCTCGGCGGGGCTGGCGCGGATCGGCGAGGCGGCGAACCGCATCCTCGACGGCAGCGCGCGCAAGACCCTCGCCCACGCGACCAGCGGCCCCGTCCTCCAGCAGAACCTGGTCGCGACCTTGGAGGTCCTCTCGTGAAGCACCTCGCGGCCGTACTGGGAACCGGCCAGACCCACCACAAGGCCAAACGCACCGACGTGTCCATGCCCGGACTGCTCCGGGAGGCCATCGACCGGGCGATGCTCGACGCGCAGACCGGCTGGGACGACATCGACGCCGTCGTCCTCGGCAAGGCGCCGGATCTGTTCGAGGGCGTGATGATGCCCGAACTGTTCCTCGCCGACGCCCTCGGCGCGACCGGGAAACCCTTGCTGCGCGTGCACACCGCCGGTTCGGTCGGCGGCTCGACCGCGCTCGTGGCGGCGTCGCTGGTGCAGGCAGGCGTGCACAAACGGGTGCTGACGGTGGCGTTCGAGAAGCAGTCCGAGTCCAACGCCATGTGGGGCCTGTCGATCCTGCCGCCGTTCCAGATGCCGGTGGGCGCCGGGGCGGGCGGGTACTTCGCGCCGCATGTGCGCTCGTACATCCGGCGGTCCGGCGCGCCCGACCACGTCGGCGCGATCGTCGCTGCCAAGGATCGTCGCAACGGAGCACTCAACCCCTACGCTCACTTGCGGCAGTCCGACATCACGGTGGAGTCGGTGCGGGCGTCACAGATGCTGTGGGACCCGATCCGCTACGACGAGACGTGCCCGTCCTCGGACGGCGCGTGCGCGATGGTGATCGGAGACGAAGCGTCGGGTGACGCCGTTCCCGGTGGCGCGGCGTGGATCCACGCGACCGCGATGCGCACCGAGCCGACCACGTTCGCCGGACGGGACCAGGTGAACCCTCAGGCGGGCCGGGACGCCGCCGCCGCGTTGTGGCGGGACGCGGGGATCACCGACCCACTGTCCGAAGTGGACGCCGCCGAGATCTACGTGCCGTTCTCGTGGTTCGAGCCGATGTGGCTGGAGAACCTGGGCTTCACCGACGAAGGCCAGGGCTGGAAACTCACCGAAGCCGGCGAGACCGCCCTCGGCGGGCGCTTGCCGGTCAACCCGTCGGGGGGCGTGCTGTCGTCGAACCCGATCGGGGCGTCCGGGATGCTCCGGTTCTCCGAAGCGGCCAAACAGGTGATGGGCCGGGCCGGGGACTACCAGGTCGACGGCGCGCGGATCGCGCTCGGGCACGCGTACGGCGGCGGTTCGCAGTTCTTCTCGATGTGGGTGGTGGGATCGGCCAAACCGAGCTGATCTCTCAGCCGCGGGTGGCGTCCTCGACCTTCCCCCGTCGGACATACAGGCGGATTCTGTTCGGCCGGAGGTCCAGTGTCACGGCTCCGTGTCCTTCCAGATCGACGACTTGAACCTCGAAGCCGTCGGCCTCGCCTTTCGCCCGTGCCTCGTCCACCCGCGAACCCACGAGCTCGGACAGCGCGAACGACGGTCCTCGATGACCGAACATCGGGCTCTCCCTTCCGTCAGGGGCGGCGGCGCGGCCGGAGGCGTTGCGCGGCCAGGGTCGCGACCACCCCGGTCACCGCGCCCACCAGCACCGGCTTCAGCCCGTGCCGGTCCGGTGCCGCCACCACGGGCCGGACCACCACGGGCGGCGGTGGGCGGACCGGGTCCGGCGGGGCGTCGCGAGCGGTCGCCGTCCAGGCTGTCACGAACACCAGCATCCGGGCTACCAGCGAGATGAAGAAGATGAGGCCGATGATGGAACCGAACGCGACCCCGGTCGGCGAGTTCCCGATCAAGCGCAGGTAGATCCCACCGGCCAGCTTCAGGAGTTCGAAGCCGACCGCCAGCGCGACGGCGCCACGCATCGCGCTGCGGACCCCGACCGGTTTCCGCGGCAGCCGGGTGAGCACCCAGAGGAAGACGAGCCAGTTGGCCAGCAGCGCCAAGGGAATCGAGATCGCCGACAGCACGTTGTGTCCCCAGGCGGTGTCGTCCACGCCGGCCAGCCCCAGCAGATATCGGCCGAGCGCGGACCCGGAAATCGTGATGGCGAAGGAGACCAGCAGGGCGCTCGCAAGGCCGAGCAGCGCGAGCAGATCCGCGGCGATCGTGCGCAGCAACGGGAGATCCGACCGGTTCTGGCCCCACAGCGCGGTGAGCGCGTCGCGGAGCGCGTTCATCCAGTTCCAGCCGGAGTACAACCCGATGATCAGACCGATGATCCCGACACTGGTGCGCTGCTCGACGAACCCGGTGAGCAGCTCCCCCGCCTTGTCACCGAGACCGCCGGGCAGGGTGCCGGTGAGCGCGCTCAGCATCGACTCGATCAGCTGCGGCTGGCTCGCCAGCACGAAGCCCGCCACCGAAACCGAGACCATGAGGATGGGCACCAGCGAGAACAGGCTGAAATAGGTGATCGACGCGACGTAGTGGTAACCGCCGTACTCGATGTAGCGGTTCACCGCCCGCGCCACGTGGTCCAGCCAGCGGTAGCGGGCACGCAGCCGCTGCCATTTCGTCGATGCTTGCTTCTCCCTCACCCGCCCATGTCTACCTCAGTGAGGTCACGGCTCGTGGTCAACACGCGATCAAGCGAGCGCGATCAGCTCCGCGCCGTCGTCCTCCGGCAGTGACGGGCCCGCGGTCGCCAGCACGGTGTTGCCGAGAAAGTCCAGCTCACAGCCGAGCGTGGAGAGGAACGCGGTGTCGGCGGCGTCCCGCCCGGTCGCGATCCGGCACAGGCTCTGCCTCGGCGCGAGGCCGGTGGCGTCGAACACGTACCAGCGGCCGTCGATCGCGGCCTCGAACACGGCGTGGAAGTCCATTGGGGACAGTCCGGGTGCGTAGACCGCCGCGAAGCGCGCGGGGATGTCGAGCACGCGGCACAACGAGATACAGACGTGCGCGTAGTCGCGGCACACCCCTTCCCCGGCGAGGTAGGTGTCGACGGCGTCATCGGTCGGCGAGCCCGAACCGACCACATAGGACAGGTGCTCGCGCACATGCCGGACGATCGCCTCGACCTGGGTGCGGGTGCCGGACAAGCCGCCGAAGCGGGACAGCGCGAGCCCGCCCATCCGGTCCGAGGGGCAGTACCGGCTGGGCCTGGTGTAGCGGATCAGATCGTCTTGGCCGACCGGCTCGGCGTCGGCCGGGCCGAGAGCGCGTTCGGCCCGGTAGCGCACGACGTGCTCCCCGGACGGCAGGTCGACGACCTGGGCACGGGTCCCGTGTTCGAACGCCACCTGGCGCGGCGGCGCGGGGTAGGCGAACTCCTCCCGGGCGGCCCCGCCCGCGAGCGCGACCACGAACGCGGCGGGACCGGGTTTCGTGACCCGGAAGGACATTTCGACGTCGACCTGAACGTGGGGACCCATGGCCCCATGGTGCCCCACGGCACCGGTTCAGGCGTAGCGGACCTGGTAGTGCTTGATCCCGTTGAGCCAGCTCGACCGGAGCCGGTCCGGCGGGGCCACTTCCGCGATGTCCGGCATGACGTCGGCGATGGCGTTGAAGATCAGATCGATCTCCAGCCGCGCGAGGTTGGCGCCGATGCAGTAGTGCGAACCCGTGCCGCCGAAGCCGACGTGCGGGTTGTCCTCGCGGAGGATGTCGAACTTCTCCGGCTCGTCGAAATGGTCCGGGTCGAAGTTCGCGGAACTGTAGAACATCCCGACCCGGTCGCCCTTGCGGATGTGCTGCCCGCCGAGTTCGGTGTCCCGGGTCGCGGTGCGCTGGAAGGCGACCACCGGCGTGGCCCAGCGGACGATCTCGTCCGGGGCGGTCTTCGGCCGCTCCTTCTTGTAGAGCTCCCACTGCTCGGGGTGATCGAGGAACGCCTTCATCCCGTGGGTGATCGCGTTGCGCGTGGTCTCGTTGCCCGCGACGGCCAGCAGGATGACGAAGAAGCCGAACTCGTCCGACGCCAGCGATTCGCCGTCGACGTCGGCCTGCACCAGCTTCGTGACGATGTCGTCCATCGGGCACTTGCGCCGTTCTTCGGCCATGTTCCAGGCGTAGCCGACGATCTCCGCCGACGCGGCGAGCGGCTCGACCTCGTACTCGGGGTCGTCGTAGGCGACCATCTGGTTGGACCAGTCGAAGACCTTGAGCCGGTCTTCCTGCGGGATGCCGATCAGTTCGGCGATGGCCTGCAAGGGAAGTTCGCACGCGACGTCGACGACGAAATCGCCGGAGCCCTTCTTCTTGGCCTCGCTGACGATTCGCTCCGCGCGATCGCGCAGGGTGTCCTCGAGCTTCGCGATAGACCGCGGCGTGAAGCCCTTCGACACGATCCGCCGCAGCTTCGTGTGCTGCGGGGCGTCCATGTTGAGCAGGACCAGGCGGTTGGCTTCGAGACTGTCGTCCGTCATGTTCTCGTCGAACCGGATGATCGCGGTCTTCTCCCGGGAGGAGAACAGCTCGCTGTCCCTCGACACCGCCTTGACGTCTTCGAGCCGGCTGACCACCCAGTAGCCGTCATCGCGGAAGCCCGCGGTGTTGTGCGGCTGCGGGTTCCACCAGACCGGTGCCGTACGGCGGAGTTCGGCGAACTCCTCCAGAGGCAGTCTGGTGGCGTAAAGATCCGGATCGGTGAAATCGAAACCGGCGGGGATCAGGGGAGCGGCCACGGGCTACCTCCTACGCGGTTCGCCAATGAAACACGTTCTAGACCCGATTGAAGCATACGGCGTTTACCAAGTGAAGAGTTTCTAGTGAAACCCGTTAACTCAACCGGCTTGGAGCATCCGACCCCTGAAAGGAGCAGGAACCGCGACCAGTGATCAAAATCGAGCCAACCCTGCGACTACTTGCTCAAATCAGGAACGTGTTCTACTTTTCGAGGTAGTGAACGCTGTTTCCCAGGAGGCGAACGTGGGTAGTCCGGTGATCGTCGAGGCGGTCCGCACCCCTGTCGGCAAGCGCAGGGGTCACCTGGCGGGGCTGCACGCCGCCGAGATCCTCGGCGCGGCGCAGCGTGCCCTGCTCGAACGCGCGGGGCTGGATCCCGCTCTGGTCGAGCAGGCGATCGGCGGCGCCGTGACCCAGGCGGGCGAGCAGGCGGGCAACGTCACGCGCACCGCGTGGCTGCACGCCGGACTCCCCGAGACCACGGGCGCGACCACCATCGACGCCCAGTGCGGCTCGGCGCAGCAGGCGACGCATCTGATCGCCGGGCTCATCGCGGCCGGTGCGATCGACGCCGGCGTCTCCTGCGGGGTCGAGGCGATGAGCCGGGTCCCGCTGGGCGCGAACCGCGGCGAGGGCATCGGCACGCCCCGTCCGGAGTCGTGGTCGATCGACATGCCCAACCAGTACGGCGCGGCCGAGCGGATCGCGGAACGCCGCGGGATCACCCGCCAGGACGTCGACCGGTTCGGCACGGAGTCCCAGGCCAAGGCCGCCGCCGCGTGGGCAGCGGGGCATTTCGACCGCGAGGTCGTCGCGGTGAAGGCCCCCGTGCTCGGCGAGGACGGCACGCCGACCGGTGAGACACGGCTGGTGGCCCGCGACCAAGGCCTCCGCGAGACGACCGTCGAAGGGCTCGCCAAGCTCAAGCCCGTCCTCGAAGGCGGCGTGCACACGGCCGGGACTTCGTCGCAGATCTCCGACGGCGCCGCCGCGCTCCTCCTGATGGACTCGGATCGGGCCAAGGCACTGGGCCTCAAGCCGCGAGCGCGGATCGTCTCGCAGGCACTGGTCGGCGCGGAGCCGTACTACCACCTCGACGGCCCCGTGCAGGCGACCGAACGCGTCTTGGCCAAGGCGGGGATGGCGATCGGCGACCTCGACCTCTTCGAAGTCAACGAGGCCTTCGCTTCAGTTGTGTTGTCGTGGCAACGGGTGCATCGGCCCGACGAGGGCAAGGTCAACGTGAACGGTGGCGCGATCGCGCTCGGGCATCCCGTCGGCAGCACCGGCGCCCGCCTGCTGACCACGGCGTTGCACGAACTGGAACGCCGTGACGCGAGCACCGCGCTGGTGACGATGTGCGCCGGCGGCGCGCTTTCCACCGGCACGATCATCGAACGGATCTAGCCGCCGCTAGTCCAGGCCGACCTCGACCACCGGACCGTTGTCCGGCCTCGCGAGCCGTTTGCTCCCCTGACCCTCCTTCCAGTAGTCGAAAAAGATGGTGTTGCCCTCGACCCAGGTCAGCACCGCCTCGGTGAGGTCGAGCCGGAAGACGTGCGCCTCCCCGTCGTCACCCTGCAGGCGGGCGACCTCCGCCGGATCGGTGATCTCGACGGCCTTTCCCGACACCTTCGCGTCCGCGCCGCCCTCGTCGATCGCCGAGGCGGCGTGGATCGCGAACCTGCCGTCGCGTTGCAGATCCTTCGCCTTCATCGCGCCGATCATCGAACCGATCAGCAGGTCCCGCTCACGGAAATCGACCTCACTGCCACTGACCCTGGGCGAGCCGTCCCTCCGGACCGTCGCCAGCACATGCGACTTCGCCGCGGTGAACCGCTCCTTGATCTTCTCCGCCAGCGCGGGTGCCTCTTCACTGAACTGCTGCCACGTCGCCATGCCGGACAGCGTCCCACCGGGGTCCGACAGTTTCGAGCGGTCAGGGCCGCGGCGCCCCCATCGGGTTCGGCAGCGGGATCGCTCCGGCGTCGAAGACGCGGCGGCTCAGCGGGACGGCGATCCGCACGGCCTCGGCGGCCCCGTCCTCGCCGAGTGCTTCGAGCGGACCGGCGGCGAGACGATCGGTGTCGTCCTCGATCCGTTGGCGCAGCGCGATTCCCGGTCCGGTGAGCGTCAAGTCGCCGTCGAGGATGCCCCGTTCGGACAACCTCGCGACGCTCTCGTCCCACTCGTCGTCGGACCAGCCGCGGTTGACCTGGATGACCTCGCGGGTCACCGCTCCGCTGCCGATGTGGGTCAGCGTCGTGTCGAGCCCGCGCAGTCCGGCCGCGACGGCGGAGAGCACGTGACCGTCCCCGCGATGCTCGCGCAACACCGTCGCCGCGAGCCAGATCCGGCCGGCGGGGGTGGCGGGCCTGGCGACCGAAGACCAGGCGGCGGCGAGTGGCCTGGCCGCGTAGTCGGCACCGGCGACGGCGAGCTCCAGCAGCTCGGCGAGTTCCGCGAGAGGCGCGTCGGCGGGCAGGATCCGGTTCAGGGCTTCCTCGACGGCGGCCATCCGGCTCTGGAGGACCGCCGCGGGTTCGGCGTACTTCCACGCGTCGGGCAAGGATCGCGCGACCATCCTCGGGGCGAATCCGAAGAGCATCGCGGTCGCGGGCGGTTCCGGCAACGGCCCGAGCGGCGCGACCCGGCCGGCGAAGTAGCCCATCCACCAGCTCGGCAGGCCCACCGTCTTGGCCGCGGCCGCCGTTTCCGGCGCGAAGTAGACGACGGCGTGCAGTGGCTCGACCGCTTCCCAGAGACGGCGCTGAAGTGACTTCACGTCTCCATCTTGCCGCGCCGAAAACCGGATGCGGCCGATCGCGGTGTGGTGTGTGATCGCGGCATGGCGATCACCGTGGAGAAGCCGGGACCCGGCGGACTGAACGAGGCCGTGGAAGCCCTGCGGGAGTGGCAATCCGAAGGCGCGGCTTGGCAGATACATCCCGGCGACCTCGGCTGGTTCTGGCGCTCGGGGGCGGAGGCCACGGCCGCGGCGGTCCGGATCTGGCGCCGGGACGGGCGGATTCTCGCCGTCGGGCTCCTGGACGGAGCCGACCTCCTGCGCGTGACGACCGCACCCGATGTCCGCCGGGACGAGGAACTGGCGCGGCGGATGGCCGAAGACGTGATCGAGCCGGAGCGCGGTGTGCTGCCGCCGGGGGAGGCGGCCGTCGAGGCGCCGATGGACGCTCTGCTCCAGGAACTGCTGCCCCGGCACGGCTGGCACGCCGGCGAACCGTGGACGCCGCTGAGCCTCGATCTCGCCGAACCGGTGAAGGCCCCGGACCTGCGGATCGAGACGATCGGACCGGACAACTGCCACGTCTGGGCCGACGTGATGCGAGGAGCGTTCGACGGCTCGACGTTCACCCCCGACAAGTGGCGCACGATGGCGACCGGTGCGCCGTACGCCGACTCCCGGTACCTGGTCGGGTACGACGAGCGGGGCGACGCCGTCGCCGCGGTCGCCGTGTGGTCGGCAGGCGTGGGGAAGCCCGGGATCCTCGAGCCGATGGGCGTGCACCGGGACCATCGCGGGCACGGGCACGGCAGGGCGATCACCCTCGCCGCGGCTGCCGCGCTCCGCGAGCTCGGCTCGTCGAGCGCGGGCGTGAACACGCCGAGTTCCAACGTCGCCGCCGTCGCGACCTACGAATCGGGCGGGTTCCGGCGGCTTCCCGAAGTCCGGGACCTGGCGCGAGACGCCTGAGCTGAAGGGCGCCTTGGGCACGTTCTTCCGGTGATCCGGTGGACGACACGCGTGCTTGGATGGACGACACGCGTGATCAGGCGGACGACACGCCGCGCGACCCGACCGCGCGTCGTGTCGTCCATCCAGTCACGCGTGTCGTCCACCGGATCACGCGTGTCGTCCGGCTGGTCACGGGAAACAGCCGGTGCCGGCCCCGTGACGAGACAGGACCAAAAGACTCAAGCCCCGTATACGGGTTCAGGTTCGGGAGCATCCGCCAGCAACTCCGCCACGACGGGCCCGAGTTCGGCGGGTGACCACCGGGAACCCTTGTCCCGCACCGCGCCGTGCCGCCAGCCCTGCGCGATCGAGACGCGTCCGCCGTCGACCTCGAACACCCGGCCGGTGACCCCGGACGACTCCTCGCTGCCGAGCCACACCACCAGCGGCGACACGTTTTCCGGTGCCATGGCGTCGAAACCGTCCTCCGGCGCGGCCATGTCGTCGGCGAAGGCGACTTCGGTCATCCGGGTGCGGGCGGCCGGGGCGATCGCGTTCACGGTGACGCCGTACCGCGCGAATTCGGTGGCGGCGACCAGCGTGAGCCCCAGGATCCCGGACTTCGCGGCCGCGTAGTTCCCCTGTCCGACGCTGCCGAGCAGACCCGCGCCCGAGCTGGTGTTGATCACCCGCGCGGCCCGCGTCCGGCCCGCCTTCGCCTCGGTTCGCCAGTACTCGGCGGCGTGCCGCGTCGGCGCGAAATGCCCCTTCAGGTGCACGCGGATGACCGCGTCCCACTCGTCCTCGCCGAGGTTGACCAGCATCCGGTCGCGCAGGAACCCCGCGTTGTTGACCAGGACGTCCAAACCGCCGAACGTTTCGACGGCCGTCCGCACCAAAGCCGCGGCGCCGTCCCACGAGGCGATGTCGTCGGTGTTCGCCACCGCCTTGCCGCCGAGCGCCTCGATCTCGTCGACGACGTCCTGCGCGGGCCCGGCCGATCCTCCGCTTCCGTCGATCGCGGCGCCGAGATCGTTCACCACCACCCGCGCGCCCTCGGCGGCGAACGCGAGCGCGTGCGCCCGTCCGATGCCACGACCGGCTCCGGTCACCACCACGATCCGGCCGTCGGCGATCCCGCTCACACCGGCTCCTTTCGTTCTTTCACCAGGGAATTGGAAGCGGCGAGGAAGGCAGGCACCTCTCCCCCGCCGTGCACGGTCAGGCAGGCGCCGCTGACGTAGGAAGCCAGCGAGGACGCCAGGAACACCGCGCACGAACCGATCTCGTCCGGTTCGGCCAACCGTCCTAACGGGACGGTCGCGCCCACCGCCGCGATCCCCGCCTCGTCGCCGTAGTGCAGATGGGAGTGCTCCGTTCGCACCATGCCGACGTCGAGCCCGTTGACCCGCACCTTCGGCGCCCACTCCACGGCGAGCGACGCGGTCAGGTTGTCGAGTCCCGCCTTCGCGGCGCCGTAGGACGCCGTCCCCGGCGACGGTCTCGTCGCGCTGACGCTGCTGATGTTCACGATCACGCCACCGCTTTCCTGGCGCTGCATGATCGCGTTCGCCGCGCGGGCGACGGTCAACGGCGCCAGCAGGTTCAGCGCGACGATCTTTTCGTGGAACCGAGGCGAGGCGTTCGCCGCCTCGGCGTACGGCGCGCCGCCCGCGTTGTTGACCACGACGTCGAGCCTGCCGTGCCGCCGGACGACCTCTTCGACGAGCGCGTCGACCTCTTTCGGGTCGCGGACGTCGCAGGAGATGAACGTCGACGTCCTGTCCCCGGCGCGGACGAGCCGCTCGGGTTCGGTGCGCGCACAGGTGACGACATCGGCTCCGGCGCGCAGGAAAGTCCTGGTGACACCGGCGCCGACGCCGCGTACCCCGCCGGTCACCAGCACCACGGCGCCGTCGAGCCGGAGTTCGAGTGCCATGCCGGGCCTCCTTCACGTCGCTGTACCCGGGCCGGACGTCCTGCTAACGTACCAAGCAAGTGCTAGGTTTGGTAGCGGAGAAGGGTGCACGATGACCGTTTCCACCCACTCACCGGAGCCCGGCATCGCCGTGGTCTCGGTCGACGCGCCCCCGGTGAACGCGCTGAGCGTGAAGGGATGGTTCGCCCTCGCCTCCGCCGTCACCGACGCAGGACGCGATCCGGCGACCCACGTGGTGGTGCTGCGCGCGGAGGGCCGCGGGTTCAACGCCGGAGTCGACATCAAGGAGATCCAGCGCGACCCGGGGTACGGCGCGCTGATCGGCGCGAACGAGGGCTGTGCGGCGGCGTTCTCCGCCGTGTACGACTGCGCCGTCCCGGTGATCGCCGCGGTGCAGGGCTTCTGCCTCGGCGGCGGGGTCGGCCTGGTCGGCAACGCGGACATCGTGGTCGCCAGCGAGGACGCGACCTTCGGGCTCCCGGAGGTCGATCGCGGCGCGCTCGGCGCGGCGACCCATCTCGCGCGGCTGGTCCCCCAGCATCTGATGCGGGCCTTGTACTACACGGCTTCGACGATCACCGCGGATCAGTTGCACCACCACGGTTCGGTCTACGCCGTGGTCCCGCGGGAGGAACTCGACGAGACGGCGCTCGGCGTCGCGCGGCAGATCGCGGCGAAGGACCCCCGCGTGATCCGCGCCGCGAAACAGGCCATCAACGGCATCGACGTCCAGCCCGTGCACCGCAGCTACCGCTTCGAGCAGGGATTCACCTTCGAACTCAATCTGGCAGGCGTCTCGGACGGTGCGCGTCAGGAGTTCTTGGACGGTAAGGGGAAGTGATGGCCGACAAGCGGATGACGCCGGACGAGATCGCCGCCGAACTGCGGGACGGCATGACGATCGGCATCGGCGGCTGGGGCTCGCGGCGCAAGCCCATGGCGCTGGTGCGCGCGATCCTGCGGTCTCCGGTCAAGGAGCTCACCGTGGTCTCCTACGGCGGTCCGGACGTCGGGCTGCTGGCGTCGGCGGGCAAGATCAAGCATCTCGTCTTCGGCTTCGTCACGCTGGACTCGATCCCCTACGACCCATGGTTCTCCCGGGCGCGGGAAACCGGGTCGATCACCGTCATGGAATACGACGAAGGCGTGTTCGGAACCGGACTTTCCGCTGCCGCGCAACGGCTTCCGTTCCTTCCGACGCGGGCGGGCCTCGGCTCCGGCGTCATGGATCTGAACCCGTCTTTGCGCACCGTCCACTCACCGTACGACGACGCCGAAGAGCTGCTGGCCGTGCCCGCGCTGAAGCTCGACGCGGCCTTCGTCCACCTCAATCGCGCCGACGCCCGGGGCAACGCTCAGTACCTCGGGCCGGATCCGTACTTCGACGAGCTGTTCGCCCTCGCCGCCGAAAAGTGTTACGTGTCAACGGAAAAGATCGTGGAGACGGCCGAGCTCACCGAATCCGGGCCGGTGCAGAGCCTGCTGCTGAGCCGGATGCTCGTCACCGGGGTGGCCGAAACACCGAACGGCGCGCATTTCACGACCGCCGTCCCGGACTACGGACGCGACGAACGTTTCCAGCGTCACTACGCCGAAGCGGCCAAGGATCTCGACGCGTGGCCGAAGTTCGTCGACAGGTTCCTGTCCGGCGACGAAGCGCAGTACCAGAAGGCCGTCGCCGAATTCGGGGAGTCCGCATGAGCGACATCAGTCGTGCCGAAGTGGCCGTCGTGGCCTGTGCCGAGCTGTTCCGCGGTGACGGCGAAATCGTGGTGAGCCCCATGGGTTTCATCCCGTCGCTGGGCGCCAGGCTCGCCAGGCTGACGTTCGAACCCGACATCCTGCTGTCCGACGGCGAGGCGTACCTGATGACTCCGGACGCCGTCGTCGAAGGCTGGCAACCGTTCCGCAAGGTCCTCGACACCGTGGTACCACGCGGAAAACGGCATGTGGTGATGGGCGCCAACCAGATCGACGGCGAGGGCAACCAGAACATCTCGGCCATCGGCGACCATTCTCGCCCCAAGAAACAACTTCTCGGTGTCCGCGGCGGGCCGGGCAACACGGCCAACCACCGCACGAGCTACTGGGTTCCCCGGCACGGCAAGCGGGTTTTCGTCGAGCAGGTCGACGTCGTGTCCGGGGTCGGTTACGCCAGGGCACGCGAGGCTGGGCTGCGGCACCACGACGTCCACCGCGTCGTCACCAACCTCGGCGTCCTGGACTTCGGCGGCGAAAACCACGCGCCGAGGCTGCTTTCCGTGCATCCGGGGGTTTCCGTGGACGAGGTCGTCGAGGCGACGTCGTTCCCGCTGATCACCGACGGGGTCACCGAGTCCCGACTGCCGACCGAGTCCGAACTCCTCCTGATCCGCACGAGTCTCGATCCGAAATCCCTGCGGGACAAGGAAGTCCCGTCGTGAAGACCGCGCTGACCGAACTCGCCGGAATCCGGCACCCGATCGTGCAGACCGGGATGGGCTGGGTCGCCGGTCCGCGCCTGGTGTCCGCGACGGCGGAAGCGGGCGGCCTCGGCATCCTCGCGTCCGCCACGATGACCTACGACGAACTGGCGGCCGCCATCAAGGAGGTCAAGAGCCGCACGTCCGAACCGTTCGGCGTCAACCTCCGCGCGGACGCCGAAGACGCCGCGCGCCGGGTCGAGCTGCTCATCACCGAGGAAGTCCGCGTCGCGTCCTTCGCGCTCGCGCCGAAGAAGGACATGATCGCGCGGCTCAAGGACAACGGCGTCCTCGTCGTCCCTTCGGTCGGTGCCGCCCGGCACGCGGAGAAGGTCGCGGGCTGGGGTGCCGACGCCGTCATCGTGCAGGGCGGCGAAGGCGGCGGGCACACCGGCGGGGTCGCCACGACGCTGTTGCTGCCGTCGGTGCTGGACGCGGTCGACATCCCGGTGGTCGCGGCCGGTGGCTTCTTCGACGGCCGGGGGCTCGCCGCCGCGCTCGCCTACGGGGCGGCCGGCGTCGCCATGGGCACCCGGTTCCTCTTGACGAGGGAAAGCACTGTCCCCGACGAGATCAAGCGGGCGTACCTCGCCCGTGACCTCAACGGCACCGTCGTCACCCGGAAGGTGGACGGGATGCCGCATCGCGTGCTCCGGACGGAACTGGTCGACGCGCTCGAGTCCGCCGGTCCGGTACGCGGGCTCGCCCGGGCCGCCCGGAACGCTTCGAAGTTCCGGAAGCTGACCGGCCTGTCGTGGCGCTCGCTGGCCACCGAGGGGCTGCGGATGAAACGCGGCGGCGACCGGACCTGGTCGCAGGTCCTGATGGCCGCCAACACGCCGATGCTGTTGCGCGCCGGGCTCGTCGAAGGCGACCGGAGCGCCGGGGTGCTGGCGTCCGGGCAGGTCGTCGGCCTGCTCGACGACCTGCCCGCGGTCGGCGACCTGATCGAGACGATCGTCGCCGACGCCACCGGCATCCTGCGGCGGCTGGCCTCGGAGTGAGGGGCCGGGCACGCTGTGCTTGACTTCGGCCATGATCTCGGAGAGTCGTTGTCCGGTCGAGGACGGTGAGCTGTACGTCCGCAGCACCGGCGAAGGGCCGCTTCTGCTCCTGATCGCGGGCGGGCTGGGCTCGGCGGACACCTTCCGGGCGATGACGAAGCTGCTCGCGGACGACTACACCGTCGTCACCTACGACCGGCGCGGGCACTTCCGCAGCACGGACACCAGCACCGGCCCGGTCAGCGTGCCGAAGCAGGCCGACGACGCCCACGCGGTGCTCCAGCACGTCGGGGGTGCCCCCGCGCGCGTGTTCGGCACCAGCGCGGGCGCCATGATCGGCCTCGACCTCGTGGCCCGCTACCCGGACGCGGCGACGGTGCTGGTCGCCCACGAACCGCCCGCCATCCAGCTGCTGCCCGACGCGCTCGGCTGGCTCGACGAGGCCAGCGCGCAGGTCCGGCTCGCGCAGGCGGGCGATCTGATGGGGGCGTTCAAACGGTTCACCGACGGGATCGCCGGCGCCGCGCTGCCCGAGCTGCGCGCGATCCGGCTGCCGAACGAGGAGGACTGGAAGCGGCTGTTCGGCCGCGAACTGGCCGAGATCCTCGACTACCTCCCCGATCTGCGGGCACTGCGGCGGAGCAGGACCGAGATCGTCCCCGTCGCCGGTGTCGGCAGCCGAGGGCACTACCACTACCAGCCCGCGAAGGTCCTGGCGCTCGAACTGGGGCTGCCGTTCACGGAGGTACCGGGCGCGCATCTGGCGCCGCAGCGGAATCCCGCCCAGTTCACCGAAGCGCTGCGGGACCTGCTCGAAGGCTGAGTCAGGCCATCAGCGGCAGTTTCCCGACCAGCTTGTCGATCCGGTTGCGCGGGCCGACGATGCCGATCGCGCAGAAGTCCATCTCCTCGGTCGGGATCTCCTTCATCGTCGCGAGGAAATCGGTGTAGACCCGGATCTGCTGGGCGACGGCGGGCATGTCGGCGACGTGGCAGCCTGGCGAGGCCGCGGCCTTGGTCCTGATGGCCCGGAGTTGCGCGGCGTCGGCCGCCAGCACCGAGCAGCCGATCCACGGCAAGCCCGAATAGTGCTCGCCGTTCGCGTTGACCGCTTCCTCCCCCAGGAGCCCGGTCACCGACTTCACCGTGGCGACGGCGGTGCAGACGGCCGCGTTCGCCGCCCGGCCGGGCGGCAGCTCGCTGTCGACCACGATGACCCACTTCAACCGGGCCTGGCGGGTGGACGCGGCGAGGTCGATTTCCTCGGGGGCGAATCCGATGGCCGTACCGTACTCGGACATTCAGCTGATCTCCTGCTCACTTCAACGGATGAACAAGGCCAAGCTAAGAGGACGTACGAGTAGAGTCCATCGTGTTCGTACTTAATACGGCGAGAGGCCTCGGATGGCGCGACTGGACGAACTTGATAAGGCGATCCTGGCGCAATTGCAGTCGGACGCACGGAAGACCAACCGCGAGGTGGCCGCCGCGGTGGGCGTTTCGCCGACCACCGCGCTGGACCGCACCCGCGGGCTGCGGGAACGCGGCGTGATCCGCGGCGCCCTGCTGGACGTGGACCTGCCGTCGATCGGCCGCGGGGTGCAGGCGCTCATCGCGGTGCGGGTGCGCCCGCCCTCGCGGCGCAACATCGAAGGCTTCCGGAACTGGGTCAACGCGCTCCCCGACCTCGTCGGGCTCTACGTGACCACCGGGACCGAGGACTTCATCCTGCATGTCGCCGTGCCCGACAACGACAGCCTCTACGCCTTCGTGATCGACAAGCTGACCGAACGCCCCGAGGTGGCCGACGTGCGCACCTCCATGGTCTTCGAGCACAGCCGTCGTACCAAGATCACGCCGGTGGACCGCTAGAGCTCGCGGATGACGCGGGCCGGGTTGCCCGCCGCGAACACCTTCGACGGCAGGTCACGCGTGACGACACTGCCCGCGCCCACCACCACGTCGTCCCCGATGGTCACTCCGGCGCACACGATGACGCCGCCGCCGAACCAGACGTTGTCCCCGATGGTGATCGGCGCGGCAGACTCCCAGCGCTGCCGCCGCAGTTCGTGGTCCTCCATCGGATGCAGCGCGGTCAGCAGCTGACAGCGCGGGCCGATCGAGCAGTCCGAGCCGATCTTGATCGGCGCGCAGTCGAGCAGGATGGCGTCGTAGTTGAGGAAACTGTTGGCGCCGATCTCGATCAGATAGCCGTAGTCGCACTGGAACCGCGGCATGATCCAGGAGCCCTCGCCGAGCTTTCCCAGCAGTTCGCGCAAGATCGTGTCCCGCTCACCGGTCTCCTCGGCGCCCGTGCCGTTGAACCGGTCGACGAGCGCCTGCGCGCGCCTGCGATCCGCGACCAGCTCGGGTTCGTTGTCCCGGTACAGCTCGCCGCGCAGCATGCGGTCCTTCTGCTCACCCATGCCGCCAACCTACCGAAAAGCGTCCTGCCGGCGAGCTTCCCGAGGAAAGCCGCCGGCAGGACGGGGTGAATGCTTGCGGAGCGTTCTTCAGTTGTGTCGATCGATTTCCGGGTAGGGCCGGCCCGGCGGATGGGTGAGGTGTAGGGGGGACCCGCCGGGCCGGAGTATCTTCCTTTCTCTTCGCAGGTTCCTGCTTCCGCTTCAGGGCGTCATTCGCGGCACTTGCGGCCTTCGTTGACGCAGTCGACGAGGCGATCCATGATCCGGTCGGACATCACGTTCGCGAAATCGTCGTGGTCGGAGAACGGGTTGTGATCCTCTTCGGTGAACGAGTCCACTTTGTACTGGCCGGCGGCCTGGATCTGCCGCGGGATCTCGTAGGTCAGCGAGATGGTGAGCTCCGGGACGGCGGTGAGGCCGTTCGCGCATTCGCCGTTCTCGTCGGGATACTTGATGTGGTCCCGGTGGTTTTCGCTGTCGATGTTGTCGCCGTCGAGACAGCTCGGGAACGTGTGCACCCGCTTGACGTCACTGCCCTCGGGGCAGATCGGGTACTGCTTGATGAGCCTGTTCTCGAAGCCGGTGCAGGTCCAGCTCTCCCGCGCGTTGGCGGGCCCGTTCGTGGAGACCTTCGCGTCACCGTAAAGGATCCGGAGGAACTTCGGCATCTCCTTCACCTTCTCCCTGGCGTTTCCCTTGAAGGTGATGTCGACGACCGCGGGGCGCTGGATCTCACCGTCATTGCCGGCGAGTTCGTTGTCCGCGTTCGGTTCTTCCAGCTGAGCCTCGTCCTGCCGGTTCCGGTCACCCTGCCGCCGCTCTCGGCCCTGTTGTTCTTCGGCTTCCTCCGCGGCGTCGATCCGCACCACCGGCCAGAAGTACGTCGACTCGTCGCCGTTGCGGCAGGTGGTACCGGCGCCCAGCAGGCTGTCGTTGTCCGAATCCGCGTTCGTGGAAAGGTTTCCGACGTAATCGTGCAGATGCTGGGCGCCGTTGCGCACCCCCGGCTGCGCGATGAAGTTGTCGGGATTGAAATGCCCGTTCTCGTTCCGGCCGCAGTCGACGGTGAACGAGCCGGTGGAGGCGTTCCGGCCCGGCTCCGGCTTGTCGATGTTCGGCCGGACCCGGGTGATGTCCACGAACTGCGACTTGTCCACCTCGTCCGCGGCGGCGCGTTCGGGGTCGCCGGTCGTGGTGGACACCACCAGACCGCCGACCGCGATCGACAAGCCCAGCAACGCGGTCGCGATCTTGGTCCTGCGGGCGATCCGATGGCGCCCTTGATTTCGTGCCATTAGCTGCTCACCTCATTCTTTTCCGGGCACGCCGATCACTCGCGCCCGGGCATGAGCCACGCATTTGTCGAATACGCCGATTACCGCATTCGTGGCGAACCCTTCTGTTCGCCCGCCGATTCAGATCCGGCTACTGGGGAATACGGTTCCAGCCGAGGACCGGTTCAAAACGCGATCCGGCCGTTATCTTTCCGTTATAAGACTACCGGCGCACGGTGGCCAGCACGGTGCCGTCCCGCTTGAGCACCTCGAAGCGTTCGATGTCGGCCTTCTGCAACGCCGTCGAACCGGTGATGACGAGCGGAGCCGGGGAACCGGGCACGCCGTACCCCTTGGCCGGCACGCTCCAGTTGTTGACGACGTAGGCCTCCCCACCGTGGGAGTAGGCGAAAAGCTGGCAGGTCATCGGGCCGACGAGGCCGCGCAGTTCGAGTTCGACGGCGCTGCCCCACTCCTTCTCCTGCACCGTGACCTCGGCGGCGACCGCGTTGCCCGCCTCGGACCAGCCGAACGGCGCGGCGCCGCCGTCCGGGCCCGCCTCGCGTCCCCGCGACGACGACGGAGGCGGCACCACCGACGTGACGACGGTGGGCGCGGCCTGCGTCACGATCGGTTCACGGTCGGTGAGCGAAAGGACGGTGACCGGACCGCCGACGACGAGCACGAGTACGGCGGCGGCCATCGCGAGCCGGATGATCTTGCGGCGACGGCCCGCCTTGGCCGCGTCGGCGAGCAGCATCCGCAGCACCCGCGGGCCCGGCCCCTTGACGGGCGGATCCGGCCAGCTCTTCTTGACCATGTCGAGAATGTCGGGCAGGTGGTACATCTCCACCAGTTCGACCTGACACTCGGGACACTCCAGCAGATGCGCTTCGAACCTGGCGTGATCCTCTTCGCCGAGGACGCCGAGCACGTAGGCGGCGATGTCCGTGTGGACGGTTCCGGACACCTCGCTCACCCCCGCTCCTGCAACGCCCTGCGCAACGCGCGCACAGCGTGGTGGATCCGCGATTTCACCGTACCCGGCGGCACCCCGAGCGTCGCCGCGACCTCGTTCACGGTGCGGTCACGAAGATAGGTCTGCTGAACGGCCTCGCGTTGTTCCGGGGAAAGATTGCGCAGGGCCTCGTAAACGATCATGGCCGCGAGCGTCTTCTCCGATTCGTCCGGCACTCCGATCGAATCCGACTCCAGTTCCTCCACCTCTTGAGGGCGGGCGCTCCGGCTCCGCCAGCCGTCGATGACGATGCGCCTGGCCACGGTGAACAGCCAGGCGCGCAGCATTTCCGGCTGCCGGTCGAGTTTGCCGGCGTTGCGCCACGCCTTGATGAGCGTCTCCTGGACCACGTCCTCGGCCCACTGGCGATCGTGGCCGGTCAGCTTCAGCACGAACGCCATCAGGCTGGACCCGAACTCCTGGTACAACGCCCTGATGAGGTCGTCATGCCCGTTCGACGCGGGTTCATGATCGACGATTGGCTGCAGTATCCGAGAGTGGCGTCCCACGCGGCACATCTTTGTGGGCTCAGGGGCGATAAGTCCAGTACCAAAACCGGCTCGGGCCGGTTCTCCGAGCGCGGGAAAGTTTTTTGAACCGTTTCCCGCTCGTGACCGTATCCCCTACCGAAGACCCCCGACCCGGCGCTGTCCCCCGCATCGCCGAATCCACTGTGGATCATGACTGTCCATAGTGGAATTGAACCTGCCTGCACACCATCTCCCCGCGGTGATGGCGTTCTCCTCTGCCCCGACAGGAGGATTTCCGTGAACCCCGTGTCACGCTCGGTCATACCTCTGACCCTCACCCTGGCCGCGGTCGCGCTGACCTCGGCCTGCACCACCGGTACCGCGGGACCGAACGGCACTCCGGGCACGGCCCCGGCCGCCGGAGCGGCGGAAATCCCGGGAATGCCCGACCCCTCGGCCGAACCGGCTCCCGGTGTCACGGCGGCGATCCTGTTCGACCTCGGCCCGATCGTCACCGACACCAATGGCTTCACGCTTTATCGCTACGACAAGGACACGGTGAATCCGCCCAAGTCGACGTGCACCGAAACCTGTTCGCGGACCTGGATTCCCGCCAAGGCAGGCGGCGATCTCGTGGTCACCGGGATCGATCGCGCCCTGGTCGGCAGCGTGACCAGGGACGACGGCACCGAGCAGGTCACGCTCGCGGGCTGGCCGCTCTACCGCAACGCCGGCGACGCGATGCCCGGCAACACCGGCGGGCAAGGCGTCGACGGCGCGTGGTTCCCCGCCAAACCGGACGGCACGAAAGTGCTGCTCACCGCGGACACCTGGCAGGCCGATGACCTCGGCATCTGACCTCCCCAGACCCGTCCGCCCGCTGCTCGTCCTGCTGATCGCGGCCGCCGTGAGCCTGTTCGGCCCCATCGGCGACGCGCACGCCCAAGAACTCTCCGCGGCGGACAAGAACCTGATCGTCAACGTCAAACTGGCCGGACTGTGGGAAATGCCCGCCGGGATGTGGGCGCAGGAACGCGGAAAGAGCCAGCGGACCCGCGAAGTCGGCCGGACGCTGATGATCGACCACGGCAGGCTCGACACCGCGACGCACGCCGTCGCCGACAGGTTCGGCATCACCCTGCCGTCCGAGCCCTCGGATCAGCAGTCCGCGTGGCTCGGCGAGATGAAGACCGCCCGGGACGACAGCGAATTCGACCGTGTCTTCGCCAACCGCCTCCGGTACGCGCACGGGATCCTGTTCCCCGTCATCGCCCAGGTCAGGGCCGGTACCCGCAACGACGTCGTCCGCGACTACGCCACCACGGCCAACCAGGCGGTGCTGCGACATATGACCCTGCTGGAGAGCACCGGCGTCGTCGACCAGTCCCTGCTGCCGGAAGCCCCGGTGCCGCAGTCGAATTCGGCCAACGCCGCGATGGACGTCGGCTTCGGCGACCTCGCGCTCGGCCTGCTGCTCGCGGTGGTGCTCGGCGGCGGACTGTTCGTGGCCCTCCGGGCCCTGCGCAGCAAGAACACGCGGACCCGCGAACGCGCGGCCGCCACCGAACCGGATCCGGTTCCCAGTGCCCCAGGAGAGATCAATGTATGACCAGTGGTCCGAGGTGGTGATCGTGCTGACCCAGAAATCGGACACCGACTCCGGCATCAAGGGCATGGCGCAGACTTCAGCCCGGATCTCGTACGGCTTCATGTGCCTCACCCTGTGCTGGGGCGTGTTCACCGCGACCGGCTGGATCAAGTCGCTGACCGGGCGGAAGGCACTGCGCAGCTCGCATATGGTGCTCGGCATCCTGACGTTGTCGTTCGGTGTCGTGCACGCGATGTCGTTCCTGTTCCTGCCCGACGGTTTCACCCTGGCGCAGGTCACGATCCCGCTCTTGCCGGGCACCCTGGCGCGGCACGAGCTCGGCGTCATCGGGCTCGAGGTGATGATCGCGGTCGCGCTGACCGGCGGGATCAGCCGGTTCAGCTCCTACCGCCGCTTTCTGTGGATCCACCGGCTCGCCTATCCGGCGGTCGCGATCACCGCGCTGCACGCGTTCTTCGGTGCCATGGCCAACGGGCATCTCGGCCTGCTGTGGTTCGGCGGGATCACGCTGCTGGTCCCCGCGGTGCTGCTGACCGCGCTGCGGTTCACGCCGACCCGGTACCTGGAGCGGCTGGGCCTGGTCGAAGAGCTGGTCTGACGACTTGGAGAACGAACAATGATCTTCGGAAGCATCCGGCGCGGCACCCGCGTCAGCGTCGACAACGAGCGGTGCGAGATCTTCGGCTTCTGCGAGATGGAGGCGCCGTCCACGTTCAAGATCGGCCCGGACGGCAAGCTCCGCATCCGCCGGATGGTCGACCGGGACGGTCTCGACCAGGCCATCTCCGCCGCTCGGCTCTGCCCGAAACAGGCCATCAGAGTCAAGGGAGAAGGAGCGTACGACGATGAGTGACGGAGATCGGATCGTCATCGTCGGCGCGGGCGTCGCCGGCCTCCGCTCGGCGGAACGGTTGCGGGAACTCGGGTTCGACGGCGAAATCGTGCTGGTCGGCGACGAGCCGCGCAAGCCCTACCACCGGCCGATGGTGTCGAAGGAGCTCATCACCGGCGGGGTGAAACCGGTGGCGGCGAGCCTGGAGCCCTACGTCGATCTGGACGTCCATTGGCGGCTGGGCACCCGTGCGACCTGGCTCGACAGCAAGGAGCGCACCGTCCACCTGCCGGGTGGCGAATCCCTTTGGTACGACGGATTGATCATCGCGACCGGCGTCTACCCCCGGCATCTTCCCGGCTCGCCGCGCCACGATCCCCGGGTCCGTGTGCTGCGCACCGTGGAGGATTCACTGGCCGTCCGGCGGGCGCTGGGGAACAGCACCAAGTCCGTCGTGGTGATCGGCAGCGGCCTGATCGGGAACGAGTTCGCCGCGTCGATGCGGTACATGGGCCGGGACGTCACGCTCATCGGCCACGCGAAGGCGCCTTTGCACCGCTTCGGGGAGCGGATCGCGTCTGCGCTCACCAAGGAACACCACCACCATCGCGCCAAGCTGGCGATGAACACCGAGGTGCGGAACTGGATCAGCACCAAGGAGACGGTCGGGCTGCACCTCACCAACAACCAATTCCTGGTGGCCAGCTGCGTGGTGCTCTCGATCGGCAGCGTGCCCGCCGTGGACTGGCTGCGCGGCTCGGAGCTGACCATCGACGACGGCGTGCTGTGCGAATCGACCCTGTTCGCCGTCGGGGCGGAAGACGTCGTGGTCGCCGGCGACGTCGCGAAATGGCCGAACCTGCGGATCGATGAGACCCCGCGCCGGGTCGAGCACTGGATGAACGGCGTCGAATCCGGGCGCGCGGCGGCGGAAAGCCTCATGCTGGGCCGTGGCAACGCACGGCCGTACACGCCGCTCCCCCGAGCCTGGTCGTCCCTGTACGACGCGCGGTTGCAGACCGTCGGGATGCCGTCGCTGGGCAAGGACACGATCGAACTCTCCGACGGGGTCACCGGATTCGTCCGCGACGGCAGGCTGATCGGCGCGGCGGGCTGGGACCGGCCGAAGGCGATGATCCACTGGACCGCCGAACTCGACCGGCGGCTGCCGGTGCCCGAGCCGGTGTTCCCCGCCCCCGCCGCCCCTTCGTTCGCGGCGACGCCGATCGGGGAGGACATCCTGGCCCCGTTCGAGCGGGACTTCCTGTCCGAGACGCCGACCGAGGCCGTCCCCGCGCCGGAAAGGATGCCCTGGGCTCGCGTTCCCGCCGGGTGACCCGGGATCGCGAACGGACCGGGGCCGCGCGCGGCGGCCGCGGTCCCTCAGGTGGCGGTGGGTAGCCGGGCCTCCGCACCCACCGCCACCCCTTGGGGACGCCGGGAGGTACCGGGACCGACGGTGATTCGGGCTCCGCCGGGTACTGGCCTCCGGGCTCCCCGCTTCCGGTCGGGGCCCTTCCAGGCCTGACTCACCTGGAAGGGCCCCGATCCATGCACTGAGTATCGCCCCGCTCCGCGTGTTCGAAGGCGGAACTCGCGTGCTCGAAGGCGTATCTCGCGTGCTTGGAGGCGGAACACACGAGTTACGCCTTCAAGCACGCGAGTTACGGCTCTGATCACGCGAGATCGCCCTTCCGCACGAAGGCGGCACGGTTCACGAGGACGGCACCTTCACGACCACGGTGTCCTCCGGCCCGACGACACGTCCGTCCGAGGCCCGGATCTCCAGCTCTCGCAACGAAAGCCCGCCGTCGCGGTCCACCAGTTCCGAACGCGGCTCGCCCTCGGCGAAGAAATGCGCCTCCCCCCATTGCCGCAGCGCGACGATCACCGGGAACAGATCCCGTCCCTTCGGCGTCAGGACGTACTCGCTGTACGTGCTTCCGTCCGAAGCCGGGACCATGTCGAGCACGCCGTGTCCCACGAGCGCCCGCAGCCTCGCGGACAGGATGTTCTTCGCGACGCCGAGGCTGCGCTGGAACTCCCCGAAGCGGCGGACGCCGTCGAAGGCGTCGCGCACGATCAGGAGTGACCACCAGTCGCCGATCGTGTCGACCGAGCGCGCCACCGGGCACGAAGCTTCGTCGAACGTCGTCCGCTTCACCATGGTTGCATCTTACAACCGCAGTGCTCTACCGTCCCAGTGGTAGCAACTTGAAACCATCTGGAGGGTTCGTGCACCGCGGTGTCGTCCTGTTGTTCGCCGTGGCCGCCGGGACGGCCGTCGCCACGATCTACTTCGCCCAGCCGTTGCTGGTCACGATGGGCGCCGATCTCGGCATCGCCACGTCGACCGTCGGTGGCATCGTCACCCTCACGCAGCTCGGCTACGGCCTCGGCCTGTTCCTGCTGGTCCCGCTCGGCGACCTGCTCGACCGGCGACGGCTCGTCACCGGCCAGCTGGTCCTGCTGGCGATCGCCGAACTCGTCGCCGCGACGGCCGCGAACGGGGTGGTGCTGTTCGCCGGGATGGCGGCGATCGGCGTGCTCGCGGTCGTCACGCAGCTCCTGGTCGCGTTCGCCGCGTCGCTGGCGGAGCCCGCCGAACGCGGACGCGTGGTCGGCCTCGTGACGACCGGCGTCGTCCTCGGGATCCTGCTGGCGCGCACGGTGTCCGGCACGCTGGCCGATCTCGCGGGCTGGCGCGCGGTGTACGTCGTGTCCGCGGTCGTGACCGCGCTGATCGCGATCGTGCTGTACCGCGTACTTCCCGCCACGGCCCCGGGAAAGGTCATGAACTACGGGCGGCTGCTGCGTTCGACGTGGTCACTTTTCGCCGAGGAGCCCGTCTTCCGGACGCGCGGCACGCTCGCACTGCTGATCTTCGCCGCGTTCGGCACCTTGTGGAGTTCGGTCGCCCTGCCGCTCAGCGAGGACGGCCTGTCGCATACCGCCATCGGCGCGTTCGGGCTGGCCGGGGCCGCGGGCGCGCTGGCGGCGGCACCCGCCGGACGGCTCGCCGATCGCGGCCGCGCGCGGTGGACGACCGGCCTCGCCCTCGGCCTGCTCCTGCTTTCCTGGATACCGCTGGGTTTCACCCGCTCGTCACTGTGGGCGCTTGCGGCGGGCGCGATCCTGCTCGACCTCGCCGTCCAGGCCGTGCACGTCACGAGCCAGACCCTGATCTATCCGCTCCGGCCGGACGCCGGGAGCAGGCTGATCGGCGGGTACATGATCTTCTACTCCGTCGGCAGCGGCCTGGGCGCCATCGGCTCGACCGCCGTCTACGCCGCCGCCGGCTGGACGGGCGTCTGTCTCCTCGGCGCGACGTTCAGCGCGGCGGCGCTCGCGGTGTGGAGTGTCAGAGACGCTCGATGATCGTGAGGTTCGCCGTTCCGCCGCCCTCGCACATCGTCTGCAACCCGTAGCGCCCGCCTCGTCGCTCCAGTTCGTGCAGCAGCGTCGCGAACAGTTTCGTCCCGGTCGCCCCGATGGGATGGCCGAGCGCGATCCCGCCGCCGTTGACGTTGACGCGGTCCGGATCGGCGCCCGTCTCCTCGATCCACGCCAGGACGACACTCGCGAACGCCTCGTTGACCTCGAACAGGTCGATGTCGTCGATGCTCAGCCCGGTCTTCCGCAGCGCGTGCGCGGTCGCCGGGATGGGCCCGGTCAGCATCCACACCGGATCGGCCGCCCGCACGGAAAGATGATGGATCCTGGCGCGCGGGGTCAGGCCGTGCTCCTCGACGAACTTCTCCGACGCGATGAGCGTCGCGCTGGCGCCGTCCGAGATCTGGCTGGCCACGGCCGCGGTGATCCGCGAACCCTCGCTCAGCGGTTTCAGCCCCGCCATCCGTGCCAAAGTGGTGTCGCGCCTGGGCCCCTCGTCCAGGGCGGCACCGGCGAACGGTGCGGTCTCGGCGGCGAACCGGCCTTCGTCGATGGCCGCGATCGCCCGCTGATGACTGCGGAAGGCGTACTCCTCCATCGCCTCACGGGTCAGGTCCCAGTGTTCGGCGATCATGTCGGCACTGCGGAACTGCGACACCTCGACGCTGCCGTACCGCTCCTGCCAGCCCTTCGAGCCGGAGAAGGGATCATCGAAGCCGAACTCGCGTCCGGCCAGCATCGCCGCGCTGATCGGGATGGCGCTCATGTTCTGCACACCGCCGGCGAGGACGAGGTCCATCGTCCCGGACAGCACCGCCTGCGCGGCGAAATGCACGGCCTGCTGACTCGAACCGCACTGCCGGTCGATCGTCACGCCCGGCACGTGATGCCCGAAGCCCGCCGCGAGCCACGCCGTGCGCGCGATGTTCCCGGACTGCGGGCCGAGCGTGTCGCAGCAGCCGAGGATGACGTCGTCGACCAGGTCGGCCTCGACACCGGTCCGCTCGACCACGGCCTGGATGACGTGCGCGCCGAGGTCGGCCGGATGGACACTGCTGAGCGCTCCCCCGCGTTTGCCGATCGGGGTCCGGACCGCGTCCAGAACGTAGGCTTCAGCCACGGCGCCTCCTTTTAGTCGCGATGCCGTCCAGAAGGATCCCGAGGTACTGCTGCGCGACGTCGTCCGCGCTCAGCGTGCCGCCGGGGTTGTACCAGCGCACCGCCACCCAGACGGTGTCGCGGATGAACCGGTAGGTGAGTTCGACGTCGAGGTCCTCGCGGAACACGCCTGCCGCGATGCCGTCGGTGAGGATCCCGTTCCACAGCTTCCGGAATTCGGTGTTGCGGTCGTTGAGATAGTCGAACCGCGGCAGCTGCATCAGATGCTTCGCCTCGGACTGGTAGATCGCCACCTCGGCGGGCCGCCGGTGAATGGATTCGAACGACGCCACGACGACGGCTTCGAGTGTTTCCCTCGGGCCTTTCCCTTCCGCGACGATCTCGGCGTAGGCGCCGAAGAGCTCGTCGAGGAAGCCGGTGAGGATCTCGTCGGCCATCGACTCCTTCGAGTCGAAATGGTGGTACAGGCTGCCGGAAAGGATGCCCGCCGCGTCCGCGATGTCCCGCACGGTGGTGGAGACGTAACCGCGCTCGGCGAACAGCTTCGCCGCCAAGGCGAGCAGTTCGGCGCGGCGGGACCCTGGACTGGCTTTCATCGTTACCTCACGCATGCTGCGAACTCACGGACACGACCTCGCCGGTGAGGTACGACGAGTACTCACTGGCGAGGAACACCATCACATTCGCCACTTCCCAGGGTTCCGCCGCCCTCCCCGAGACCTCGCGCGCGGTGAGCTCGGTGAGCAGTTCCTCGCTGGTCACCTTGGCCAGGAACGGATGCATCGCCAGGCTCGGCGCGACGGCGTTGACCCGGATGCCGTGTTCGGCGACGTCGACGGCCGCACATCGGGTGAGCGCCATGACCCCCGCCTTCGCGGCCGCGTAGTGGGCCTGCCCGGCCTGCGCGCGCCACCCGATCACCGACGCGTTGTTGACGATCACCCCGCCGTCGCCTTGGGCGATGAACCGGTTCACCACGGCCCGCGTCGCACGGAACGTGCCGTTGAGGGTCACGTCGATGACCCGCGACCATTCGTCGTCCGTCATGTCCACAAGGGACTTCGTGCCGCCGAGCCCGGCGTTGTTGATCAACACGTCGATCCGGCCGTAGTGCGCCGCGGCCCCGTCGATGAGCGCCTGTACCTGGTCTTCCTGGGTGACGTCGCAGGGGATCGCGTGGACGTCACCGAGTTCGGCCGCCTTCTCGCCGAGGCGCCGCTCGTGCCAATCGCTGATCACGACACGGGCGCCTTCCTCCAGCGCGCGTTTCGCCACCGCGGAACCGATCCCGGTGCCGGCCGCCGCCGTCACCACGACCACCTTGTCCCGCAGGAGGTTCGCCCCCTCGGGGTACTTCGGCACCGGGATCACGGGCGTACCTCCCTTGGCAGGCCGAGCACCCGCTCGGCGATGACGTTGCGCTGGATCTCGTTGGAACCGCCGTAGATGGTGTCGGCCCGGGTGAAGAGGAAGAGCCGTTGCCAGGCGTCGAGCCCGTCTTCCGCGAGCATGCCCCGCGCGCCGCGGACGAGCATCGCGAGCTCCCCGAGGTCACGGTGCCAGTTCGCCCAGACCAGTTTGGACACTTCCGCCACGCCGGGCGACGAGTCTCCGAGCGTGCGGATCGCCTGCGCCCGCATGACCTCCAGGCCGACCCAGGCGCGGTCGATCCGTTCGGCGATCACCGGGTCGTCCGGCGCGATCCTGGTGAGTTCTTCGAGTTCCCGGCGGAACCCGACCTGCTGCCCGAGCGTCGCGACGCCACGCTCGAACGCGAGCGTGCCCATCGCCACCCGCCAGCCGTCACCGGGTTCACCGACGACGAGACCCTTCGCCGTGCGGGCACCGTCGAAGAAGACCTCGTTGAACTCCGAAGTCCCGGTGAGCTGCCGGATCGGCCGGACCTCCACTCCGGGCTGCCGCATCGGGACGAGCAAATAGGACAGTCCTTTGTGGCGTTTCGAGCCGGGTTCGGTGCGGGCCAGCACGAAACACCAATCGGCCACGTGTGCGAGCGACGTCCAGACCTTCTGGCCGTTCAGCACCCACTCATCGCCTTCGAGGGTCGCCGTGGTCGACACGGCGGCGAGGTCGGAGCCGGCGCCGGGTTCGGAATAGCCCTGGCACCACAGTTCCTCGACGGCCACGATCGGCGGCAAGAACCGCTCCCGCTGTTCCGGCGTCCCGAACGCGATCAGGGTCGGGCCGAGGAGTTCCTGCGCAAGGTGGCTGACTCTCGCCGGCGCACCCGCTCGCGCGTACTCCTCGTGGAACACGACCTGCTGTTCGAGTGTCGCGCCCTGGCCGCCGTGTTCGACCGGCCAGCCGACGCAGGTCCAGCCCGCCGCGGCGAGCCGCCGTTCCCACTCCACGCGTTCGTCGAAGGCCTCGTGCTCCCGGCCGGGACCGCCCAGACCGCGCAGTTCCGGCGGCAGGTTCTCCGCCAGCCAGGTGCGCACGCGGTCACGAAAACCGTCTTGGGCCACGCCTGCCTCCTCTAGCCAAACCAGAGCCTGCTGCGTAGGCTACCCTACCAAGCACTTGCTAGGGAGACTTCGATGACTGAAGGAACCATCCCAGCGGCGCTCGACAGGGCCGCGGAGCGCTTCGCCGCGCGGGAAGCGCTGGTAGACGGCGAAGTCCGGCTCACCTACGCCGAACTCGCCCGCCGGGTGCGCCAGGCGGCGCGGTTCTTCGCGGGCCACGAACGGGTCGCGATCTGCTCCCCCAACACCTGGCACTGGGTCGTCGCCGGGCTCGGCGCGCTGTACGCCGGAGCGACGCTGATCCCGGTCAACACCCGCTTCACAGCCCGCGAGACCGTCGACGTCCTCGAGCGCGCGAAGGTGTCCGCGCTGGCGATCACCGGCACGTTCCTCGGCACGGATCGGCTGACGGACCTCGGCTCTTCCCGCCCCGGCGCCGTCCTGCGCATCCCTGTCGAAGGCGCCGAAGAACCTGTCGACGGTGTTACGGAATGGGATGCCCTCGCCGGTCTCGAAACCGATTTCACCAGTCCCGCGAAACCCGACCACGTCAGCGACATCCTGTTCACCTCCGGGACCACCGGCCGCAGCAAGGGCGCGATGAGCAGCCACCGCCAGGCGCTGAGCGTCGCCGAGGCCTGGGCCGACTGCGGTGGCCTGACCGAGGAAGACCGCTACCTCGTCATCAACCCGTTCTTCCACAGCTTCGGTTACAAGGCGGGGATCCTCGCGGCCATCCTGCGCGGGGCGACGATCCTGCCGCAGCGCACCTTCGACGTCCGCGAAACCCTCCGCCTCGTCGAATCCGAGCGGATCACGGTGCTTCCCGGCGCGCCGACGATCTATCAGGTCCTGCTGGACGCGCCCGAACGCGGGAACCACGATCTGTCCAGCCTCCGGCTCGCCGTCACCGGGGCGGCGACCGTGCCGGTCGCCTTGGTCGAGCGAATGCGGACAGAGCTGGGTTTCGACACCGTGCTCACCGCGTACGGGCTCACCGAGGCCGTGGTGGCCACGATGTCCCGCCCCGAAGACGACGCGAAACTGGTGGCACATTTCTCCGGTCGTGCGACGGCGGGCTTCGAGGTGAAGCTCGGCGAGCTCGGCGAGGTCCTCCTGCGCGGGCCGAACGTGATGCTCGGTTATCTCGACGATCCGGAGGCCACGGCGGAAGCCATCGACGCCGACGGCTGGTTGCACACCGGCGACGTCGGGGTGCTCAACGAGCGCGGCTACCTGCGGATCGTCGACCGGATCAAGGACATGTACGTCTGCAAGGGATTCAACGTGTACCCGGCCGAGATCGAGCAGGCGCTCGGCTGGCTGGACGGCGTGGCGGAATCCGCGGTGATCGGTGTTCCCGACGCGGTGTACGGCGAGGCGGGCAAGGCCTACATCCGGCTTCGCCCCGGCGCCGAACTGTCCACTGAGGACGTCCTGGCGCACTGCAAAAGCAATCTGGCCAACTACAAACTCCCCCGGTACATCGAGTTCGTGGCGGAACTTCCGCGGAACCTGTCGGGGAAGGTGCTGAAACGCGTGTTGCGGGAGGAGAACGGATGACCGTCGAGTACGAGCGACGCGGGCCGGTGGCCGTCGTCACGATGAACCGGCCGGAGTACCGGAACGCGCAGAACTCGGCGATGACCTACGCGCTGGACGCGGCGTTCACCCGCGCTGTCGACGATCCCGAGGTCAAGGTGATCGTGCTGGCCGGCGCCGGGAAGCATTTCTCCGCCGGGCACGACATCGGGACGCCGGAGCGCGACGTGGACGTCTCGTTCGAGCGCAAGGCCGTCCTGTGGTGGGACCATGTCGGCGCCGAGGGCGGTGATCAGCGGTTCGCCCGCGAGTCCGAGGTCTACCTCGGCATGTGCCGCCGGTGGCGCGAGATCCCGAAGCCGACCATCGCGAGCGTGCAGGGCGCGTGCATCGCGGGCGCGCTGATGCTGGCGTGGGTGTGCGACATGATCGTCGCCTCCGACGACGCGTTCTTCGCCGATCCCGTGGTACGTATGGGGATTCCCGGTGTCGAGTACTTCGCGCACCCGTGGGTCCTCGGTCCGCGCGCTGCCAAGGAGGTGCTGTTCACCGGTGAGCGCTTCACGGCGCAGCAGGCCAAGGAATGGGGCATGCTGAACCGCGTCGTCCCGCGCGCCGACCTCGAAACCGAGACGATGGCGCTGGCGGAGAAGATCGCGGTGATGCCGCGGATGGGGCTCGCGCTCGCCAAGAAGGCCGTGAACCAGGCGGAAGACCTCATGGGGCTCCGGTCCGGAATGGACTCCGTGTTCGGTCTGCACCACTTCGCGCACGCGCACAACGCCGAGGTTTCCGGCGGTGACTCGCTGGGCGGGCAGGACGCGCGCTCGATGCGTGACGCGAGTTCATGATGAACCTCGACCTGGATGAGCAGACGCTCGCCTTTTGTGACGAAGCCCGTGCCTGGCTCGCCGCGAACGTTCCCGCCGAGCCGCTGAAGTCGTTCGACACCGCCGAAGGATTCGCGCAGCACCGCGAGTGGGAATCCCGGTTGGCCGACGCCCGGTGGTCCGTCGTCTCGTGGCCGCGCGAGTTCGGCGGGCGGGACGCGAGCCTGCTGGAGTGGGTGCTCTTCGAGGAGGAGTACTACGCGGCGGGAGCGCCGTTGCGAGTCAACCAGAACGGCCTCTTCATGCTCGCGCCGACACTGTTCTCCCATGGCACGGAAGAGCAGCAACGTCGCATCCTGCCGAAGATGGCGCGCTCCGAAGAGGTCTGGGCGCAGGCGTGGTCGGAACCCGAGGCGGGCAGCGACATCGCTGCGCTCCGGAGCACCGCGACCCGCTGCGACGGTGGCTGGCGGGTCAGCGGGCAGAAGACGTGGAGCTCGCGGGCGACCTTCGCGGACAAGGCGTTCGGGTTGTTCCGCAGTGACCCGGAGTCGGTGCGACACAAGGGGCTCACCTATCTGATGGTGGATCTGCGGGCCGAGGGCGTCACCGTCCGGCCCATCCCCCAGCTGGACGGTGAACCGGGGTTCGCCGAGCTCTTCTTCGACGACGTCTTCGTCCCCGACCAGGACGTCATCGGCGCGCCCGGCGAAGGCTGGCGGGTCGCGATGACGACCGCGAACAACGAACGCGGCCTGTCCTTGCGCAGCCCCGGCCGGTTCCTCGCCGCGGCCGACCGGCTGGTCTCGCTCTGGCACGACGCCGGGCAGCCGGCGCACACCGCGGACCGGGTCGCCGACGCATGGATCGGCGCGCGGGCCTATCAGCTGTACACCTTGGGCACGGTCACCCGGCTCTCCGAGGGGGCCGAGCTCGGCCCGGAGTCGAGTGTCAACAAGCTGTTCTGGTCGCACCTCGACGTCGCCCTGCACGAAACGGCGCTCGATGTCCTCGGCCCGGACGCCGAACTGCGGGGCGCCTGGAGTGATGGCTGGCTGTTCTCCCTGGCCGGGCCGATCTACGGCGGAACCGACCAGATCCAGCGGTCCATCGTCGCCGAACGGCTGCTCGGCCTGCCGAAGGGGGCTCGATGAGGTTCGCACTCTCCGCCGAGCAAGAGCAGTTCTCCCGCAGCCTGCACGATCTTCTGTCCGGTGTGGACACGGACTCGGCCACTCGATCCTGGGCGTCGGGCGATCCCGGTCCCGGCCTCAAGATCTGGCGGCGGCTGGCCGAACTCGGCGTGACCGCGCTGGCGGTTCCCGAGAAGTACGACGGTCTCGGCGCCACGCCGGTGGATCTGGCCGTCGGTTTCGAACGGCTCGGCTATCACTGCGTTCCCGGGCCGTGGACCGACACCGTGGCCGTCCTGCCGTCCTTGCTCGACGACGAACTGCTGACGTCGGTCGCGTCCGGCGAGACGCTGGCGTCGGTGGCTTTCGCGCCGCAGGTGCCGTATGCCTTGGATTCCGACGTCGCGGACGCGCGGCTCGCCGTCGAGAACGGCAGGCTGCGCGCCTTCACTCCCGGCTCACTTCTGTCCTCTATGGACGGATCACGGCGGCTATTCCCGCCCGTGACCGGGGACGATCTCGGCACGGCGCTCGACGCGGAGCGCGCGTTCGAACTGGGCTGTCTCGCCACCGCGGCGCAACTCCTCGGCGCGGGACGATGGCTGCTCGACACGTCCGTCGCTTACGCCGCGCAACGCAAGCAATACGGCCGGGAGATCGGCGGCTACCAGGCGATCAAATACCTGCTCGCGGATGTCGCGACCGGGCTCGCGCTGGCCGAACCGCTGCTGTTCGGCGCGGCCGTCACGCTGGACCGGCGCGACGTCTCCGCGGCCAAGGTGGCGTGCGGCGACGCCGCGCATCTCGCCGCCCGGACCGGGCTGCAGGTGCACGGCGCGATCGGCTACACCGCGGAACACGCGCTCGGCCTGCGGCTGACCAGGGTCCGCGCGCTGGTCGGCGCGTGGGGCACGCCGCGGTTCCACCGGGAGCGGGTGCTGTCATGACGTTCACCGCCGAACAGGACGCGCTGCGCGACAGCGTGCGGAAACTGCTGGACCGGGAAGCGGATCCCTGGCCGGAGCTGTGCGAGCAGATCGGGGTGGCGGCGCTGGCCGTTCCCGAGCGGTTCGGCGGGCTCGGCGCCGGGACCACGGAACTGCAGGTGGTCGCCGAAGAACTGGGCAGGGTCCTCGCCGACGTCCCGTTCCTCGGCTCGGCCGTGCTCGCCGTGCACGCCGTCCTGGCCACGGGCAACGACGAGGCTTGCGAGCGTCTGCTCCCCCGCCTCGCCGAGGGTGCCATCGGCGCGGTCGCCTGGGCCGATGCCGAAGGTCGCTGGGATGCTCCTGCCTGCCGCGTCGACGATTCCGTGGTGGAGGGCGAGGCGCACTACGTCCTGCACGGCGACGAGGCCGAGATCCTGCTGGTCGCGACCGGCGGCTCGCTGTACGAAGTCACCGATGCGCGGCGAGAGCGGACTCCGGCGATGGACGAAACGCGGCGACTGGCGAGGGTTCGTTTCGACAATGCCCCTGCCCGGCTGATCGGCCCGGTCGACCTCGACGCGCTCAGGGACGTCGCGTGCGCCGTCCTGGCCGCGGAACAGGCCGGGGCCGCAGCACGGGCGTTGGAACTGACGGTGGAGTACAGCAAGCAACGGCACCAGTTCGGCAGGCCGATCGGCGGCTTTCAGGCGTTGAAGCACCGGATGGCGGATCTCCACGTCCTGGTGGAGACCGCGCGCTCGGCGGCCTACGCGGCTCCGCAGTCGAGCAGGCTGGCCGCGGTGGCCAAGGTGCACTGCTCGGAGGCGCTGGCGACGGTGGCGGGCGAGATGATCCAGCTGCACGGCGGGATCGCGATCACCTGGGAGCATCCGGCGCACCGCTATTTCAAGCGGGCGCATGGCGCGGCGCACCTGTTCGGCTCGCCAGGAGACCACCTCGGACGGGTGCGACCGCCGTTATCGTGAGCCGGTGGAGTGCGCGATCTGTGCCAAGCACCGTGGTGAAGGCCCGCTGGTGGGGCCGGTCGTCTGGGCTGACGGCACGGTCGTCGTGTCGCACCGGCCCGGCCGTTTTCCCGGGTACCTGTTCGTCGAGCCCCGGCGGCATGTGGCGGCGCTGGACGAGCTGACCCCGGACGAGGTCTCGGCGGTTTCGCGGGCGGCCTGGTGCGCGGCCAGGGGCCTGCGCGCGGAACTGGCTCCGGAGCACGTGTTCTCCGCCATCGCCGGGCGCAGCGTCGCGCATTTCCATCAGCACGTTTTCGTGCGGTACCGGGGAACGCCCTCGGAGCTCGGGTGGATGGACGGTCCCTCGTGGACAGGCGCGCCGGCCGCGGACATCCGCGCGCTGTGCGGCCGGCTGGCGGGTTACTTCTGATCCAGGAACCGGGTGATGGCACGGATACGGTCACCGTCGAGGGTGAGGACCATCAGTCCGGCCGGTGTCTCACCGTGACGGCAGACGAAGGCGGGCTGGCTGTTGGCCCGCGTCGGGGTCATGGTGAAGCCCTCCACGGGAACGGCCATGGTGACGCGGAGGAAGCCCGCGATCGCCTCGCGACCGTGGTACTCGTGCGGTGCCGGTGGCATGGCGAGCCAAGCGTCGTCGGTCAGCAGGCTCAGGACGCCGTCGAGGTCGCCCGCGGTGAACGCGTCGGCGAAGCGCCTGGTCAGCTCGCGCTCCTGCGGTGAGGGGCAGTGTGCCGTGTGGGCTCGATGCTTGTCGAGGGAGGCGCGGGCGCGCTGAAGGATGCCTTTGACCGCCGTCTCGGTGGTGCCGAGCATGCTCGCGACTTCAGCGGCGGAGAAGCACAGGACGTCCCGCAGGACGAGCGCGGCGGCTTGTCTCGGGGGAAGGAGCTGGAGTCCGGTGATGAAGGCGAGCTCGACGGCCTCCCTGGTGGTGTAGCGCGCTTCGGGGCCGGGTTCGCTGTCGGCGAGCTCGTCCGGATACGGCTGCAACCAGGTCGCTTCACCGCGCCGGCTCGGCTCCGGCGGATCGAACGGCGGCACCGGCTCGGGCGGGCAACGGCGGCCGGCGTCCCTCAATGCGTTGAGGCAGCGGTTGGTGGCGATGCGGTACAGCCAGGTGCGTAGCGATGAGCGCCCCTCGAAGCCGTCGAGACCGCGCCAGGCGGCCAGAAGCGTCTCCTGGACGGCGTCCTCGGCGTCGGTGAGGGAGCCGAGGATCCGGTAACAGTGCAGGTGGAGCTCATGCCGATAGGTGTCGGCGAGTTCGCGAAACCCCTGCTCGTCTGTCGCCCTGGTGCTCACTGACCGTTCCTTTCGCGGCGGGAGTGGTGTCTGACTGGGTGAAGACCGACGAAAGGAACCATCATGACCAGTCCCGCCTTGGATGTCGCGCTCGCCTACCACCACGCGTGGACGGGCAAGGACTTCGAGAAGGCGATGACCTACGTCGCCGACGACATCGTCTGCCACACGCCCGGTGGGCCGCTTTCCGGCGCTGAGGCGTTTCGCGGGTTCATGGGCCCGTTCACCGAGATCCTGACCGGCTCGACGCTGCTCTCGGCGTTCGGGGACGAGACGACCGCGTTGCTGATGTACGACACGGCGACCCTGCCGGTCGCGAGCGCACCCGGGGCCGAGCTGCTGACGGTGCGGGAGGGGAAGATCGTGGAGTTGCGGATCGTGTTCGATCGGGCTCCTTTCGATGCGGCGCGGGAGGCTGCTGCGGGGGCTTAGCCGGCTAGGCAGCCTCCTTCAGCACGACATTCGGGCGAGGGCGGGCTTGAGCCGCACGGAACGCAGCTCGCAACTCGACGGCCACCTTGCCGGGCTCCGCACGCAACCGGGACGGCAGCGTTTGCAGCACGACGATCCCGGCGGCGGCATACCGCGCGTTGCGGGCGAGCGTGGCACGGTGGCCTTCGAGGCTCGCGTGGTACCGATACGAATCGATCTCCCAGGCCAGCGCGATTTCATCGCACCAGAAGTCCGGCGTGGCGATGTGGTTGCCGTGCGCGTCGTAGATCGGAGCGTTCCACCGGCCCGGTGGAAGGCCGGATCTTCGCCAGAGGTGCCACGCGTCGGCCTCGGCGACCGATCTGGCTCCGGCTAGGAGCGGGGCGAGTGCTCGCCTCGGCATGGCCGTGCCGGCGGTGCGACCTTGGTCGAGTTCGTCGGCGAGCATCTCCGCGGTGCAGAAGCGACGTTGGACGGCCTCAGCCATCATCGACTGGACTTCGTCTTCGTCGGTGAGCCGCCGGGCGGTGTCGACGACGGCGCGGGTGACAGGAGCTATCAGAAGGTCTCCTTTCGGATGAGGTCGCGGCAAGCGCGTCGTGCGCTCCACATGCACGAACCCCACGTCGGCTATGTCGCGACTCGCGGGAATGAGGACGTGCACGATCTCTTCCTCAGGGACCCGTTCCAGGCCGTGACGACGAAGTGCGTACGTTCCGGTGAGCACTGCTCCCGTCCGCCCATGAAGCAGCGCCGCGCGGCCGCGGTGCTCATCGGAGGGTTTTCCGTTGCTCAACAGCACGATTCCGGGCAGCAGCGACTGCCAGGGGCCGCCCGGGAGGCAACGCCGGGAGATGGTCCGGCGCGGGAGACCGATCGCTTCGAGCTCGGCCGCGCGGACCACTTCCGGGCGATCCGGAGCGGCGAGCATGGGGTGAGACGCCCAAGTTCCTCTTCGCACCCGCCCACCATGCGGCAGACCACCGACAAGATCAGCCTTCACGCCGCACGAAAGGTCCTGTCACGCGGAAGAGATCTCGTTCATGAAGGATTTGGGACGTCGAATGTCCCAAATCCTTCATGAACGAGCCGCTCGCACCGAGGGTAGGGCCAACCCCCGCACCAACCCACCGGCGCACCGCATTCACCCCATCCCCGCCCCGGACGAGACTCACCAGGGTGACCGCAAACCTCCGCACAGGCAGCGATTTCGCCCGTCTGTCCCGCCGCGTCAGCGAAGCGGGCCTCCTCGACCGCCGTCCCGGCTACTACGTCTTCCGCATCGGCCTGGTCGCCACCCTCTTCGTCACCGGCTGGGTCGCCTTCTTCGCGATCGGGGATTCCTGGTGGCAGCTGGGGATCGCCGTCTTCCAGGCGGTGATGTTCGGCCAGATCGCGTTGCTGTCGCACGATCTCGCGCACCGGCAGGTGTTCCGCACCCGTCGGCCGAGCGAGATCGCCGGCCGGATCGCGGGGAACCTAGGCGTCGGCATGAGTTACGGCTGGTGGATGGACAAGCACACCCGTCACCACGCGAACCCGAACCACGAGGACCTCGACCCCGACGTCGATCCGGACATCCTCGTGTGGTCGAAGGACCAGGCGCGGGCCAGCAAGGGGCTCCCCCGGTTCATCGGCCGCTACCAGGCGTTCCTGTTCTTCCCGCTACTCACCCTCGAAGGCTTGAACCTGCACTTCTCCGGAATCCGCGCGGTCGCGAAGCCGGGCCTCCGGCGGCGCGGGCTCGAAGCGGCCCTGCTGTTGGCGCATTTCGCGCTCTACTTCAGCGCGCTGCTCGTGGTCCTCTCCCCCGGTAAGGCGCTCGTCTTCTTCATCGTCCACAAAGCACTGTGGGGTGTCTACATGGGATCGATCTTCGCCCCCAACCACAAGGGAATGCCGATCCTGTCCGGCGACACCGAGCTCGACTTCCTCCGCAAGCAGGTGCTCACGTCACGCAACGTCCGCGGCGGCCGGATCGTCGACGTCGCCCTCGGCGGGCTCAATTACCAGATCGAGCACCATCTGTTCCCGAGCATGCCGTCTCCGCACCTTCGCCGCGCCCGGCCCATCGTCCAGCGGTATTGCGACGAGATCGGCGTCCCGTATCACGAGACCGGGCTCATCGAGTCGTACTCGCTCGCGTTGCGCAGCCTGCACGACGCCGGCGAGCCGATCAGAGCCAATCGTCGGGACGCGGCCAGGGCATGAGCGCGGCGAGCGCGTCCGTCACCGGCTCGGTCACCGTGTACCGCCCGCGATGGAACAGCAACGGCCGATCGTCGGACGGGTCCCCGAGCGCGGTGACCCTGCCGACGACGACGTAATGGTCACCCGCCTCGTGCACGGCTTCGAGGGTGCAGTCGATCCACGTCAGAGCCCCGGTCAGCAACGGGGATCCGGACGGGGCGGGGGCCCAGTCGACCGACGCGAACTTGTCCGCGCCCCGCGCGCCGAACACCGCGCTGACCTCTTGCTGGTCCTCGGCGAGCACGTTGACGGCGAACCGGCCGGACTCGGCGAGCACCGCCCAGGTCCGGGAAGTCTTGGCAGGGCAGAAAAGCACCAGCGGCGGATCCAGCGAAAGGGCCGCGAACGACTGGCACGCGAAGCCCACCGGCGCCGTGCCGTCGTGCCCGGTCACCACCGCGACGCCGGTGCAGAAATGTCCGAGCACCGTGCGGAACCGTGCCGGATCGATGTCCGCGCCGAGGTCCGTCACCGGGGTCACGACTGCCCCGGCTGGCGGGCGCCGACTGAAAAGTCGTGTCCCCACAAGGAAACCGCCGTACTCTCTCGGGCGATCCAGCTCTCGTCGTCCACTTGACGCCCCTCGCAGCCGTATTCGACGTCGAAGCCACCGGGGGTCTTCATGTAGAACGAGAGCATCAGATCGTTGACGTGCCGCCCGAGGCTCGCCGACATCGGCACCTTCCGGCGGATGGCCCGGTCGAGACAGAGGCCGACGTCGTCGGTGTTCTCCACTTCGACCATGAGGTGCACGATGCCACTGGGTGTCGGCATCGGGAGGAACGCGAGGCTGTGGTGACGCGGGTTGCAGCCGAAGAACCGCAGCCACGCCGGAGCGCCGTCGGCGGGCCTGCCGACCATCTGCGGCGGCAGCTTCATCGAGTCCCGCAGCCGGAATCCGAGGACGTCACGGTAGAACCGCAGAGAAGCGTCATCGTCGTGTGTGGACAGTACGACGTGCCCGAGTCCTTGTTCGCCGGTCACGAACTTGTGCCCATAAGGACTGACGACACGCCGATGCTGCAACGCGACGCCGTGGAACACTTCGAGCGTGTTGCCCGAGGGGTCCTCAAAGGACACCAGGCCGTCGACACGGCGATCGGCCAGTTGATCCGGCGTTCCTTCCTTGTACGGCACCGAGTGCGCGTCGAGCGACGCCCGGATCTCGTCGAGTTCGCCGGCGTTGGCGACCTCCCAGCCCGCCACGGCGAGCCGGTCGTGCTCGCCGGGGAAGATCACGAGCCGCGCGGGGAAATCGTCCATGCGCAGGTAGAGCGCTTCCGGATTCGTGCCGGAACCCTCGACCATGCCGAGGACCTTCAGCCCGTATTCGCGCCACGCGGCCATGTCGGTGGCTTCGATGCGGAGGTAGGCGAGCGAGCGGATACCCATCAGGAGGCTCCCAGGAAGTCGAGTGCCAGCCGGTTGAATTCGTCGAACTTCTCCAGCTGCGCCCAATGGCCGCAGCCGCCGAACACGTGCAACTGGGCACGCGGGATCGTCTTGAGCGCGAGCAGCGCGCCGTCGAGCGGGTTCACCCGGTCTTCCCGTCCCCAGATCAGGAGCACGCGCTGCCGCAGGCGATGCGCCTCACGCCACAGCATGCCCTCTTCGTAGGTGTCGGGCTGGGCGAACGACTTGCCCATCGCCTTCATCGCGGCGAGGGATTCCGGCGCGCTCGCGGCGGCGAACCGCTCGTCGATCAGTTCGTCGGTGATCAGCGACTGGTCGTGCACCATGATCCGCAGGAAGGCTTCGAGCTTCTCGCGGCTCGGCCCCGGCGGGGCGCTGAACCGGCCGAGGTTCTTGATGCCCTCCGTGGGATCGGGCGCGAACAGGTTCACGCTCAGGCCGCCCGGACCCATCAGGACGAGCCGTCCGGCGCGCTGGGGGTGGTTGAGCGCGAGCCGCACGGAGGTGCCGCCGCCGAGCGAGTTGCCGACGAAATGCGCCCGTTCGATGCCGAGTTCGTCCATGAGCCCGACCACGGCGTCCGCGCTGTGCCGGAAGTACTGCGGATGCTCGGTCGGCTTGTCCGACCGGCCGAACCCGGGCTGGTCGATCGCCAAGGTCCGGTAGTTCTTGCCGAACACCGGCAGATTGCGGCCGAAGTTGCTCCACGCCGACGCGCCGGGCCCGCCACCGTGCAGCAGGATCACCGTCTCCGGATGTTCCGTACCGGCTTCGTGGTAGTGCAGCTTGAGTCCATCTTGGACGGTGACGTACTTGCCTTCGGTCATCAAACCATCGCATTCTCGACGGGCAGCCCGAAGGCGCCGGTTCCGAACATGACGTAGGCGCGCTCGGCGTCGTTCGCCGCGTGCACCCGGCCGGCGTGGGCGTCGCGCCAGAACCGCTGGATCGGGGTTCCGGCCTGCAAGGCGCGGCCGCCGGAGTTCTCGAAGAGCCGGTCGATCGCGAAGATCGCGCGTTCGGTACCGCGGACCTGGTCACGGCGCACCCGCAGCCGGGTGGGGAACGGCAGCTTCTCCCCCTTGCACGCCAGCTGGTACAGCTCGTCGATGTTGTGCGTCAGCTGGAGCCAGGCCGCGTCGATCTCACTCGCCGCCTCGGCGATCCGCACCTTGGTGAACGGGTCCTCTTTGGACTGTTCACCGGCGTACGCCGCGCGGACCCGCTTGCCCTGGTACTCGACGTGCGCGTCGTACGCGCCTTGAGCCATCCCGATGATCGGCGCGGTGATCGTGCTCGGATGCACCGAACCGTAAGGAAGCTTGTACAGCGGCCCGGGGTTGATCTCCTGCCCGGGAGTCTTGCACTTCGACGTCGCGATGAAGCTGAGCGCGCGGTGTTTCGGCACGAAGACGTCGTTCACGATGATGTCGTTGGAGCCGGTACCGCGCAGGCCCACGGTGTCCCAGACGTCCTCGATCGTGTAGTCGGAGATCGGCACCAGGTAGGTGCAGAAGTCGACAGGTTTCCCGTCCTTGAACACCGGCCCGCCCAGCAGCACCCAGGTCGCGTGGTCACAGCCGGACGAGAAGCTCCAGCGCCCGCTGAGCCGGTAGCCGCCGTCGACGACGTCCGCCTTGCCCATCGGCGCGTACGACGAGGAGATCCGGACGTCGGCGTCGTCGCCCCAGACGTCCTGCTGCGCCTGCGCCTCGAACAGACCGAGGTGCCACGGGTGGACGCCGAGGATGGAGGCGACCCAGCCGGTGGAGCCGCACGCGCTCGCGACGAGTTTGACGGCGGTGTAGAAGCTCACCGGGTCGGCTTCGAGGCCACCGAACGTCTTCGGCTGCAGGAGTTTGAAGAACCCGGTCTCCTGCAGGGATTTGACGGACTCTTCGGGAACGCGCCTGGCGTCCTCCGCCTCCTGCGCCCGCTCCCGCAGGACCGGCAGCAGCTCCCGGATCCCCGCGATCACGTCCTGCGCGGCGTGCTCGCTCATATGCGTTCCCTCTCTCGTGCTCGGTGAACCGAATCCAAGACTAGAACACGTTCTCGTTTTTGTCGACCGATCCCCGGTCGAGGGCACTGTGCAGTCCGGCACGCCGCCCGGAAAACACACAGTCGGCCAGCGACAGACCACTCACATAGGACCTAGAACAGATTCCCACCGCGGTCCGGCCGGCCGCGTACAGCCCGCGAATCGGGGCACCTGCGGCGGACCGCACCGCGCCGGTCTCCTCGTCCACGACCAGGCCGCCCAGCGTCAGCATCGGGCACGGATAGCCGAGGTTCGGCTTGATCGAGACATCGATCAGCGAGTACGGCGCCCGGTCCAGCGGCCGCGCGAACTCCGCGGGCTTGCCCGTCGGATCCGCGCCGGACCTCGCCGCCTCGACACTGGCCGCCAGCCCGCCGGGGTCGACACCGGCCTTGCGCGCGACCTCGTCGAGCGAACCGGCGACGACTCGTTGCCGCAACAAGTACCGCACCTGAAGTCCTTGGAACCATTGACTTTGCCCGCGCGCGTCACGCTGGACCTCCTGGACGATGGCGTCGTCGACCAGCAGCCAGCCACGTCCTTCGTGTCCGGTGATCATGCGTTCGCCGACGGCCGCGCCGTACCGGGACTCGTCGATGATCCGGCCACCCGTCTTGTCCACGAGCAGGCCGCCGAGGAACGCCGACGGCGGCGTGATGAACCGCCAGGCGGAGATCCGCCCGAGTTCCGCGGTGGCCCCGCCCGCCTCGATCCCCATCCGGATGCCGGATCCGTCGTCGGCCGACGTCCCGAGCGCCAGCCCGCCGCGATACGCGGGCGCGTGCTCGCGCACCATCTCACGGTTCGCGATGAACCCGCCCGCCGCGAGCACGACCCCGCGGGAGGCGGAAATCCGCAGCTCACGGCCGTAGCGACGCTCGATTCGCTCCACCCTCCGGTGCAGCGACTTCCTCAGCGAGGGCACGTAAATCCCCGGTTTGGCGGCATACGCCGACAGCCTCCCGTGCGCGGCTCGTACGCGAGCGGGAGCGTCCCGCAGGGTGGACACGACGACGCCGGTCACGGTCCCGTCGGCGTCCACGATCAGGTTCCGCGCGGCGGTCTGCGGCAGCACCTGGATCCCACGGCTCCGGACCGCCTCCATCAGGCGTTTCATCAGCAGTTTTCCCGAAGTTCCCGGCCCCTTGACGCGATGCCCGCGCGGCGCGGGCTTGGCGGCGTCACGGAAACCACCCGCCGCCTCGCTGCCCGAGTAGTACAGATAGTGCTTGTCGCTCGGGTAAGACGTCTTGTACGGGCACAGACTGCCCTCGAAAGGCACGCCGTTGCCTTCCAGCCAGGAGATCATCTCCGTACTGCCCGCGCAGAAACGCCGCAGGGTCTCCTCGGAGACGACGTCACCGACCTCCAGCCGCAGGTAGTCGTACATCGCGTCGACGCTGTCGTCGACGCCCGCGTCCCGCTGCTGCGCCGTCCCGCCCCCGGCGTAGACGACACCACCACTGACCGCGCTCGCGCCACCGCCGGAGAAGCGGTCCAGCACCAGCACCCGGGCACCGGCATCGGCGGCCTCGATCGCCGCACAGGCGCCGGCCGCACCGAAACCCACGATCACCACATCCGCGACGAGGGAGTCCATGCCCCCACCCTAGAACTAGAACACGTTCTCGTCTATGGTGACTGGAGCAGCGCGGATGCTGCTACATGCTTCCTACAACGTGTTTCAGGTGAGGGGCGTATGGAGTACGACGTGATCGTGGTCGGCAGTGGTGCCGCCGGGATGACCGCCGCACTGTCCGCAGCCCACCGGGGACTCGAGGTCCTGGTCGTGGAGAAGGCCGCCCACTTCGGCGGTTCGACGGCGCGCTCCGGCGGCGGCGTCTGGATCCCCGGCAACCACGCGCTGCGGGCGGCCGGGATCGAGGAGCCACCGGAGCGGGCACACGAATACCTCGAAGCGATCGTCGGTGACGTCGTCCCCGCCGAACTCCGGTCGGCCTTCCTCGACCGCGGCCCCGAGGTCCTGTCCTTCGTCTGCGACAAGACGCCGTTGCGCTTCCGCTGGGTCCGCGGCTACTCGGACTACCACCCGGAAGCCCCCGGCGGGCGCGCGGGCGGACGGTCGGTCGAACCGGCCGCGCTCGACGGCAACCTGCTCGGCCCGGAGCTGGCGAATCTGGAGCCGCCGTACAGCGCTCCCCCGCTCGGCGCCCCGATCACCCAGGCGGACTACCGGTGGCTGAGCCTGCTCGCCCGGCATCCGCGCGGCGTCCTCCGCGTGCTGAGTCTCGGCGGGCGCTGGCTCGCCGGCCGGATCCGCCGTCAGCGGCTTCTCTCGATGGGGCAAGCGCTTGCGGCCGGTCTGCGTGAAGGTCTGCGGCGGGCGGATGTCCCCGTCTGGCTGAACACACCGCTGGTGGATCTGGAGAGCGAAGGCGACCGGGTGACCGGCGTCGTCGTCCGCCACGAGGGCGAGGAGAAGACCGTCCGCGCGCGGCTCGGCGTCGTCCTCGGCGCGGGCGGGTTCGAGCGCAACGAAGAGATGCGGGTCAAGTACCAGCGGGCGCCCATCGGTACGGAGTGGACCGTCGGCGCCGAGGCCAACACCGGTGACGCGATCGACGCAGGACTCAAACTCGGCGCGGCCGTCGACCTGATGGACGACGCCTGGTGGGGCCCGTCCATCCCGCTCACCGGCGGTCCGTGGTTCGCACTCGCCGAGCGGTCGCGGCCGGGCTGCCTCATGGTCAACGCGCGGGGCGAACGCTTCGTCAACGAGTCCGCGCCGTACGTCGAGGCCGTGCACGCGATGTACGGCGACGGTGACGGCCCCGGCGCGAACATCCCCACCTGGCTGGTGTTCGACCAGCGCAACCGCAACCGGTACATGTTCACCGGCCTCGGCCCGCGCCAGCCGCTGCCCGGCCGCTGGTTCAAAGCGGGCATCGCGGTCAAAGCGAGTACCGTCGCGAAACTCGCCGAGCGGATCGAGGTCCCGGCCGACGCGCTGGAGGCCACCGTGCGCCGGTTCAACGGCTTCGCCAGGAGCGGCGTGGACGAGGACTTCCACCGCGGGCGCAGCGCGTACGACCACTACTACGGCGACCCGCGGAACAAGCCCAACCCGAGCCTGGGGCCGCTGGACGTCGCGCCGTACTACGCGGTGAAGATCGTGCCCGGCGACCTGGGCACCAAGGGCGGATTGAGGATCGACCCGCACGCGCGCGTCCTGCGCGAGGACGGGTCGGTGATCGACGGGCTTTACGCGGCCGGCAACACGAGCGCGGCGGTGATGGGCCGCACCTACGCGGGCCCCGGCGCGACGATCGGCCCGGCGATGGTGTTCGGCTACCTTGCGGCCGAGCATCTCGCGCAGCAAGATCACACCAAAGCGGGAGGCAGCCGATGACGACGGAATCCGTACGGCAGATCGACGCGGGCGCGCCCCCCACGCGGTTCGCGCGCGGGTGGCACTGTCTCGGCCTCGCCGAGTCGTTCCGCGACGGGAAGCCGCACGCCATCACGGCGTTCGGGACGAAACTGGTGGTCTTCGCCGATTCGTCCGGCAAGCTGAACGTGCTCGACGGGTACTGCCGCCACATGGGCGGCGATCTCACCCAGGGTGAGGTCAAGGGCGACGAGATCGCCTGCCCGTTCCACGACTGGCGCTGGAACGGCAACGGCAAATGCGTCTCGATCCCCTACGCCAAACGGGTTCCGCTGCGGGCGCGGACGAAGTCGTGGACCGTGCTGGAGGAGAACAAGCAGTTGTTCGTCTGGCACGACCCGGAAGGCAACCCGCCGCCCGAGGACGTCGTCATCCCTCGGATCGAAGGCATCTTCACCGGCGAGTGGAGCAACTGGACCTGGGACTCGGTGCTCATCGAGGGCTCCAACTGCCGCGAGATCATCGACAACATGGTCGACATGGCGCACTTCTTCTACATCCACTACGCCTTCCCGACCTATTTCAAGAACGTGTTCGAGGGGCATATCGCCACGCAGTACCTGAACACGAAGGGCCGCCCCGACAAGGGAATGGCGTCCAACTACGGCGGCGAGGAGAATCTGCTGCGGTCGGAGGCGTCCTACTTCGGTCCGTCCTACATGATCAACAAGCTGCTCAACACGTACCAGGGTTTCGAGATCGAGAACGTGCTGATCAACTGCCACTACCCGGTCACCGAGAACTCGTTCGTGCTGCAGTGGGGCGTGAGCGTGAAGAAGTTCGAGGGTGTCTCGGACGAGCACGCGGACAAGATCGCCGGGAAGTTCGCCAAGGGCATCGGCGTCGGCTTCCTGCAGGACGTCGAGATCTGGCGCAACAAGACCCGGATCGACAACCCGTTGCTGTGCGAGGAGGACGGGCCGGTCTACCAGCTGCGCCGCTGGTACGACCAGTTCTATGTGGACGCGGCCGACGTCACCGAGGACATGACGCGCCGGTTCGAGTTCGAAGTGGACACCAGCCGTGCCAACGAGGTCTGGGCGGCGGAGGTGGCCGACAACCTGGCACGGCAGCAGGCGGAAGAGGCCGGGGTGTGAAGCCCGAGACCGTCGAATTCCTCACCGCCGGGCTGCGGCCGCTGAGCTGCCGCGCGTGCGGGACGTGCGTGCTGGTCAAGAAGAACAGCATGCAGCACACCAGCATCCAGTGGACGAGCGACGCGTCCCGGAGCTGCCCGGTGTTCGCCGAGCGGAAGGCGTCGGGCGCGCAGACGGCCTTGCTCGACACCTGCGGCAATCTCAGCGACAGCATCGACGCCGCGTTGAAGGACGGCTTGCTGGAGGTGCCCGAATGAGCGGTCCCGTCACCGTGACCGTGGCCGAGGTGATCACCGAGACGGCCGACGCGCGGTCGATCGTGTTCGAGATCCCGGCCGAGCACGCCTCGGTTTTCGCTTACGCCCCAGGGCAGTTCCTCACGCTGCGCGTGCCGAGCGACAGGACCGGGTCGGTGGCCCGCTGCTACTCGCTCTCCAGCGCGCCGCACGAGGGCCGGGTGCAGGTCACCGTCAAGCGCACCGCCGACGGCTATGGGTCGAACTGGCTCTGCGACAACCTCCAGGCGGGCCAGGAGGTCCAGGTCCTGCCACCGGCCGGAGTCTTCAGTCCCGCGTCGCTCGACGAGGACTTCCTGCTGCTCGCGGGCGGCAGCGGGATCACCCCGGTGATGTCGATCCTCAAGTCCGCGCTGGAGCACGGCACCGGCAAGGTGGTGCTGCTGTACGCCAATCGCGACGAGCGGTCGGTCATCTTCGCCCGGGAGCTGGCGGACCTCGCCGCTCGGTATCAGGAGCGGCTGGTCGTCGTGCACTGGCTGGAGAGCCTGCAAGGACTGCCGACGGAAGCGCATCTGCGCGCGCTGGTGGCTCCGTACTCCGCGCACGAGGCGTTCATCTGCGGGCCGGGGCCGTTCATGGACGCCGCGCGCACGGTGCTCAAGGACCTCGGGCTGCCGCGCAAGCGGATCCACCTGGAGCGGTTCCTCTCCCTGGGCGGGAACCCGTTCGAGGTGGCCGAACCCGTCGCCGTCGAAGAGGCCGAGACCCCGGCGTCGGTCGAGGTCACCCTCGACGGCGAGACGAAGAAGCTCACCTGGCCGCGCCGGACGAAACTGCTGGACCTGTTGCTGGAAAAGGGTTTCGACGCGCCATACTCGTGCCGCGAGGGCCAGTGCAGCGCGTGCGCCTGCCGAGTCACCTCCGGTGAGGTGAAGATGCTGAACAACGAGGTCCTCGACGGCGACGACATCGCCGAAGGCATCGTGCTGGCGTGCCAGTCCCTGCCGCTGACCGACGACGTCACCGTCACCTACGAGTAGGAGATGCCGTGCCCATCGACCCCACAGTCGCGATCGGCGCCGACCTCGGCGAGGTGAGCTTCGCCTGGACCGCGTCGGACGTGCAGCTCTACCACCTGGCGCTGGGGGCGGGCGCGGATCCGACGAGCCCGCGCGAACTGCGCTACACCTACGAGGACGGCCTCCAGGTCCTGCCGACGTTCGCCACCGTGGCGGCGAACCTGCGCGTGTTCGAGCCGCCCGCGGTCTCGTTCCCAGGCGTCGAGGTCGACCTCGGGAAAGTGTTGCACGGCAAGCAGGAAGTGATCGCCCACCGGCCGATTCCGACGTCGGGGAAGGCCGTGGCGCGCACGCGGATCGTCGACGTCTTCGACAAGGGCAAGGCGGCCGTGATCGTGAACGAGACGGTCGCCACCGACTCGGACGGGACTCCCTTGTGGACGTTGCGGTCGAGTATCTTCGCCCGTGGCGAAGGGGGTTTCGGCGGCGAGCGCGGCCCGTCCGACCGCGTCGAACTCCCATCGCGGGAATCGGACGCGGTCATCGACACCCCGACGTTGCCGCAGCAGGCGCTGCTCTACCGGCTCTGCGGGGACCGCAACCCCCTGCACGCCGATCCCGCGTTCGCCGCGGCGGCCGGGTTCGGCAAGCCGATCCTGCACGGCCTGTGCACCTACGGCGTCATCGCGAAGGCCGTCACCGACGAATTCCTCGACGGCGACACCGCCCGCGTCGCGTCGTTCTCGGCCAAGTTCGCCGGCGTCGTCTTCCCCGGCGAGCCGCTGCGAACCCGGGTCTGGCGCGAGCCCGCCGGGCTGCTGATCACCACCACGGCACCGGACCGGGACGAAGCACCGGTCCTTTCCGACACTTTCTTGACCACGACAGACTGAATCCTCGTTCCCGCAGGTAGCGGCTCTGGCTAGACTCGGGCAGGTGCGCCCCTTGATCTCCGACCCGTATGCAGAACTCGGCCGGGACTACGCGCGATCGAGACGCCCGGACCCCCGTATCGCGGCCGCCGTCGCCAACGCTCTCGGCGACGCGCGCTCGGTGGTCAACGTAGGGGCCGGAGCCGGTTCCTACGAGCCGGAAGACCGCGCCGTGGTGGCCGTCGAGCCGTCGCGGCGGATGATCGCGCAGCGTCCGCCCACCGCGGCCCCGGCCGTGCAGGCGTGCGCGGAAAGACTGCCTTTTCCCGACGGTGCCTTCGATGCCGCCCTGGCGGTGCTGACCGTGCACCACTGGACGGACGTGACCGCCGGGCTGGCCGAACTGCGGCGTGTGTCCCGCCGCCAGGTGATCGTGACCTGGGATCAGGCGGTGTTCGCGCGGTTCTGGCTGGTGCGGGACTACCTGCCGGAGATCGCCGAACACGAAAGCAGGCTGGCCTGTCTCGACCGGGTCGTCGAGGAACTGGCCGCGGCCGGGCGGGCGCCTTCGGTGGCTCCGCTGCCGGTGCCGTCCGACTGCGCCGACGGGTTCCTCGGCGCGTATTGGCGCAGGCCGGAGGCCTACCTGTCCGAGCGCGTGCGCGCGGGGATGTCCGGGGTGGCACTGCTGGACCGGAACGTCGTCGCGACGGCCGTCGAGCGGCTGCGCGCCGATCTCGCGGACGGGCATTGGCACCGGCATCACGTCGGCCTGCTCGGCCGGACGGAACTCGACCTGGGGTACCGGCTCGTCACCACGTGATTCAGTACACAGTGGACGTCTCTCGCGGCGTGGACGGCGGTCGACCCCGGACGGCGGGGCATGGTATTCATGGCTTTCGTGACGGCAGGGGACGGGAGCGGCATGACGGCGGAGTACTTCGTGGTCCGTGGCCAGGTGGAGAAGGGCGATCAGCGGGGCAGGGAACTGGGCTTCCCCACCGCCAACATCGCGCTGCGCGACCAGGACGGCCAAGTCGGCGACGGAGTGTGGGCGGGCTGGGCCGAACGCGCCGACGGCACCCGGATCGCGGCGGCGGTCTCGGTCGGCAGGCGGCCGACCTACTACGGCGCCGACGGCTACCGGCTCGTCGAGGCGCATCTGCTGGACTTCAGCGGCGACCTCTACGGCGAGGTGCTGACCGTGTGGCTCGGCCATCACCTGCGCGAGCAGGAGGCGTACCCGTCGTCGGAGGCGCTGATCGTCGCGCTGAACAAGGACATCGCCAACGCCGCGAAGTGGGCCGCGGACAACCCGGCCGAGGGACTGCCGGACGTGGGCACCGCCGAGGCAGGCGTCGTGCGCCGCGTCCCCCGCTCCTGAGCTGAAGGACGCTTTCCCCGCATAAGACGCGGTGAAAGCGCCCCTCGCCGCGTGAGATGAGGGGAAAGTCCCCTTCAGCCGCTAGACGGCCGCGCCCAGCAGCATGTAACCCATCCCCAGCCCCATGATCACCCGGCACACCCGCCGCGACAGCTGACCGGACTCCCCCGCCCCCCGCGCCGCGAGCACCCCGGCGCGCACGGCGTCCGCCGCGAAATAGGCCGCCACGGCCCCGAAGACCAGCGAAAGCCACAGTGCCGAAGTGCCGCCGGGGCCGGACATCACCAGCCACGGCCCGTGGGTGACGTCGCTGTGCGGCATGAACGTCACCATGAACAGCATCGCGGTGGCGGAGACGGCGTGGTGCCCGCACGAGGCGTGCCCGGACCGCCGCCCCTTCCACCACGAGACGGCGAACCAGCCCGCGGTCAGCGCCAGCACCGCCTGCCAGCCCGCCGCCGGGATCGGGCCGCCGACCGGCGACAGCATCGCGACCATCGCGACGACGAGCAGCAGTTCGGCCAGGTCGCCGTTGCGGACGGCCGCGCCCTGCCTGCCGTAGTCCAAACGGACGAGTCTCAGCACACAGGGCAGGACGAGCGCGGCGAACACCGCGGTCAGGGTCCACGCGACGACGATTGGTCCAGACATGGCACCTCCCGGCCGGTAACCCCTTCACCGTGGCAGGTACCGCTCTAGTACACCATCGGGCATTGAGGTGATGTCAGCCCGCGGTCAGGACCAATCCGCTCGTGGGTACGCCGGTGCCGGCGGTCACCAGCACGCGCGACGCCCCGTCGACCTGGTTGACGGCGTCGCCCCGGAGCTGCCGGACCCCCTCGGCGATCCCGTTCATCCCGTGGATGTAGGCCTCCCCCAGCTGCCCGCCGTGCGGGTTGAGCGGGAGCTTCCCGTCGAGTTCCAGCGTCCCGCCAGCGATGAAGTCCTTGGCCTCGCCCTTCCCGCAGAAGCCGAGTTCTTCCAGCTGCATCAGGACATAGGGGGTGAAGTGGTCGTACAGCACGGCGAGGTCCATGTCGCCCGGCCCCAGCCCGGACTGCTCCCACAGTTGCCGCCCCACCACGCCCATTTCGGGCAGCGCCGGAAGATCGTCGCGGTAGTAGCTGGTCATCACGTACTGGTCCGGCCCGCTCCCCTGCGCGGCCGCCGCGATCACGGCGGGCCGGTGCGGCAGGTCGCGCGCCCGCTCGGCGCTGACGACGACCAGGGCGACCCCGCCGTCGCTCTCCTGGCAGCAGTCCAGCAGGTGCAACGGCTCGGCGACCCAGCGGGAGGCCTGATGCTCTTCGAGCGTGATCGGCTTTCCGTAGAACCAGGCCTTGGGGTTGGTCGCCGCGCGGGCGCGGTCGACGACGGCCACCCGGCCGAAGTCCTCGCTGGTCGCGCCGTACTCGTGCATGTACCGCCGGGCGAGCATGGCGACGGTCGCGGCCGGGGTCGCGATCCCCATCGGGTAGTGGAACGCGTTGTCGACCCCGGAGGAGTTCACCTGCCCCGCCGCGGCCGAGGACACCTGACCGAACCGCATACCGGACCGTTCGTTGAACGCCCGGTACGCGACGACGACGTCCGCGACCCCGGTCGCGACGGCCATCGCGGCCTGTTGCACGGTCGCGGCCGCGGCCCCGCCGCCGTAGTGGATCCGGCTGAAGAACTTGAGTTCGGGGATGCCGAGTTCCCGCGCGACGGCGATCTCGCTGTTGCCGTCCATGGTGAACGACACCAATCCGTCCACATCGGACGGAGTGAGCCCGGCGTCCTTCAGTGCGCTTGAAACCGCTTCCGCCGCCAGCCGCAGCTCGCTGCGCCCGGAATCCTTCGAGAACTCCGTCGCACCGATCCCGGCGATGGCCGCCCGTCCGGACAGGGTCATCACTCGCCTCCCAGCGTGATCGCCACGGTGCCCATCACATGCTCACCAAGGCTGTCCACACCGGACACGGCGATCACCACGTCGTCGCCGTCCCGTTCCGTGACCCGCCCGGTGAAGGTGAGGGTGTCGTAGGCGTAACAGGGCACGCCGAGCCGGATCTTGATCGAGCGCACGAACGCCTCCGGCCCCGCCCAGTCGGTGACGAACCGTTGCACCAGGCCGGTGTCGGTGAGGATGTTGAGGAAGATGTCCTTCGAGCCGCGCTGGACGGCGGCGTCGCGGTCGTGGTGGACGTCCTGGAAGTCCCGCGTCGCCAGCGCGGTGCTCACCACGAACGTGGGGGTGGCCTCGATCTTCAGCGGCGGCAGCTCGGTGCCGACCGAACAGTCCTTCATCGCGCGACCCTCCAAGCGGGCAACGTCAGTTCCTCGTCGATCTTCACGAAGGCCGCCTCCACCGGGAGTCCGATGTGGACGGATTCGGGATCGGCGTCGAGCAGCTCGCCCATCACCCGGACACCCTCCTCCAGTTCGACGAGCGCGACCACGAACGGCAGGTCCTTGCCGGGCACCTTGGGATGGTGGTGCACCACGTAGCTGTAGACCGTCCCCCGTCCGCACGCGACGACGTAGTCCGGCTTCGTGTCGAGGTCGCCGTCCGGCGGCATCGGACCGGGCGGATGCCGCAGGGTCTCGCCCCACCGCTGGATCCGCAGCTCGCCGTCACGCAGGCCCGCCCAGAAGAACTCGGTGTCCTTGCTGATCACCGGCCGCAGCACCGGGGCGGCCGCCTTGGCGGGCTCGGCGCCCGGCGGGCGGAACTTCAGCACCCGGAACACCATGTCCGCGACGGCTTCGTCGCCGACGTACCAGGTGGTCTTCGTCGTCACGAACCACCCTTCGCCCAGCGCTGTGCGCTTCGGCCCGACGACACTTTCCAGTTTCGCGGTCGCTTCGACCCGCTCACCGTGCCGGAGGTAGCGGAAGTAGTTCTGCTCGGAGTTCGTCGCGACGACCGAGGTGAACCCGGCCTCGTCGAGCACCTCCATCATCGCGCCGAGCGGGTCGTCCGACGCCCTCGTCCAGTGCAGCCCGCCCATCGTCCACACCTGCGCCATCGCGGGCGGCGCGACGAGTCCCTTGTGGACACTCTTGGCGGCGAACTCCTCGTCCACGTACACCGGATTCCGGTCACCGATGGCTTCGACCCAGTTGTTCACCATCGCCTGGTTGACCGCGTCGCGCGCGGCCCTCGGCGCGGATTCCCCGCGCGCGGCGATGCGTTCGGCGGCTTCCTGGATGCTCATCGCGGCACCCTCGGCAAGCCGAGCCCGGCGGTGGCGATCAGCTCGCGCTGGATCTCGTTGACGCCACCACCGAAGGTCAGCACCAGATTGCGTTTGGCCACCACGTCCAGCCACAGCGCCAGTTCCGCGGTTTCGGCGTCGGCTTGATCGCCGTGTCGCGCCACGATCTCCTCCAGTCTCCTGGCCAGCCGCTGGATGCGTTCGGAGCCAAAGATCTTGGTGGCCGACGCGTCGGCCACCGCCACCGGCCCGCTCGCCGACGACGCCGCGACCTGCCAGTTCAGCAGTTCGTTGACCCGGGCGGTCGCCAGGGTTTCCGCGAGCACGGCCCGGACGTCGGGCAGCTGGAGCAACGGCGTGCCGTCCGGCGCCTTCCTGGTCGCCGCCCACTCGCGGACGCGGTCGTGGAGACCGCCGATCCGCCCGGCGGGGCCGAGCATGACGCGTTCGTGGTTCAGCTGGGTGGTGATCAGCCGCCAGCCCTCGTTCTCCTTGCCCACCAGCATGTTCGCGGGCACCCGGACGTCCGAGTAGTAGGTGGCGTTCACGTGGTGCGCGCCGTCGCAGGTGATGATCGGCGTCCACGAATAGCCCGGATCGCGGGTGTCCATGATGAGGATCGAGATCCCCTTATGTTTCAGCGCCTTCGGCGCGTGGGGCGCGGTCCGCACAGCGAGCCAGATGTAGTCGGCGTCGTGCCCGCCGGTGGTGAAGATCTTCTGGCCGTTGACGACGTATTCGTCCCCTTCGCGCACCGCTGTCGTGCGCAGCGCCGCGAGGTCCGTTCCCGCGTCGGGCTCGGTGTAGCCGATGGCGAAATGCACTTCACCGGCGAGAATCTTGGGCAGGAACAGCGATTTCTGTTCCTCGGTGCCGTAAGCCTGAAGCGTCGGCCCGACGGTCTGCAACGTCACCGACGGCAGCTGGACGTCGGCGCGGGCGGCCTCGTCGACGAAGAGGTGCTGCTCGATCTCGCCGAAACCCCGGCCGCCGTATTGTTCCGGCCAGCCGACGCCGAGCCACCCGTCGCGGCCCATCCGCCGGACGATCTCGCGGTGCACCGGGCCGTGCCGCTCCCGCAGCATCGCGCGCCGCTCGTCGGCGCTCACCAGCCCGGCGAAGTACTTTCGCAGTTCGGAGCGCAGTTGGTGTTGCGCCGCGGTCAGTTCGATCAGCATCGGTTCACCCCGCCACCAGTTCGCCCAGGCCGGCCAGCCGATGAGCGGCGCCGCCGAGCGTTCGTCCCAGATCCTTGACCGCCGACGAGAACCGGTGCAGCGGATACGTTTCGTCCACGCCGATCCCGCCGTGCAGGTGATGGCAGACGGCCAGCGCCGCGGGCGCCTCCTCCGCCAGCCAGTACGCCGCGATGTCGAGCTCCGCCTCGGCGTCGAGCCCCGCCGCGAGCCGCCAGACCGCCGACCGCGCGGCCAGCTGAACCGTCCTCGAAGCGACATAGACGTCCGCGATCTGTTGCGCCACCGCCTGGAACGCCGCCAGCGGCCGCCCGAACTGCTCGCGTTCCCCGACGTGCTTGGTGGTCAGCGCGAGCGCGCCGGCGAGCAGCCCGTCGCCGAACGCCACGGCGCCGGCGAGCGCGAATCGGTGCAGCGTCGCGATCGACTCGCCGGGGCCGTGCCCGTTGAGGAGATCGGCTTCGGTGACGGTCACCGAATCGAGCGTCATCGTGTAATCCGGTGTGCCGGAAGAGGTTCTCGTGGGCGTCAGCGTCACGCCGTCCGCGCGGGGATCGACCAGGAAGACGCCGGTGCCGCCGGGCAACGAGGCGGGCGTCAGGATCCGCGTCGCTTCCGCCGCGAACGGCACGCCGATCTTGACGCCGCTCAGGCGCCAGTCCCCCGCCGATTCCGCGACGGTCGCGGGCCGGGTGGTGAACGGCGCGGAAGGCTCGTGCAGCGCGGTGGTGAGCACGGCTTCGCCCGCGGCGACCGGCGGAAGCAGCGCCGAGCGCTGATCCGGGCCACCGAGCGCGGTGACCGGCAGGACTCCGAAGGCCAGAGACGCCAGCGCGGGCGTCGGTGAGGCGACGCGCCCGAGTTCGGTCAGCACCAAGGCGACTTCTGCGACGCCGAGCCCGTCACCGCCGAGTTCGGCGGGCAGCGCCAGGGCGAGCAGACCTGCGTCGGCGAGCGCGCGCCACGTGTCCGCGGGCTCGCGCTCCTTGCCGAGGACGCGCGCGGCCAGCGCGGTGACCTCGGTCTGCGTCTCGTCGAACTGGAAGTCCACACTGGCTCCTCACCGGGGCGAACGGGCACAATATTGAAACCTGTTCTAGTCTTAACCGGAAGGAGGCGTGACGGCAAGGGGTGAGGATCTAGGAGGTGGCTTTGAGCAGTTCCGCGAGCGCGTCGGGGAAGTGGTCGGCGAGCGGCCACAGGTCGCCGGTGAGTTCGCGGGCGCCGAGCAGGCCGACATCGACCCTGCCCGCGTTGGACAGCACGGTGACGTTGAGCCCGGCGCCGTGGAACACCGGGCCGAGCGGGTAGAGCCCGGTGATCCGGCAGCCCAGCAGGTACAGCGGCATCGGTGGCCCCGGCACGTTGGAGACCACCAGGTTGTGCACCACCGGATGCCGTTCGGCCAGGCGCAGCGCGGAATACGCGCGCACCGCGAGGCCGAACATGGTCGCCGCCGAGAACTGCGCCCAGTCCTGGAGCATGTCCGCGTCGATGGTGTGGTGATGGTCCTTGGACAGCCGGTTGGATTCCGCGAGCATGAACAGCCGCGCGGCGGGGTCGTCGAGATGAGTCGGCAGCGACGCGAAGAACGCCGAGACCTTGTTGCTGCCGTGCTCGCGTTCGGTCCGGCCGTGTACCGACACCGGCACGGTCGCCACCAGCGGATCCTCCGGCAGCTCGCCCCGGTCGCGCAGGAACTGCCGCAGCGCACCGGAAACCACGGCGAGGACGACGTCGTTGACGGTCACCCCGAAGGCGTCCTTGACCTGCTTGACGTCGTCGAGGTCGAGGGAGGCGTAGGCGACACTGCGGTGCGCGGTGATCGTCCCGTTGAACGACGTGCGCGGCGCGGTGAACGGAACAGGCATTCCCTTGCCTTGCAACGCTTTCCCCAGCCATTTCGGCACGAGTTCAAGCAGGTCCGGCAGCAGCTTCACCAACTCGACCGGCCGTTTCGCGAACGAGGTCAGGCCCGCGCCGAGCAGCGCTCGCCTGCCGGGAACACCCGCGTTGGCGCGTTCGTCCGTCGCGATCTGCGGCGGTGGGGCGTCCGGGTCGAGCCCGGCGAGGTAGCTGATCAAGCTGGCACCACCGACCCCGTCGACGCTGGCGTGATGCATCTTCAGCAGGACCGCGATCCCGCCGTCGGCCAGGCCTTCGATCACGTACAACTGCCAGAGCGGCTGCGCGCGATCCAGTCGTTGTCCCGCGATGTGGGCGGCGAGTTCGGCCAGTTCCCGCCGGTCGCCGGGGGCGGGTACGCCGATCCGGTGAACGTGGGCTTCGAGGTCGAAGTCCTCGTCCTCGACCCAGACCGGATGCGCGAGATTCCAGAGTGGATTGTGCAGTTTGCGCCGGAACGCCGGGATCAGCTCGACCCGTTCGGCCAGTTTCTCCTTGAAGCGGTCGAAATCGTAGCCGCCGGGCATGGTCGAACCGTCCAAGGTGAGCAGCCCGCATATGTGCAGCACCTGGGCCGGTGTCTCCAGGTAGAGGAAACTCGCGTCCAGACCGCTCAATCTCTGCATGAGAAGTACCTTAAGTGAACTTTGCAACCCGTTCTAGGCGGTCACCCGGCGGTAGGATCGGTGCCCATGCACCCGAGTTTCGTCGTCCGTCAGGCACTCCAGCTCGCGCTCACCGCGAACGCGCTGAAGCCGCCGCGAGGTGCGCGTACCGCGATTCCGGCGTTCTTCGCGGGCTGGCTCACCGGTGAGCTCGCGCCGCATCTGCTCGCGCTCACCGCGGCTGACGCGGCGGCGCATGTCGCCCGGCACCGGGGCGGATCGAGCAAGGCCGGGCTCGCCCTCGCGGCGGCGTCCGCGGCCGGGCTCGGCACCCTGATCGCGCAGTCCCAGCGGGCCCGCGACGAGATCGAGACCGCGCTCACCGAAGGCATCGGCAAGGCCTACATCGACGAACTCGAGCACCCGCCGAGCCCGACCGACCTCGCGACGCCGTGGGGCCAGCTGGCCATGCCGTTCCGCATGCGCGACCCCGACGTCCGCCGCACCCGCAACATCGCCTACGCGCCCGGCGGGAAACGGTTCCTGCTCGACGTCTACGCCCCACGCGAGCCGGTCACCGGCGCGCCGATCCTGCTGCAGGTGCACGGTGGCGCCTGGGTGATCGGCAACAAGGACCAGCAGGGCCTGCCGCTGATGCTGCACATGGCCAAACGCGGCTGGATCTGCATCGCGATCAACTACCCGCTCTCCCCCGCGGCCCGCTGGCCCGCGCATATCGTCGCGGCGAAACGCGCGCTGGCCTGGATCCGGGACAACGCCGAGTCCTACGGCGGCGACCCGTCGTTCGTCGCCGTCACCGGCGGCTCCGCGGGCGGGCATCTGGCGGCGCTGCTGGCCCTGACCGCGAACGACCCGGCATTGCAGCCAGGCTTCACCGAAGCCGACACGAGCGTCCAGGCGTGCGCCCCGCATTACGGCGTCTACGACTTCGCCGCGACCAGCGGACGGCGCTCCAGCCAGACCCGGCTGAAGACGCTGATCGCCCGGCACGTCTTCGAGGCGGACCGGGATCCGGTGAAGTTCCTCGACGACTACATCGCGGCGTCACCGCTGGACCGGATCACCGAGGACGCGCCGCCGTTCTTCGTCATCCACGGCGTCCACGACTCGCTGGTGCCGGTGGGCGAGGCCCGCGAGTTCGTGCGGCGCCTGCGGGACAAGTCCCAGCGTGAGGTCGCCTACGCGGAGATCTCCGGCGCGCAGCACGCTTTCGACGTCTTCCCCTCGATCCGCAGCGCCCACGTCGTGCGCGGGGTGGAACGGTTCCTGGAATGGAGTTACCGCACCTGGCGGCGCCGGTCCAGCGGGTCGTGAGTGACGGTTATCCGCGGGGCGATGTTGCGAAAGCCACTTTCGCAACGTTGAAGGTTGCGAAAGCCACTTTCGCAACCTGTCGCCTGGGGTGAGGCCAGCGCGGCCAAGCGTGGGCCCGGGTAACCCCAAGCTCTTCGCCGGGCGTCGCGAAAGTGACTTTCGCGGCATCACTTCCGACCGAGCTTGAGGACGTCAGGGCGGGTAGATCACGTCCGTCGGCCGCGTGGACGCTGGACCGTCGACCCGCCAGCCCTCGCCGTCGCGCACGAAGCGGTACCACCGTTCGTCCCGGCCGTAGCGCAGTTGCAGGTCGCCTTGGGTGATCCGGTTCCGCCAGGTCTTCGGCGTTCCCGGCAATCCCGATTCGGCGAGGTCCGCCTTGGCCTGGGCGAGCGGCGCCTGCCCCGGACGCCAGGCTTCCCGGACCACCGCCATCCCGCCCCGGCCCGCCTCACGCCAGGCCTGGGCCCACAGGGCCAGATCCCGCACCGCGACCCCGGCTGCCTCGGCGAGCTCGGCGACCACAGGCGGGTCGCTCGCCGCCGCACGACGCGCGAGATCTTCCTCGAACGACAGCTCCGCCTCGCGCTCGGGACCCATGACCAGCAGCTCCCAAGCCCTCGCGGCGGCGTCCGCGGCCAGTTCGACGAACATTTCGCCGCTCCAGCCGGTGCGGTGCGGCGGGTCGACGTCGAGGACGGCGGGCGGTCCGACCGTGCCCGGGACGGCCGGCCGCGGCGGGAGCGCGGCGATCCGCCGGGTGTACGCGCGTTTCGGGTCCACCCCCGGTGCGGCGGGGGCGCGCACCCGTTTACCCGGCGTGCTCGCGGAGGCCCGGCGGGACCGCAGTTCCGCGAGCACGGCCTCCCTCGGCCTGCCGCGCAGCAGGAACAGCACGAATGGATCGGCGTCGACCTCGTCCGCCACCAGGTAATACACCGCGGCCACGTGCTTGCACGGGTTCGCGCTGTCGGGGCAGGAGCATTTCGGGCGCAGATCTCCGGGCCCCGGCAGCAGGTCCGCGCCGGCGGCTCGGGCGTCCTCGGCCAGCTCACCGGGCAGCTCGCCGTCGAGGAGGGCGGCGACGTATCCGAGCCGGGAGCCGACCATCCCGAGCAGGCTCTCCCACTGTGGTCCGGTGAACGCCCGCATGTGGATGGTCACCCGGTACGGCACCGCCCGGCTTCCCTGTACCCAGGCCGTCACCTCGCCCTCGCCGACCGCGAGCTTGCTGACCGTGCCCTTGCGCGCGTACGTCCGCCCGCGCGGCAGCCGGTTCGGATCGAGTTTGGCGCGTTCCTCCAGGGCCTCGACCCACGCCTTGCCCCACCACGTGTTGCCGAAGGTGCGCCGTTTCCGTCCTGTCGCGCCGGGCATCAGGGCTCCCCGAGCCGGACGAGGTCGGCGAGTTCGTCGTCGGACAGTTCGGTGATCCAGTTCTCGCCCGCGCCGATGACCGCGTCCGCCAGCCCGCGTTTGGTCTCCAGCACCTTGGCGATGCGCTCCTCGAGCGTGCCCTCGGCGATCAGCCGGTGCACCTGGACCGGCCGGTCCTGCCCGATCCGGTACGCGCGGTCGGTGGCCTGGTCCTCCACCGCCGGGTTCCACCAGCGGTCGTAGTGGATCACGTGGGTGGCCTTGGTCAGGTTGAGCCCGACCCCGCCCGCCTTGAGGGAGAGCAGGAACACCGGCACCTCGCCCGCCTGGAACCGGGCGACCATGTCCTCCCGGGCCTGGGGCGTGCTCGAACCGGACAGCAGCATCGTCGGCAGCCCGCGTTCGGCCAGGCGTTTCTCCAGCAGGCGGCACAGCTGGACGTACTGGCTGAACACGAGCACGCTGTCGCCCTCGTCGAGGACGACGTCGAGCAGTTCCTCGAACGCGGCCAGCTTGCCGGACCGGCCGTGCAGCACGCCGGGTTCCTTGAGGTACTGCGCCGGGTGGTTGCAGATCTGCTTGAGCTCGGTGAGCAGTTTGAGCACCTGCCCGCGCCGCGCCACCCCGTCCAGCTCGCGGATCATCGCGAGATTCTCGCGGACCACGGCCTCGTACAGCGTCGTCTGCTCGGCGGTGAGCGGGACGAACCGGTCGGTCTCGGTCTTGCGCGGCAGTTCGGGGGCGATGTCCGGGTCGGTCTTCTTACGGCGCAACAGGAACGGGCGCACGGTCGTGGCGAGGCGTTCGGTGGCGGCGACGTCACGGTCACGCTCGATCGGCCGGGCGACCTTGCGACGGAACCCTTCGAGCGAGCCAAGCAGTCCCGGCGTCGTCCAGTCCACAATGGACCAGAGTTCGGTGAGCCGGTTCTCCATCGGTGTCCCGGTCAGCGCGACCTTCGCGGCGGCCGGGATCTTCCGCAGCTCCTTGGCGGTGACCGAAAGCGGATTCTTGACGTGCTGCGCCTCGTCGGCGGCGATCATCCCCCAGTCCACTTCGGACAGGGTTTCGCGATCCCGCCGGAGGACGCCGTACGTGGCGAGCACGACCTCGTCCGGCGCGACTTCGTCGAGATGCCGTCCGCCACCGTGGAACCGGCGTACCGGGATGTCCGGCGCGAACCGGGCGAATTCACGTTCCCAGTTGCCCAGCAACGACGTCGGGCACAGGACGAGCGTGGGCCCCTCACCTAGGGGACGGCGATGCAGGTGCAGGGAGATGAGCTGGATCGTCTTGCCGAGCCCCATGTCGTCGGCGAGGCAGGCACCGAGACCGAGCCCGGTCATCGTCGCCAGCCAAGCCAGGCCCGCCCTCTGGTAGGGCCGCAGGGTGGCCTTCAGGTCCGCGGGTTGCTCGATCGGTTCCGCGGCGCTTTCCCGGATTCGCCGGAGCAGCCCCGTCAGCGCCGACGGCGCGGTGAACTCGACCTTTTCACCGTCCAGCTCCAATTCGCCGGTGAGCGCCGCGGCCAGCGCCTCGGCCCCGGACAGCTTCTTCGCGCGGTGAGCGCGCACCTTGGCGAGCAGGCGCGCGTCGACCTTGACCCATTTGCCCCGCAGCCGCACCAGCGGCCGCTTCGCCTCCGCGAGCGCGGTGACCTCGGCGTCGGTGAGGTCTTCGTCGCCGAGGCTCAGCCGCCAGCGGAACTGCAGCAGGCTCTTGAGCGTGAACTCGGGCCCGGTGACACTGCCCGGAGCTTGCGTCGCGCTCGCCTTCGCCTTGAGCTCGCCCGCGAAGAGGTCCTTCGGCCACTGCACCTCGATGCCGGCGCCACCCAGCGCCGCGTCCCCGTGGGTCAGCAGGTCGACGACCTCGTCGTACTCCAGCGTGAGCCCGGTCGGCGCGGCCGACTGGAGCATGCGGCCGAGCGGCGCCCAAGCTCTGGCGCCCCGGCGGAGACCGAGCAGCAACTGCGTCTCGACCTGCTCGCCCATCCGTTCCAGCACCGCTTCGGGCGCGTCCCACAGTGTCGCCGCCTCGACGATCAGGCTCGGATCGACGGCGCTCCGCACGGCGAGGACGGCGGCGAACGTGGGCTCTTCCTCGGGGTTCTCGGGCTCGTGCACCTCCATGCGCAGGACGAGATGCGCGCCCTGGGCCTGCCGGGCGCTCAGTTCCGCCAGCCACGCCGCACCGTCCGGCCCGACCAGCGTCGGCTCGGCCGAGGCGAACGCGGGCCCGCCCGCCGCGACGCTCGCGGCGGGTGTGCGGACCAGCACGTCCGCCGTGGCGTCCCAGAGCGCGCGGATCAACGACTCCGGCGAATGCAGCCGGATTCGCTTCAGGCCGGACAACGGCAGGGCGTGCGCCTCGGGAGGCAGCGCGGCGGCGAGCCCGCGCAGCATCTCCTCGTCGGCGACGTCCAGCGGCCCGACCCGCCACGAATCCACCCCGCCGGGTGAGGCCGCGGGCAGCAGTCTGCCGCGGGCGATGAGGTTCACCCCGGCCTCGGCGACGGCCGACCACGCGGCGATGGCCGGGCTCAGGTCGCCGTCCGCGGTGAGCAGCCGCGGAATCGCCCGTGACAACGGGACGAGTGCCGCGTCGACCTTCGTGCGCCGGAACACCTTCCCCACCGGCAGCACGAGTTCGATCGCGGTGTCACCCGCTACGCCGTCTCCCCAGAGCGCCAGCACACCGTCCCGCGGGGGATCCGAGGGGACGAAGGTGGCTTGGGTTCCTGTGCCGAACTCCACGACCCGCACGTTAGAGCACGGGACCGACAGCTGTCGGGCGCCGGTGTCATGAAAGGTCCTTTCCTTGCCGATTTTACCGGGAAGGGACCTTTCATGGCACGAGAAAGAGGCGTGACAGGAACTTTCAGGACCGGGGCAGCCCCAGCAATCGCTCGGCCGTCAGCGACAGCAGCACCTGCGTCGTCCCGCCCGCGATACTGAGGCACCGGGTCAGCAGGAACTCGTGCTGCGCCGGGTCACCGTCCACGAGGGCGCGCTCACCGAGCGACTCCAGCGCGAACTCCGCCACCGCCTGCCGATGCCGCACCCCCAGCAGCTTGCGCACACTCGACTCGGCGCCGGGGTCCTGGCCGTCGAGCCGCCGCAGCGTCGCCCGCAGGTCCAGCATCGAACACGCGCTGCCGTCGGCGATCAGCGCACCGAGCCGCTCCCGGTCCGCGTCCTCACCCAGCGTGGAGAGCAGGTTCTCGACGCCCTCCCCCACCGCCGATCCACTCCCGAGGGCCACACGCTCGTTGGCCAGTGTCGTCCGCGCCAGCCGCCAGCCGCCGTCGACCTCCCCGACCACCATCTCGTCCGGGACGAAGACGTCGTCGAGGAACACCTCGTTGAAGACGGCGTCGCCGGTGATCTCGCGCAGCGGGCGCGTGCTGATCCCGTCGGCGGTCATGTCGACCAGAAAGTAAGTGATCCCCTTGTGTTTCGGCGCGTCCGGGTCGGTGCGCGCCAGGCAGATCGCCCAATCGGCTTCGCGCGCGAGCGAGGTCCACACCTTCTGGCCCTTCAGCAGCCACCCGCCGTCGGCACGCCGGGCCGTCGTACGGAGCGAAGCGAGATCGGAACCGGCCTCGGGTTCGCTGAACAACTGACACCAGGTGATCTCCCCGCGCAACGTGGGCGCGGCGAACCGTTCGCGCTGGTCCTCCGAGCCGTGTTCCAGCAGGGTCGGGATCGCCCAGGCGCCGATCACCAGGTCGGGACGGCGGATGTCCGCGTCGGCGAGGGCGGCGTCGATCCGCAGCTGCTCGGCCGCGCCGGCGCCGCGGCCGTACGGCGCGGGCCAATGCGGGGCCAGCAATCCCGAATCGGCCAGCGCGCCCCGCCGCTCCGGCTCGGACAAGGCGGCGATTTCACCGACCAGGTCACGGAGTCCGGTGTCTTCGCCGACGTCGACGCTCAACGTCCGGCGGTCGCCGCGCAGCGCGAGTTCGGCGGCGCGGCGACGCCAGCGTGCCGAACCGCCGAGCCATTGACGCAGGGCCACAGCGCGCCGCAGATAGAAGTGCGCGTCATGCTCCCAGGTGAAGCCGATACCACCGAGGACCTGAATGCAGTCCTTCGCGTTGGCCACGACCGCGTCGAGTGCATAGGCCGCCGCGGTCGCCGACGCAAGGGCGTGCTGCGCCGGGTCCTCGGCCGCCCTCGCCGCGTCCCAGGCGAGCGCGTCGGTGGCTTCGGCCCGGCAGAGCATTTCCGCGCACAGATGTTTGATCGCCTGGAACGACCCGATCGGGCGGCCGAACTGCTCCCGCACCTTCGCGTAGTCGACAGCGGTCCGAAGACACCATCGTGCGATCCCCGCGGCTTCCGCGGCGCCGAGTGCGGCGGCATAGGAATCCACTGGCAGTGCCTCGAAAACCGCCTCGGGCCGCACCTTCTCGCACCGGATCCGGCCGACCGGCCGAGAGACGTCGAACGGCTCGCCCGGCTCGATGTCCACTCCGGACGCTCCGGGTGGGATGAGCGCGGAGACGGCACCGTCGGAGACCAGCGTCCACGCCGACGGGTGAACGTCGAGCGCCGGGCCCGACTCGCCGTCGACCACCGAATCCGTGATACGAAAACCGTTGCCCAGCACCACCGCCAGGCGTTCGGTCCCGTCCGCGAGGCGCGGCAGAATCTCCTTGGCCGGCCGAGGATCCGTTCCGAGCAGCGCACCGCCCAACGCGGTCCCGAGGACCGGGCCGGGCACGAGCGCTTCGGCCGCTTCGGCGAGCCCGGCGGCCAGATCGGCCAGTGTTCCGCCTGCCCCGCCGACGTCTTCGGGAATCGCCACGCCGAACAGGCCGAGTTCGGCCAGCCCCGGAGGGGGCTCGGTGATCCGGCCATTTCGGACGGCGTCGACCGGACGAGCGGAAGCCGCCCAAGCCCGGATCGACGCGGCCAGTGCCGCCTGTTCTTCGGTGAGCGCGATCGACACGGGTGAGACCTCCTCGCCGGACCTACCCGCAAGTGTAGAACGTGTTACAGTTTCTTGCCCAGTGGGTCACGTCTTGAACAGTTCGTCCGCTTAGGTACGCTACGGGAGGAAAGTGGAACAAGTTCCGACGAAGGGGGACGTGGCGATGCCAGGGAAGGCCAAGGCACCCACGAGCGCGAAAGCGCGCAGCGGCAATGGTCTCTCCGCGCTGGGCGGCGAGGAACTCGGCTCCGCGGCACAACGCGACCGGCGGCGCCGCATCATCGACGCGACCCTCACCCTCGCCGCGAAGGGCGGGTACGACGCGGTCCAGATGCGGGCTGTCGCCGAGAAGGCGGACGTCGCGCTCGGCACGCTGTACCGCTACTTCCCCTCGAAGATCCACCTGCTGGTTTCCGGGCTGGCCAGGGAATTCGAACGCGCACAGGAGAAACTCGACCGCGCGGCGATTCCCGGCGAAACCCCGAGCGAGCGGCTGATGTTCGTCCTCGGCCGCAACACCCGGCTGATGCAGCGAGACCCGCACCTGACCGAGGCGATGGTCCGCGCGTTCATGTTCGCCGACACGACCGCCGCCGCCGAGGTCGAGCAGGTCGGGCGGCTGATGGAGAACATGTTCGCCAAGGCCATGGGCATCGAGGACCCGACCGAGGCCGACCGCGACATCTTCCACGTCATCGCCGACGTCTGGATGGCGAACCTGGTCGCCTGGGTGACACGGCGCGCGTCGGCGGCCGATGTCGCGAACCGGCTGGAGCTGTCGGTGCACCTGCTGCTGGACAAGAACGTCTGAAACCTCGTGAGTGGTAAGGACGGTTAGAACCGTCCTTACCACTCACGAGACGGGTCAGGCGGTCAGCTTCGGCAGCACGTCCCGGCCGAAGGTCTCGATGAACTGGTCTTGGTTCCGGCCCACGTTGTGGATGTAGATCCGGTTGAACCCGGCGTCGACGTACTTCTGCAGCGCCGCGCGGTGCACGTCCGGGTCGGACGAGACGACCATCCGGCCCTCGAAGTCCTCACGCCGCACCAGTTTCGCCATCTGCGCGAAGTCGAACGGTGAGCGGATGTCGGCCTTCGGGAACTTCATGCCGCCGTTGGGCCACTGGTCGAGCGCGTTGGCCCAGGCCGTCTCGTCGTCCTCGGCCCACGACAGGTGCACCTGAAGCAGCTTCGGCATCGAGTCCGGGTCCTTGCCCGCCTTCCGCGCGCCGGTGCCGAAGTTGTCGAGGATCCCCGCCAGCTTCTCGATCGACGCGCCCGGCGTGATCAGCCCGTCCGCGAGCTCACCGGTCTTGCGTGAGGTGTACGGGCCCGCCGACGCGATGTAGATCGGCGGCGGCTCGTCCGGAAGCGTCCACAGCCGGGTGGTGTGCAGTTTGAAGAACTCGCCGCTGTGCTTGACGTCCTTGCCGGTGAACAGCTTCCGGATGACCTCGAGCGCCTCGAACATCCGCCGTACGCGCTCGGGGGCTTCGGGCCAGTAACCGCCGATGATGTGCTCGTTGAGCGCCTCGCCGGAGCCGATGCCGAGCCAGGTCCGGCCCGGATAGGTCGCCTCCAGCGTGGCCGCGGCCTGCGCGACCATCGACGGATGCAGCCGGAACGACGGGCAGGTCACCCCCGGCCCGAGGTCGCCGGTGGTGTTCTCCGCCAACGACGCGAGCACACTCCACACGAACGACGCTTCACCCTGTTGAGGGACCCACGGCTGGAAGTGGTCGGCGGCCATCTGGCCGGAGAATCCGTGCTGTTCGGCCAGCGCCGCCAGCCGGATCGACTCGCGCGGCGAGAACTGCTCCAGTGCCGCGGCCAAGCCGATTTGAACCTCAGTCACGCCTGCTGCCCCTTTCGAAAACTCTCGGCGACCTTCGCGAACTGGTCGAGTCGTTCCAGTGTCGCCGCTTCGGGCTCGGTCGGCAGGAAGAGCGTCGCCTCGTCGACGCCGCCCTCGGCGAGCCTGCCCAGCGCGTCCTCCTCCGGAGTGGCGCCGAAGGCGGAGAACGTGATGTCGCTACGGCCCTGGTCGGCCAGCCACTGCCGCGCCCGGCGAAGCTCCTCCGGCAGGGTGTAGGCGTGCGGCAGCCAGCCGTCGCCGTACTTGGCGATCCGCTCCATCGCCTTCTGCCCGGCGCCGCCGATGTAGATCGGCGGATGCGGCTTCTGCACCGGCTTCGGCCACGCGAAGATCGGGTCGAAGTCAACGTGCTCGCCGTGGAATTCGGCCTCGTCCTTCGTCCAGATCTCTTTCAGGGCCGCGAGTTGCTCGTCGACGAGCGCGCCGCGGGTGCGCGGATCCGTGCCGTGATTGCGCATTTCCTCCCGGTTCCACCCGACGCCGACACCGAAGACGAACCGGCCCCGCGAGACCAGGTCCAGCGAAGCGACCTCTTTCGCCGTGTGGATGACGTCGCGCTGCTGCAGCAACGCGACGCCCGTCCCCAGCTTCAGCTTCGACGTGGCCCCGGCGGCCGCCGTCAGCGCGACGAACGGGTCGAGGGTCCGGTAGTACACGTGCGGCAGCTCGCCACCGCCCGGATACGGCGTTTCCCGGCTGACCGGGATATGCGAATGCTCCGCGATGTGGAGCGAGCTGAACCCGCGCTCTTCGGCGGCCGCGGCGAGGACGTCCGGCCTGATGCCTTCATCGGTGATGAAGGTGGCGATTCCGATCTCCATGTCCGGCAACTACCCGGACACGCACCGCGATATTCCCGCCCGCTAGACGTTACGCCGGTACTGCCCGCCCACCTCGAAGAACGCCTCGGTGATCTGGCCGAGGGAGCACACCCGCGCCGCGTCCATCAGGACACCGAACAGGTTTCCGCCCCGGGTCGCGGCCTCGCGCAGCGTCTTGAGCGCGACCTGCGCCTCGGCCTGGTGCCTGCGCTGGAAGTCCTCGAGCCGCTCCAGCTGCGAGCGCTTCTCGTCCTCGGTCGCCCGCGCGAGTTCGACCTCGACGTCGTCCTCCCCGCCGTTCGGGTTGCGGAAGGTGTTGACGCCGATGATCGGCAGCGTGCCGTCGTGCTTCTGGCGTTCGTAGAGGATCGACTCGTCCTGGATCTTGCCGCGCTGGTAGCCGGTCTCCATCGCACCGAGGACACCGCCGCGTTCGGAGATCCGGTCGAACTCCAGCAGCACGGCCTCTTCGACCAGATCGGTCAGCTCGTCGATGATGAACGAGCCCTGCAACGGGTTCTCGTTCTTCGACAGGCCCCACTCCTTGTTGATGATCATCTGGATGGCCATCGCGCGCCGCACCGAGCTCTCCGACGGCGTCGTGATCGCCTCGTCGAAGGCGTTGGTGTGCAAGGAGTTCGCGTTGTCGTACAGCGCGCACAGCGCCTGCAGTGTGGTGCGGATGTCGTTGAAGCTCATCTCCTGCGCGTGCAGCGACCGGCCGGAGGTCTGCACGTGGTACTTGAGCTTCTGCGAGCGCTCGTTGGCGCCGTAGCGCTCCCGCATCGCGACCGCCCAGATCCGGCGCGCGACCCGGCCCAGCACCGAGTACTCGGCGTCCATGCCGTTGGAGAAGAAGAACGACAGGTTCGGCGCGAAGTCGTCGATGTTCATCCCGCGCGCGAGGTAGCTCTCGACGTAGGTGAAACCGTTCGACAGGGTGAACGCCAGCTGCGAGATCGGGTTCGCCCCGGCCTCGGCGATGTGATAGCCGGAGATCGACACGGAGTAGAAGTTCCGGACGCCGTGCTCGATGAACCATTCCTGGATGTCGGCCATCATGCGCAGGCTGAACTCGGTGGAGAAGATGCAGGTGTTCTGCCCCTGGTCCTCCTTGAGGATGTCCGCCTGCACGGTGCCGCGGACGTTGCGCAGCGCCCATTCGCGCAGTTCGGCGGCCTCGGTTTCGGACGGCTCGCGGCCGTGCTCGGCCTTGAACGCCGCCATCCGCTGGTCGATCGCGGTGTTGAGGAAGAACGCGAGGATCGTCGGCGCCGGCCCGTTGATCGTCATCGACACCGAGGTGCTCGGTGAGGTCAGGTCGAAGCCGTCGTAGAGCACCTCCATGTCCTCCAGCGTCGCGATGGAGACGCCCGAGGTGCCGACCTTGCCGTAGATGTCGGGGCGGGTGTGCGGGTCGTGCCCGTACAGCGTCACCGAGTCGAAGGCGGTCGAAAGGCGCTTCGCGTCGGAGTCGGCCGACAGGAGCTTGAACCGCTTGTTGGTGCGGAACGGGTCACCCTCGCCGGCGAACATGCGCGCCGGGTCCTCACCCTCGCGCTTGAACGGGAAAACGCCCGCGGTGTAAGGGAAGTACCCGGGAAGGTGCTCGCGGCGCAGGAACGACAGCAGCTCGCCGGATTCGGTGTAGCGCGGCAACGCCACCCGCGGGATCCGGTTGCCGGAGAGCGTGTCGCGCCAGAGCTGGGTGTGCAGTTCCTTGTCGCGGATCTTCACGACCAGCTCGTCGGCACGGTAGGACTCGGCCAGTTCCTGGAAGCGGGCCAGCAGATTCGCCGACTCACCGTCCACATCGGACTCGGCGGCGGCGAGCAGGCCGTCGAGCGCGTCGGTGCTCGCGTCAACGGCGGCCAGCGCCTCCTTGGCGGCGGCGAGGTGCTCGCGTTTGCGCAGCGCGGCGACCTGCTGCTCGGTCTTGGCGTGGTAGCCGCGGACGGTCTCGGAGATCTCCGCGAGATAGCGCGTCCGGTTGGCCGGGATGATCGTGCTGGCGTCGGTGGACACCTTGCCCTCGACCTTCGGGAGCACCCCGGCCGAGACGGTCAGGCCACGCTCGGCGAGAGTGTCGCGCAGGTGCTGGTACAGCGCGGTGACGCCGTCGTCGTTGAACTTCGCGGCGCTGGTGCCGTAGACCGGCATGTCCTCGGGCGAGGAGCTGAACGCTTCGCGGTTGCGCACAAGCTGGCGCGCGACGTCGCGGCGGGCGTCTTCGGCGCCGCGGCGCTCGAACTTGTTGATCGCCACCGCGTCGGCGAAGTCGAGCATGTCGATCTTCTCCAGCTGCGACGCCGCGCCGAACTCGGGCGTCATGACGTACAGCGACTGGTCCACGTAGTCGACGATGCCGGCGTCACCCTGGCCGATACCGGGCGTCTCGACGATCACGAGATCGAACCCGGCGGCCTTGCACGCGAGGATGGACTCGGAGAGGCCGGTGGGGATCTCGCCGCTGGTGGTCCGTGTGGCGAGCGAACGGAAGTAGACCGGGCTGCCGTCGAGACAGTTCATCCGGATGCGGTCGCCGAGCAACGCTCCCCCGCCCTTGCGGCGCGACGGGTCGACGGCGAGCACGGCGATGCGGAGCTTGTCCTCCTGGTCCAGCCGGAACCGGCGGATCAGTTCGTCGGTGAGCGACGACTTACCGGAACCACCCGTCCCGGTGATGCCGAGGACCGGCACCGTCCGCGACTTGGCGGCCTCGGTGATCTTGGCGAGCGCGTCCTGCGGCAGCGCCTCGCGCTGAAGCTGCGTGATGACCCGGGACAGCGCCGGAATGTCCCCGGAAAGCAGTTTGTCCAGCGAGCCGGGCGACTGCGCGGACAGGTCCGTGTCGCAGGCCTTGATCATCAGGTTGATCATGCCGGGGAGGCCCATCTCGTAGCCGTCCTCCGGCGAGAAGATCCGCGCCACGCCCCGCGAGTGCAGCAGGTCGATCTCCTCGCGGACGATGACCCCGCCGCCGCCGCCGAACACCTTGATGTGACCCGCGCCGCGCTCGTTGAGCAACTCGACCAGGTAGCTGAAGTACTCGACGTGCCCACCCTGGTAGGCGCTGATGGCCACACCCTGGACATCCTCGGCGATGGCCGCGGTGGCGACCTCGTCGACCGACCGGTTGTGCCCGAGGTGCACGACCTCCGCGCCCTGCGACTGCAGGATGCGCCGCATGATGTTGATGGACGCGTCGTGCCCGTCGAAGAGGCTCGACGCCGTCACGAAGCGAACAGGGTTCACGGGCCGGTGCAGGTCGCTGGTCATCCCTCCAAAATACTTGGACTTCCTACTGTTTTAAACCCATCCACTCGCGTGATGGCGCTCTCACTCGCCCTTGACAGATCGACTGGCACCAGTATATTCAACCGCAGGGTTAAACAACCGATTGATTGAGCAGCGATGACCACTGATCAGCTCAGCGCCACGTTCGCCGCACTGGCGGACCCCACCCGGCGGGCGATCCTCGCCCGGCTGGCCACCGGCGAAGCCAGCGTCAACGAGCTGGCCGAACCGTTTCCGGTCAGCCTCCAAGCCATCTCCAAACATCTCAAGGTCCTCGAGCGCGCGGGCTTGATCAGCCGGAGCCGGACCGCGCAATGGCGGCCCTGCCGGCTGGAGGCCGCGCCGCTCGGCGACGTCTCCGAGTGGGTCGAGCGGTACCGGCGCTTCTGGGAAGGCGGTTTCGACCGCATGGAAGAACATCTCGCGGAACTGAGGAAAGGCGAACACCATGACTGAGACCGTCACCCTGCCGGAAGTCGTCTCGGCAGGCGACTGGCAGATCGCCCGAGACGCGTTGCTGGCCAAGGAAAAGGAGCTCACCCGCGCCGCGGACGCGATCGCCGCCGAGCGGCGGCGGCTGCCGATGGTCCGCTTCGACAGCTCATATGAGTTCGACGGGCCCCAGGGCCGGGTCACTCTCCTCGACCTGTTCGAGGGGCGGCGGCAGCTGATCGTCTACCACTTCATGCTCGCCCCCGGGCAGAAGGCGGGCTGCCCTGGCTGCTCCATGCTCGTGGACAACATCGGCCACCTCGCGCACCTGCACGCCCGCGACACCACGCTGTACGTGGTCGCGCCGGCGACCCTGCCCGAGATCGAGCGGTACAAGGAGCGGATGGGCTGGACCGTCCCGTGGGTCTCGACCGTCGGCGGCTTCAACCCGGCCTGCGGCATCGACGGCGGGTTCGGCGTCAGTGTCTTCCTGCGCGACGGCGACGACGTGTTCCGGACGTACTTCACCACCGGCCGCGGCGGGGACCAGCTGGTCGGGACGCTGCGCTACCTCGACCTGACGCCGCTCGGGCGGCAGGAGGCCTGGGAGGAGTCCGGCCGCGGGACCGACGGCCCCGGGCACTGGTGGAAGCGGCACGACGAGTACTGAGCCCCTCTCCTCCGCAATTCGTCACCTACTTGCGGGGAAGCGCACCGCAAGTAGGTGACGAATTGCGGAGGGGCGATGTCGAGAACCCAGCGGCCGCTCCGACCCCTCGGTGTCCGGCGCCCGGAAGGCGGGCGCCACACCGGAGGGATCAAGCCATGCGCAAGCTCGTCTACGCCGTCCACACCTCGCTCGACGGCCGCATCGAAGGCCCGGGCGGCGAGTTCGATTGGGCCGAGATGGGCCCGGAGCTGTCGGCCCACTCCCAGGAGCTCACCGACCGCGCCGACACCCTCCTCTACGGACGGCGGGTTTGGGACATGATGTCGTCGTACTGGCCGCAGGCGGAGGAGATCTCGGACCACCCGCACGACCTCGAGTACGCGCCGATCTGGCGGAAGTCGCCGAAGATCGTCTTCTCCCGGACGCTGGAGGAGGCGGACTGGAACACCGAGGTGATCGGCGGCGACCTCGCCGCACGCGTGGCCGAACTCAAGGACAGGCCCGGTAAGGATCTGCTGCTGATGGGCGGGGCCGAACTGGCCACCGCGGTCGCCGACCACGGACTGGTCGACGAGTTCCACATCGTCGTGCACCCGGTGGTGCTCGGCGGCGGCAAGCAGGTGTTCGGCGGCGGCGTGCGCACGGACCTGCGGCTGACCGGCACCCGGACGATGGACGGGCGCGCGGTACTGCTGACCTACGAAAAGAGGTGAATCCTGGGCGGCAGCCCCTACGCTGCCGCCGTCAGGTTCACCTCGCGTTGCTCGCGCGCAAGGCGATCCACTGCCGCATCGCGTACTCGACCAGCGTGATCAGCGTCTGCTTCGTCGACTCCCGTTCCCGGGCGTCGCAGCGGACGATCGGGATGTTCGGGTCGATCGACAGCGCTTCCCGCACGTCGTTGATGTCGTGCTCGAGGATGCCGTCGAAGGTGTTCACCCCGACGATGTAGGGCAGGCCCCGGTCCTCGAAGAAGTCGATCGGCGCGAACGAGTCGGCCAGCCGTCGCGTGTCGGCCAGCACCACGGCGCCGATCGCGCCGCGGACGAGGTCGTCCCACATGAACCAGAACCGCTGCTGCCCGGGTGTGCCGAACAGGTAGAGGATCAGGTCCGCGTCCAGGGAGACCCGGCCGAAGTCCATCGCGACCGTGGTGGTCGACTTGTTGGGCGTCTGGTCGAGGTTGTCGATCCCCCGACTGGCGTCCGTCATCATCGCCTCGGTGGTGAGCGGGACGATCTCCGACACCGAACCGACGAAGGTCGTCTTACCCGCACCGAAGCCACCCGCCACGACGATCTTCGCGGATGTCATGGTCGGGGGCGCGGTTTCCCGCGGTGCCTTAAAGCCGACGGAGTCCACTCAAAACCCTTTCCATCAACACCAGATGTGCCTCGGCGCCGTCATTGCCCGAAATCGTCTTGTGCACGCTGACCAGCCCCGCGTCCGCCGCGTCGCTGATCAGCACGCGTGCCACACCCAGCGGTACGCGCAGGGTCGCCGCGATCTCGGCGACCGAACGCGGGGTGCGGCACTCCTCGATGATCGAAACGCACTCGATCTGGTCCGCGGCGATCGCGGGGAGGCTACCCGAGTCGACGTGGTCCTTGGTGGAGATGAGGGTCTCCAGCTCGAGAGCGTAGTTCGCCTTGGTCCGGCCCCCGGTGAGGGCATAGGGACGGACGATCGCCGTCTCTTCCAGCGGTGACGGCGCCTGCTCGAAGACGGCGGGCATGATGAACTCGCCGCTGGGCGGGCCCGGGTCGAAAAGACCACCTGGTCTCGGCCCGACGGCACCTGCGCCGCTGTCGGGTGGAGAAGCAAGTGAGGTCACGCGGTCTCCTTGATCGGTCGGCTGCGGGACTGCCGATTCCCCGGCGGCGGGTGTTCCGCCCGCCTGGGAATCCTGAGGGTGCTTGTTCTTTTTGCGCTTCCGACGACCACGTCCCGAATCCAGGGTGAAGCCGTTCAGGACGTCGGCGAAGGTGCCGTCGTCCCGTGAACCGGCAGCATGGCCGGCCCCCGCGTGCGGAGGCTGGTGTTCACCCGTCCCCGGCGGTTCGCCGAAGGATCCGGACCCGGTGCTCATCGGGACATCATCCCACCGGTTCGCCGATCAGCGACCCACCGGCGCCCTGCAATTGCGCGCGAAGTTCCGGCGTGAGGATCTGGCCGACGCGATCGACGAGCATCGTCATCTCGTAGGCGACCTGCCCGATGTCGCAGTTCGGGGCGGCGAGGATGGCCAGGCAGGACCCGTCGCTGATGGACATCAGCACCATGATGCCGAGTTCCATCTCGACGACGGTCTCGTTGACCGCGCCCGCCTCGAAGCACCGGGCGGCGCCCTGGGTCAGGCTGACCAGGCCGGACGCGACGGCGGCCAGCTGATCGGCGCGGTCCAGCGGGAGCCTGCTGGACGCGGTGAGCAGGAGGCCGTCCGCCGACACCACCACCGCGTGCGCCACTCCGGGTACCCGCTCGGCGAAGTCGTTCACCAGCCACCCGAACTGGTTCTGCTGGGGCTGGGCCGGGTTCGGCGAGGTCATTCACCCTCCAGGGTTTCGTGGTTGGCTTCGGTCGCCTGGGCTGTGTGGTGCCGTCCGCGCTGGATGCCCTGCTGGAAACTGCTCAGGCGACCGCGCACGTCGTGCGCGTCTCGCTGTGGTCGGGGGGTGACCGCCCCGGCGGGCGGTCCCGCGCTGCCCGGGAGCAGTTGCTCCCCGCGACGGCGCCTGGGTAATCCTGCCGAAGTCATCCGCGAGGGCACGGACTGGGACACCGCTTGGGCCGCTTTCCAGCCTTCGTCGGAGCCGAAGTTCCAGGCGTCCGTCTGTTCCGTGGCGGCGACCGGTTCCGGTTCCGGGCTCGCTGCCTGCGGTTTCCTGCTCGGCAGCGCGGCGGGCGGGGCCGCCGGACGCTCGGCCGTCTCAGGCGCCTTCGCGGGCTCGGGTGCCTTCGACGGTTTGGGCGCCGCGGCCTTTTCGGGCTTCGCGTCCGGCTGCGTGGTGGCAGGCGTGGCCTTGTCCGCCGCCTCCTTGCGTCCCCGCTTGACACCCTGCTGGAAGCTGCTCAGCCTGCCGCGCACGTTCGCCGGGTCGCGGACCGGCAGTTCCGACTTGGCGGTGGGTTCGGCGGCCGGGACCGACGACGCCGCGCTGCCGGGCAGGAGCTGCTCGCCCTTGCGGCGACGCGGCAATCCGGCCTCGGTGAACGTCGACGGGGCGTTCTGGGAGACCTCCTGCACCGTGCGGAAGGCCTTGTCGCTGGCGAAGTCCCAGGTGCGGGCCTCCTGCTCGGCGGTCGGAGCGGGCTCGGCCGTCTTCTTCTCTTCGGGTTCCTTCTTCCCCGGCTTCTCCTTCTTGGCCGCGGGTTCGGCCGCGGGCGAACGGAACCACGCCGACAGCATTTCGTCGAAGATCGGCGTCGTCTCGGACGCGGTGGGCGGAGGCGGGGCCGCCGGGGCGGGCGGCGTGGCCGCCTGGCTCCACCATTCGCTCAGCGTGGTCCCGGTGTTCTTGGCCTCGAACAGTTCCTTGCCGCTGGGCAGATCGCCTTCCGCCGGGGCGGGCTTCTCCGCTTCCTCGGCGGACGGCTCGGCCTCGGCGGCGGGTTCCGGTTCGGGACGCCGGGGTTCCGGCGCGGGCGGCGGAGTCGCCTCGTCCGGGGGAATCGGGCTGAACAGCGCCGTTCCGGAAATCTCCAGATCGGACGGCGGCCGTGACGCCTTGGGGGCGTGCCCGTTGACGCCGGGCTTGGTGTGGCCCGCCAGATCGTTCGCCGACGGCCACCGCTCCCCGCCTTGCGAGGGCACGCTCGGCATCGCGGGGCGAGATCCGTTCGTGGGCCGCTGGCGGCGGGGAAGGCCGCCAGGCTGCTGCGGCGGCAATGGCGCGAGGCGCTGGGTGATCGGGCCGGTGGCGGGACCGGGGTCTCCCCCGGGCGGGGCCATCACGAGGTCCGCCGGGACGGAGACGGTGGCGCGAACACCGACGATGTCCTTGCCGCCGTGCAGCGAGACACCGATGCGGTGCCTGCTGGCCAGCCGTCCGACCACGAACAGGCCCATCCGGCGCGAAGTGGTGAGGTCGACGTTGGGCGCCTCGGTGAGCCGGGCGTTGGCCTCGGCGACCTCGGCCTCGTTCATGCCGATGCCCTTGTCGAGGATGTCGATGCCGAACGAGCCGTCTTCGACGAGCCTGGTCGCGACCGTCACCTGGGTTTCCGGGGCGGAGAAGGCCGTGGCGTTGTCCAGCAGTTCGGCGATCAGGCGCATCAGATCGTTGGCCGCGTAGCCGACCAGCCGCACCGGCGGCGGATTCTGCACGGTGACCCGTTGGTACTGCTCGATCTCGGACACCGCCGCGCGCACGACGTCGGTGGCGGAGACCGGCTGCCCGGAACGCCTGCCCGGCTCGGCGCCGGAGAGGACCATCAGGTTCTCGTTGTTGCGGCGCATACGGGTGGCGAGGTGGTCCAGCTGGAACAACGTGGCGAGCTGGTCCGCGTCCTCTTCGTCGCGCTCCAGCCGCTCGATCAGCTGCAGCTGCCGCTGCACGAGGCTCTGGCTGCGGCGGGAGAGGTTGACGAACACGTTGCTGTAGCCGGTTCGCATCGAGGCCTGCTCGGTGGCCAGGCGCAGCGCCTGGTGGTGCACCTTGTCGAAGGCCCTGGCGACCTCGCCGATCTCGTCGTCACCGCCGACCGGGACCGGCCGCACGTCGGTGCCCTGCGAGCGGCCTTCCTGGATGTTGCGGACCGCGTCGGGCAGCTGCTTCTCGGCGACGTCGAGGGCGCTGGCGCGCAACATCTTCAACGAGCGCAGCAGCTGGCGCGTGATGAGGAAGACGACGGCGACGGCGAGCACCATCGCGCCGAACAGCAGGACCGCGAGCAGGCCCGCGCCGCTGCTGGCGTCGTCGACCAGCTCGGCCGAGACCGCGCTCGTCTCGGCACCGAATTTGTTCGCGACCTCGCCGACCTTGCCGATCACCGCGGTCGAGGCGTCGGTCCAGCCCTGCGCCGACAACGAGCGGAAGGCTTGCGAGGACGGGGCGCCCTGTTCGCCGAGGGCGGATTTCGCGAGCCTGTCACGGTTTTCCATCGCCTCGTCGGTGACGGCGGCGCTGAACTCCTGGCGCTGCTGTTCCGAAGCGGCGGCGCGGAAGTCGGTGAGGCGGTCGGCCAGCCGGAGTTCGGCGGTGCGCACCTGGTCGAGCTCGCTCGGCGCGAGGCTCGACCGGGCGATGCCGAAGGAGACCAGAGCCTGGCTGAGCGACAGCTGTTCCTTCATCATGGCGAGGTCGTGCAACGCCGTGGGGGTGCCGCCGAGGACGTCCTGTCCGGCACCGGCGGCCAGCGCGGTGTCGAGGGCGAGCAGCGCGGTGGTGACGTCGGTGTACTCGCCGATCGCCTGGACGGGGTCGAGTTGTCCGGACGACGCCCGCTGCCGGATGTCGGGCAACCTGTCGAGCTGGGCGGCGGCCGCTTCCCGCGCCTGACGGAGCGACGGCTCGTTCTCGACCGCGCGGGTGGCGGCGGCGCCGTAGAGCGGGATGGCGGTGTCGACGTCGGCGCGGGCCGAGGCGAGCTCGAGGGTCCCGCCGACGGTGCCGGCGGTCAGCCCCGCGGCGGACTGGGTGCGTTCGCGGCCGAGGCCGTCGGCGAGGGTGCGGATATGCCCGCTCAGCGCGACGAGCCGGTCCAGCCGCTGGTAGCCGTCGGACCGGCCGACCTGGCCGGCGATGGTGGCGATGCCGAGTGCGAGCGCGATGAGGATCGGCACCAGCGTCACGGCCGACAGCTTCACCGGCAGGCTCCAGTCCCGCCAGCGCACGAGCGTGCGCCAGCCGGTGGCCCACCGAGATGGCCGGGGAGTGCGTCCCAGCAGCTCCCCGACCGGCACTTGGCCTTCTCCTGCAACGGTCACGTAGGTGACTCCCTGTCCGGCGTCCTGGCACGGTCTGAGGCGTCCGTTCCCGCGAGGCACCTGCCTGCGGGGAACTCGGCCCCGGTCTGCCCGCGGGATCGATCGCGACGTGAGGGTTCCCGTCCGGCGATCCGGATGTGCCGAGTGTCCCTGGGTACACCGGTCCGCTTCGGGAGTTCTTGCACCTGCACGTGCAGGTCGCAACCTGCGAAGTGCATGGTCGTCGAGATCAACTTTTCTTTGCCAATCGATCACTGCGGGTCAGCCGGGCCAAAGAATCGTACACCAATCCGGGTGCCGTCAATTCTGTTCAGCACACGGGTGCTGACCAGCGAAAAGCGTGCGTCCGAACGATCCGCCGGGCCGGAAAACCGCTCGCGCGTCACAAACGAGGGAATTCCGGTTACGGCTTGCGCGGATGCACAGGTGCCCTAATCACCCGATCAGCCTACGTACGGTAGCCGGGTCGCCCGGTCGAACTACTTTGCGTGCCCCCAACGGGTGGGTCAAGCCGAAATATGTGCCCGATGTTGTGGCCTTGCCGCCCACGCCGGGTCGATGTCGCCCGACATGGTGATTTCTTTCGAGACACCCGAGGAAGCGGGGGATCTTCCCCGGTCCGGGATGGCGGGCACGGTATCGGAACGGCACCTGCCCCGGTAGTAAAACTACGATCTGTCACCAAAACGAGGGACAGAGCGTGGTCATCGTCCGTCGTTTGCCGCAGTGGGCCGTTCGGGCGACGACCGCGCGTGACAACTCCGCTCACTATGACGAGTGATAAAGCCGGTTCATTCCGGCCGAAACGATTTCCGGAAACACTAATGGAAGGTAAAACCGAATACCTCCCCACGCCTTCGTGGAACCGGGGTCGCCTATTCAGAGCGGGTGAAGCCGTAGTTAGTATGTGCGCTCCCCGTACCGCGCCACGGATGCAAGCCCCGGAGGAACCCATGCCCGACGTCGCGCGCCCTTACGCGGCGAGCAACGCCCTGGAGGACACCGGGCAGATGCCCGCGCTGTTCGTCCGCGAGCGCCAGCCCGCTCCCCCGTCGCCGCGCGCCACCGGCCCGGACTACGACCGGATCCAGCACGGCAAGGAGTTCGTCGCGCTGCGCAAGACCTTCCGCCGGTTCGTGTTCCCGATGAGCCTGCTCTTCTTCACCTGGTACATGACGTTCGTGCTGCTGGCGGCCTACGCGCACGACTTCATGAGCCGGAAGGTGTGGGGCGAGGTCAACGTCGGCATGCTGCTCGGGCTCGGCCAGTTCGCCAGCACGATCCTGATCACGATCGCCTACCTGAAGTTCGCGAACAAGCGGCTCGACCCCAAGGTCGAGGCGCTGCGGGCCTCCGTCGGGACGAGTGAGCGATGAGCATCCCCGACAACGACCCCGTGCTGAACATCGCGGTGTTCGCGCTCTTCGTCGCGATCACCCTGTACGTGGTGTACCGCGTCAGCACGCGCAACTCGTCCACTTCGGACTACTACGCGGCCGGAAGCGCCTTCACCGGCCGACAGAACGGCATCGCGCTTTCGGGTGACTTCCTCTCGGCGGCGTCGTTCCTCGGTATCGCCGGGGCGATCGCGATCCACGGCTACGACGGCTTCCTGTACTCGATCGGGTTCCTCGTCGCGTGGATGGTCGACCTGCTGCTGATCGCGGAACTGCTGCGCAACACCGGCCGCTTCACCATGGGCGACGTGCTGAGCTTCCGGATGAAGCAGCGCCCGGTCCGCGCCGCGGCGGCGACGTCGACCCTCGTGATCTCCTTCTTCTACATGCTCGCGCAGATGGCGGGCGCCGGCGGCCTGGTGGCGCTCCTGCTGGATATCCACGGTGGTTTCGGCCAGGCGCTGGTGATCGGCGTCGTCGGCGTCGTCATGGTGCTGTACGTGCTGGTCGGCGGGATGAAGGGCACCACGTGGGTGCAGATCATCAAGGCGACCATCCTGCTGCTGACCGGTGCGCTGATCACCGTGTTCCTGTTCGGCAAGTTCGGCTTCAGCTTCTCGAACCTGCTCTCGGCCGCCGCCGACAACAGCCCGCTCGGTGACGAACTGCTGCAGCCCGGCGGTTCGTACGGCAAGAGCGAGGTCACGAAGCTCGACTTCGTCTCGCTCGCCCTGGCCCTGGTCCTCGGCGCCGCGGCACTCCCGCACGTGCTGATGCGCTTCTACACGGTGCCGAATTCGCGCGAGGCGCGGCGATCGGTGGTGTGGGCGACCGCCTGCATGACCCTCTTCTACCTCTGCACGCTGGTCATCGGCTTCGGCGCGGCCGCACTGGTCGGCCCCGAGGCGATCAAGAACGCACCCGGCGGGGAGAACTCGGCGGCGCCGCTGCTCGCGCTGAACATCGGCGGCACCGTCCTGCTCGGCATCGTCTCGGCGGTGGCCTTCGCGACCATCCTCGCCGTCGTCGCCGGGCTGACGATCACCGCGTCCGCCTCCTTCGCCCACGACGTGTACGCCAACATCTTCAAGAACGGCAAGGCGGAACCGGCCGCCGAGGTCCGCGTCGCCCGGCTGACCGCGGTCGCCGTCGGGGCGTTCGCGATCGTGGGCGGCATCCTGGCGAACGGGCAGAACATCGCGTTCCTGGTGGCGCTGGCGTTCGCCGTCGCGGCGTCGGCGAATCTCTCGACGCTGCTGTACTCGCTGTTCTGGAAACGCTTCAACACCACCGGCACGCTGTGGGGCATCTACGGCGGGCTGATCGCGAGCCTGGTGCTCGTGTTCTTCTCGCCGGTGATGTCCGGGGCCGCGGACTCGATCGTCAAGAGCGTGGACTTCCACTGGTTCCCGCTGAAGAACCCGGGCCTGGTGTCGATCCCGTTCTCGTTCCTGTGCGGGTTCGTGGGCACCTTCGTCGGCCGCTCGAAGGCCGATCCGGTCAAGCACGCGGAGATGGAGGTGCGATCCCTCACCGGGATCGGCTCCTGACGCGCTGGGCGCGGGCCCGTTGCGAAAGCCACTTTCGCAACGTTGAAGGTTGCGAAAGTGGCTTCTGCAACACCGACGTTGGTCGCCGGCGCGCGGGCTGCGATCCAGCCGGCCGCCCAACGCGCGGCACCTCCCGACGCGCGCGATGAAGGGTCCTTGCACAATTCGCAAGGACCCTTCATCGCATCCGGAGGCCGTCCAGCACGATCGTGAGAAGCCGCTTCGTGTCCTCCTCCGAAGCCTTGCTCGCGGCCGAGCCCAGCCCGTGGCCGAGCCGCAGGATGTCGACGCCCGCGACGTCGGGCCGGAGCACGCCCTCGTCCTGAGCCGCCTTCACGATCGTGTCGGCCGCGGCCCGCAGGCGTGACTGGCACCAGCCGAAGACCTCGGAGCCGGCGTCGACGGACGCCTTCAGCGTCATCGCGAGCCCGTGCTTCTCGACCACGTAGATGACGTGCGTGGCCAGCCACGTCTCGAGTGCCTCGCCCGGCGGCGATTCGTCGAGCAGGTCGTACGCCTGCTGCGCCAGCCCGTCGATCTCGTCGCGGTAGACGGCCTCGATCAGTTTGTCGCGCGTCGGGAAGTGCCGGTACAACGTGCCCGCGCCGACGCCGGCGCGTTTGGCGATGTCGTCGGCGGGCACGTCCACGCCGTCGGCGGTGAACGCCTCCTTCGCCACGGCCACGATGCGCTCGTAGTTGCGCCGCGCGTCCGCGCGCATGGGGCGGGCCGGATCGGCCGTGACCATCTGCACCTCCTCGGGCGACGAAAACGGAGACGTTCTCCGAATTCACTTGCGTAAGCGGAGACTGTCTCCATATCATCGCTCACGACCTCAAGTGGAGAGTCTCTCCGCTTCATCTCGTTACGTCTTCGGAGTATTCCTTGACCGAGCGAACCCTGCGTGCCGAGCCTAGGCCCGAAACGGCCGGGGCCCTGCCACCACCGCACCGGCTGGTCCTCCCGATCATCCTGACCTGCCAGCTCATGCTCATCCTCGACGCGACGGTGATGAACGTCGCGCTCCCCCGCATCCAGTCCGAACTCGGCTTCACCGACACTGGCCTCTCCTGGGTGATGACGGCGTACAGCCTGGTCTTCGGCGGCCTGTTGCTCCTCGGCGGCCGGGCGGGTGACCTGTTCGGCCGCCGCCGGACGTTCGTCGTCGGCACGGCCGTGTTCACCGCCGCCTCCCTGCTCGGCGGCCTCGCCGGTTCCGCGGAACTGCTGATCGCCGCCCGGGTCGCGCAGGGCGTCGGCGCCGCGCTCGCCGGGCCGAGCACGCTCGCGCTGATCACCAGCACGTTCACCGAGGCCAAGGCGCGAGTACGCGCGCTGGCGTTGTTCTCGGCGATGTCCAGCAGCGGTTTCGCGATCGGCCTGCTGCTCGGCGGGCTGCTGACCGAATGGATCTCCTGGCGCGCGGCGCTGTACATCAACGTCCCGTTCGGGCTCGCGATCGTGCTGCTCACTTCCCGGTACGTGGCCGATCCGCCCCGGCGGCGCGCCCGGCTGGACCTTCCTGGCGCGTTCACCGGCACCCTCGGCGTCGGCTCGCTCGTGTTCGCCTTCACCCACGCCGCGTCGCACGGCTGGGGCGACACGATCACCCTCGGCAGCCTCGCCGCCGGGCTGGCATCGCTGGCCGCGTTCCTCCTCATCGAGACGAGGGTGCGCGAACCGCTGATCCCCCTGCGCCTGTTCGCCGAACGCGACCGCGCCGCGGCCTACGTCAACTTCTTCCTCGGGCCGATGGCGATGATGAGCATGTTCTTCTTCCTGACCCAGTTTCTGCAGGACATCGCGGGTTTCGCCGCACTGGAGACCGGCTTCGCGTTCCTGCCGATGGCGGTCTGCATGTTCCTGCTGAGCAGGCTGATCCCGAAGCTGCTCCCCCGGTTCGGGCCGAAACCGCTCGCGCTGACCGGGACCGCGCTGATGACCGGCGGAGTCGTCTGGCTGACCACGCTCACCACGGACAGCGGCTACTTCTCGCATCTGCTCGGGCCGATGCTGCTGATGGGCGTGGGCGCGGGCCTGGCGTTCTCGCCGCTCAGCGTGATCATCATGGCGACGGTGCCCACCGACGACGCGGGTGCCGCGGGCGGCGCGCTGCAGACGTTGCAGCAGGTCGGGGCGACACTGGGGCTGGCGATCCTGATCACCGTGTTCGGCGCGGCGACGCGGCCCCCGCCGGGAGGCCCGGCGGAGACCACGGTCACCGGGATGACCGCGGCCTTCACCGCCGCGGCCGTGGTGACGGCGGTGTCCTTTCTGGTGGCGCTGACCTTCCGGCGCCGGGCTTAGAGCTTGACGCCCGCCTGGACCTTGTGCGTGACCTTGCGCTCCATCACGAACGAGAAGAACGGGATGCAGCCGGCGATCAGCACGAGGAGCGTGCCCTTCATCGACCAGCGGGCCTTGATCGCGAGGTCGACCGCGAGCAGCAGATAGATCAGGTAGAGCCCGCCGTGGACCATGGGGATCATCTTCACGAACTGGGGGAGCTCCACGCGGAAGACGTACTGCAGCAGCATTTCGACGACCAGCCCGAGCAGGGCCACACCGGTGGCGTACGCCGCGACGCGGAACCGGATCAGCGGTCCGCCCAACGAGACCGGGCGGGCCGGGGCGGCGTCGTCAGTTCGGGTGGTCATAGGGTCTCGAACCTCTCTGGGGACTACTGGTCGCGGGCGTTGAGCTCGCGCAGGTACCTGTTGTACGCGGCGAGCTCGTCGTCCTCGGCGGGCGACGGCGCCGGGGCGCGCCGCTGCCGGGGCGCGGGCACCTCCGGGACGGTGGTCTCGGCCACCGTTTCCTGGGCGTCGACCTCGGCGGCTTGACGGCGGAGCTTGCGGATCCGCCAGAACATGAAGGCGGGGAACAGCCCGAACAGCGGCCACTGCAGGACGTAGCCGAGGTTCTGGAACGTCCCGCTGGCCGAGGAGAACCGCTCCCACTGCCACCACGCGAGCCCGCAGCACAGCGCCAAGCTCACCAGGCAGACGCCGGCGATGCCGAGACGGCGCAGGGTGACGGACGAAGCGGGCACATATCGACGCTAGCACTGGGCGCGGGGCGAAACATCGCCGACCTGGGCGCTCGGGACCTTGGTCCTACCTCCGACGTCGTGAGTGGTAAGGACGGTTAGAACCGTCTTTACCACTCACGAGGCGGCGGCGACGGCCTTCGCGTAGTCGTCCGCCAGCCCGAAGACCTTCTGCGCGTACTCGGTCGAGTTGTTGTACGACAGGATGCCCTGCCACCACCCCGAAGCGGCCGACATGTCGCGGTTGTTCACGCACAGGTACCGCGCCGCCGCCAGTGTCGCGTCGTCGATCTGCTGCGGGTCGCCGAGGCCGTCGCGGTTGCCGTCGGCGGCGTACCGGCGCCAGGTGCTGGGGATGAACTGCATGGGGCCGACCGCGCGGTCGACAGCCGTGTCGCCGTCGAACTGGCCGCCGTCGGTGTCGCCGATCGCCTTCACGCCGGGCGATCCGTCGAGCGGGACGCCGATGATCGGCTTCGACGGCCGCCCGTCCTGGCCGAGGACGGCGCCGCCGTACTGGCCGTGGTTCGATTCGATCCGGCCGATGCCGGCCAGGGTCGCCCAAGAGATCTTGCAGTTCGGCTGCATCTGGCGCATCGCCAGCTCGGCGTTGCCGTAGGCGAGCAGCGCCCTGGCCGGGATGCCGGTGGCCTGCGCCGCCCGCTCGGTCCAGGCGGTCAGCGGATCCTTGCCCGGCTTCGGTTGCGCTTGCTGCGGCACGGTCTGCTGGGTGGCGCCGCCCGCGAGGGTGGCGTTGACCGGGGCGACCGAACCGGGTTTGACGTCCGCCGCCTTGACCTGCAGCGCGGGGATCTCCATCGTCGTGGGGCTCGCGACCGGGGCGGACGCCTTGGTCACCAGCCAGATCCCGCCCGCGGCGAGGGCGAGCACGGCCAGCACGATCGCCAGCCTGCCGAATACGGCGGCGCCCACCCCGCGGCGTGGCGGAGCGGGCGTGGCCGGGTCGGCGACGAGCTCGTCGTTTTCCGGGGTGGTGCGCACGAAGCGAGTCCTCCAGCGTGGGCGGCGATCACGACCGATGCTCGAACAACGAGCCCGCGCAGGTTAGCGTTACGCGGTCGCCGGAATCGCCCTTGCCACGCCGGTTCACCCGCGCGTGCGAGAAGTTCTCATCAGGCGGACTTCTGCTGCCTCGCCAGCCGCGCCACGCACCAGGCCGGAGCGCTGCCGCGGCGGAGGTGCTGCAAAACGGTCATCGGGCCGAGACGGCGGCTCAGGTCGGACGGGGCGAGCCCGGCCGCGCGGTAGTCGAGCGCACGCTGGTCGAGCGGGCTGATGCCGGCGTCCCACCAGGCTTCGGCCTCGGCGACGCCGCCGACCATCTGCCACCAGCCGGCGGCCGCGACGAGCAGGTCCTGCGGGACCTCCGGGAGACGGCGGCGCATCGCGTCGAGGTAGCCGGGGTCGGCGGCCTCGACCGGCGCCCAGCGCGCCTGACCGGACTGCTGACGCTGGCCGGGGATTCCGGGAGCCTGTCGCGGCACATCGGCCAGCCACGCCGACGCGATGCGGTCGGCCTCCTGCTCCTCGGGGGTCTGCTCGCGCTCGGCGGCCCACTGCCGGATCAACGCATCGACTCCGGGATCTCCGGTCATCCCTGCCTCCTCATGATTCCCCGACTGACAAGTCCTGACTTACTTGCCCGGCTGGAAGTTCCGCTGCCCTGCGGCTTGCACCTGCGGAAACTCCTCGCCCAGGAGGCCGGCTCCGGCGCCTGGAGGACCAACCGATCACGCAATGTGAGCACCGTAGGGGCGCGGAGGTCTCTTCCGCCAGAGCTTCCCGGGCACGAATTCGTCGACCAGCGGGTTTTCGGGGGCAATCCACCCGGATGGTCGAGTCATTCGACCGAAATCCGAAGCGAGTGACTCTGCGTGATAACCGCTGGTGGCTGCGCACGGTGATCACCGGCGCCACCAGGGCACCGGTGATCGTCGCGAAGGATCAGGAGAAGAGGCTGCGGACGAACGTCACGATGGCTTCGGCACCGGACCGGAGCCAGCCGAGCGCGGTGTGGACGGCGTCGGCGGATTGCGTCGGCCTGCTGATCAGAAAGAAGAGCACGAGCGCGACGACGGCGATCACAACGAATTTCTTCAAGCCGGGCGACATGGCTCCATCCCATCACACCGTAGTGTCCAGACGATGACTCCGCGCGCACTGCGGACTTTGTCACCACTTTAAGGAGCATCGGGCCCTGTTGCCCACCCGGATTTCCTCGAGGGAGCGATCGATGAGCGAAAACGTTCTCGTCCACCGGGACGGGCCGGTGACGACGATCACGCTGAACCGCCCCGAGTCGCGCAACGCCGTGGACGGACCGACCGCGAACGCCCTGGCGGACGCGTTCCGCGCGTTCGACTCCGACGAAGAGGCTGCGGTCGCCGTCCTCACCGGTTCGGGTGACGCCTTCTGCGCCGGAGCCGATCTGAAGGCCGTCGGCACCGGCCGCACCAACTCGCTCAGCCCGGCGGGCGACGGGCCGATGGGCCCTTCGCGCATGGTCCTGTCGAAGCCGGTGATCGCCGCGGTCCGCGGGCACGCCGTCGCGGGCGGCCTGGAGCTGGCGCTGTGGTGCGACCTGCGCGTCGCCGACACCACGGCCGTGTTCGGCGTGTTCTGCCGCCGCTGGGGGGTGCCGCTGATCGACGGCGGCACGGTGCGCCTCCCCCGGCTGATCGGGCATTCGCGGGCGATGGACCTGATCCTCACCGGCAGGCCGGTCGAGGCCGACGAGGCGCTCGCGATCGGGCTTGCGAACCGGGTCGTGCCGGACGGCGAGGCGTTGGCTGCCGCGCAAGCGCTGGCGCGCGAACTGGCCGCGTTCCCCCAGGCGTGTCTGCGTGCGGATCGCAAATCCGCGTACGGCCAGTACGGGCTCACCGAAGCCGAGGCGATGCGCGCCGAGTTCTCGAACGCGTTGATCAGCGGCGGGCTCGCCGAGGAGGCCGTCGCGGGCGCGAGCCGGTTCAGCGACGGCGCGGGGCGTCACGGCAGTTTCGAGGGCCCGCGCAGTTAATCTCTGTCGAATGACAGAAACCGGAGTCGCGCTCAGACCGGTGTACGAAGACGACCTGCCGATGCTCGAAGCACTGACGAACGATCCGCGGGCCGCGGGTACGTTCGAGTGGCACGGCTGGCACGACCCGCACTTCCTGCGCCGCCGCTGGACCGAGACCGGCATGCTCGCGGCGGACAACGGGATGCTGATGATCGAACTCGACGGGCAGCGGCTCGGTTTCGTGTCCTGGCACAAGACCAGGACCGGCTCGACGTCGTACTGCTGGAACGCCGGGCTCGTGCTCATCCCCGAGGCACGCGGCCACGGCTACGGGACCGAGGCCCAGCGGTTGCTGGTCCGCTACCTCTTCGCGCATACGCAGATGAACCGGGTCGAGGCGTCGACGGAGGCGGGCAACATCGCCGAACAGCGCTCCCTGACGAAGGCGGGCTTCACCCGGGAGGGGGTGCTGCGCGGCTACGGGTTCCGGGACGGGGCCTGGCGCGACCACATCCTCTATTCGGTGGTGCGGTCCGACCTGGGCCCCGACCCGGAACACCTTTAGGCGATCGTCCCGGCGGCCCGGAGCCGTTCGATCCCGTCGGCGTCCACGCCGAGTTCGGCGAGGACTTCGGCGGTGTCGCCGCCCTTGGGCCGCGGTGGTTCCGGCGTCTCGGCCGGGGTGCGGTCGAAGCGCGGCGCGGGCGCGGGCTGCATCATGCCACCGACGTCGACGAAGGTCTTGCGCGCGACGTTGTGCGGATGCGACGGCGCCTCCTTCGGGGAGAGCACCGCCGTCAAGCACGCGTCGGTGCCTTCGGCCTTCGCGACCAGCTCGTCGCGGGTGTGCTTCGCGACGGCTTCGGCGACGATCTTGCGCAGCTTCGGCCACTCGTTCTTGTCGACGTGGACCGGGGTCTCCTCGGGGTCGAGGCCGAGCACCTTCACCAGGTCGCCCCAGAACCGCATCTCGATCGCGCCGATGGCGACGTATTTGCCGTCGGCGGTCTCGTAGGTGTCGTAGAACGGCGCGCCGCCGTCGAGCATGTTCTCGCCGCGCCCACCGGACCACAGCCCGGAATCCAGCAGCCCGTGCAGGCTGGTGGTCAGCAGTGCCGCACCGTCCACCATGGACGCGTCGACCACCTGCCCCTTGCCGGACGTCTGGCGTTCGAACAGCGCCGCCAGCACGCCCATCGCGAGCAGCAGGCCACCGCCGCCGAAGTCGCCGACGAGGTTGAGCGGTACCACCGGCCGCTGCCCGGCGTGCCCGATGGGTTCGAGCGCGCCGGAGATGCCGATGTAGTTGATGTCGTGCCCGGCGACGGTCGCCAGCGGGCCGTCCTGGCCGTAGCCGGTCATCCGCCCGTAGACCAGCCGCGGATTGCGGGCGTGGACCTGCTCCGGGCCGATGCCCATCCGCTCGGCGACGCCGGGGCGGAAACCCTCGATGAGCACGTCGGCGTCGTCGGCGAGTTTCAGCACCAGTTCGACGCCCTCGGGAGTCTTGGTGTTGATCCCGATCGATCGCCTGCCGCGGGCGAGCGGATCGTTCGGGAACCCGATGACGTCGTTGCCGGGGGTCGCCCGGTCGATCCGGACGACCTCCGCGCCGAGATCGGCGAGAATCGTGCAGGCGAACGGCGCCGGGGCGAGCCCGGCCAGTTCGACGACCTTGAGCCCGCTTAGCGGGCCGGCCTTTTTCGCCACGTCTTTCCTTTCTGCGCCAACGGTTCCGCTACAGCGTGCGGGAGATGATTTCCTTCATGATCTCGCTGGTACCGCCGAAGATGCGTGAGATCCGGATGTCGGCCCACGCGCGCGCGATCGGGTACTCGGTCATGTAGCCGTAGCCACCGAAGAGCTGCAGGCAGTCGTCGACCACCTTGTTGACCCGTTCGGTGGTCCACAGCTTCGCCATCGCCGCGCCCTGAACGTCGAGTTCCTTGCGCAGATGCCGCTCGATGCACTGGTCGAGGAACGCGCGGGACACCGCGGCCTCGGTCGCCGCCTCGGCGAGCTTGAACTTCGTGTTCTGGAAGTTGTAGACCGGGCGGCCGAACGCCTGGCGGTCCTTGGTGTAGGCGATGGTCTGGTCGATCGCGGCCTCCATCCCGGCGACCGCGGTGACGGCGATGATCAGCCGTTCCTGCGGAAGCTGCTGCATCAGCTGGATGAAGCCGAGGCCTTCCTGAGCGCCGAGGAGGTTGGCGGCGGGGACGCGGACGTCGTCGAAGTTCAGCTCCGCGGTGTCCTGCCCCTTGAGGCCGATCTTGTCGAGGACGCGGCCGCGGCTGAAGCCCGGCGTGTCGGTCTCGACGGCGATCAGCGAGACACCCTGCGCGCCGGCGTCGGGGTCGGTCTTCACCGCGACCACGACGAGATCGGCGTGGAAACCGTTGGTGATGAACGTCTTCGCGCCGTTGATCACGTAGTGGTCACCGTCGCGCACCGCGCGGGTCTTGATGTTCTGCAGGTCGGAACCGGTGCCGGGCTCGGTCATCGCGACCGCGCCGACCATCTCGCCGGAGGCGAACTTCGGCAGCCAGGCCCTCTTCTGCTCTTCGTTCGCGTACTCGAGGATGTAGTGCGCGACGATTCCATTGTGGACGGTGACGCCCCAGGCACTGTCACCGGAGCGGGCCTGCTCCTCGTAGAGCACGGCCTCGTGGGCGAACGTGCCGCCGCCACCGCCGTACTCCTCCGGGATGGACAGGGCCAGCAGGCCGACCCCGCCCGCCTTCGTCCACAGCTCGCGGTCGACCTTCTTCTCGGCCGCCCAGCGTTCCTGGTTCGGCACGAGTTCCTTCTGGCAGAAGGTCCGGGCGAGGTCCCGGAGGTCTTCGAGCTCCGTCGTGCTCCACGAACTCTTCTGGATCTGCAAGGGCACGGCCAACGCCTCCTGATCGGACCTGGAAAACATGACGCTTAGGATGTAAGTTCCATCCGGAATGTACATCCGTACCGAGCTGCACGTAAAGGGGGCAGGATCCGGTGAGTGTGCTCGGCAGGACCCACCGCACCCAGGCCGAGCGGCGCGAGCAGACCCGCACCGCGCTGCTCGACGCGACCATCGACTGCCTGGTCGACCTCGGCTACGCGCGCACCTCGGTCCAGGAGATCTGCGCCCGCGCCGGCGTCTCGAAGGGCGCCGTACAGCACCACTTCTCCGCGAAGGCCGAGCTCATGGCGGCCGCCGTCGAGCATCTGACGGAGAAGCTGCGCGGGCGCCTCGCGGCGTCGATCACGGCGCTTCCCGGTGGCGCCTCAGGGGTCGCGGCGGCGATCGACCTGCTGTGGGAGGGCTACTCGGGCACGCTGTCCACGGCCGCCACCGAACTGTGGGTCGCGGCCCGCACCGACCCCGAACTCCGCGCGGCGATCCGCCCGGTCGACCGGGCGCTGGGCCGCTCGACACTGGAGCACATCACCGCGGTCGCCGGGGATCTGCCGAAGGAACGCGCGGAGATCCTCTTCTGGCTGACCGTGAACCTCACCCGCGGGCTGGCACTGGACGCCGAGCTCGGTGGCGATCCGAAGCGACGGCGGCAATTGCTCGACGAGTGGAAGCGCGTCGCGGTGATGTTGTACGAGGACAGCTCCGCGTAGCACGCGCGAAAGCCCTTGACCAGAGCACAGCTGACACTTATCCCATCGGTCGATCCGTGGTGGAATTCCTTGCTGGACAACGGAACCGGCGGAGGAGTCGACCATGAGCGCGCCGCAGCAGCAGCCGTACCAACCGACTGGCCCGTTCGGCGCAATACCGCCCGCCGCCGCCCCGCGCCCGCCGTCCGACGTGCGGCTCCCTCGCCTTTTCGCCGCGATGATGGGGGTTTTCGCCGGCCTGCTGGTCCTCATCGCGACTTTTCTCCCGCAGTCGACGTACGAGCAGATCTCCGACGGCAAGACGGTGTCGAAATTCGCCGAGACCGGCTGGACGCGGACCTTCGACATCGAACCGTCGGCGGAGGAGAAGGAGTTCTACGACAAGACGCATGTCGCCCGCTACGGCATCCCGCTGTCCGCCGCCGCGCTGACGCTGTTCGCCGGGGCCGCGGTGGGTTTCGCCGCGTATCAGCGCAATTCGGGTTCACCCGCCGCGACGACGTCGAGGACGCTGCTCATCGCGGGCGGGGCGGGGACCGCGGCCTGCGTCTGGATGCTCGGCATGGACATCTCGGCGAGCCTGAGTTTCGGGCAGGACACCGGCCGGTTCGTCTCGCGTTATGGGACCGGGAGCGGATTCTGGATCCTGCTCGCGGGCGGGCTCGTGGCGTTGCTCACGATCGGACTGGCGGTCGTGGCCAACCGGCGTGAACCGGCGCCACCCCCTCAGGCCCCTTACCCGGCCTCCTACAGCCCTTACGCTCCCGGTGTCCCTCAGCAGCAGTATCCGCAGGCCTACGAGCCGCCGTCGCCTCCGACACCACCCGCGGGATCCGCGTTGCAGCAGCAGGACATCCTGCGTCCGTCCCCGGACAATCCGCCCCGGCCCGACAATATGTGAAACTGATTCATATCAGCGGTGGACAGTCTCCATACCGGCGGTATGCTGTACTCGTCGGTAACACCTGGGCTCTGCGTGGCGCCTTCCGGCTCCGCGCGGCATGGAACGGAGACGGCATGACGAGCACGACACCGGCGAGCGCGGGCCACCACACCGAAGGGCCCGCCACCATCGGCGACGTTCCCGGCGCCCCGGCCGCGGCCAGGGCGGAACGGCTCGTGCGGCGGGTCGTGGGCGGGGCGGATTCGGCGCCGGTCCAGATGCGCGCGCCCTTCACCGGGCAGCCGATCGCGACGCTGCCCCAAGCCACCGACGCCGACGTCCGCGCCGTGTTCGACCAGGCGCGCGAGGCTCAGCGCGCGTGGGCCGAGCGGCCGGTCGAAGAACGCCAGCGCATCCTGATCCGCCTGCACGACCTGGTACTGAAGCGGCAGGAAGAGGCGCTCGACCTCGTGCAGATCGAGGCGGGGAAGGCGCGGATGGACGCCTTCGACGAGGTCAGCGCGACCGCCCTCGTCGCCGCCTACTACGGCAAGCACAGCGCGAAGATCCTCTCCCCGCGTCGCGCCGCCGGGCTGATCCCGGTGCTGACGAAGGTCGGCGAGATCCGGCACCCCAAGGGGGTCGTCGGGATCATCTCACCGTGGAACTACCCGCTCGCGCTGACCGCGATGGACGTCCTCCCCGCGCTCGCGGCGGGGAACGCCGTCGTGCAGAAGCCGGACAACCAGACCGCGCTCTCGGCGCTGTGGCTGCAGGAAGTCGCCGAGGAGGCCGGGCTGCCCGCCGGTATCTGGCAGATCGTGCTCGGCCGCGGCTCGCAGATCGGCGACGCGCTCGTCGAGGAGTCGGACTATCTCTGCTTCACCGGCTCCACGCCCACAGGCAAGGGTCTCGCCGCGAAGGTGGCGGAGCGGCTGACGAGCTACTCACTCGAACTCGGCGGCAAGAACCCGATGATCGTGCTGCCCGACGCGGACATCGCCAAGACCGCGACCGGCGCGGTGACCGCGTGCTTCTCCTCCGCCGGGCAGCTGTGCGTCTCGGTCGAGCGCATCTACGTCCACGAGTCGATCCGCGAGGAGTTCACTCGCGCCTTCGTCGCCAAGACCGCCGCGCTGCGGCTCGGCGGCGCCCTGGACTACCAGGCGCAGATGGGATCCCTCACCTCCGAGGCCCAGCTGGAGACCGTGTCGGCCCACGTCGAGGACGCTCGCTCGAAGGGCGCGAAGGTGCTCACCGGCGGCAAGGCCCGGCCCGATCTCGGCCCGCTGTTCTACGAGCCGACCGTGCTCACCGACGTCACCGAAGACGTCAAGCTGTTCGCCGAGGAGACCTTCGGGCCGGTCGTGTCGATCTACGGCTACACCGACGTCACCGACGCGATCGAGCGCGCCAACGACACGAAGTTCGGGCTGAACGCGAGCGTATGGTCGCGCAACGGCCGGGCGGGCTGGGAGGTCGCGGCGCGGCTGAAGGCCGGGACCGTCAACGTCAACGAAGGCTTCGCGGCGACCTTCGGGACCGTGGGGCTGCCGATGGGCGGGATGAAGGAGTCCGGCGTCGGGCGGCGCAACGGCTCCGAAGGTCTGCTCAAGTACACCGAGGCCCAGGCGATCGCGGTGCAGCGCGGGATGCCGCTGCGCCCCGGCCGCGGAATCCCGCCGAAGCTCTGGGCCCGGGGCCTGAGCGCGGGCCTCAAGGCGCTCCGCCGCCTCCCGCGCCGCTGACCACCTCCGCAATTCGTCATCTGGTTGCGATCGTTGCCGCGAAAGGATCGCAACCAGATGACGAATCGCGGTCAGGAAGAGGTGGGCGCGGCCAGCAGGCCCCGGTCGTAGGCGATCGCGACCGCCTCGGCCCGGCGGCTCGCGCCGAGTTTCGCCATCACGCGCGAAAGGTGGACGCTCACCGTCTTCTCGCTGATGTACAGCTCTTCGCCGACCTGCCGGTTGGTCCGGCCCAGCGCGACGCGTTCCAGCACGTCGCGCTCCCGATCGGTCAGCGGATCCACGACGTCACGCCGCGGCGCCACTGCCTCCCCGGGAAGCTCGACACGCGCCCGGTGGCTGAGCTCCCGGACGGCTTCGCGCAGCGGGCAGGCGCCCAGCCGGTCGGCCACCGCGTGCGCGGCCAGCAGCTCCGACGCGGCGAGGGCGGTGTCACCGTCCGAAGCCAGCAGGGATTTCGCGTGCTGGAGGCGGCACATGGCCTGCTCGTACACCGCGCCGTACCCGAACGCCTCGACCGCCTTCGCCCACAGCGCCGGATCCCCCGCGCCACGAAGGCAGCTGCCGAGCGCCTCCAGCCGGGCGAGCCACGCCAGCGCTTCCGGACCCAGCGACACCGAACGCGGGATGCCGTGTTCGGCGCAGTGGCGGCCGTGGGCGAGGAACTTCTCGCCCGATTCCACCGCGGCCTCGACCGTCGCCAGGTCACCGCGTACCCGTGCTTCGGCGGCCTGGGCGACGGCCGCGGTGAGACCGTGCACGCTGATCCGGATCCCGCCGAGCACGGCGGGTTCGACCTCTTCGAGCCAGTCGATCAGCTCGTGCGCCTGGCGCACCGCGCCCGCGTGGTCCCCTCGCCACGACGCGAGCTGGATCGCGGCGTCGGCCGACGCGAGCGCGATCGAGTAGTCCGCGATCCAGTGCTGCCGCAGGCTGGGCAGGATCTTGTCCGCGTCCGCGAACCGGCCCCTGCCGACGACGAACTGCGCCCAGATGCTCAGGAACCGCCCCGCGACGACACTCGAAACACCGCGGCCAGCGCGGCCGGCGTCGTCGTCCTCCGGCCAATCCCCGCTGACGTACCGCAGCGTGAGGTGCTTGGTCCGCAGCTCGATGCCGAACGAGCTCCAGGTCAGGCCGGTCTCCTTGGCCCGCTTGATGCCCTTGGCGTAGTACTTCAGCGCGGAATGGATCTCGGCCCTGTCGTCGTAGCTCAGCCCGAGGAAGTGCAGAGCCCGTAGCTCGCCGTTGAGCGCGCCGGATTCCCTGGCCTTCCGCTCGGCTTCGCGCAGCCGCTCCCGCGCCTCCTCGACGTCACCCGCCGAATCGGCCAGCGTGCCCAGCGAGACCAGCGCCGCCGCCTCCGCCCCGCCCGCACCGACGGCCCTGGCGTCGGCGACCGCGGCCAGCGCGCACTGCAGCGCCTCGTCGTGCCGGTCGATCAGCCGCAGGATCCCGGCTCGGGTGGCGAGCACCCAGGCCCGCGCGGCACTCGCCTCGGTGTGCTCGACCAGCTTCCAGGCCTTGTCGATCGCCTCGACGACCTCGTCGATCGTGCCGTCGACCGAAAGCAGCGCCTCCGCGTGCCGCCGCCAGACCTTGGCGGCCCGCTCGTTGCCGGTGTCCGGGCCGAGTGCCTCGGTCGCGGACCGCGAATAGGCGACCGCGCGCTCCGGCTCCCCCGACGTGCTCGCGAAATACGACGCCTCGTGCAGGAGGCGGAGCTCGTCGACGTCCGACGGCCGGTCCGCCTCGGGTACGGCGTCCCAAATGGACAGTGCCTGCTCGACGTGCCGCAGCGCGGAACCGGGCGCGCCCAGCTTCTCCGCCTCGTCCATCGCGCGCAGCAACGCCGCCAGCGCGGTGACGAAGTCCTTGCTCTCCATGCTGTGGTGCGCGAGCCGCGCGTCCTGGCCGCGGCCCTGTGCCCTGTCGCGGATGCGGGCCGCGTACGCCGCGTGCATGCGCACCCGCTCCCCCGGCAGCAGGTCGCCGTAGACCGCTTCCTGCAGCAGCGCGTGGCGGAAGGTGTAGAAACCGTTCTCGATCACCAGTACGTGATGCTGCACGGCCTCGCGCAGCGCCTCGTCGAGTTCGAGCTCGTCCAGCCCGGAGATCTCGGCGAGCGCGGCGTGCGCCACCGCGTCCTTCGCGACCGAGACCACGCGCAGCACCCGGCGCGTGATCTGGGAGAGCTGCTCCACCCTGGCGAGCAGCACTTCGGCCAGCCCGGCGGGGAGCTCGCGGCAGTCCTTCGCGGACGCGAGCAGCTCCTCGACGAAGAAGGGATTGCCCTCGGACCGGGAGACGATGTCGGCGATCAGGTCCTGGCCGATCGGCTCGTCGGCCAGCGCCTCGACGAACGCGCGCGCGTCTTCGGCGCCGAACGGCTTGACCTCGACGCGTTCGACCGCGCCCAGCCGCACCACCTCGGACAACACCGCCCGGAGCGGATGCCGCCGGTGGACGTCCTCCTCGCGATAGCTCGCCACCACCAGCAGCCGCTGGGTGCGCAGCCTCGTCAGCAGGAAGGACAGCAGGTTCCGGGTGGAGCCGTCGGCCCAGTGCAGGTCCTCCAGCAGGATCACCACCGGCCGGCGCTGCGCGATGACGGTCAGCACCCCCAGTACCGCGTCGAACAGCTGGAGCTGGCCGAGGTCCTGTTCGGGACCGAGCCGTTGCGTCGACACCCGTTCGCTCGCGGTGAGCTGACCGTCTTCGATGGCGGGGTAGTCCTCCGCCTGCTGCATCTGCGGGAGCAGCCTGCCCAGCGCCGGCCGGGCCCGGACCGCGGCGGTGACCGCGGGATCGGACGTCGTCGCCAGCGGCGCCAGCGCCTCGGCGAACGGAAGATAAGGAAGACCGCCCTCATGGACGTCGATACAGCGCCCGGTGAGCACCAGGGCGCCCGCGCCCGCGGCGTACTCGCCGAGCGCGGTCAGGAGGCGGGTCTTGCCGACGCCGGCGTCACCGGAGAGCAGCACCGCGCCGGCCTCGCCCCGTTCTGCACGGGCGAAGGCGGCGCGGAGCTGCCGCATCTCCTGAGTGCGGGCGACGATCGGGATTCCGGAGCCAAGACGGGGCACGAGGTGCATTCTTGCCTACCGGGCCGACAACTTCGCCTGTGTTTTCGCCGAGAGCTTCATCGCACTCGACCTCTACCGGGTGACGTCGCCGCTGCGGGCGGGCGTCTGCCGCACCTCTCGGCGCTCCTGGGCGGGCACCCGGACTTCGGCACGCTGCGCGCGGATCCGCTTGCCCGCCCGGCGGGCCCGGTCGACCCATACGCTGCGGCCCGCTCGCTGCAGCTCTTCGCGCCGATACTCGACCTCGGCCAGTACGCCGGTGAGGAGGGCGTCGTTCGTGTTCATCTTTTCCCCTTAGGAACTCACTGCCTTGTTGGTAGTGATGAGATTCGTCCTGAGGGGTGCCTCGCGGCATCGGGTGATCACCTACACCCGGACGTGATTCGACCCCTTACGCCGGCCCATCCCCTGCTCGGGGGGCGTAAGGGGTCGAGTTCAGCGGCTCTGGTCGTGAGCGGGGCCACTCGCGCGCACGGCGCCGAGCAGCCCGCGCCAAGCCTGCGGCGAGAGGCGGAAGGCACCTCCCTCGGGATCCTTGGAATCCCGCAGCGCGGCACCGGAACCGGTGAAGGCGACCTCGACACAGTCGTTGCCGCCACCGCTGTGGCTGCTCTTGAACCACCGGGCCTGGGAAAGATCATCGTTGGGCGTCATGCTCCCCACTCCTTACTTGTTTCCAGGGACTTCTCCGGAAGGGCCGCCTGTTCGGCGAACCTTCCGGCGGCCTCGGCGATCACCTCGACCGAGTCGTCCGGCTTCAACGCGGCGGCACGCAGATGGTCGAACATCAACGCGTATCGCCGGACGTCCGGGGGTTCCTCCAGGTAGAGCCCGCTGGAGGTGCTGTCGACGTAGACCACGTCGGTGTCGGCCAGTTCGGGGAAGCCCATGATGAGGAACGGACCCTCCATCCCGGGATGGGCCCCCGCGCCGAACGGCACGACCTGGACGGTCACGTTCGGCTGCGCCGCCATCGTGACCATCCGGTACAGCTGCTCCGCCATGACCTCGGGGCCGTCGACCACGCGATGCAGGACCGCTTCGTCGATGACCGCCCAGTACTCCGGGGGCGAGGGGTCGGTCAGCAGTTCCTGCCGCGCCATCCTCGCCGCCACCCGGCGCCTGATCTCGGCGTCCTCGGCGTCGGGCCGCATCGCCCTGATCACGGCCCTGGCGTACCGCTCGGTCTGCAACAGGCCGGGCACCAGGAGCGCCTGGAAGGCCCGCAGCGAACTCGCGTCCGCCTCCAACCCGACGAAGGTGCCGGTGAAGACCTCGTTGTACGCGTGCCACCAGCCGCGTTTGCGGGCTTCCCTGGCCAGCTGGACGAGCGCTTCCTGCTCGTCGCCCGCGATGCCGTACAGCTCGAGCATGTCGCGCGCGTCACGCGGGGTGACGCCGACGTGCCCCGTCTCGATTCGGCTGACCTTCGACGCCGAGCATTCGAGCTTCTCGCTCACCTCGTCGATCGTGAGGTCGGCCGCCTCGCGCAACCGCCTCAACTCGCTCGCCAGCCGCCGGCGGCGCACGGTGGGTCCCTGACCCCTCGTCATCACGGCACCTCCACAAGCTGTCCGAGCATCAACGATCGCGACGCGGCGAAGAGAACAGTGTTCTATGCCCCGTACGAAGCACATCTAACCAGCCCGAGACACATTGGGTGAGATGGTCACACGACCATTTTCACCCACGCGTCGATTTTCATCCTGCAATTTGCAGATTGCCGTTGTAGGTTGAGCATTGTGCAACGCGGAACGCCCGCCTTCACCGGCGGCAGCGGATCCGCTCGCGGCACGGGCGCGGGGCCGCGAGCTGCACCGATGGGCGTTCGGAAGGATACCCGTCGAAGCCGGATTCACCCCCGGTGCAGGGCCGGAGCCGTCCCCCGATCGGTTCCGGCCCTCCCTTTATGCCCGCACCCATTCCGTAATGCTCTGGCTCCAGATGTTAATGCGTTTCGTCATTCCCTCTAAAGGGTGGACAAGGCTGGATCTCGACTGCGGAACGTCACACGACTCGCAGAAGGCCTTCCTGGACAACGGTGGCGATATGCGTTCCGTCCGCGGCGAAGAACCGGCCGGTCGCCAGCCCCCTGGCACCCGACGCGGTCGGCGAGGCGCTGTCGTAGAGGAACCACTCGTCGGCCCGGAACGGGCGGTGGAACCAGAGCG